>NZ_LAVA02000057.1 GCF_000974985.2 Streptomyces mangrovisoli | reverse complement strand
GACCGCGCGTCGGCGGTTCGGCGGGCGGCGACCGGCGCCCGCCTCACCCCTGTCAGGCGTTCGGCAGGATGACCGCCCGGCCGTTGATCTTTCCGGCGTGCAGGCGCTCGTAGGCGAGCGGGGCCTCGTCCAAGGAGTAGGTCTCGGTGTGCACCGAGACCGCGCCCGCGCGGGCCAGGCCGAGGACCTCGATCAGCTCGCCGCGGCTGCCCCAGTAGGGGGCGGACACGGACACCTCGAAGGGCAGGGTGCCGAAGCCGACGGGCAGGGCCGCGCCGCCGATGCCGACGATCGTGACGTCGGCCTCCACGGCGGCGACGGCGCCCGCGGTCCTCACGGTCGGCTCGGCGCCGACGAAGTCGAAGACGGCCTCCGCGCCGAGACCCCCGGTCAGGGCGCGTACGGCGGCGGCCGCGCCCGCGTCGGAGACCACCACCTCGTGGGCGCCGACCTCCTTGGCCAGCCGCAGCTTGTCCTCGCTGACGTCGAGCGCGATCACCCGGGCCGGGGTGAGGGCGCGCAGCAGCTGGATGGCGACGTGCCCGAGACCTCCGGTGCCGATGACCACCGCCGTCGAGCCGGGGACCAGCTTCGGCAGCGACCGCTTGATCGCGTGGTAGGGGGTGAGGCCCGCGTCGGTCAGCGGGACCGCGGTCACCGGGTCCAGACCGTCCAGCGGCACGAGGTGGCGCGGGTCGTCGACGAGCAGGTACTCGGCGATGGCGCCCGGCGCGCCGAGCCCCGGCGGCCGGATGCCGAGGGCGTCGGCCCGCAGGCAGTAGTTCTCCTTGCCCTGCGCGCACTTGGCGCAGGTGCCGCACCCCCAGGGCCCGTACACGGCGACCGCGTCGCCCTCGCGCACGCCGCTGACGCCCGCGCCCAGCGCGGCGACCGTGCCGACGCCCTCGTGGCCGAGGGTGAGGGGAAGGTCGTAGGGGAAGTTCTCGGCGGGCCAGCTCATCACCGCGATGTCGGAGTGGCAGACGCCGGCGGCGGTGACCTTCAGCAGGACCTGGCCGGGGCCGGGCTCGGGGTCGGGGACGGTGACCACCTCGGGGGCGGCGCCGATGGTGCGGTACTGCAGTGCCTTCATGAGGCGAACTCCTTTCTGTGGCTGACGGCGCGGCTCAGACGGCGGTGTAGGCGCCGTCGACCAGGTGGTAGCTGCCGGCCACGAAGGAGGCGCGGTCGGAGAGCAGGAAGGCGATCAGCTCGGCGACCTCCTCGGGGCGGCCGAGACGGGCGATCGGGTGCAGGCCGACCAGGCCGTCGTAGGCCTGCTGGTCCATGCCCTGGAGCAGCGGGGTCTCGATGAAGCCGGGGCCGACCGCGTTGACGCGGATGTTCTTCGCCGCGTACTCGGCGGCGGCCGTCTTGGTCAGGCCGACCACGCCGTGCTTGGCGGCGACGTAGGCGCACGATCCGGCGAAGCCGACCGAGCCGAGGATGGAGGCGACGTTGACCACGGCGCCGCCCTCGCCGGCCGCCTCGATGGCGGGCAGTTCGTGGCGCAGGGAGTAGAAGACGCCGTCCAGGTTGGTGCGGACGACCTGGCTGTAGGCGTCGAGGTCGTACGCGCCGGTCGGGGCGCTGGGGCCGCCGATGCCGGCGTTGTTCACGGCGAGATGCAGGGCGCCGTAGGTGTCCTGGGCGAAGGCGACGGCGGCGGCCACGGAGGCCGGGTCGGTGACGTCGAGCTTCACGGCGGCGGCCTTGATGCCCTCGGCCCTGAGCGTCTCGGCGGCCTGTTCGGCGCCCTCGGCGTTGTAGTCGGCGATGACGACGTTCGCGCCGCCGGCCCCAAGGCGGCGGGCGGTGGCCAGGCCGATGCCGGAGGCGGCGCCGGTGACCAGGGCGGTGCGGCCGGCGAACTCGTCGGCGTAGGTGAACTCCGTGCTGGGGGTGGTGCTCATGTGCGGTCTCACTCTTCGGAAGATGGATCGGCGGCCGCGGTGGCGGCCTCCGAGATCAGGGCGTCGTAGGCCCGCTCCACCAGGGCGGCCAGGTCTGCGGCTCCCGAGTCGTGGCCCTCGCCGCCGCGCGCCCAGATGCGCAGCGCGGCGGTGAGGACTCCGGCGGCGGCGTCCACGACGACGGCCGGGCGCATGTCCCGTACGTCGTCCGTGCCGAGCCGCTCGGCGATGATCCGGATCGACTCCTCCTGGGCGTCGACCCGGATGCGTTCATAGGCGGCGAACAGAGCCGGCTCCGTGTCCACCAGGGTCAGCAGCCGCCGCATACGGGGGCGCAGATGGTGGGCCGGGTTCTCCTGGTCGGCGAGCCACGCGCGCACCGCCCGCCGGTAGGCGAGCAGCGGCGGCTCGGCGGCCGGCCGGGTGCGCAGCAGGGCGTTGATGCGGTCGCCGTCACCCCGGACGAAGTCCAGCGCCGCGTCCTCCTTGCCGGTGAAGTACCGGCTGAAGGTGCGGCGGGTGACGTCGGCCCGCTCCGCGATCGCCTCGACGGTCGTGGCCGCGAGCCCGCGCTCGAGGATCAGCTCGACGGCGGCCGCGGCCAGCGCGTTCCGCGTCTGCTGCGCCTTGCGCTGCCGCCGGTCCTGGGTCGGGGTGAGGGGCTCCGTCGCCTTCATGGGACCCACCGTACGCCTGGATGTCCCAGTGGGACACATGTCGCGATGAGACATGTGTCCCACTGGGACATGCTGGCTCGATGTCGCCGCCCGGGGACGGACTCTCGGCCGGGAGTGACCGTCGGCCCGGAGCGGCTGCCGGCCGGGGGCGAGTCCGCAGGGCGGGCGCAAGGCCGGCCGGGTGGGGGCAGGGCCGGTCGACCGGGGGCGGTGGGTCAGCCGCGCGGAGGCGCCTCCGCGGTGACCTTGGCGACGAACGCCGCGAGATGCGCGACGGTCCGCTCGACCTTCTCCTCCAGGGTGAGCGACTCCGGCAGGCGCGCGCCGATCCCCGCGTCCTTCTTGCCCCGCACGTACAACGGGCAGGCGAGGTCGCTGCACATGTACACGCCCACGGAGTTGCCCTGCTGCCCGGCCTTGCCCGCCTTCGCGGCGACCATGAGCGAGACGCCTCCGGTGTGGGTGGTCAGGCAGACCGAGCACATGCTGCGTCGCGACTGCCAGGAACCGCCGCCGGAGGAGCGCAGGGCGAGCGCAGCCGGGCGGCCGTCCAGCTCGGCGACGAGATAGGCGCGGTCGGGGGCCTGGGGATCCCGCCAGCCGAGGAAGTCCAGGTCGTCCCAGGGGCGTTCGTCGAGGTCGTGGGGGACGAACAGGCGCTTGGCCTGACCCTTGGTGCAGTTCACGAAGGCGGCGCGGATCTCCCGCTCGGTCAGGGGCTTCATGAAAGGCAGGCTAGTTTGCCTAAAAGCTTTAGGCAAATGCCTTATAGTTGTCGCCAGACAGGAGGATGCTGATGGTGAGAGTGGGACTGACCCCGGAGCGGCTGACCCTGGCCGGTGCGGAACTGGCCGACGAGGTCGGGTTCGAGCAGGTGACCGTCTCGGCGCTGGCCCGGCGGTTCGACGTCAAGGTCGCGAGTCTGTACTCGCATCTGAAGAACTCCCAGGAACTCAGGACCAGGATCGCCCTGTTCGCCCTGGAGGAACTCGCCGACCGGGTCGCCGACGCCCTCGCCGGACGCGCCGGCAAGGACGCCCTGGCCGCCTTCGCGAACGCCTACCGCACCTACGCCCGCGAGCACCCCGGCCGCTACGACGCCGCCCGGCTCCGTCTCGATCCGGCCACCGCCGCGGCCAGCGCCGGGGTCCGGCACGCGCAGATGACACGCGCGATCCTGCGCGGCTACGACCTGACCGAGCCGGACCAGACGCACGCGGTACGGATGCTCGGCAGCGTCTTCCACGGCTACGTCAGCCTGGAACTGGCCGGCGGCTTCGACCACAGCAAGCCGGACCCCCAGCAGTCCTGGGACTGGATCATCGACTCCCTGGACATGTTGCTGCGGAACCGGCCCACCGACAACTGAGCACCCGAGGCCGCGAGTTCATCCGACCGTCGTGGCCCGGGTCGGCCCGGTTCCCGGGTCGCCCTGCGGGTGCAGCCATCGAGCCACGGGCGTGCGCGTACACAGCGTTCTGACAGGGCCGCGGAGCAGCCTCGCGGGCATGACTCAACTGGGAACCCTCCACCGCAACGCCGTTCGGGTCCTCATCGTCGACGACGAGCCCGAACTGTCGCACGTGCTCAGTGAGGCCTTCGCCGAGACGGGCTGGCAGCCCTTCAGCGCGCACGACGGTCACGACGCCCTGCGCCTGGCCCGGGAGTGCGATCCGCACGCCGTCGTACTCGACTGGATGCTGCCCGACCTCGACGGCCTGAACGTCCTACGGCGACTGCGCGACGACAACGCCGAACTGCCCGTGCTCATGCTCACCGCCCGGGACGCGCTGGAGCACCGCCTCGACGGACTGTCGGCGGGCGCGGACGACTACGTGACCAAACCCTTCTCCCTGGACGAGGTGATGCTGCGGCTGCGCGGGCTGCTGCGCCGCGCCGGATCGGGCGGCGACCCCGCGCACGCCGACCCCGGCGAACGCAGACTGGGCGACCTGGCGCTGTCCAGACACAGCCGCAAGGTGTGGCGCGGGACGACACCGATCACCCTCACGGCCAAGGAGTTCGACCTGCTGTGGTTCCTGGTCGGCCGCCCCCGCCAGGTGCTGAGCAAGAGTCAGCTGCTGGAGCACGTGTGGAACAGCTCCTTCGACGGAGAGGGAAACCTCGTCGAGGTGTACATCTACGGCCTGCGCTCGAAGATCGACAAAGGACGGGCCCCGATGATCCACACGGTACGCGGGGCCGGCTACGTCATACGCGCGGCCGAGGCCGGACCGTGCTGACTCCGGTTCCCGGCGGGGCGGGTCCGGCACGGGGGCGCGGCCGGTCCCTGCGGACGCGTCTGGCGCTCTCCCTGTCCGTACTCATGGCGGTCGTCTGCGCGGCCATGTCCGTGGCGACCGTGCTGGTGCAGGGCGCGTACCTGCGCAGGGACCTCGACCAGCGGGTCGTGGAGGCCGCCGAACGCAGTCAGGGTGTCCTGCACGTGTGGAACGGCGGCGCGCAGGGCGTGCAGTTCCTCCGACTGCGCGGCCAGGCGGCCGGAACGCTGGGCGCGCGCACCGACTTCCGCGGCCGCGTCCTGGTCGGCGGCGTGGTCGACCACCACGGCCGCCGCCGGCAGTTGTCCGCCGCCCAGTGCGCGGCGCTCGACGCGCTCCCGCTGGACGGCTCCCCGCACACGCGCGTGGTGCCAGGCCTCGGCACCTACCGGCTGACCGCGCTGTCCGACGGAGGCACTCCGGTGGTCGCGGGGCTGCCCACGGCCGAGGGGGAGCGCCTGATCCGCCGCCTGGTGATGCTGGAGACGGTCATCGCGGCGGCGGGGCTCGTCCTCGCGGGAGGGATCTGCGCGGTGACGGTCGGGCGGCAACTGCGGCCGCTCAGCCGGGTCGCCGCGACCGCCGCGGAGGTCGCCCGGGTCCCCCTGGACCGGGGCGAGATCACCGGACTGAGCCGGGTCTCCCCGCGCGACGCCGACCCCGGCACCGAGACCGGGCAGGTCGCGGCCGCCCTCAACCGGCTGATCGACCACGTGGAGAGGTCGCTGGCCGGGCGGCAGCGCACCGAGGAACGGATGCGGCGCTTCCTGGCCGACGTCGGCCACGAACTGCGCACCCCGCTGGCCTCGATCGCGGGCTACGCCCAGCTCATGACGGCGGGCAGCGCCAGGACGGCGCCCGAGGTGGCCTGGCGGCGCGTGTCCGCCCAGTCGGCGCGCATGACCGCCCTGGTGGAGGACCTGCTGCTGCTCGCCCGCCTCGACGAGGGCCGTCGGCTGGAACGGGCCGAGGTCAACGTGGCGACCCTCGTCGCCGAGGCCGTATGGGACGCCCGCGCGGCGGGGGACGACCACCGGTGGCAGGTGGCGCTGCGGCTCGGTCCCGCCGTCAGCGTGGTCGGCGACCACGCGCGGCTCCACCAGGTGCTGGCCAATCTGCTGGCCAACGCGCAGGCGCACACACCGCCCGGCACGCACATCGGCGTGACCGCCGTGGCCTCCCGCGACCGGTGCGAGATACACGTCCACGACGACGGCCCCGGCATCCCGGCCGCGCTGCTGCCCTCGGTCTTCGAACGCTTCACCCGCGCCGACGCCTCCCGCACCCGGACCGCCGGCCGGCCGGGCGGCACCGGCCTCGGACTCGCCATAGCCGCCGCGATCACCCGGGCGCACGGGGGCCGGATCGACGTGCGCAGCGCGCCGGGGGACACGGAGTTCACGGTGGTGCTGCCGCTGACCGGGCATCCGGTCGAGGGGCACCCGGCGTCGCCGGAAGGGGACTCCTGAGCCGGACCCGCGGTAGGCGGTCGTCGCCGATGGCTCGAATTCCCCATCCGCCACACCCGTTTCAGCTGCGCCTCAGGTCCGCCCCGCACAGTGAGTGTCTCGAGGCCGGTCGCCGCAGACCGCCGCCCGTGAAGGGAGTGGATGACGATGACTCAGGAAGACGTGCGCCCCGACGGCACCGCGTCCCGCCGCCGCGTGCTCGCCGCGGGCGGTGCCGTGGTGGCCGGGGCCGGCGCGGGAGGTCTGCTCGCCACGAACGCCGTCGCCGAGGCGGCACCGGCCGGCACCGCCGACTCGACGAGCACCACGGGTGAGGTCTGCTACCGGCTGACCTCGGAGTCGATCGAGGGTCCGTACTACATCGACGCCGACAAGCTCCGTACGAACGTCACCGAGGGCAAGCCGGGCATCCGGCTCGCGCTGAACATCAAGGTGATCGACTCCGAGACCTGCCGGCCGCTGCGGAACGCGGCCGTCGACATCTGGCACTGCGACGCGCTCGGCGTCTACTCCGGATACGAGTCCACCGGCTCCGGCGGCGGCTCGGGCGGCGGCCCCACCGGCGGTCCGACCGACAGCCCCACCGACACACCCACCGGCGGTCCCGGTGGCGGCGGCGGGGGTGGCGGTCACCAGGAGCCCACCGACGACACGCGGTACCTGCGCGGCACCTGGCGCACCGACCACCAGGGAAGAGTCCGCTTCCAGACCGTCCTCCCCGGCTGGTACCAGGGCCGGGCGGTGCACATCCACACCAAGGTGCACGTCGGCGGCGCCTGGACCGAGGGCGGCTACGAGGGCGGACACACCTGCCACACCGGCCAGTTCTACTTCGAGGAGGAAGCGGTCCTGGCCGCCGCCGAGCTGACGCCGTACTCCACCAGCACCGTCACCCGTGTCACCCTCACCGAGGACATGCTGTACGACCAGAGCGGCGCCACCGGCGGCCTGCTGACGCTGCACTACGACAAGAGGCGGATCGGCAGGGGAGTCCGCGCGTTCATCACCGTGGGCGTCGACCCGGACGCCACCCACGACGGCGACGACGGGGGCTTCCCCGGCGGCGGTTCACCCGCGCCCTCACCCTCGGCGACGGCGTAGCCGCACCCTCGGCCGGTGCCGCGCACCGCCCCCTGACCGCACCTCCGCCCCCATCCAGCCGGACACGCAGTCGCCATGATGACCATGTTCACGCCCCGGGACCGCCGGCTCGCCGAGACCGCCGTGTCCGCGCTGACCGACCAACTCGACCTGGCCCCCAAGCCAGGACTGCCCGACCCGCGCGACCCCGCCGCCCGGGTCACCGGCCACGACCACCACGCCCTGCGCTGGTCGGCCGGGGCCATGACCTCCGGACTGACCGCGATGGCCGCCGCCGCACGCCGCACCGGGGAGCCGAGCGCGGCGCTGCGCGCCGAACTCGGGGCGATCGGACGCTGCACCGAGCACTCCCTGCGGCTGGCCGGCGGCGGCCACCGCGGAGCGCTGTGGACCCTCGGCCTGCTCGTGGCCGGCGCCGCCCTCACCCCCTCCACGGGCAGCGACGACATCACGGCCACCGTCCGGCGGATCGCCGCACACCCCGACCCCGGCGCCCCGCACCGTCCCTCGCACGGCTCGGCCATGTCGGTGCGGTACGGCGCCGCCGGCGCCCGCGGCGAGGCACGCGCGGGCTTCCCGCACGTACGCCGCGCCCTCCACGTCCTCACCGCCACGCGCAGATCCGGTGCCCCCGAGACCCAGGCACGCCTCGACGCCCTCCTCGCCGTGATGGCCAGCCTGCGCGACAGCGAACTCCTCCACACGGCCGGTCCGTCGGGCCTGCGCCAGGTGCACAGCGAGGTCCAGGCGGTTCTGGAGGCGGGGGGCACCGCGACCCCGGCCGGCGCCGCGGCGCTCGCCGCACTGGACGAGGCCCTGCGGGCGCGTGGCTGGAGCCCCCGCGGCAGCGCGGGACTCCTGGCCGGGGCGCTGTTCCTCGACGCACTGAAGTCCGCGGGCCGCAACGGGAATTCGCAGGGCGCCGGGAGCGGGCGGCGCTGAGACGGCGCCGGTCACGGAGCCGGCCGAGGGCGGGAAACCCGGTGGCTGCCGGCTTCGGGCCACCGGTAGGGTCCGGTCCCCGGGCCACCCGCCGCACCGGCACGGCCCCCGTCCAGAAGGCGATGCAGATGACCGGCCGCAACCCGACGACGACCCTCTGGCGCCCGACCGGCCCCAAGGAGCTCGCTCTCGTGCGTGAGCTCGACTGGCGTGCCTGGCCGCCTCGCCTGCCGGAGCAGCCGATCTTCTACCCGGTCCTCGACGAGGACTACGCCATCAGGATCGCGCGGGACTGGAACGTGAAGCACAGCGGAGCCGGCTATGTCACGCGCTTCGAGGTCGAGTCGGACTTCGTGAGCCGGTACCCCGTCCAGCAGGCCGGCGGCCGGACCATCCTCGAACTCTGGGTTCCGGCCGAGGACCTGGACGACTTCAACGCCCATATCGTCGGCGAGATCCAGGTGGTGCACGAGTTCCCCTGACGCCGCGCGCCCGAGGTCCGTCGAAGACGGTGCCGGACGGGGGCCGGGCGAGGTCAGGAGTCCGTCAGCCTGGCCTCCTCGAGGTCCAGGGTGCGCTGCAGCTTGCGGCGGCTGGTGTCGCTGATGCGGTGGGTGTCGTACAGGCGCTGCAACTCGGCCGACTCGACGACGATCAGGTCGCGGCGGAGCTGCCGGTAGACCTGGTCCGTGGACTCGACGGCCCCGGCGGCGCCGTCGTTGCCGGAGAGCCGGTCGCGGGCGTCGTCGATCCGGGCGACCAGACCCCGGCGCAGCCGGTCGAGGACGACCGCGGGTACGGCCTCCGCCTCCCCCAGTTCCTCCAGGCGGGAGAGGCCGGCGCGGGCGATCCGGGAGTGGGCCTCGGCCTCCTCGCGCGCGGTGTGCGCGGGCTCCAGGGCGATGCCGGAGGCGCGGACCACCGGGGCGAGGGTGAAACCCTGCACCACCAGCGTGACGACCACGACCGAGGTGGTGAGCACCAGCACCAGCGGCCGCTCGCCGAGCGGCGTGCCGTTCCGCGCGACCTCCGGGATGGACAGCGCGGCGGCCAGCGGCATGACCCCGCGCGTACCCGCCCAGGTCAGCACCATCGGGATCCGCCAGTTCGGGCGGCCGATCCCGCCCTTGCGCTGGACGACCGCCGACAGCGGTGCCAGCCACAGCAGGCGTACCGCGACGAGTGTGGCGGCGACACCGAGGGCGTACAGCGGCCAGGCGCCGTCACCGTCCACCAGGGCCCGCACCTGCGAGGGCAGGGCCAGACCGATGAGACTGAAGACGACACTCTCCAGCAGGAAGACGACCGTGCCGTAGACGGCGTGCAGTTGGAGCCGGATGCGGGCGCTGGTGAGGCGGTCGCCGCGGCCGCCCAGGACGATCCCCGCCACCACGCAGGAGGTCACTCCGGAGGTTCCCGCGGCCTCCGCGACGAGATAGGCGGCGTACGGGGTGACCAGGGCGATCACCGTCTCCAGGACCGGATCCTCGGTACGGCGCCGGATCAGCGCGACCACCCCGGCCAGCGCGGCCCCGATCACCGTGCCGCCGCCCGCGAGCAGCACGAACTCGCCGCCTGCCGCACCCCAGTCGGGGGCGGTCGAGGCGATGGCGATGCCCGCCGCCACCCGGACCAGCACCAGGGAGGTGGCGTCGTTGAACAGACTCTCCGCCTGCACCAGGACCTGCACCCGGGGCGGGAGGGCGAGCCTGCGGCCGAGCGCCGTCACCGCCACCGGGTCGGTGCTGGACAGCACCGCGCCGAGGACGAACGCCATCTGCCAGGACAACGGGGTCAGCCAGGTGGCCACGGCGGCCACCGCGGCGGCCGACGCCAGCACCAGGCCGATGGCGAGGACCCCGACCGGTTTCCACACGGCGCGCAGTTCCCGCCACGGCATGTCCTCGGCGCTCGCGTACAGCAGCGGTGGCAGGACGACCAGCCCGATGACCTCCGGGCTGATCTCGATCCGCGGGGTGCCCGGCAGCAGGGCCACGGCCAGGCCGGCGACCACGAGGAGGGAGGGGGCGGGGATGCGCCAGCGGCGCGCGAAGGTGGCCACCACCGTGGCGAGGACCACCAGGGCCAGAACCGTACCGACGCTGCGCATGCCGTCCCCCTGGAATGTCGGAAGCCGCTCCGGCTTCCGGCCGACCAGACTTCCCGGCACACCTGCCCTCACCCTATCGGGTCAGTCGGGCGAACACCCAGGTGGGCTGCCCTGTCAGTTGTCCTTGTCGAGGTCGTATCCGAACTCCGCCTGCGTGGCCGGTGCCCCGAGGTCCATCGGGTTCAGCGTGACGGAGCCGGTGGCGGTGAGGCCGCCGGCCGTGCCGGGCAGCAGCCATGCCGCGCCCCCGTCCACGACCAGGCCGAGGTCCTCACCGGGGGCGCCCGCGACCAGATCCGCCTTGCCGTCACCGGTCATGTCCAGCAGCCGCACCGCCCAGCCGAATCGGTCGCCCGCCTCCACGACACCCGGCACGCCCGCGGTGTCCTGGTGGAAGGCCTGCGCGCCCGTGCCGGTGAGGCCGTTCTTGCCGCCCTTGAGGAGGACGACGGAGCCGGCCTCGTCCCGGGTGCCGATGGCCTCGCCGGGCACGCCGACGGCCAGGTCGGGGTAGCCGTCGCCGTTGACGTCGCCGGTGCTCATGCGCCGTCCGAAGGCGTCGCCGACCTCGTCGACGCCGGGCACGCCGGCGGTGTTCTGGGTGATGGTCTGCGTACGGGTCTGGCTGGGGCCGGCCGGCGAGCCGTAGTAGATCCTGACGGTGCCGGAGTCTTCCGTCTCGGTGTCGTTGTCGAGGTAGAGGCGGGTGGCGAGGTCGGCGTAGCCGTCCTGGTCGAAGTCGCCGACGGCGGTGCTGGCCGCGGAGGGCAGCCGCTGCGGGACGGTCGACAGACCCTGCGGGGTGCCGAGCCAGAGCTTGCCGCCCTCGGCGTGGTCCTCGTAGACGTAGAACGTGGCGAGGTCCTCGATGCCGTCGCCGTTGAAGTCGCCCGCGGCGGTGGTGTTGATGAAGTTGTCGGTGCTGTAGACCGTCAGCGTCTGCTCGCGGGCGGGGGAGCCGTCGCGGTCGAAGGGGCCGTAGAGGACGTCGTGGTCGTCGTACTCCTCGTTGCGGCTCATGAACAGGTCGAGGTGGCCGTCCCCGTCGAAGTCGCCCGCGGTGAGGTCGTCGCCGACGGTGGCGCCGGAGGGTGCCGGGACGCGGACCGCGTCCTGGCCGGAGATACCGGACTTACGGCCCCAGAGGATGATCACCGAGCCACTGGTGTTGTCCTCGGACCGGTAGCCGTGGGCCACGAGGGCGAGGTCGGTCAGGCCGTCGCCGTCCAGGTCGCCGGCGGTCATGAGGTAGCCGAACGCCGCGTCGTCGGCGGCAGGGCCGGGAACACCCGGGGTGTCCTGGCTGATGACCGTGGTGCGGGCCGGCTTGAGGCCGTCGGCCGAGCCGTAACTGATCGCGACGTAACCGGCCTTGGTGTGGCCGGCGACCTTGGCGAGGGGAGCGGCGATGGCGACGTCCTCGTATCCGTCGCCGTTGAAGTCCTCGCGCACGGTGGCGGTGCCGTTCTCGGCGGAGGCCGCACCGGCGATGATCGGTACGCTGAAGGTGCCGATCAGGGCGGCGGCTACGGCGGTCGAGATGGCGGGTCGGCGGATGCCCACGATTCCTCCTTGGGGGGCGCGAGCGGATCGAAGTCGCATGCGCGCGGATGAGATTCGCCTGTGAGACCCACGGCAACGGCGGATGGTTGTGTGGTGAACGGGGCGTGAACCGGCCGCAGTTGGTGGCGCGTGTCACGACGAGCCGGACGTGTGCCCCTGGTGTCTCACGGCTTTCGTCGTCCACCGCAGCACGCGCGCCGGCCCTCTCGGCCGACGGCTTCACACCTCTTCGGCGTCGGCCGCCTGCCAGGTCTGCGTGTCCTGGTTCCAGCGCAGGGTCGTCCCGCGCACCGCGTCCGCGGTGATGTCGAGCTCGATCAGGGCGAGTCGGGCCTCCTCCGTGAAGTCCTCCGGCAGGGCCACGGTGGTCGGGCGGCGGCTCTCCCCGTCCTCGATCTCCAGATTCCTGGCAGCCGCGTCACGTCGACGTGTCACCCTGATGCGCCCGAGCACCTGGGCGACGGACTCCCCGAGCCGCTCGCCGAGTTTTCCCGCGAAGGCCTCCAGGAACGGCCCGAGGAGCTTGACGGCGAGGAAGCCGACGACGATCTCCTCGAACACCGACGGGAACGCGGCCTCCGCACCTCGGCCGTGTTCGGGCTCCGGTGCGGCGAGTTCGGCGGTGGAGGGCGTCGTAGGGCCGCCGCCGTCGTCGCTGTAGGCGTCCGCCTCCTCCGCGTACGGCATGAGGACGTCCAACTGCCAGGAGAACTGCCTGAGTCGGGAGGGCCACAGCGCGTGCGCCCGGTGCGCCGCGTCGTCGGCCCACCCCGGTTCACCGGCCGTCCGGAAGACCCTCCCTGCCTGGCGAAACGCGCTCTGGGCGGCGGCGAGCGCCCTTTCGCGTCGCCTGACGATCGCGGCTTCCCGTGCGTCCTTTCCCAGCCATGCGCCCCAGGCGGTGTCGGGGTCACCCCCGATCGTCTGCAGGTCGAGGCCGCGTTCCATGAGCATCCCGGCCTGGGCCACGCGTACGGCCGCGCTGGGAGCGACGGCATCGGCCCGCCGGTGGAAGTGATCGGCTTCGGCCGACCGGCCGGCCTCCTCCAGGGCCTGGGCGAGGACCGTCAGGGCGCGCGCCTCGCGCGCGGCGTCGCCGCGTTCGCGGGAGTCGGTGACGGCGTCCCAGGCGGCGTCGACGGCGAACTCGATCTCCGCCGGATCGGCGCCGTCCGTCGCCGCGGCGCCGGTGCCGTGGCGCCGGACGGGCTGCGCCGTCAAGCGTGTGGGGCGCGTCGGCTCGGATTCCAGGAAGCCGTCCCTGCCTGCGTCCACGAGCCCTCCGTCGATTCTGGGCGACGGGGTCAGCGAACCAGACGACGTCTCGTCACGACCGCCGTTTCGCGGTTTCGGCTCACCGGGCGGTGCGGCGCTTCACCGGGCGGTCCGGCGCTTCACCGTGCGCCGAAGCCGTTCAGGAAGGTGTCCGCCACGAGGTCCGCCGCCTGGGGGGCGTCCAGGGTCGGGAAGTCGTGGGCGACGGTGTCGACGAGGCGGCCCAGAGCGGCGTAGGTCCAGGCCGAGTCGACGTCGGCGCGGAGATGTCCCTCGGCGGCGGCGCGTCGCAGGAAGGCGTCGAGGCGCTCGCTCAGCGCGTCTCGGCGGTCCCGTGCCGCGGGGTCCTGCTGCATCATCCGGCGCGTGTCCACGGGCCAGTCGCGGCTGACCGGGATGATCCCCTCCAGGTAGCGGTGGAGGGCGACGGGAACCGGGGCCTCGGTGAGGCGGGCCTCGTCGAGGACGCGTTCCGACGCGTCGAGCTTGGCCTGGAAGACGGCCCGCAGCAGCGCCTCCCGGCTCGCGAAGCGGCGGTGGACGGTCGTCCGGTCGACTCCCGCGGCCGTGGCGATGGCCGCCATCGATGTGCTCGGGTCCTCCGCGAGGAGGCGTGCCCCGGTGCGCAGGACGGTGACGAGGTTGCGGGCGGCGTCGGCTCTCATGATGGCGACAGAGTAACGGATCGTTGCAGTTGGCGCACAAATAACTCTACATAGGATGCGATCTCCTCGATATCTGCAACACTGATGTTGCGGTTACTGAAAAATGAGCTACATTCGAGTTGCTCCCCTGCTGGTCGAGGCAGTCGGAGAGACGATCCCGAGGAGTACGACATGACGCAGACGTGGCTGATCACCGGAGCTTCCCAAGGGCTCGGCAGGGCGCTGGCCGTCGAGGCGCTGCGGGCCGGGCACCGCGTCGTCGCGACCTCGCGCACGCCCGGGGCGCTCGCGGACCTGGAGGCGGAGTGCCCGCAGCACCTGGCGGCCGTGGCGCTGGACGTGACGGCGCCCGCCGAGGCGCGCGAGGTGGTGGCGGACGTGGTGGAGCGGTTCGGCACCGTGGACGTCGTGGTCAACAACGCGGGCTACGCCACCAGCAGCTCGATCGAGGACTTCCCGGAGGACGAGTTCCGGGCCCAGATCGAGGCCAATCTGTACGGCGTGATCAACGTGACCCGCGCCGCGCTGCCCGTGCTGCGGGCGCAGCGGTCCGGAACCGTCGTCCAGATCTCCTCCGTCGGCGGCCGGGTCGGCGGCACGCCCGGACTCGGCGCCTACCAGACCGCCAAGTTCGGAGTCGAGGGCTTCTCGGAGGTGTTGGCCAACGAAGTGGCGCCTTTCGGCATCGATGTGATCATCGTGGAGCCGGGCGGTATCCGCACCGGCTGGACCGCGGGCGCGGCGACGTCGGCCGCCCCGGTCACCCGCGACTACGAGGAGACGGTCGGGGCGATGCTGCGGCGCCGAGCCGACTACGACGGCAAGGAGCCCGGCGACCCGGTGCGGATGGCGCGCGCCGTGATCGAGGCCGTGGCCGCCGAGCAGCCCCCGCGCCGTCTGCTGCTCGGCTCCGACGCCCTGGACCTCGCGCTCACGTCCGAGGAGGCGCGGCTGGCGGAGGCCCGCGCGTGGAGCGAGGTCAGCCGCTCCGTGAGCCATCGGTGAAGCGTGGGGTCATCGGTGAAGGGTGGGGCCCTCGGCGCGGCGCGGGTCATCGGTGAACCGCGGGTCATCGGTCAGCTGCGGGCTCGTCCGTCCGCGCGAAACGGTGGGCCCGCCCGTCCGCACATCCGTGGGCCCGTCCGTCCGCACCTCCGTGGGCCGTCCGTCCTTGGCCCTGGGCGACCCATTCCGCTCAGGCGCCCGCGCCGCCGTCCACCGGCACGATCGCTCCGGTCACCATCGAGGCCCGGTCGCTGAGCAGCCACGCGGCCACCTCGGCGACCTCGCGGGGCTCGGCCATCCGTCCCAGCGGAATGGTGGCGTTGATCTGCTCGACGACCCCTGGGCTTGCCGCTTCCCACGCGTCGATCATCTGCGTGGCGGTCCCGCCGGGGGTGATGCCGTTGACGCGGATGCCCTGCGGGGCCCAGGTGACGGCCGCCGTCTCGGTGATGCTGTCGAGGGCGCGCTTCATCGCCCCGTACGCGGGCAGCCGGGGGTTCGCGCGACGGCTTCCGATGCTGGACGTGTTCACGATCGCCCCGCCGCCGCCCCTGCGCATGAGCGCGGCTTCGAGTGTCATCGCGGTCCAGTGCGCCCGGAAGTTCACCGCGAACTGCTCCTCGATGTCCTCCTCGCTCGTGGTGTCGAGCGGGCCGGGGTGCTGGATCGCGGCGCCGTTGTTGAACGCGCCGTCGAGCCGGCCGTGCAGCTCTGCCACGCGGTCGACGGCCGCGTGGATGCTCGCCCGGTCGGCGAGGTCCACGGTCACGGCATCGGCGGTGCCGCCGTCGGCGCGGATGCCGGCGACGACCTGCCGGAGCGCGTCCGTGCCCCGGGCGGCGAGCACGACCGCCGCGCCCTCCTCGGCGAAGAGGCGGGCCGCGGCGGCCCCGATCCCGCGGCTGGCGCCGGTGATGAACACGACCTTGCCCTTGAGCAGGCCGAGGGGTGTGCTGTGGGTGTCGTTGGTCATGACGTCAGTGTCGGGCGGGTCCGCGGGCCGGATGCAGGCACAGGCTGTACCAGGATGCGGCACCGGGCGGCGCGCACACTGGGGGGATGGACAAGCAGGAACTCGGGGCGTTCCTCCGCAGCCGTCGTGAGCGGCTGCGCCCGTGGGACGTCGGTCTCCCCGCCGGTTCACGTCGCCGTACGCCGGGACTTCGCCGCGAGGAGGTGGCGGTCCTGGCGCACATCTCGACCGAGTATTACGTGCGGCTGGAGCAGGGCAGGGCGCCGCGGCCGTCGAGCGAGGTCCTCGCCGGGATCGCGGGCGCGCTCCGGCTCACCGACGCGGAGTCCGACCACCTCCATGTCCTGGCGGGGACCGCGCCGAGCCGTACCGGACTGCACCGGCGTGACGTCCGCCCGAGCATCCTGGCGCTGCTGGAACGGCTCCCGCAGACCGCCGCCATCGTGACGTCGGCCGTGTTCGAGGTGCTCGCCTGGAACGACCTCGCTGCCGCGCTCATGGAGGACTTCTCCCGGCTCGCTCCCCGGGACCGCAACCTCGTGCGCCTGGCGTTCCTCCCGAGGGAGCACTCCGAGACACCTCTGTACGGCGTCTCCGACGCGACGGAGTTCCGCCACCACGCCGTGATGACCCTGCGCTCCACCCTGGCGCGGTACCCGAACGACCCCGAGGTGACCGGGCTCGTCGACGAACTCCGGTCCTCCAGCGGCGAGTTCGCGCGCCTCTGGGAACGGCACGACGTGCAGGCGGCGGCGATGCTGACGAAGACCTTCCACCATCCGGCCGTCGGCCCGATCACCGTCGACTGCGACGCCCTCACCCTCACGGACCGCGACCAGCACCTCGTCCTCTACAGCGCCCCACCGGGTTCCCCCGACGCCGAGGCGCTGGCCCTGCTGAACGTCCTGGGCGCCGAGGCCCGCGACTACCAGCGCTAGCCAGCCAGCCAGCCAGTCAGCCAGTCAGTCACCTCAGTCAGCCGGCCGGCCGAGGCGGGGCGCCGACGCCCCGGTGTCGGCAGACCCACCCCGGATCCGGGTGCCAGGCCCACGGCGTCGGACCCGCGCCGCTGACAGCATCTTTCCGGCGGGGACGGATCCCGTTCCCGTTCCGGTCCGCTTGGGGGAGGACGCTGTGCACGAGACCATGATGCGACGCCTGACGGGAGTGAGCGGCATCGCCGCCGCCGCCGCTTTCATCGTCGAAGTCCCCTTGTACTTCCTCTACTCGGGGCCACCGCCGGACGCGAACGTGTTGTCGCGGCTGCTGATCGGAATCCTCGGGCTGGGCTGCCTGATCGTCTTCATGGCAGCCCTGCGTGAACTCGTCGCCGTCGTGCGGTCCGACACGGCGTGGGCCGGATCGCTCGCCCTCGTCTCCGGACTCGCGTACGCGATCGTCACGCTCGTCTCCAGCGGGCTGGAGGCGGGAGCGGTGATCGCGGCCGACCGCCCCGTCGATCCCACGGTCGCGGTCGACGGCACCTACATCTTGTACGGCACGGTCTCCCGCATGTTGGCGGCCATGTTCCTCACGGCGACCGCCTACGCGATCTCCCGCACGGGTCTGCTGCCGCGTTGGACCTCCCGCACGGCGTACGCGCTGGCGGCGGTCGATCTCGCCTTCATGCCCTCCCTGTTCTTCGGGAACACGCCGGCCCGTTTCTACGCCGCCAACGGCTGGGGCACGACCGCCCTGACGGGAGCGCTCCTGAGCTACTGGCTGCTGGCCGTGGGCATCACGACGTTGCGCAGTGCGTCACGCGCCCCGCGGACCCTCACCCCGCCCGCGCATCCTCGGCCCATCCGCCCGTGACCGTGCCGATGGCCTGCGCCGTGCGGTCGGCCGGCGGGCCGTCCGTGCGCAGGGGCGGGGCGAGTTCCACGTGGAGGAAGGGGACTCCCGCCGCGGCGGCCTCGCGGCCCTGCACGTTGTCGCGGCCGGGGAGCGGGCAGGAGCGGGCCCAGGCGCGGCACACGGCGAAGTCCTTCGCGCGGAGCGCGTCGGCGAGCGCGCGGCCCGCCGCGCGCCCGTCCGTTCCGGCGCCCGTCGAAGCGATCGCGTCGTAGCGCGGGGCCGAATCCCGGGCGAAGCCGTGCAGCTGGATGCCGGGCAGACGGCGCCCGACGAGTTCGGCGCAGATCGCGTCGAAGACGGTGTCGCGCCGGTGCGCCACATCGGCGGCGTCTCCCTCGCCGGATTTGCGATGTGCTCCGGCGATGATCAGCAGACCGCCCGGAGTCCCCCTCAGTACGCGGACGCCGAGCAGTTCGGTGTCGTGGTCCGCGACCGGGTGGGGCACCTGCACGGACCAGCGGACGGGATGGTCGAGGTCCAGGAGGACGCGGCCCCAGCCGCGCGGCGCCGGCCCCTGGTCGACACGGTCGTACACCTCCGCGAACCCTCGGCCGGTGGCACTGTCGGTCACGGTCCGGACGGCGAAGTCCACCTCGGCGAGTCGTTCTTCGGCCTGGTCGATCCGGTGGTCGAGGAGGAGTGCCACCCCCGCTGCGACGGTCTGCCGTTCGATACGGCTGGGTGGCCGGTAGCCGCCGTCCGGTGTGAACCGGTCGGTGTACGCGGCGACGGAGCGGGCCAGGTCGACCGGTGGCGGACCGTCCCCGGTACGCCCGGAGGGGGCCGCCGCGCCGGTGTCGCGGGAACCCCGGAGCACCACCGTCACCCCTCCCGTCACGGCGGCGATGAGCAGGAGAAGTGTTGCGATCGTTATCGTTCTGGAGCGGCTGGCCCTCATGGCTGTATCAAGATATCTCGGTGAACAGACGCCGAAGACACCCCATCCTGCCCTCGCTGCTGACCCCGCTCCTCCTCGTCGCCGTACTGGCCGGATGCGGACTCGTCGGAAGCGGTGGCTCGGAGTCGGGGGCGCAGGGGGACGGGCGGTCGTTCACCGTGGCCGCGGCGGGTGACATCCTCATCCATCCGCAGCTGATCGACCAGGCGAAGGCGGACGCGGAGAAGACCGGCCAGGGTGTCGAGGGTCTGGACTTCGGCCCGCTCATGGCCGGGATCAAGCCGGTGATCAGCAAGGCGGACCTGGCGATCTGCCACATGGAGCCGGTGATCGGCGAACCCGGTGGCCCGTTCGAGAGCTACCCGAACTTCCTCGTGCCGCCGCAGATAGCCACCACCATCAAGGACGTCGGCTACGACACCTGCTCGACCGCGTCCAACCACTCGATCGACCACGGGTACACGGGTGTGAAGCGGACCCTGGACACGCTGGACGCCGCGGGCCTGAAGCACACCGGCTCCTTCCGCACGGAGAAGGACGCGCTCACCCCGCTGATCATGGACGTCAAGGGCGTCAAGGTCGCGCAGCTCTCCTTCGCCTTCGGGTTCAACGCCCACACCTTGCCGAAGGACAAGCCCTGGCTGGTCAACCAGAACGATCTGGGCCGGATCAAGACCGCCGAGAAGCGGGCCCGGGCGGCCGGCGCCGAGGTCGTCATCCTCTCCATCCACTGGGGTCGTGAGCACCACCCCAACCCCTCGACCCCGCAGCTCGAGTTCGCCCGGCAACTGGCCCGGGAGACGAGCATCGACCTGGTCATCGGGCATCACGCGCATGTCGTGCAGCCGATGGAGAAGGTCGACGGCACCTGGATCGCGTACGGCCTCGGCAACCAGGTCGCCCGCCACGACGTGCCGACCGGACTGACCGAGGAGGGGGTGATCGGCTGGTTCACCTTCACCGAGCGCGGCGGCACATGGGAGGTCGAGCCCCGCTACGAGCCGACCCTCGTGGAGATCCCGCCGGACGCCGAGATCACGGCGGACGGCACCCCCGCCGCCCCGGCCAAGGGCCAGGTCGAGAACTACCGGCTGGTGGACGTCGCGGCCGAGCTGAAGCGGGACGACCTGAGCGACCAGGAGCGGTCCCGGCTCCGGCTGGCCTTCGAGCGGACCGAGGGCACCATGCTCAACCGCGGCGCCGCGAAGGACGGCCTCCAGCCGCTCACGGAGATGCCCGGCTGAGCGGGGTCGCGGGAGACGGGAATCCGCGCCCGGCCCGCCGGGCCGGGCGCGTCCGCGCCGGTTCAGCCGGGGTTCCGATGTTGTTCAGATCACTTTTGGATCCGTACAACCCCTTGGCAGGCTCGCCGGTCTGACACGCGCAAAGACACGATTTTCTCACTTCTTTCTCACCTGGCTCATACTGATGCCCCGTGCCGTTCGCGCACGGCCGTCAGGGCCGCCTCGGCGCGCCCGCCCGCACCACCCCCCTCGAGAGGACCCGTCCGTTGGCGCTCATGCCCCCGGCGCGGCAGCACCGTGCTCGCCGCAGAGCTGATATGTCGCTGCTCGGCGGCATACGTCCGCCCATAGCGGTCCTGTCGGCGCTCCTCCTCTCGCTCGCCGCCGTCACCGCACTCGTGCTCGGACCGGCCGGCGACACCAGCCTGCCCAAGGCCGTACAGACCTCCCAGCAGCACTTCGCGGAGGACGGCGCGATCGCGCTGCGCGCCTCCATCGACGAGTCGGTCACCGACCTCGACCGCGCCGCGGGCCTGTTCAGCGCGGGCGACCCGGTCTCCGGCGACACCGTGCTCGACAAACTGGGCAACACGTACCAGAAGTGGATGGGTACCGCGGTCATCGAGATCCGCTCGGGCAAACTCGTCGCGGCCCGCGGCGAGACCGTCCCGCTGACCTCCCTCGACCGGTCCACGCTCGGCGCCGAGGGCGGACTCGCCCCGCGCATGGTGCGCCTGGAGAACGGCGAGGTCCGGCTGCTGTCCTTCGCGCTGCTGTCCTGGCCGGGCAGACCCCAGCTGCTCCTCGTGGCGTCCAACAGCCTCAAGTTCCCGGGCATCAGCCTCGGCCAGTTCCGGGCGATCGCCGTCGTCGACCGCTCCGGGGCGATCCTGAGCAGCGACGGCATCCCCGAGCCCGAGCAGGTCCTCACCGAGCTCCAGCGCAAGGAGGTCGCCGCCTCCACCAAGCAGCTCAAGTCCTTCGCGAAGCAGGCCTCCGCCCAGGCCGGCCGACAGCCCCTCAGCACCAAGGAACCCGGCTCGGGCGGCTACCTGGGCGTGAGCGGCAGCCTGCTCGGCGGCACCTGGCTCAGCGACCGGTCCGTCGCCGGATACGCCACCCTCTCCTCCCCGCAGCCCGGCGAGAGCACCACCGCCACCGCCCTCGGCCTCACCGTCGTCGCCATGGTGAAGGTCGCCGAGGACCCCACCCGTTCCACCTCGTCCGTCTTCTGGCTGGTCGCCGCCGGCGCCCTGCTGGTCATCGGCGGTATCGCCGTCGCCGTCCTGCTCGGCACGGTCCAGCGGCCGCTCATCCGGCTCTTCCTCGAATCGCGCCGGCTCACCCGCGGCGACCTGGACCGCCCGGTGAGCGTCCCCGGGTACGGCGAGGCCCGCAGGATCGGCACGGCCCTGGAACGCCTGCGCCGCCAGCTCCTCGGCGAGCCCGCCGAGGACACCGGGCCGGCCCCCGCCGGGCGCGGACTGCGCCGCGTCGGCACCCGTGCCCTGCTCGCCGTGAGCGCCGTCCTGCTGCTCGCCTGGTCGGTCCCGCTGCTGCTCGTCCTCAACCGGGCGGACGGCACCGTCGTCGTACCGCAGCAGCTCGTGAACGACCAGCGCGAGCGCACCGACACCCTCACCGACCGGGTGCGCCGCGCGCTCAACGAGGGCGAGGCCGACCTCCAGTCCGTGGCCTCGCTGATCGGCGACCGGACCACCCCGGCCGAGATGACCAAGGTGCTGGACCGCACCCTCAACCAGCATCTGCGCTACCAGTCGCTCTACGTCGTCGACGCCTCCGGACACGTGGTCGCGCGGGTGGGGGACAAGCCCCGCGAGGCCGGACCGAAGCCCGCCGAGGCCGACCCGCTGCGGCTGCTCGGCCAGGGCGGCACCAAGCCGATCGTGGCCGGCACCGCCGAGATCCCCGGCCGTGACGGCTCCGCGGTGGTCGGCGAGTTCCGGATCGACTTCCTCAACTCGATGCTCAAGAGGCCCGGCCTCGGCGTCGTACGCGTCGTCGACGACCACGGACAGATCATCGCGGGCAACACCGGCTACCTCGCCTTCCAGTCGCTGCCCAGCGAGCGCCTCCAGGATCTCGTCCTCGCCGCCGGCCAGAAGGTCGGCAAGTCGGCGCACCCCGCCGGCGTCCTCTACCGCGAGGGCGGGGTGCAGATCGCGGCCGCGGCCCCCTTCGTCGGCGGCGGCCCGGCCAAGAAGCTCGGCTGGACCGTCGTCAGCTGGCAGCCGGCCGACCGGCTCGCCATCCCGGAGTACGACGTCCAGCACCGCACCGTCCTCGCCGGGCTGCTGGGCGCCGCCGCCGCGGTCGCCTGCCTCGGGTGGATGCACATCGTGGTGGCCCGGCCGCTACGCGCCCTGGCCGACCAGGCCGAGGCGCTGGCCGACGGCGACCGCAGGACCGTGCTGTTCCCGCGCAACCACGACGAGGTCGGGGCGGTCACCCGCGCCCTGGAGGTCCTGCGCCAGTACCTCCAGGGGCAGCGCAGGGACCGGCCGACCGGGCGCCGCCGCGCCCCCGACACCGCTCACGAGCAGCACGTAAGGAACTGATCGGCCGTGCTCTTCCTCTACACCGTTCTCCTGGTGTGCTGCGTGATCCTGCTGGTCGCGGGCATCGTCGAACAACGGCGGCACTTCACCAACCTCAACAACATCCCCACCCGGGTGCTGGTCAACGGCATCCGCGGCAAGTCGTCCATCACCCGGCTGTGCGCGGGCGCCCTGCGCGGCGGGCGGCTCGTCACCGTCGCCAAGACCACCGGTACGGCGGCCCGCTTCATCCACCCCGACGCCACCGAGGAGCCGGTCTACCGCAAGTTCGGCATCGCCAACGTCGTCGAGCAGATCGGCATCGTCCGGCGCGCGGCCGCCTACAACCCCGACGCGCTGGTCATCGAGTGCATGGCCGTCATGCCTGCGCTCCAGGAGATCAACCAGTCCAAGCTGATCCGCTCCACCATCGGCGTCCTGTGCAACGTCCGTGAGGACCACCTCGCCGAGATGGGACCCACCCTCGACGACGTGGCCCGCTCACTGTCCCGGTCCATGCCGGAGGGCGGCATCTGCGTCACCGCCGAGCGGGACCGGTTCGCGATCCTCAAGGAGGAGGCGGAGTCCCGCGACTGCAAGCTGGTCTACGCCAACCCGGAGTCGGTCACCGACGAGGAGCTGCGCGGCTTCAGCTGGTTCACCTTCAAGGAGAACGTGGCGATCGCGCTCACCGTCGCCGAACTGCTCGGTGTGGACCGCCGGACCGCACTCCAGGGCATGTACGACGCGCCCCCGGACCCCGGTGTCCTCTCGGTCGAGCGGTACGTCACCGAGGACGGCAAGAGACTCCGCTTCGCCAACGTCTTCGCGGCCAACGACCCCGAGTCGACGCTGATGAACATCAACCAGCTGCTCGACCTCGGCGCCGTCCACCGCCCGCTCAACGTGGTCATCAACTGCCGCCCCGACCGCGTCGAGCGCAACGGGCAGATGGGCGAGATCATCCCCGACCTGGACCCCGACAAGGTCTTCGTGATCGGACACCCGGCCAAGAGCGCCATCGACGCCATGCCCCCGGAGTACCGCTCCCGCGCGGTCGACCTCGGCGGCGACCGCCGCGACCCCGAGGAGTTCATGCGGCTGCTGCTCGACGAGCTCGGCCCCGACACCTCGCTGGTCGCCATCGGCAACATCCACGGCCAGGGCGAGCACCTCCTGGAGCACCTCGCCGAACTCCCCGCGGACGACAGCGCGGACGAGGAGCCCCGTCGGCGCGGCGCGGGCGGGGACGGAAGCCGAGACGCAGACCGGGACAGCGGCTCGGCGCCCACCGCCGGTCCCGGCCGCCCCGCCGAGCGGCCGCGCGTCCCGGCGGCCGTACCCGAACACGTCGAGACCGTGCAGCTCTACGCGCCACGGATCGACCCCTACGAGCAGTACCCGCCCGCGTACGAGACGCGGTACGCGCCGCCGCAGATGCCCGCGCAGCGCACCACGGACCACGGTCGGCCCCACGCGGAGCCCGGGTACGAGGGTCACTTCCGACCGCGGGCGTACCCGCCCGGGCACGAACACCGGCCCGGGCACGACGGCGAGTCCTGGCCGGGCGCGTCGCCGGCCCCCGGCGCCGTACGTCCGCACCCCTCGGGTCCCGCTGCGCCGCCCCCCGCCCGCGGCGTGTTCGAACCGCGCGTCCCCCGCACCCGCACCGACGACGACCCCCAGCAGTGGTACAGCCCAGGAGAACCCCGTTGATCCCCTCCGTCCTCACCCCCGAGATCGCCGCGATCGGCATCGGCCTGGGCCTGATGTTCTCGCTGATCTGCTACCTCACGACCAACCTCTCGCCCGGCGGCATGATCACCCCGGGCTGGCTGGCGCTCACCCTCATCGAGGACCTCCAGCGCGCGGCCCTGGTCGTCGGCGTGACGGTCCTGACGTACGTCACCACGCTGCTGCTCCAGCGCTTCGTGATCCTCTACGGCAAGCGCCTGTTCGCGGCCGTCGTGCTGAGCGGCGTGCTGATCCAGGCCACCGTGATCATCGTGCTCCAGATGGAGTTCCCGCTGCTCTACGCCAACCAGACCCTCGGCTTCATCGTGCCCGGTCTCGTCGGCTACCAGCTGGTGCGCCAGCCCAAGGGGGCCACGCTGCTGTCGACCGGCACGGTCACCCTCGCCACCTACGTCGTGCTGACCGCCGGAATCCTGCTCGGCGCCATGCCGTCCGCCTGAGCCCGCCCGACTTCCGCACACCCCTGGAGCCGTCACCATGCCGAAGAGCAAAGGCCGCCCCGTCCTCCACACGTTCACGGTCCTCGCGCTGCTCGCGGGCAGCTCGTACCTCACCTACGAACTCCGCAAGGACGAGCAGGCGAAGGTCCCGGCCGTGCAGGCCGTGACCGACACGCCCGACCTGGAGAACTCGGGCAAGGCCACCGGGAAGCAGACCTGGGAGCGCCTGAACAATCCGACGCGCTCCGTGCTGCGCGGGGAGAACGGCGACATCCTGGCCACCTTCACCGACGGGGCCCGCACCGCGACCCTCCGGGGGCCCTCGCGCACCTTCACCGAGCCGGCCAACACCCAGTCCCGCGTGGTCACCCAGGACTGGGTGCGCCTGATGCCGGAGGCCTGGGGCAAGGGCGCCGAGAAGGAGCAGTGGTTCAAGGACTGGTTCAAGGAGTACTACGGCAGCGAGGAGGACGACATCTTCGCGTTCGCCTTCCAGTACGTCGACGGCGCACCCGTGAAGAAGGACGACGAGGGTGTCCCGTACGCGGGCGACGCGGTCTTCGGCCCCTACAAGGAGGACGGCGTCGACCGCCTCGAACAGAACGACTTCTACGACTACCTGGGCATCGACTACACCTTCCGCGACGGCACCACGATGGTGGCGCGCAAGGAGCGCTACCGCGCCCTGGACTGCTCCGGGTTCATGCGGATGGTCTGGGGCTACCGGGCCCGCTATCCGCTGATGTCGACGAACGCCTCCGGCGACGGCCTGCCGCGCAGCGCCGACGGCATGGCCCGCTCGGACGTCGGCGTCGACATCCTGAAGCTGTCCGGCCCGTCCCCCTGGTACACCCGTCCCCAGAACATCGACGTGGTCCAGCCCGGCGACCTCCTGTTCTTCAAGATGGACCACCGCACCGGCAACCACCTGGACCACGTCGCCATGTACCTGGGCGTGGACACCGACGGCCACCGCGTCTTCATCTCCAGCCGCAAGGAGGTCAACGGCCCGACCATGGGCGACAAGGGCGGCGCCTCCCGCATCGACGGCAACGGCTTCTACGCGGGCCTGCTGCGCAGCGCCAAGCGCCTGTGAGCCGTCGTGGGGACCGTCAGCTGCTGACGATCCCCACGACCAGGTTGATCGCGGTGGCCAGGATGCTGGTGCCGAAGACGTAGGACAGCAGGGTGTGGCGGAGCACGATCGCGCGGATCGTCGTGCTCGACACGGCGGTGTCCGACACCTGGTAGGTCATGCCCAGGTTGTAGCTGAAGTAGAAGAAGTCCCGGTACGCGGGCGGGCGTGGCGAGTTGAAGTCGATGCCGCCGCCGTCCTGGTGGTAGAGGTAGGCGTACCGGGCGGCGTACATCAGGTGCAGCGCCGCCCACGCGGTGAAGACTCCGCACACGGCGGTCGCGGCCGCGACGTGCTCGTTGTCGGTCCGGCCCCGCACGAGCAGCAGCACGATGGCGAGCAACCCGCACAACGCCACGCCGACGACGACGAGTTCGTCCAGCACGGGCCGGAAGTCCTCGCGGCGCACGTTGTGGTGGGTCGCCTCGGCGTCCATCGGCCACAGCACCGCCCAGCCCGCCAGCACGAAGCACAGTTCCGTCGTGGCGATCGCGGCCAGCCCGCCCAGCGCCCCGTCCGTCGCCAGTCCGACGGCGACGCCGACCGCGGCTCCGAGGACCACCGAGGCGGCGAGGCGCGGCACGGCGTCCAGGGGCAACCAGATGCTCATGCGCCCTCACCTTAGCTTCGGCGCCCCGGCCCTCCCTGGCGGAACTCGCCTCCACGAGGCCCGGATTCCACTCCGTCCCGGCGCCTGAAGCCGAGATAGGCACCACCTGTCAACGAGCCCAGTACTTTTTCTTTATATGCGGAGCAATCTCATCAAATAGGTCCCAGGCCGGAGGTCCGCGCATTGAGTTGTCAACAATATTGCTGATAGTTCTCTCGTCGATCGCGCGCGAGTCCCCGGGACGGCACTGCAGGACCACCTGTGGTGCCGTCTCCCACCCCTGTCCTGAGGGAGCGTCATGAGCAAAGAGAGAACAAGTCGGATGCGCAGCCGCAGGGCCTGGCGCGGTATCGCCGGCGTGGCCGCCGGTGTGCTTCTCGCGGGCGGTGGCCTGGCCGTGGCCAACGCCTCGACCGTCGGTGAGACGAAGGCGGCGGCCGTCAAGCGGCCCGTCGACAAGAACGCAAAGGGTGTCGCGGCCGTGGTCAGCGCCGCCAACGCGTTCCTGAACACCCTGGACTCCGACCAGCAGACGTCGACGGTCCTGGACTTCTCGCAGGCGAACGCGACCGCGTGGTCGAACCTGCCGTGCGGTTCCTCCTGCCGGCCGGGCATCGGCTTCGGCACCCTGACCGACGATCAACTGGCCGCCGCGGAGCATGTGCTGAAGGTGGCCCTGGGGTCCGGCAAGGACACCGGCTACGAGCATGTCCTGCAGACCCTCAAGGCCGACGACGTGCTGGCCGCGGCGGAGGCGTCCGGCTCCGACTCCACCGGGACCTCCGCGGAGCCGACCGACTCGGCGTCCACCTCGGCCTCGGAGTCGGCTTCGGACTCCGCCTCCGACTCGGCTTCGGACTCGGCGGAGCCGGCCGACTCCGCCTCGGACACCGCTTCGGACTCCGCCGACCCGTCCGCCTCCGCGAGCGCCACCGACCTCCCCACCGGCACCCCGCCGTCCGGCGGCGCGGGCGGCTCCGGCGGCGGCCCCGGCGGCTTCTCGTACGGCAGCGGCTCCTACTACCTGGCCTTCCTCGGCACCCCGTCGGCGGACGGCACCTGGCAGCTGCACTTCGGCGGGCACCACCTCGCCGTCAACATCACCTACAAGGACGGCAAGGTGGCGGGCGCCAGCCCGTTCTTCACCGGCGTCGAGCCGACCAGCTGGACCGCCGACGACGGCACCACCTACGCGCCGCTCGCGAAGTTCCGCGACGGCCTGCTCAAGGTGACCGGCAGCCTCAGCACCGGCCAACTGGCCGAGGCCAAGCTGTCCGAGTCCTTCGGCGACGTGCTGCTCGGCCCCGGCCAGGACGGCAAGTTCCCGGAGACCAAGGAAGGCGTCAAGGTCGGCGAGCTGTCGCCCAAGCAGCAGAAGCTGGTCCTGGCCGCCATCCACCCGTGGGTCGCCGACGTGGACGACGCCACGGCGGACCGGCTGATGAAGACGTACGCCAAGGAGCTCTCCCAGACCTACGTCGCCTACTCCGGCGGCACCGGTCTGGACACCCAGGGCGACTACGTCCGCATCGACGGCCCAGGCGTCTGGATCGAGTTCGTCTGCCAGAACGGTGTCGTCTACCGCGACCAGATCCACTACCACACCGTGTACCGGGACCACACCCGCGACTACGGGAGCGAGTTCTCCTTCTCATGACCGGACCGCGAAACTGGCTGACCGCAGCGCTCACACGCCTGGTGGCCGGGATCGCGATCGCGGTTCCGGCGGCGCTCCTGCTCGGGGCGTCGCCGGCCGCCGCGCATCCGATGCCGCACTCGGTCGTACAACTCGACGTCCACCAGACCTCGGTGAACGCGACGCTCGAACTGCCGACGGGCGAGTTCGCCGTGGCCAGCGGCATCGATCTCAGCGACTCGACCAAGGCGGGGCTGGCCGGGAAGGCGCCCTCCGTCCGCGCCTATCTCGCCCGCCACATCCGTCCGGCCACCACCTCGGGCACGGCATGGCGGGTGACCATCGGCGCGCTCAGCCTCGGCCGCACCGAGCAGACCTCGACCGGCCCCTACCGCGAACTGGTCGCCGAGGCCGTGCTGACCCCGCCGGCCGACGCGGACGTACGGCACTTCTCCTTCGGCTACGACGTCATCGTCCACCAAGTCGTCACGCACGTGGTTCTGGTGACGGTACGTCAGGACTGGGCGGCCGGGCAGGTCGACGGCCGGGGCACGACCCAGGTCGGCACCATCCGCATCGACACCCGGACCATGAAGGTTCCCGCCCTGAAGGTCGATCTCGGTGCCGGCAGCGCCTGGCGCGGCTTCCTCGCCATGCTCGACCTGGGCGGCGACCACATCCTCACCGGGACCGACCACCTGCTCTTCCTGCTGATCCTGTTGCTGCCCGCGCCGCTGGCGGTCCGCGGGCGCCGCTGGGAGGGTCTCGTCGGCCCGCGCGCCGCGCTCGGGCGCATCGGCCGCATCACGCTGGCCTTCACCGCCGGGCACTCCGTCGCGCTGGCCGCCACCGCGCTCGGCCGGCCGGCCATCCCCGCCTGGCCGGTCGAGGCGTTCATCGCCGCGAGCATCCTCGTCGGCGCCGTCCACGCGATCCGGCCCCTGTTCCCGGGCCGCGAGGCGGTCGTGGCGGGGGTGTTCGGGCTGGGCCACGGCATGGCGTTCTCGTTCGTGCTGGTCGAGATGCACCTGTCCACCGGACAGTTGGTGACCAGTCTGCTCGGCTTCAACCTCGGCATCGAACTGGTCCAGCTGCTGCTGGTCGGTCTCGCCCTGCCCTCGCTGCTGGTCCTGGCCCGCCTGCGCGTGCAGCCGACGCTGCGCCTGACGGCCGCCGCGCTCACGGGCACGGCGGCGCTGGGCTGGCTGGTGGACCGGCTGGGCCGGCCCAACCCGGTCGCCCGCGCCGCGGACGGTGCCGGATCCCATACGACCGCGCTGCTGACCGGTCTCGCGGTGACCGCGCTCGCGTCGGCGGCCTGGACGCTGACCACACGGCGACGCACGTCGGCCGCCGACCCGGCGGAGCCGCAGCTCGGACAGGAGGACCGCATGGCGTCCGTCCCCTGACCACGGGAGCGCTCGGCCCGCGCGGTCGTTCGCCGTTCCTGGTTCCCAGCCCCCGGTGCCGACGGGCGCGTACGGATGAACGTGCCGGGGACGGGCCGCGTGTCGCTGTGGTGGGGAGCGGGGGTGGCGCCGAGGCTTGGGCGGTGCGGCGGTGCGGCGGTGCGGCCGGGCGGCCGTCGGGCCGGTGTTTCGTCGGCCGACGGCCGGGGGATCGGCGCCCCGTGGTCCGATCGCCGCCGGGTCGGCGGCAGGAGGGTGCAGCGCATGCTGGTTCTGGGACGCTCGCAGGTCGAGGCGCTGCTCTCCATGGACGCCCTGATCGACGCCCTCGCCCCGGCGATGGCGGACCTCAGCGCGGGCCGTGCCTCGGTTCCCGACCGCGTCGCCGTCGAAGTGTCCGAGCGTGACGGGCTGGTGGCGGCCATGCCCGGCTATCTGCCGTCGTCCGGTGCGCTCATGACCAAGCTGCTGTCCTTGTTTCCGCACAACGACGGCGTACGGCTGCCGACCCATCAGGCGCTGATCGTGGCGTTCGACCCGGCCACCGGCGAGCCCGCGGCCCTGCTGGACGGCGAGGCCGTCACCGCGGCGCGCACCGGCGCCTGCTCCGCGCTGTCGGCGCGCCTGCTCGCCCGCGAGGACGCGACGGTGCTGGCCGTGCTGGGGACCGGCGTGCAGGCCCGCTCCCATGCCCACGCGATCTCCAGGGTCCGCCCGCTCGAACAGATCCGCGTGGCGGGCCGCGACCGGGCGAAGGCCGCCGCGCTGGCCGAGGAACTCGGCGCCGCCCTGGAGGTCGAGGTCCGGGCCGTGGCCGGCTACGCCGAGGCGCTCGACGGCGCCGACATCGCCGCCGCGGCGACGCACGCCGTCGAACCCGTGATCCGCCGCCCCTGGCTCGCTCCCGGCGTCCACATCACGTCCGTCGGCTTCAACCCGGCCGGCCGTGAGATCGACGACGCCACGATCGCCGAAGCCCTCGTGTGCGTCGAGTCGCGCCGTGCCGTGCTCTCCCCGCTCTTCGGCGGCAGCAACGACCTGCTCGCACCCCTCCGCGACGGGCTCATCACCGCCGACCACCTTCACGCCGAGCTCGGCGAGCTCGTCGACGGCAGTCGGCCCGGGCGCACCACGCCCGATCAGATCACCCTCTACAAATCGGTCGGCGTAGCGGTCCAGGACGCCGCGGCCACCGCCCTCGTCCTCGCGGCCGCGCGCGAACAGTCGGTCGGCGAGGAGATCACGCTGCGGTAGGGCTGCCGCCGGAGCCGCAGACCCGAGCCGTCCGATGACATAGACGTACGCAAGAAATTGCATTGCTTGCGCCCGCTTGCGCAGCGCGGCGCAAGGCGTATGCGGCGTGCCGCCCGTGCCATAAGTGTCATCAGGTCGGCGAAGTGGCCGACTTCGACCGCGAACACGCCCTCGCGCGCCCTCGCGCGTGCGTCCTGAGGCCAGACTGCCGGGCGCCGACGCGAAATTGGCGCTGCCTGATCTGTAGACGTATTCACACAGCTCTGCAATTCTGCGATGAAACCACGCAAGAACTGGCGCACCATCGCTCTGTCCATGAACGAGCCGCCCTCGCGCCGCGCCTCGGCGCGCGCACCCCCGCAGGGAGTGACTCCGCATGATGCGACACCAGCACAGAACACCGAGACGGCGCGCGGCGACAGCCGCGCTCGCGTGCGCCGTCCTGGTCCTCGGCCTGCCCGCCGTCGCCGCGCACGCGGCCGGCGGCCCCGACGCCGCCGCGGACGCCGCCACCCGGGCCGGCAGCGCGTTGCACGCCCACGCGGCCGCCAACATCACCGACGGCGACGCCGACACCTACTGGCAGGCCGGAAGGAAGTCGGCCCAGTGGGTGCAGACCGACCTCGGGCGGACCGAGCGGGTCCGCGAGGTCGTGCTGCGGCTCCCCGCCCAGTGGCAGACCCGCAGTCAGACCCTCTCCCTCCAGGGCAGCGCCGACGGAAAGAGCTTCGCCACGCTCAAGTCGTCCGCCCGGTACACGTTCAGCCCGGGCGACGGGAACACGGTGAAGGTCTCCTTCCCGGCGACCCTCGCCCGGTACGTGCGGGCCGACTTCACGAAGAATTCGGCCGCCTCCACCGCCCAGCTCGCCGAGATGCAGGTCCTCACGAGCGCCGCGTCCACCCCCAACCTCGCCCAGGGCAAGACGTTCACGGAGAGCGGGCACGCCGATGTCTACGGCGCCGCCAACGCCGGTGACGGCAACCGCAATACGTACTGGGAGAGCACCAACAACGCCTTCCCCCAGTGGCTCCAGGTCGACCTCGGCTCATCCGTCAAGATCAACCAGGTGACCCTGCGGCTGCCCGGCGGCTGGCCGAGCCGCAGCCAGACCTTCAAGGTCCAGGGCTCGACCGACAACCAGAACTTCACCGACCTGACGGCCTCGAAGGCGTACACCTTCGACAGCTCCGACGACCAGTCGGCGACCATCAGCCTCGACACGGTGACGACCCGGTACGTGCGCGTGCTGTTCACCGCCAACACCGGCTGGCCCGCCGGGCAGGCGTCCGAGCTGGAGGTCTACGGACCCGTGACGGGCGACACGCAGGCGCCCACCGCGCCGTCGAACCTCAGCTACACCGAACCGGCCTCCGGGCAGATCAAGTTGACCTGGAGCGCGGCCACCGACGACACGGGCGTCACCGGCTACGACGTCTACGCGAACGGACAACTGCGCGCGAGCGTCGCGGGCAGCGTCCTGACCTACACCGACACCCAGCCCGCCGGCACCGACATCACCTACTTCGTGCGGGCCAAGGACGCCGCGGGCAACGTCTCCGCGAACAGCAACAGCGTCACGCGCGCCGGGACGAGCGGCGACACCCAGGCGCCCACCGCGCCCGGCGGCCTCGCCTACACGCAGTCCGGCAGCGACGTGAAGCTCACCTGGCAGGCTTCCAGCGACAACGTCAAGGTCACCGCCTACGACGTGTACGCGGGCGGCCAGCTCCTCAAGTCCGTCGCGGGCGACGTCACGACGTACACCGACACCCCGTCGGCGTCGGCGACGGTCACCTACTACGTGAAGGCGAGGGACGCCGCCGGGAACGTGTCGGCGGCGAGCAACAGCGTCACCCGGGCCGGTTCGGGCGCCGGGTCCGACCTCGCGCAGGGCAAGCCGATCGAGGCGTCGTCGTACACCCAGACGTATGTCGCCACGAACGCCAACGACGGCCAGGTCGGCACCTATTGGGAGGGCGGCAGCGGGGCGTACCCGGAGACCCTCACCACCAAGCTGGGCGCCAACGCCGACCTCGGTCAGGTCGTCGTCAAGCTCAACCCGGACGCCGCCTGGTCCACGCGCACCCAGAACATCCAGGTGCTGGGCCGCGACCAGGACGCGACGGACTTCACCAGTCTCGCGGCGGCGAAGGACTACACGTTCAATCCGTCCACCGGCAACACGGTGACCATCCCGGTCTCCGGCGCGGCCGCCGACATCCAGCTCAAGTTCACCTCCAACTCGGGCGCCCCGGGCGCGCAGGTGGCCGAGCTCCAGGTGATCGGCACCCCGTCCGCCAACCCGGACCTGAAGGTAACCGGCATCACCAACGCCCCGTCCGCGCCGGTCGAGTCGGACACGATCAGCCTGTCCGCGACCGTCACCAACGGCGGCACCAAGGCGTCCAAGGCCACCGACCTGAACTTCACGCTCGGCGGCACGAAGGCGGCCACGGCCGATGTCCCGGCGCTCGCGGCCGGTGCGTCGGCGACGGTGACCGCGAGCATCGGCACCCGGGACGCGGGCAGTTACCCGGTCGGCGCCGAGGTGGACCCGTCGAACAAGGTCATCGAGCAGAACGAGGGGAACAACACCTTCGCCCGCTCCGACGCCCTGGTCGTCAAGCCCGTCTCCAGCTCCGACCTCGTCGCCGCTCCCGTCTCCTGGACCCCCTCCAGCGCCTCCGGCGGCGACAACGTCACCTTCTCCGTCGCCCTCAAGAACCAGGGCACGGTGGACTCGGCCACCGGCTCCCACGGGGTGACCCTGACCGTCCAGGACGCGAACGGCGCCACGGTCAAGACCCTCACCGGCTCCTACAGCGGCGCCATCGCCGCCGGCCAGACCACCGCACCCGTGAGCCTCGGCTCGTGGACGGCCGTCAACGGCAAGTACACCGTGAAGACCGTCATCGCCGCGGACGACAACGAACTGCCGGTCAAGCGGGACAACAACACCACCACGCAAGCCCTGTTCGTCGGCCGCGGCGCCGACATGCCGTACGACATGTACGAGGCCGAGGACGGCACGGTCGGCGGCGGCGCCAAGGTGGTCGGCCCCAACCGCACCATCGGCGACATCGCGGGCGAGGCCAGCGGCCGCAAGGCCGTGACCCTCGACGCCACCGGTCAGTACGTCGAGTGGACCACCCGTGCCGCGACGAACACCCTGGTCACCCGCTTCTCCATCCCCGACGGCACCACCACGACGCTGGACGTCTACGTCGACGGACAGTTCCTCAAGGCCATCGACCTCACCTCGAAGTACGCCTGGCTGTACGGCGACGAGACCGCACCCGGCAACTCGTCCGGCTCCGGCGCCCCGCGCCACATCTACGACGAGGCGAACCTGCTCCTCGGCAAGACCGTCCAGGCCGGTTCCAAGATCCGGCTCCAGAAGGACGCCGCCAACACCTCCACCTACGCCATCGACTTCGTCAACACCGAGCAGGCGACGGCGGATCCGAACCCGGACCCGGCCGCGTACGTGGTCCCGGCCGGCTTCGGGCAGCAGGACGTGCAGAACGCCCTCGACAAGGTCCGCATGGACACCACCGGCAAGCTCGTCGGCGTCTACCTGCCCGCCGGTGACTACGAGACCTCCAGCAAGTTCCAGGTCTACGGCAAGGCGGTCAAGGTCGTCGGAGCGGGACCGTGGTTCACCCGCTTCCACGCGCCCTCCTCACAGGAGAACACCGACATCGGTTTCCGCGCCGACTCCACCGCGAACGGCTCGACGTTCGCCGGCTTCGCCTACTTCGGCAACTACACCTCCCGTATCGACGGCCCGGGCAAGGTCTTCGACTTCGCGGGTGTCGCCCACATCACCATCGACGACATCTGGGCCGAGCACATGGTGTGCCTGTACTGGGGCGCCAACACCGACAGCATGACCATCGAGAACTCCCGCATCCGTGACACCTTCGCCGACGGCGTCAACATGACGAACGGCTCCACCGACAACCACGTCACCAACAACGACGCCCGCGCCACGGGCGACGACAGCTTCGCCCTGTTCTCCGCGATCGACGCCGGAGGCGCCGACGAGAAGAACAACCTCTACGAGAACCTCACGTCGACCCTGACCTGGCGCGCGGCCGGCATCGCCGTCTACGGCGGCTACGACAACACCTTCCGCAACATCCGCGTCGCCGACACCCTCGTCTACTCCGGCATCACGATCTCCTCGCTGGACTTCGGCTACCCGATGAACGGCTTCGGCACCGATCCGACGACGATCGAGAACGTCTCCCTGGACCGGACGGGCGGCCACTTCTGGGGCTCCCAGGTCTTCCCCGCCATCTGGGCCTTCTCCGCCTCCAAGGTCTTCCAGGGCATCCGCGTCAACGACGTCGACATCGACGACTCCACCTACGGGGGCGTCATGTTCCAGACCAACTACGTCGGCGGCGTGGCGCAGAACCCGGTGAAGGACACCGTCTTCACCGACATCTCCATCACCGACTCCAAGAAGAGCGGAGACGCGTTCGACGCCAAGTCCGGATTCGGCATCTGGGCCAACGAACTCCCCGAACCCGGCCAGGGACCGGCGGTCGGCGAAGCCACCTTCCGCAACCTGAAGATGAGCGGCAACGCCCAGGACATCCGCAACACGACCACCACCTTCAAGATCAACATCGAGTGACCCGGGAGCGGTACCGGACGGCACGGGGTCGCCTGCCCGCAGGCGGCCCCGTGCCTGTGCCGCGCGAGCCTCTGCCAGCGCCTTTCGCGCCGTACACTGCACGGCACCGGCCGCCGGCCTGCCGGGACAGCCTTGGGGGGAGACTGTGATCCGTGACCGAGCCGCCGTACTCGCGGCGGCACTCGCCGCAGCCCTGGTCCTGCTCTGCGCGGCCTGCGCACCCGGCAGTCCGAGGTCCTCGGCAGGCGCGCGGGGCACCGCTGCCGCGTCTTCGACCGCCTGGCGCTACGACTACCTGGGCGCGGACCGCAACGGCGCCGTGTCCGACATCGCCGCCGCGAGCGCCGACGACGCCTGGGCCGTCGCCCGCACCCCGGTGACCGGAAACATCGACGGTCAGCGGGCGTCCCTCCTGCACTACGACGGCCACCGATGGCGGCCCTACCCGCTCCCGCCCGTACTGGCCCCGATGACCGACCTCGGCAGCGTCCGCCTGGACGCCCCGGTGTCCGGCGGTGACGTGTGGCTGTTCGGCGGTGCCGTGGGCACCGGCGGCGAGGTCCTCGTGGCACGGTGGGACGGCACGCGCTGGCAACAGGCCGGCGTTCCGGCGCAGTTCCCGCGGGACGTGACGGGCGCGGCGGTCTTCGCCCCGGACGACGCGTGGGTGGTCGACGGAACCGACACGGCATGGCGGTGGAACGGCGCGAGCTGGCGGCCCGTTCGGCTCGCTTCCCGGGTGTGGGACATCGCGGGCGCCTCGCCGGGAGACGTCTGGGCGGTGGGTATCGGCCCGTCCACCGAAGGGGCGTTGGACAACGGCGGCCCGGTCGCCCTGCACTGGGACGGACGGACCTGGCGCAAGACCGCCGTACCGGCCGTGATGCCGGGGGAGTCGACGCCGGAACCCAGCGATCTGCAGGGCGAGAGCAGCCTGTCCTACGAGGCCGGCCTGACGAGGCTGGCGATCCGGTCGGCCGACGACGTGCAGGCCTTCGGCAGCGTGAGCGGTGAAGGCGGCCAAGACGTCTACCAGGAGCAGCTGACGCTGCACTGGGACGGCTCACGGTGGACGAAGACCCCTTCCGGCACGGTCCGTTGCTGCGTCACGGGGCAGGCGGGCGGCACCGTACTCCTCGGCTCCACGTACTACCTCGACGCGTCCGGCCGGGCGGTGCACATCGGCCGGCCGCCCTATGCCGCCGGCCGGTCGGGCAAGGTCACCGCCGTGGACAGGAAACAGAAGTTCCGCGTCGAGGACCAGGCCCAGATCCCCGGCACGCGGGAGATCTGGGCCGTGGGAGCGATGGTCCTGGACGCCCACGGAGACGCGAACTTCCACCGCCCGGTCATCGCCCGCCGTACACCGGCGGATTGAGCCTCAGGATCCGGTCGCCTCGGGACCGGACCTCATGCCCGCTCCGACACTCGCGACCGAAATCGCGCCGGACGCGGGGGACTTGCGCAGTCTCGGCATCCAGACCAGGGCGATCACCGAGGTGACGAGGGAGAAGGACAGGCAGACGGCGAAGAACGCGGTCCGCGAGACCGCCATCAAGGACGGTGTCAGGAAGGCGAACAGGGACACTCCGCCCTTGCTCATCGCCAAGGTCACGCCCTGTGCGGTGGCGCGGTTCAGCGTGGGGATGAGCTCCTGGGTCCACACCTTGTACAGGATCTCGCCGGCGATGCCGGCCGTCGCGGAGTTGAGGATCATCCCGATCACGAAGCCCGTGGTGGTGGACCCCAGGACCAGAAGCACCACCCACTGGCAGGGGAGGAGCAGGGCCCCGGCCGTGATCCACCGCGACCGCTTGGGCGAGTCGATGACCCGCATGAGCGCGATGCCCGGAACGAGGCCGATCGGCAGCACGGCGAGGCTCACGATCGAGTACGTGCCGAGATCGGAGCGGGTGAGGTTCGTCCACATGTAACTGCCGAACTGGCCCCAGGTGTTGGATCCGATGCTCCATGCCGTGAAGTACGCACCGGTCGCCAGGACCACGAGGCCGACGGGCCGGCGCAGCAGATCCCTGTGCTGGGCGAACCCCGTCGCCGCGGAGCGCGGGGCGGCGAGGGACGCCTGGCGCGCCGCGAGCCACTCGGAGGACTCGCCGAGCGTGGTGCGTGCGATCAGGATGACGAGCGCGACGACCGCGAGATGGGCGTAGAGGATCCGGGCCGCGAGGGCGCCGAGCGGCGCGATGAAGGCCATCGAGCCCAGCACGACGATGACGCCCGCCAGCCAGAGCAGTTCGGAGAAGACGACCATGCGTCCCTTCTGGCCCTCGGGCGCCTCCTCCCTGATCATCGAGATCGAGACCGGGAGGTCGGCGCCGATCGCCAGCCCGCCGATGACGACACCCAGGTACAGGCTGCCGGCGCCGTGCGCGAAGGCCAGGACCAGTGCGCTCACCGTGTAGCCGATGAGCGACGTCAGGAAGATGCGGCGGCGGCCCCACCGGTCCCCGAACAACCCGCCCAGTACGGTCCCGACGCCGAACATCAGCGTCTGGAGCCCCAATATCAGGCCCACGTCACCGGCGCCGAGATGAAGGTCCTTCGCGTACAGGGCGCCCACCGCCACACCGGTGGTCACCAGAAGTCCGGAATCGAGATAGGAAGCCATCCCGCACAGAAGGGCGACCCTCCAGTGGTGATTCACCTGTCGTGGAACAGACATGCAGATCTCCAAATCGATCGTCTTTGATCGGGGTGCACGAGCATCGGAATCCGGAATCGGAGGCCGGGAAACTGCGGTGAAAGGAATGAGGGCCTGACGGCGGCGGCGGGCCGGCCCGGGACGGGCGGGCCCGCGAGGTGGCGCAGAGTGATTCTTCAGTGCACGGTACGGTACCGTACCGTGCTATGAGTGGGAAGAGCCTTGCCCGACCGTACAGGTGAGGGCCATGCTCGGTGCGGATGGCCGCGCCCCTGGTGCTCTCCGGGATCACGTGATCGAATCGAGCGCGCGCCACGCGAACGACGAACCTGGAGGTTGCCTGTGAACTCAACGCAGATGGCCCTTCGGGTCGTGCTTCTCGTCGCGCAGCGAGGCAGCGTCCGGCTGACGGAAGTGGCGAAGGAACTTCCCGTGGCGCCCTCGACGGCACACCGAATCCTCGCCAACTGCGTTTCCGCCGGCTATGTGCGGCAGGACGAGGCCGGCGGTCCGTATCTGGCGGGGCCCCACCTTTATGAGATCGCCCTGCGGATGGCGTCCGGTGTGGACATGAACCGGGTGATCGCGCCGGTTCTCGACGAGGTTCACGAAAAACTCGGGTTCACCACCAGTTACGCGGCCCTCGAGGGGCGCAGAATTCGCTTTCTCCTTTCTCTCGTCGGTCGTGGAGCTCACCCTCTCGGGTCCCAGATGGGTCAGGTGCACCCCGCTCACTGGTTCGCGGCGGGAAAGGCGATGCTGGCGTTCTGCTCGCCGGGCGAACTGGCGTCGCGCATCTCGGGACGGCATCTCTCCCGGGCGACGGAGCGGACCGTCGTGGACTGGGACGAGCTGGTCCGTCAGCTCGACCTGGTCCGGGCGCGGGGGTGGGCGGCCTCCGTCGGAGAGGGTGTCGCCGGGGTCAGCGAGGTGAGCGCTCCCGTGCTGACGCTGGGCGGCGATCCGATGGGCGCGATCAGCGTGGCCGCGTTCACGCCTCGGCTCACCGCGAAGGCGGAGATCCTCGAGGTCGCCGGCGTGCTGCTCGACGCGGCATCCACGATTCAGTGGACGCTGCGCAACGGCACGGTCGGTCAGCCCGTCCAGCCTGACCGACTCGCCCAGCCTGACCGACTCGACGAGCCCGACCGACTCGACGAGCCCGACCGGCCGGACCACCCCGATCGGCCCGACCAAGCGGCGTACGGCGGTTGACGTTCCTCCGCTCGGCATGACACGCGGGCCGGGACCGGGGGCCTGTCAGCCGGCCAGCAGCGAATGGCTGCCCAGCCGGTGCCAGCCGCGGTTGTGGTGGACGAGCGGGGCGTCCTCGGCTGCCGGCGCGATGTGGGCCTGGAGCGCGTGGACCGCCACCATCGTCGACTGGCCGGCGCGCATCCGGTCCACGATGCGGCCCCGGATCCACACCGGCGCGCGGTGGAGGAAGGGCTCACCGGTGGCGAGCCGGCCCCAGCTCTCCCGGTCCGCGAAGCGGTCGACCCCGCTGGTCGCGAAGAGCCGTGCGGAAGGCAGCTGCGCCGCCGAGAGCAGGTGGACGACCACCGTGCGGGCCGTGGCGATCCCGGGCGCGCTCGACGAGGCCGAGGACAGCGAGAACACGAGCATGGGGGGCTCGGCGCTGACGGAGATCACCGAGGTCGCCGTGAGGCCCACCGGCCCCTGCTCCGTATCGGCGGTGATGACGGCGACGCCCGCGGGGTGATTGCGGAACGCGCGCTTGAACTCGTCCGCGGACAGGCCACCGTCGAGCGGCAGGGCCGTGCCGGGGGAGGCGTCGGCGAGGTCCGGCGCCAAGGCTGCGCGTGAGGCGGTGAATCCCAAGGAGGACTCCTCGATCGGGGCACGGAACAGTGCCGTACGGGCATGTGATCGTGCGTGTTGGTGCTGTCGGCTCTGTACTCGCCGTCCGTCAGGGCCCGTCGCGGCCGGGCATCCGCAGGGGCGCCGCCTCGTTGAGGCCGCTCCAGTGCTCGGCGAGCAGCCCGTTCTCGACCCGGAAGCAGTTGAACACCAGGTAGGGGTACTCCTGTCCCGGGCGTTCGGGGTCGGGCTGAGGTCTGGGGACGGCGTAGATCACCAGCCGGCCCTCGGCCATGACGACGGCCGGCGGGGTGAGGGGCGTGTCGGGCACCGGCTTGGGCCCGTCCGGGAACCCGGTCCTGACGAAGTGCTCCAGCGCCGCACGACCCGAGGGCACGCCGGGCATGTGCTGCCGGTAGTCGGCGGCGAAGAAGCGCGGGACCGCGTCGGCGTCCTCGGCGTCGAAGACGTACCGGAACGAGTCGACGACGAGCCGCTTGTTCCTCGCGAGCTCGGTGCCGCCGACCCCGGCGGCGACCTCCACGTCCTCCCGGGGCCGGCCCGTCGCGTGGGCCCACACCGTGGGAGCGGCCCTGCTGGCGCCCGTCCAGTGCTGGACCACGGCGTCACCGGAGATGCGGAAGGCGTCGAACTGGTAGTAGTCGAAGAGCTCTTCCGGGCGGCCCGGCCTCGGCTGCGGGAGGTGGTGGCACACGGTCACCAGATCTCCCTCCGCGACGACGAACTCCGGTGCGGCGGCGCAGCCGGGCGGGACCAGCCGCTGGGCGACGTACGCGCGGACCAGTGCCTTGTGGTGGCTCGGACGGTCGGCCGAGACCGTGTCGCGGGTCGTCATCGGGCCGGCGGCGCCGCGAAGTGGGCCCGGCCGTAGTCCTCGCCGAACTTCTCCTCGTCGGCGAAGATGTTGGTCCGGCCCATCGAGTAGTCGCGGTAGTAGCGGTTGAGCCGCGAGCCCGCGCGTCCGCCCTCGGAGGTGCCGGAGGTGCGGTACATCAGGTCGACCGCCTGCCAGCCCAGTTCGATGCTCTGGTGGCGCACCAGGTTGAACCGGCCGACGTCCTCCCACTTCCAGCCTCGGCCGTCGGTGGTCGCCTCGACGCAGGCCCGGGTGAGGTCCTCGGACACGCCGAGCAGCAACCTCTCCGCCGCTTCGACGCGTGCCGTCGCGAGGCCGAACCACCGCTGGAAGTCGTGCGTCTCGGACAGGGTCGCGTCGATGACGTTGCCCGAGGGGCCGGAGATGCCGCCGGGGGCCTTCTTCGTGCGCAGGATCCGCTCGTACTCGTCGAGCGCGGCGCGGGCGGTCCCCACCAGGACGGCATTGATCTCCAGCGGTCCGAGCATGCCGGGCTCGACCGCGTACATCGGGTTGTCGTGCAGCAGGAAACCCGGCGTCTGCGCGTTCTCGCCGTAGGGGTACGGGTCGTCGATCACGAAGTGGGCGGGGACGACCGCGCCGTCGATCTCGATGCTGTTGGAGCCCGAGCCGCGCATGCCGAAGGCCCTGTCGCGCCAGTCGTCGAGCAGGGTCCATCCGGACCGGGGGACCAGGGCCAGCTTGGTGCGGCCGGCCTGCGGTCCGTCGCCCGCCACGCGTGCCCAGACGAGGGCGTGCGTGGAGTACGGCGAGCCGGAGCAGTAGTCCCACGTGCCGTCGACGCGCCAGCCGCCGTCGACCGGCCGGACCGTGCCGCGCGGGACCGCCCGGGTGGGCGCGGCGAACTCGACGTCGGGTGCGAAGGCCTCGGCCTGGGCGGTCTCGGAGAACCAGGCGGCGAGCGGGACGGAGTGGGCCGACGCCAGGGCCAGGCACCACGCGGTGCCCGGGCAGCCGCGGGCGATCTCCATGACCACCTGGACGTAGGTCTTGATGTCGACCTCGTAGCCGCCGAACCGCCGCGGGCGGAGCATCCGGTAGAACCCCGACTCGGCGAAGGCCTGGTGCATCTCGGGCGAGTGGCGCCCGTCCGTCTCGACGGTGTCCTGGTCGGCGAGGAGACGCGGGCGCAGTGCGCGGGCCCGGCGGACCAGCTCCTCGCGGGTGAGGCCGGGCTCGGGCGCGACGAAGCCGATGTCGGTCGTGACAGTCAAGGCGGTTCCCTTCTTTGGGGCCTGTTGCAGGAGCACGCAACAGCACGGGCCGGGCGGAGGCAATGAAGCGCCGGACTCTTTCCCCTATGTGGAAACGCCGGGAGATCACGCGTCCGCGGCCGGGTTTCCGCAGATGAGGTGGTGCGCGTCAAATCCCCGCCGGTTTACGGGTCCGGTTCGGGGCGACGTCTTGACAGGCGCGGGGGACCCTCTATCCAATGAGACGGTACGGTACCGTACCGCGTCGGTCGGGGCCGGGAGCGCACGCCGCGATGCCCGGCGCGCGAGGACGTTCTGAGAGGGGCACGTCAGATGAAACAGTCAGCCGCCGTCACCCAGCAGGACCTGACGGCGCGGGCCGAGCAGCTCGTGCCCCGCCTGCGGGAGCGAGGAGCCGAGTCCGACCGCCTCGGGCAACTGCCCGAGGCGACCATCGCCGACTTCGAGGAAGGCGGCTTCCTCGGCGCGATGATGCCCAAGGAGGTGGGCGGCGGCGAGATCGATCTGCGGACGTTCGCCTCGATCGTGCGCAGCTTCGCCCGCGGGGACGCCTCCGCGGGCTGGATCGGCGGCTTCCTCATCAGCCACTCCTGGCTGATCGCCAAGTTCGGCGCCGAGGCCCGCGACGAGATCTTCGCCGGCCGCACCTGGGTGCCGGCGGCGGCAGCGGCGGCGCCGCCCGGACGGGCCGAGCGGGTGGCCGGCGGATACGAGATCACCGGCCGCTGGCGGTTCGCCTCCGGCATCATGCACTCCGAGTGGGTCGTCCTCATGGCGGTGGGCGACGAGGGCCCGCTCTCCTGCGCGGTGCCGGTCCACGAGGTCAAGATCCACAAGACCTGGGACGTGCCCGGGATGAAGGGCACGGGCAGCAACGACGTCGAGGCCATCAGGCTCTTCGTCCCCCACCACCGGGCGCTCGGCCTCGACGAGGCCAGCGGGGCGGACTGCCCCGGCGGGCGGCTGAACGACTATCCGCTGCTGCGCTACCCGATGCACCGGGTCCTGCCGATGATCCACCCGATCGTCGCGGTCGGCACCGCCGACGCCGCGCTCGAACTCTTCCGGGAGAACATCGGCAACCGCGTCCGCCCGCAGACCGGGGGACTCCTCGCGGACGAGGCGACCGTCCGGCAGGTGTACGGGGAGGCGGCGCAGCTCGTACGGACCGCGGGACTCGTCCTCGACGACGCCCTCGACCGCATCGTCGAGATCTACGATCCCGCGAGCCCGGGGGAGGCGACCCTCGAGAAGCGGGCCGAGCTCAACCTGGCCGTGACATACGCGGGTGTGACCGCCTTCGAGGCCGTCGACCTGCTGATCCGCGCCTCGGGCGCCGGCATCCACCGCACGGGCAACGCCCTGGACCGCATCTGCCGCGACACCCAGGTGATGCGGAACCACGGAATGCTCGACTGGAAGTACCAGGCGGCCGTCAACGGCGGGGTCCTGCTCGGCCGCGGCATCGGCGACCACAACGCGACCCTCTTCTGAACACCACCACTTGTCCGAGCGCCACCACCTGACGAAAGGAAACACGAGGACATGACCACCATGGAAGAGCTGGCTCTGCGCATGGACCGCATGGAGGCGGTACAGGCCTGTCAGAACGTGATGAGCACCTATCAGTACCTGCACTCGGCGTATCAGAACGCGGACATCGTGGACCTGTTCGCCGAACGCGACGACCTCGTGTGCAACATGCCCTTCGGCCGCTGGGAAGGCCCCGACGCGGCCCGGCGCTGCTTCGGCGTCATGTTCGAGAAGGAGCTCACGGCGCGGGACCGCAGCGGCGAACTCGTCGAGCACCACCTGACCACGCCGATCATCGAGGTCGCCGGCGACGGCATGACGGCGAAGGGCACCTGGTGGTCGCCCGGCCACGAGGTGCACAACTTCTTCTGGGTGGACGGCAGTCCGAAGATCGAGTTCTGGTACAACTGCCGCTACGAGATCGACTTCGTCAAGACCGAGAAGGGCTGGAAGTTCTGGCACCTCAACGTGCACCAGATCTTCTGCACCGAACAGGGCAAGACCATCTTCGACGGGCAGCCCGCCGAACCGCCCACCCCCAAGGGCTGGGGAGCCCCGGACGAGGAGTTCGCCTCCTCGACGACCTGGGCGCCGGACCGCGAGCCGCGTCTCGTTCCCGCACCGCCGAAGCCCTACCGGACGTACGGCGAGCCGGCCGCCGAAGGCTGAGCGCGCACCGGACCCACCCCGGCCGCCGACGGTCGGCGTCCGCCCGAGTTCCTCGGCGGACGCCGCCGCGGCGCCGCGTACCATCCAAGGGACCCACGAGGCAGAAGGAGGCACCGCCGACATGGCGAAACCAGCACGGCCCGGCCGGACCACTCGCCCCTGGCGCCCGGCGGACGACGACCCCCGGTCGGCGGAGATCCGTGCTGTGGCTCTCGAACTGGTGGCGCGCAAGGGGTACGACGAGGTCTCCATCGACGAGATCGCCGCCGAGGCCGCCGCGTCCAAGTCGACGATCTACCGGCGCTGGACGTCCAAGGCCGAGCTGGTGGTCGACGCCGTACGCCGCAACGCCCGGCAGTTCGAAGCGCCCGAGGACACCGGCACCCTCCGCGGCGACCTCCTCGCCCTGCTGGACACCGTGGCCGGTGAACTGAACCGGGACGCGGACCTGGTGATCGCCGTGGTGGCCGCGGCGCGGCGCGACGAGGAACTCATGCGCGTCGTGGGCGCGCAGCTGCGGGGACCCGGCCTCGCCGTCGGACGGCACCTGCTGGAGCGTGCGATCGCCCGGGGCGAGATCGCCGAGGGCGCCGACACCCTGCTGGTGGACGAGGTCGCGATGCCGATGCTGATGCACCAGGCGCTGCTCAAACAGCCCGTCGACAAGGACTACGTCGTGTTCGTCGTCGACGACGTCCTGCTGAAACTGCTGCGGCCGGTGGCGCCGTAGCAGAGATCCGCGCGCCGGCCTGCGGCGGTCACCGCTCAGAGGTCGGCGGCCCGAGGCGCGGTCCCGGAGTTGTCGGCGTGGCCGCTCCCGCGGTCCGGCAGGGCGCCGACCGGATCCGGTACGGCGGCACCGGGTGCGGGGGCGCGCCTGCTGCGGGGGACGAGTGTCGCCGCGAGGGTGGCCAGGGCCGCGGCCCCCGCCAGGAACCAGAACAGACGGGTGTAACCGGTGTCGGCGGGCAACGGGTGGGCCGTCGTGACGGTGGCGGCGAGCAGGCTCGCACCGATCCCGCTGCCGATCGCGCCGCCGATGGTGCGGATGTTGGCGTTCATGCCGGAGGCGACACCGGTCTGGCCCGCGGGCACGGCCTCGATGACGAGCCCGGCCATGGCCGAGAAGGCCAGGCCGAGGCCCGTCCCCGCCACGGTCACCGCGGTGCAGACCTGCCAGCTCTCGGTGTGCGCGACGGCGAGCAGCACGAACGGGGGGACGCTCAGCAGGCTGCCCGCGACCAGCAGGCCCCGGTAGCCCAGTCGTCCGCCGATCCGGCCGGCCAGCACATTGCCGGCGAAGGCCGCGGCGGACAGCGGCAGCATGTACAGGCCGGAGGCGGTGACGTCCGCGCTGAAGCCGTACCCGGCCACGGAACGGCGGGTCTGCAGCAGTTGCGGCATGAAGGTCGTGCAGGTGTACATGACCACGCCGAACAGCAGGGCGGACAGGTTGACGGTCCACACCGCGGGGGCGCGCATCATCCGCATGTCGATCAGCGGGTGGGCCGCGCGCAGCTCGGTGAGGATCCACAGCGGGACCAGGACGACCGTGGCGGCGAGCAGGCCGAGGACACCGGCCGAGTCCCAACCCCAGGACTGGCCTTCGCTCACCGCCAGCAGCAGCGTGACCAGCCAGGCCGCCAGCAGCAGCCCACCCGGACGGCTCACGCCGCCGGCGCCGCGTACCGGCGACGCGGGTACGAACACCAGGGTGGCGGCGGCCGCGGCGGCCGTGGCGATCATCGGGAACCAGAACAGCCAGTGGTAGTCGAGGTGACTCACGATCGGCCCCGCCAGTACCAGCCCGAGGCCGCCGCCCGCCGCGGTGAGCGACGCGATCACGCCGACGGCACCGCTCACCTTCGCGGAGGGGAACTCGTCGCGGACGATGCCGAACGACAGCGGGAGCACGGCACCGCCGGTGCCCTGGACGACCCTCGCGACGATCATCATGCCGATGCTGTGCGACAGCCCCGCGAGCAGTGAGCCGGTGGCCAGACCGAGGAGGGTGACGACGAGCATCCTCTCCTTGCCCACCACGTCGCCGACGCGGCCGAGGATCGGCGTGGCGACGGACGCCGCGAGCAGATAGCTGGTCATCAGCCAGGCGGTCGCCGACTCCGAACTGTGCAGGTGCGCCTGGATCGTCGGCAGCACCGGCGCGACCATCGACTGGAGCAGCGCGTAGGCGCCGACCGCGACCACCAGCACGGAGTAGGTGACGGTGTAGTGCGTACGTCCGGCCTTCACGGCCACGGCTGCTCCTTGCAAGGTGGTGAGGGGGTCGCGCCGGATGCTGCCGGTGTCACGGACGGTTCCGGGGGCGCTTGCGGGCGGTCGGCAGGGGGTGCGGGTCCTTGCCCCGCACCACGCGGTTGGAGACCTGTCCGATGCCCTGGACGGTGAGGGTGACCACGTCGCCCGGCTGGAGCGGGGGCGGCGTCTGGGAGCCGTTGATGCCCCACAGTTCGGCGAGGCAGCCGCCGTTGCCGCAGGTCCCGGAGCCGAGTACGTCTCCGGGGCGGACGACGGTGCCGCGGGAGGCGTAGGCGGCCATCTCCTCGAAGGTCCAGGACATGTTGGACAGCATGTCCTTGCCGACGACCTGGCCGTTGACTTCGGCGGTCAGCGCGAGGGCCAGGAAGCCTTCCTCGTCGCGGTAGGGCTCGAGTTCGTCGGCGGTGACGAGGTAGGGGCCGAGGGTGGTGGCGGTGTCCTTGCCCTTCGCGGGCCCGAGGCCGGCCTGCATCTCGCGGGTCTGGAGGTCACGGGCGGACCAGTCGTTGAAGACGGTGTAGCCGATGATGTGGTCGCGGGCCTGCTCGGGGGTGAGGTCCCTGCCCTCCGCGCCGATGACGGCGGCGACCTCGAGCTCGAAGTCGAGCAGGCTGCTGCCGGGCGGGACGGGGATGTCGTCGTGGGCGCCGACCGCCGAGTACGGGTTGGTGAAGTAGAACGTCGGGGCCGCGCGCCAGGCCTCCGGGACGTCCAGGGGCAGACCGGCCCGGCGCAGCATCCCCTCGCCGTGCTCCTCGAAGGTCACGAAGTCGCGCATCGCGCCGGGCTGGACCGGCGGGAGCAGGTGCACGTCCGCGGCCGCGGGCCCGGCGGGCTCGGCGAGGGCGGCCTGTCCGGCGTCGAGCAGGGCGGTGCGCCCGGCGCGGACCAGGTCCAGGAGCGAGACGTGGGCGGGCAGAGGGTGCAGCCGGTCGGCGCCGGAGGCGTCCGTGGAGACCGCGCCGCACCGGCGGATTCCGTCGTGTTCGTAGGTGGCGAAACGCATGACAGCTCCTGTGCTGACGGGGGTGGGCAGGACGCCGCGCGGGCCCGGCGGGGCCCGCACGGCGATTCCTGTGGGCGGTTCAGGCGGGCCGGCTGATCAGCTCGGAGATCCGCGCGGACAGGGCCGCCATGTCCCCCTGCTCATGGGCGAGATGCCACGCGGCGATCTGGTTGGAGGCGTCCACCACCGTCGTGGCGCGGGCGATCCTGCGCTCGTGGAAGGCGTCCCAGAGCGTGTCGTCGAGCCGGTCCGCGGCGAGCAGCAGTTCGGCCAGCACGGCGGCGTCCTCCAGCGCCTGGGCCGCGCCCTGCGCGAGGGTCGGCGGGCAGGTGTGGGCCGCGTCGCCGATCAGCACGATCCGGCCGCGGTTCCACGGCGCGGGGAGCACATGGGTCTCGAACCAGGTGTAGTTGAGCTGCGCGGCGTCGGTGATCAGCGGGCGGATCTCGTCCCACGGGCCGTGGTAGTGCTCCGCGAGGGCCCGGACGGTCGCCAGTTGCTCCTCCGGGGCGAGCGTCCAGCGGTCCTGGGCGTCCTCGACCAGGTAGGCGTACATCGAGTCCTCGCCCGTGGGGCAGAACCCGGCGATGTAGCACGGACCACCGTAGATCATCTCCGTGTGGGTGATCGAGGCCGGGCGCTGGATGAAGGCGCGCCAGATGCCCATGCCCACCGACCGGGTCTCCAGCTCGATGCCGAGGGCGCGGCGGGTCCAGGAACGGATGCCGTCGGCGCCCACGACCAGGTCGTAGCGGCCGGTCGTCCCGTCGGACAGGGTCACGTCGACGCCGTCCTCGTCCTGGTCGAACGCGGTGGGCGTGGTGCCGAAGTGGAGTTTCGCCCCGGCGTCCCGGGCACGGTCGAGCAGGATGCGGGCGAGTACCGGGCGGGACATGCCCATGCCGGAGGGCAGGTCCGGTCCGCCGGTGCGCTCGGTCTCCGCCTCCATGAGCAACGTCCCGGCCGGATCGGGCGCCCGGATGCCGAACAGGTCGGTCGGGTAACCGGCGTCGCGAACCGCCTCCCACACGCCGAGCTGCCGGAACACGCGCAGGGCGTTGCCCTGGAGGGTGATGCCGGAACCGAGCGCGGTGGGCGACTCCTTGACCTCGACGAGGTCGACGGAGACGCCGGATTCGGCGAGCAGGATGGCGGCCGCCGCCCCGGCGGCACCGCCGCCGATGACGAGGACCTTGCGTACGGCGGTCATCGGGGTTCTCCCAACGGACGGTCGGCCTCGGGCAGGCCGAGCAGGCGGGCGGCGTTGCCGCCGCGGACGGCCGCGACGGTCGCGGCGTCGAACCCGGCGGCCTCCAGCCGGTCGACGGGGTCCTCGACGCCCATGTCGAACGGGTAGTCGCTGCCGAGGGTCACCTGTCCGGCGCCCATGACGGAGACGAGGTGGCGCAGTTGCTCGGGGGTGTAGACGAGCGAGTCGACGAAGGTGCGCCGCAGCAGGGCGCTGGGTGGCTCGGTGGTGGTGCGCGCGTCGGCGCGGGCGTGCCAGGCGTGGTCGGCGCGTACGGCGTAACTGGCCAGGTAGCCGCCGCCGTGCGCGGACCAGATCCGCAAGTCCGGGTGACGTTCGAGGAGGCCGGAGTAGACGATCCGGGACAGGGCCAGCGAGGTCTCCACGGGGTTGCCCACGCTGTTGAACAGGTAGTAGGAGTTCAGGCGTTCACCCAGGGTGCAGCCCCAGGGATGGATGAGGACGGCGGCCCCCAACTCCTCGGCGGCGGCCCAGAATTCCTCCAGCGCCGGATCGTCCAGTTCGCGGCCGGGCCCGGCAGACGTGGAGATCTGCACGCCGCGCAGGCCGTACTCCCGTACGGCCGCCTCCAGTTGGGCCACGGCCTGCTTCGGGTGCTGGAGGGAGACGGTGCCGATGCCGAGCAGCCGCTCGGGGCGGCGGGCGCAGAAGGCGGCGACGGCCCCGTTGACGACGGTCGCGATGCGGTCGGCCAGCTCGGGCGGCGCCCACGTGTGCGGCAGCGGCATCGGGCTGACGGCCTGCACGTCGACGCGGGCGGCGTCCATGGCGGCGAGGCGCACGTCCAGGTCCATCAGCGGTGCGACGATCTCGCCCATGTGGGCGGCGTTGTAGGCCAGGGTGGCCGGCCCGAGGGAGGCCGCCTCGACGGCGCGCTGGGCGGCCAGGCCCGGCTCGTCGGCGATCAGCGTCTCCACCGCCGGCACACCGACGTGCGCGTGCACGTCGATCGTCAGCATGCCTCCTCCACGCACACGTTGGACTGTGCGCCCAGACCGGTGATCGAGCAGTCCATACGGTCGCCCGCCCGCAGCAGCCTGCCGTGCGCGAGGCCGTTGCCCGCCGGGCTGCCGGTGAGCACCAGGTCGCCGGGGAGCAGGGTGGCCACCTTCGAACAGTGCGCGATGATGGCGGCGGTGTCGAAGATCAGGTCCTTGGTCGACTCGTCCTGCATGACGTCGCCGTTGAGCCGCAGCGTGATCCGCAGGTCCGACGGGTCGGGGACGGCCGAACGGGGCACGAGCAGCGGCCCGGTGGGCAGGAACGTCGGCGCGTTCTTGCTCGCCAGCCAGTCCATGCCGAGCGCGCCCGCGTCCCGGCGTATCACCCGCTCCCGCAGGGTCAGGTCGTTGACGATCACCCACCCGGCCACGCACTCCAGCGCGTCCTCGGCGCTCACCCGCCGCGTGGGCCGGCCGATCACGGCGGCCAGTTCCAGCTCCCAGTCCGGCTGCTCGCCGTCGGCGGGCAGGACGACGTCGTCGTAGGGCCCGCAGATCGCGCTGGGCAGGCCGGTGAACACGAACGGCGGGAAGGCGAGGCGCTCGTCCATGTGCGCGGCCGCCTCGGCGCGCACCTCCTCGACGCTGCGCCCGTCGGAGCCGTCGTGGTGCGCGGCGACGAGGTCGATGACATGGGTGCGGTAGTTCGCCGCGCACTGGAAGATCTGCCGGGGTTCGACGGGAGAGTGCACGTGGAAGCCGGACAGCGGCTGCCAGGCGGCGGCGGTGTCGGCCGCCAACGCGGCCAGCACGGGCTCCAGTTCGTCCCAGCGGGCCAGGATGTCGGCGGTGCTGCGCGGGGATCCGAGCTCGGGGCGGTCCGACAGGTCCAGGGCACGGTCGTGCGCGACCAGGGCGGGCACGGTCGGGCCGCCCTCGGCGGACACCTGCGCCAGGGCCCATGTACCGGCGTGGTCGAATGAGTTCGGCACTGTGGATGACTCCTTGGTTCTGTGTTCTGCGGCGGTCGGCGGTCAGCGGACGGCGACGGGGTTGACCGGGGCTCCGGCCGCTCCGTAGAAGGGGATCGGGGGCGCGGCGAGGAAGAAGTCGTAGCGCCCGTCCTCGGCGCAGGCATCGGCCAGGTCGTCCAGGTTCCAGATCTCGCCGAGCAGCAGCCCGAGATGGGGGATGGCCACCTGGTGCAGCGGCTGGAAGGACGGGACGTCGAACTCGTTGGGCCGCACCTCGACGCCCCACGTGTCGGTGGCGATCGCGGCGATCTCGCTGCCGTGCAGCCAGCCGACGGTCTCGAAGGACAGCCCGGGGGCGTCGCCGCCGGCGAACGTTCCCCAGCCCTCGCGGCGGGCGCGGGTGAGCCGCCCGGTGCGTACCAGCAGGATGTCGCCCCGTCCCACGGCGGACGACGCACCCTGGGCCTCGATGGTCTCCTGGAGGTGGTGTGAGGTGATCGCGAAGCCGTCGGGCAGTTCGCCGTCCGTACCGAACATCCGGCCCACGTCCAGCAGGACACCGCGGCTCACCACGGGCTCGGCCATGGTGTGGATGCCGGTCACGGCGTCGCCCTGGTAGCTGGCGACGTTGCGGGCCTCGCGGCCGTTCCAGGCCCGTCCGCGGTCGAAGATGTGGCCGAGGCTGTCCCACTGGGTGGCGGCCTGGAGCGGCATGATGACGATGTCGTCGACGCCACCGCCGCCGTGTGGCGGGAACGGGACGTCGCCGGAGTCCTCGACGTGCAGTGCGCGCGCCGCCCAGATCGGGTTGGTGCGGCCGACGCCGTTCTGCGGTCCGTCCGGGCCGAACTCGATCGAGAGGCTGTAGGTGCGGCCGGTGCGGATCAGCCCGGCGGCCTGCTGCCGCTTGTCCTCGGTGATGAAGTTGACCGTGCCGTGCACGTCCTCCTCGCCCCAGCGGCCCCAGTTGCTGTGCGCGTCCGCCGCCGCGGCGATCGCCTCGCGAGGCTTGGTGCGGTCCCAACTCTCGTGGCTCGGGCTGGTGTTCGCGTCCTGGGATGCTGTGGTCATGGGTGGGAACCTCGCGTTCGTGGGGTCGGTCCGGGTGGAGCGAGTTCGTCTGTCGACAGGGACCGCGGAATGCTTTCGCGTCGGGCATGTGAATTCCGTGGCGAAAGGGCGGCCGCCCCCGGGTCCGCGGAATCGAAGTCCGCGCAATCGAAGTCCGCGGAAATGACTCCGCGGAATCGGGGCCACGGAAACGGATCTCGCTGGTCCGGAAATGCGAGAGGGGCTGTTCGACAGGCGCGTTACGTGCGTGTTTCGACTATGCAGGCAGGCGAACGCGGAGGGAAATCAGTGCTTTGTATAGGCGCATCGCCGGTGCCGATGCTCCTGGCGCCGCCGCGGACGAACCGGGCAGGGGAGGGGCGGCTTCGCCGGCGCATTCGGGCAGGTCGGATCCGTGGCCGGCGGGGAGGCCGGCCACGGTCGGAGGCAGGCATTCGCGGGGCCTGCCGTAGGGGAGGAGAGACTCAGGTCAGGCCGCGGGGCCCTTGGGTGATTCCAGGTCGAACTGCTCCTGCGCGAGGCGCCGGGCCGTGGCGGTGATCTGATCGCGCAGCCACAGGTGCCCGGGGTCGGCGGTGCGGGAGGGGTGCCACCAGAAGGTCTCCACCAGCTCGGGCGCGTCGAACGGGCAGGCGTGCAGATCCACCAGGAAGGCGTACTTGGCCGCCAGGCGCCGGGGCATCAGGGCGATCCGGTCGGAGTCGGTCACCAGGTGGGGAAGAGTCAGGAAGTCCTCGCCGATGATCTCGATGCGCGGGTCGACCCCGAGCCGGTGCAGCCGGTTCAGGGCGGGTGAGTGTCCGCCCTGGGAGTCGCCCATCACGGCCAGGGGACGCGTGGCCAGGTCCTCCATGGTGATGGCCGTGTCGTGCCCGACCGCGCTGATCACCACCCACTGGTCGGTGTAGAGGTCGATGGACGGAAAGCTGTCCCCGAACTCCTTCGCGGCGAGCACCCCGTCCGCCGCGGCGAGCCAGTCCGGCCGGGCCGCGAGTCCGGGCAGGTCGACCATCCTGAGCTGGAGATCGACGGACTGCTCGCGCAGGTCGTCCATGAGCGGACGGACGACGTTCAGGACGCCGTTGCCCGTCGACAGAAGCGTGTAGGCGCGGGGAGTCTCGGAGGTCCAGCGGGCCGCGAAGGCGTTCTCGACGGCCGAGACGGCGTCGGCGACCCGGCTCCGCAGCACCAGCCCGAACGGGGTGAGCTCGTAGCGGTTGCCCTCCCGCACGATCAGCTCGTCGTCGAAGTGCCGGCGCAGCCGCCGCAGCGCGTCGCTCATCGCCGGCTGGCTGAGCCCCAGCCGCTGGCCGGCCCGCGTGACGTGACGCTCGTCGAGCACCGCCTGCAGGGCGAAGAGAAGGTTGAGGTCCAGGTTCTGCAGCCGCATGTACTCCGCCCATCCCAATGATCCGCGATCGGTGTCGGCGGTCGCGGTGGGGTCACACTAGGCCTGGTCAGAGGCTATGGGAACCGTCCGCGTGGCATTTCGGTGCGGACTGGTGGAGGTGCCATCGGTGCGGCCGATGAGCCCATAGAGGGGGGCGATTCCCGGCACCTGGTACGGCGATCGACCGGGGCGCGGCCGAGCCCCGCAACCGGGCCGGCCGCGGGGCTCGTTCGACGGTGGCACGCGGCGGTCACCGGGGTGTCCCGGTCGCCGCGGTCGGGATCAGGCGAGGGCCTCGCCGGCCTCCCCGACCGGGCCGGCCGAGGCGGGCTCCGCGGCCGCGTCCGTCTCCTGCGCCGTGCGGCTCGGGGCGAGCAGCGAGACCAGCAACGTGACCAGCAGGATCGCCGCGCCGCCGAGGAGCACCAGCCGGTAGCCGGCGTCCAGGTAGAACGCGGTGCCCTGGACGACCTTGCTGTGGGCCGTCAGGATGGCGAAGCCCACCGCGCTGATCAGCGACATGAACACGTAGGTCAGCATCTGGAAGGCGCCACTGGCCTGCCCCTGCTCGCGCACGCTCACCGAGCCGAGGATGAGGACCGGGCCGGTCGCCACGACGATGCCCATGCCGATCTGCGCGAGGCACTGCGTCAGCACCAGTTGCGGCGCGGTGTGGTGCCAGGCGCCCATGAGTCCGAACCCGGCCGTGGCCAGGGCCAGGCCGGTCAGCCACAGCAGCCGCGGCGTGCTGTGCCGCAGCAGACGTCCGGCGAGGTAGCCGGCGAGGATCATGCACAGGTTCCAGCTCAGGCCGAGCTGCGCGTTGTGCATCGAACTCCAGCCCAGGCCGTCGGAGACGCCGGGGATGTGCGGGTACACCGCGAGCAGGACGGTGAAGCTGGCCATCATGAGCGCGGCGGCCTGGCCGATCGCGGCGACGGTGACGGCGACGGCGACCGGGCGGCGCGAGATCAGCCGCGGGTCGAGGATCGGGTGGCCGGCGGACCGCTCGACAAAGGCGAAGGCGACCAGCAGGACCACCGCGCCGGCGATCCAGCCGACGGTCTTCCCGCTGCCCCAGCCCCAGCTCTGGCCCTGGCCCAGGGCGTAGACCAGCGCGGCGAGACCGGCGCTCAGCGCGATGGCCCCGACCCAGTCGAACCCGGACTCCAGGTCGTGCCGCGGCGTCTCCGGGACCAGGGCGAGGACCATCACGAAGGCCACGGCCGTGCCGATGGCGATGAACCACAGGGCCGGGCGGAAGGAGAGACCCGTGATCAGCCGGCCCGCCAGGAACGGCCCGGCCAGGGCGATGACGCCCATGCTCGCGCCGAGCAGCGAGGTGGCCTGGCGCACCAGACGGGACGGGAACAGGTCGCGCACCGCGGGGAACGACAGCGCGGCGAAGACGCCGTAGAACCCGGCGATGCCGCGGCCGAGGATCAGCAGGCCGTAATTGCCGGCGACGGCGGCCAGCACGTCGCCGACGACGCCGAGGCCGACCATGACCAGCATGACGCGCCGCTTGCCGTAGCGGTCGCCGAGCTTCATCACGAACGGCAGCAGCGGGGTGGCGACGACGCTGGTGATGAGCGTGAACCAGACGATCTGCGTGGTCCGGAAGTGGACCGCGACCCCGGGGGCCGCGTTGTTGCTGATGATCGCGGCCAGAGTCAGCAACTGCGTCGGCCACATCAGCGCGACCAGCGTGCCTATCAGGCGCGGCGTCCAGCGCTCTGTGGTGTCGGAAGAATTCGCGGTGATCGAGGGGCTTGCGGACGTCGGTGTCACGAAGCCTCTCCCTTCTCGTGCAGAAACCGGGTGGGCTCTCGAAGAGGTGGGAGCTCGCGAGGGGCGTACGGCGAATCGACCGGCGCCGGTGCAGCGAGAGTGCACTGAATGTCGCGGTGACGGAATACGCCGGTGAATCAGCAGTTCGTATAGGGGTATCGCCCGAGCCGATGGAGGCGCCCTGGTGCGGTAGGTGGGGCCGTCCTGCCCTCGACCGATGCTCGGGCATCGGCCGCGGCGATGAGCGCATATCAACGCCTTGTTTCCCACGCCGATCCACTGACGGGATAGTCGAAACACACGGTTGACAACCGTCGGCAGGCGACGCCGGACTGCGCTCCGCGGCCGCCGACGGGCGCCACCCCCTGTCCGGAGGAAGACACCGCCATGCCCGCAGCGTGCGCGGGCGTCCTTCCGCCCCGTCCCGCACCCCTGATGTCCACCACCCCCGTTCCCCGGAGGACGAGATGAACAACCGCCTCATCACCCATCTGCGGCACGTGGACCTCGCGGTCCCCGACTTCCGCAAGCAGCTGGACTTCTACCAGAACATCTGGGGACTGGAACTGGTCGCCTCCGACACCGGGGTGGCCTTCCTGGCGGCCGTCGGCTCTCCCGAGCAGTACGTGGTACGACTGCGCGAGGCCGAGGCCAAGCGCATCGACCTGCTGGCCTTCGGCGCGGCCGACGCGGCCGACGTGGACGCCGTCGCCGCCAAGCTGGAGCTCGGCGACGTGAAGCTGATCTCCGAGCCCGGCCGCATCGACACACCCGGCGGCGGCTACGGCTTCCGCTTCTTCGACGTGGACGGCCGTGTCGTGGAGATCTCCTCCGACGTCGCCCCGCGCAAGCACCGCAAGGTCCAGCCGAAGGAGTCGGTGCCGGTGCGCCTTTCGCACGCGGTCGTCAACTCGGCGGACCCGGAGCGGACCGTGGCGTTCTACGAGCGCTTCCTCGACTTCGCGCTCAGCGACACCCTCAGCCACCCGCAGTTCGGCGGGGCCATGTACTTCATGCGGTGCAACCCGCAGCACCACAGCCTGGCCATCGGCCGTGGCCACCACGCCTCGCTGCACCATGTCTCGTTCGAGATGCGCGGCATCGACGAGTACCTGCGCGGCACCGGGCGTCTGCTGCGGGCCGGCACCGAACTGCTCTGGGGCCCGGGCCGCCACATGGCCGGCGACAACACCTTCAGCTACTTCCTCGACCCCAGCGCCAACGTCATGGAGTACACCACGGCGATGGAGGTGCTGGACGAGGACACCTGGCACCCGCACACCTTCGACTTCACCGAGCTGGAGGTGCAGGACCAGTGGGGGACGGCCAACTCGGTCGAGGACATGCTCGCCCGCTCGCCCCTGGACACCCCCGACCCGGTGTTCGTCGCCCCGCCCGTGTGACGCGCGCCCGGCGCGGGCGCCCGACCCGACTCGACCTCCAGGAAAGGAGCACGCACCTGATGCTGGTCGACATCTGCGACCGGCAGGAGTCGCGCAGGCGGTTCACGGTGGAAGGCGCCGGCCGCGTCCTCGCGGTGTTCTGGGACGTGGTGGCCGCCCGGCCGGTCGTGACCGACGGCCGGTGCCCCCACGCCGGAGCGCCCCTGCAGGACGGATGGCTGTACCACGGCGCCGTCGTCTGCCCCTGGCACCGGTACCGGTTCTCCCCGGAGGACGGTGCCTGCGAGAACACCGACGCCTACCGGCTCGCCGTGTACCCGGTGACCCTCACCGACGGGCGCTTCGTCGCGGAGGTGCCCGTCAACCCGCTGGGCACCGCCGCCTACCGCGCCGGCCGGATGTCCTCCCGGCAGGCGGCCGCCCGCTGCGCCCCCGCCTGCGCACCGCTTGTCGAGGAGGAGCAGTGACGTACCACCCGACCCTTGCAGCCGCGGCGCCCACGGTGCGCAGGATGCCCACCGCCTTCGGTCCGGCGTACGGCCCCCGCTGCATCCCGGCCGGCGTCGAGCCGCCCACCGGCCCGGAGCGCGTGTCGAGCATCGACATCGTCGCCGCCGCCGACGAGCGGAAGCTGCGCGCCCTGCTCCCCGACGGCGTGGAACTGGCCGAGGCGACGCTGCGCGTCCAGGCCGGGTGGTTCGAGAACCTGCGCTGGCTGGCGGGCCGCGGATACAACACCCTGGCCGCGCTGGTGCCCGCCGTCGTCCCCACCGAGGACGGTCCGGTGCGCGCCGACTTCCTCTGCGTGATGTGGGAGAACCTGGCCGACCCGATCATCACCGGCCGCGACGAACTGGGCTTCCCCAAGCTGTTCGCCGACATCGTCCGGCCCGACGTCGCCGCGCCCGGGTCGGAGCCGTTGAGCGTGCGGGCCTCCTGGCAGGAGACGGAGTTCTTCTCCCTCACCGTCGACGGCCTGCGCGAGGCCCCCGCGCCCGGCGTACGGCACCCGGTGGTCACCCACCGCTACCTGCCCTCGGCCGGGCACGCGGAGCCTCCGGAGGTGGACCACCTGACGATCAGCAACCCGGGCTCCGCCGACTCCGTCCGGATCCTCACCTCGCTGGCGGGCGAAGCCACCGTGTCCTTCACCGAAGTGACCTGGCAGCAGGTGCCGTTCCAGTTCCCGGTCGTCAACGGTCTCGCCGCACTGGGCATCAACGGCACCCACCCCGCGCAAGTGACCTGCGTCGAAGGCCACTTCACTGCCGCATCGAACCGGCGACTCGGCTGACGGACGGCGCCTCGCACCGTCCGTGCCGTCTGCCCGTCCAATGAGAGGTCAACGATGACCGTCGACGACCGGTACTGCACGCTCAGCCGTCGCGCGCTCGTCACCCGGCGGCTGGTGCGAGCCCTCCTGCACGGCGGTGGCTCCCTGTCCGGGCTCTCCTCCTGCCTGCTGCCACCCGACGTGATCAGGCGCTACGTCGACGAGGGCCTCCCGCCCCTCCACTCCCTGCGCCGCCGCGCCCGCCGGGGAATCACCGAGGCGGAGCGGTTCGCCAACGGCGGGTAGGCCATGCCCGCCCCCTCGCCGGAAGTTTCATGCGCCTGCAACGATCCGTTCCGGGCTCGGCTGGTAGACATGGCCGGGTGAGCATCCCCGTGCTGCTGTACCGCCGGTTGTACGTCGACCTGGCGCGCGTCGCCGCGTCGGCGTGTCCGCGCGTCTGACGTCGCCCGTACCCGACCACCGGGCGGCGACCCCGCGTGAGACCCCATGCCGGCAGCACACCGAGGGAGAGTCATGAGCACTGTCGCGAGCCACGAGATCCGACGGGCGGGACCGCGGTTCGGCGCGGAGGTGACCGGCGTCGACCTGAAGGCGGGAGTGGACGAGCGGACCGCCGAGGAACTGCGCCGCGCGTTCCTGGAGCACAAGGTGCTGGTCTTCCGTGACCAGCATCTGACCCCCGCTCAGCAGGTCGAGGCGGTACGCGTCTTCGCCGAACCCTTCGACCACCCGACCGCCGTGAAGGACCCCGCACACGCGCTGGTCTACCCCTACGACGTGCGCAGCACGGGCAAGGCCAGCACCTGGCACATCGGCGGTCTGTGGCGGCGGCCCGTCTTCGCGATCGAGTCGCTGACCTACGACGTCGTGCCCGAACTGGGCGGCCACACACTCTGGGCCGACCTCCAGGCGGCGTACGACGACCTGTCCGAGCCGTTCAGGACGCTGCTGGAATCGGTCGCCGCGGTCTACGACGCCAACGCGCGGAACTACGCGCAGGGCAGCAAGCGCACCTCGGTCGCCGAGACCGTCGAGCACCCGGTCGTGCTCGCGCACCCCGAGACCGGCCGCAAGGGGCTGTTCCTCAGCACCTCGGCGCTCCGGCTGACCGGCGTGACGCCCGCGGAGGGCAAGGTGCTCCTGGAGCATCTGCTGCGGCACGCGTCCTCGCCCGACTACACGATCCGCTTCGGCTGGCACCCGGGCGACTTCGTGCTCTGGGACAACCGCGCCACCTGGCACTACGCCGTGGACGACTACGGCGACGGCGCCCGCGCCTACCGCAAGGTCATCGGAGTGGAGCCGGTGCGCCGCCCCGCGGCCTGACCGGAACCGGTGAAGGCGCCCCCGTCAGCCAGGACTTGAGAGGAAACACCATGCCTGCCCACGTTCCCCGACGCAGCCTGTTCCGGGGCGTCTCCGCGGTGACCGTCGCCGCCGCTCTCGTCGGCGGGCTCGCCGCCTGCGGCGGTGACAGCGACGCCGTCGCCAAGACCGACGCCGCCGGTACGGTGACCATCGGCCGGCTCTCCAACGGCGCCGCCACCGAGACCACCCTGAAGGTGTCCGAGGTCGACTCGATCCGCGCCGAACTGCCCGACGCCGTAAGGAAGAGCGGCAAACTCGTGATCGGGCACGGCGTGCTGCCGTCCGGCTCCGCCCCGCTCGAATTCGTCGGCGGCGACCAGAAGACCCTCACCGGCTCCGAGGCCGACATCGGCCGCCTGGTCGCCGCGGTCCTCGGCCTCGAGCCGGAGGGCAGGAACTTCACCTGGGAGAACCTCTTCATCGGCATCGACAGCGGCAAGGTGGACGTGGCCTTCTCGAACGTCACCGACACCGAGGAGCGCAAGAAGAAGTACGAGTTCGCCTCGTACCGGCAGGACAACCTCGCCTTCGAGGTGCTGAAGTCCAGCACCTGGAAGTTCGACGGCGACTACGAGAACCTCGCCGGCAAGACCATCGAGGTCGGTTCCGGCACCAACCAGGAGCGCATCCTCCTCGCATGGCAGCGCAAGCTGAAGAGCGAGGGCAAGACGCTCACCATCAAGCACTACCCCGACAACAACGGCATCTACCTGGAGCTCGACAGCGGCAGGATCGACGCCCACTTCGGTCCCAACCCCACCATCTCCTATCACATCACCCAGACCGCGAAGACGACCCGCCCCACGGCCAACGCGGGCACGTTCTCCGGCGCCGGCGCCTCGCTCCAGGGCCTGATCGCGGCCACCGCCAAGAAGGACAGCGGTCTCGCCAAGCCGGTCGCCGACGCGATCAACTACCTGATCGAGCACGGCCAGTACGCCAAGTGGCTCGCCGCCTGGAACCTGTCCAACGAGGCCGTCGCCCACTCCGAGGTCGACCCGCCCGGACTGCCGCTCGACAACTCCTGACCGGCGACCGCGACATGGGCACCCCGGACCCGGCCGGGTCACGATGACCGCGCCGACGGACGCACCCGCGTCCGCCGACGACCGCCCGGCGCCGTCCGCCGGCCGACGGCGGGCGGCGACGGCCGGTGCCCTGGTCGCCGCGTTCGGCGGCTTCGCGGGCTTCAACCTGACCCTGTCCGCGATGCCCGCGTACGCAGTGCGCTCCGGCGTCGGACCGTCCGGCGCCGGAGCGCTCACCGCCACCCTCATGGCGGCCACCCTGGTCGTCCAGCCCTTCACCCCGTGGCTCTTCGCGCGCCTCGGGCGCAGACGTTCGCTCGCCCTGAGCGGTGTACTGCTCGGGCTGCCGTGCGCGGTGCTTCCGACGGTCACCGCGCTGCCCGCCCTGACCGGCCTCGCGGCCGTGCGCGGACTCGGCTTCGGCGTGTTCGTCGTCGCCGGTGTCACCTTCACCGCCGAACTGTTCCCGCCCGGCAGACGGGGACGTGCCATCGGCTGGTACGGCGCGGTGGTCGGTGTCTCCGGGGTGGTGGGGGCTCCGCTGGGCATCGCGCTGGCCCGGCGGGGAGCGTACCCGCTCGACTTCGCCCTGGCGGCGGCCGCGGCCGCGCTGATCCTGGCCGGCTCGCTGGGCTTCCCCCGCGCCGGGGCCGCCGTCCGCCCGGCCGGACCTTCCTCGACACGCCGCGGGACATGGCGGGCGCTGCGCCCGATGGCCGGTCCGCTCGTGGTGGAGACCGCCTCCACCACGGCCTACGGCGTCGTCTTCACCTTCCTGCCGCTCACCGCCCCGGCCGCGGCCGAGGCGCTCCTCGCCGCGCAGGCCGCCACCGTCCTCGCGCGGCTCGGCGCAGGCCGGCTCATCGACCGGTACGGGGGCCGCCCGGTGCTGACCCCCGCCGTGGCGGCCACGGTGCTCGGCACCGCCGCGGGCGCCGCCTCTCACGCGCCGGCTCTGCTGGTGGCCGGTGCCGCCCTGTTCGGGGCGGGGTTCGGGGCGGTCCAGAGCGCCACGCTGGTGCTCGCGATGCGGGCGGCCGGCGACCACCCCGCCGGTCTCGGCGTGGCCGGGGTCGCGTGGAACGTCGCCTTCGACGGCGGTACCGGGATCGGCTCGCTCGCGGGCGGCCCCCTGCTCTCCCTGGGCGGACCGTCCGCCCTCTTCCCCGCGACGGCCGCTCTCCTGGCCGTGGCCCTCCTCGGCGACCTCCTCGTGGCACATCCGCCGGAGGGCGGGAACGACGGCTCGGGGCCGGACGGATGACCGGCGGTCGATTGTCGGCCGTTCGCCTTGCTGAAATTCCGTTCCGGTCGCCGACAAGTGCACTCGACTCAAGCCCAGTTGATAGTGTCGGGTCATGCGGATCGGCGTGAATGTACCCAATTTCGGACCGGGCGCGAACCCGGACAACCTGGCCCGCTGGGCCAAAACATCGGAGGGTCTCGGATTCGACCTGCTGATGCTCTCCGACCATGTGGCGATTACTCCGGACGTCGCCAGGCAATATCCCGCTCCATTTTACGAACCTGTCACAACTCTCGCCTGGCTGGCCGGAATCACGACCAGGATCGAGCTGGGCACCACCATTCTCGTCGCGCCCTACCGGCACCCTCTGCTGGTCGCCCGCATGGCCGCCAACCTGCAACAACTCAGCGGCGGTCGGCTGATCCTGGGCGTCGGGGTCGGCTGGGCCCGCGAGGAGTTCGAGGCGCTGGGCGTTCCCTTCGAACGCCGCGGCGCGCTGACGGACGAATACCTCGAGACCATGCGCGCGGCATGGGACGACGACGCCGACTATCGCTGCGGACAGATTCCGATCTGGATCGGCGGCAACAGTGACACCGCTATACGGCGGGCAGTTCGTCTCGGTTCTCCCTGGCATCCGCTCCGATTCACGATGCCCTGGTTCAGAGAGTCCCTGAACCGACTGAAGGAATTCGCGGACGAGATCGGCCGGCCCGTTCCGGAACTGGCCCCGCGTATCTGCCTCCGGCTGACGGAAAGGCCGGTCGACGACCCGGATCGCCGGGCCGGCGAGGGCACCGTGGAGCAGATCCTCGAGGACATCGAGGAACTGCGCCGCGCAGGTGCCGAGACCGTGCTGCTCGATCCGTACCAAGGCGATCCGGACGAGACCCTGCGACCCGAGGCGGCATGGCAGGCGCTGGCCACCGTCGCCGCCCACCGGCCGTAGCCCACACCCCCGAGGACATGGAGTCACAGTGACCCTGAACGACCGCGGCCTGCCCGAGGGCGGCAGCGACCGCGCCACCACCGTCGACGCATCCGAACTGCCCTATCTCCGCCGCTGCATCGAGCTGGCGGCCGAGGCGGTGGAGGCCGGGGACTGGCCCTTCGGATCGGTGCTCGTCGACGCGGACGGCAAGATCCTCGCCGAGGACCGCAACCGTGAGACCACCACGGGCGACCCGACCCGGCACCCCGAGTTCGAACTCGCCCGCTGGGCCGCGACCCACCTCGGTCCCGAGGAGCGGGCCGCGGCGACCGTCTACACCTCGGGTGAGCACTGCCCGATGTGCGCGGCCGCCCACGGGTGGGCGGGCCTCGGCCGCATCGTGTACGCGAGCTCTTCGCAGCAGGCCCGGGAGTGGAAGGCCGAGTGGGGTGTGCCGGTCACCTCGCCCCTGAGTCCGCTGACCGTCCAGGATGTCGTGCCCGGCGCCGTGGTGGCGGGGCCGGTCCCGGAACTCGCCGCCGAGGTACGCGAGTTGCAGTGGCGCTTCCGTAACGGGAACAGCGCGGGCGACTGACGTCGTACGCGCAACGAGAACGGGGCCTGGCGGCGAATTCGCTGCCAGGCCCCGTTCTCGTTGCGGCCAGTGGGCCGGTCGGCCGGTCGGCCGGAGGGGCGCGGGTCAGACCATGAACTGGTCGTACTTCGCCATGTGTTCCTGAAGCTCCTCCAGGCTGGGATTGCGACCGTTGGCCGTCAGGCGCCCCAGACCGCGGAAGTAGTCCTCGCGGTTGTAGATCGGGTAGAACATGATCAGCAGCGTGGCGTCCTCGTTGCCCCGGTTGGTGAAGCCGTGCGGCTCGCCCTTGGGGACGTAGGCGAACGCGCCGGGCTCGCCCACCACCTTGCGGTCGCCGATGGTGAACTCGATCTCGCCCTTCACCACGTAGAACATCTCGGTGGACTGCTTGTGGATGTGCGGGCTGGCACCGCTCGCCTCCGGAGCCATGTGGTGCTCGAAGAAGCCGAACTCGCCGTCGGAGTCCGCGGTGACGAGCTTGAGATACGTCCTCTTGGTGTCCCGGATGTTGACGAACTCGCCTTCACCGGCCGGAACGTACAGCGGAACGGACATGTGTCTCCTCAGATAGTGATCGACTGCGCCGACCCGGCCACGGAGCCGGCGCGCAGGGGTGGTTACGTGGCTTCGGCCAGAGCCGGGTCGGGTTGCGGCCTGGCGTCGACCTGCGCCTGCGCCCATCGCCCGACGAGCGGGGCGGCGAGTCCGCATGCGGCGAACAGCGCCGCCAGGACGACCCAGCCCGTGGTGCCGGTCGTGACGACCAGGCTGACCAGGACCGGTGCCGCGATCTGCTGGACGGCCACGCCCAGCCAGAAGACCGAGAGATAGACGCCTTCCTCGCCGGGCACCGCGAGCAGATAGGAGCCGCCCCAGCCGCCGGCGGACTGGAACAGCTCGCCGCCGGTCAGCGCGACCATGGCCAGCAGCAGCACCCCGACGGCGAGAACGACCGGCAGCTTCGGCGCCGCGACGAGCAGCAGGCAGCACACCGCGAGGGAGAGACCGGCCCACACCAGCGCCCGCGCGGAGCCGGCGAGGGTGTCGGTGCCCCGGCTGGCCCACACCTGAAGGGCCACCGCGAGCACGGTGTTGACCGCCACCAGCGGGGAGATCAGCGCCGAGGAGACGTCGGTGTGTCCGACGATCCACAGCGGGATGCCGATGCTCAGCAGGGTCATGTGCATGGTGAGCACGGCGTTGATTCCGGTGAAGGACAGGAACGACCCGTCCCGCAGCACCTTGACCGAGAAGCGTCGGCGCAGGCTCCTGGCCGGCGCGCTGAGCACCGGCAGCCGGGCGGCCAGGCTCGCGAGCACCGCGAAGGAGGCCGCGTTGACCAGCAGGATCGCGGCGTACCCCGCCCGGGTGTCGATCAGCAGCCCGACACCGCCCAGCAGGGCGCCGACCGTGAAGCCCACGTTGCGCAGCGAACGCAGGGTCGCGACCACCCGGACCCGGTCGTCGGCCGCCGTCACCTGCCCCACCAGGGCCTGTTCCATCGGCGAGGCCGCCTTGTCGACCAGGCCGAGCAGGCACACCACGGTCAGGAACTGCCACAGGTTCTGCACGAACGGGTAGACCACGAAGCAGGCGCAGCGCCACAGGCTCACCCCGACCAGCACCTTCTTCGGGCCGATCCGGTCGGCCAGGACGCCGATCGGGATCGCCGTGCCCAGGGCGACGACGGCGGACAGGCTCAGGCCGGAGCCGAGTTTCCCCTCCGACAGGTGGACCGACCTGGTGATGAAGGGTACGGAGACGGCCAGGAAGGCACCCGTGCCCACCGCGTCGATCATCGCCATCACGGCGAGACGTAAGCCGACCGACCCGCCGGGCACGGACCCGCGCCATCCGCGGACGCGTTGCCACAAACCAGACATGTGTGTTTCCTCAATCGGTAGTGATGCGGATGGCGGCGTCCGCGTCCAGGACGCGGTGGTGGGCGGTGTCCGCGTCCGGCCCGGTCGCGATGACATGCCCGGCGCGGTCCCATGAGGACGCCCACGGCCGGACCTCCTGGCCCGCCTCGACATCCACCTCCGCGGCCTCGACACCCGACAGCCCCCGCGCCGTGTCCACCCCGGCGACCTCCGCCACGGTGCCCGGCTCGGCGGCCAGGAAGCGGATCGCCGAGCTCCGGCTCGCGGAGCGGGGCAGCGTGACGGGACGGCCGGCCAGCAGGTCGATCAGGGTCAGCCTGATCCGGGTGCCGTAGGCCAGGTCGACGAGGTCGATCAGGTAGTCACCGGGGCAGCGGCCCGCGCATTCGACCAGCGTGGGGCCCGCCCCGGTCAGGATCCACTCCGCGTGCAGGATGCCCGTACCGAAGCCGGTCGCGGCGACCAGCGCCCGCATGGCCGTCCCGAACGCGGCCTGGGTGCCGTCGTCGAGCGGGGCGGGCAGCAGGTGGCCGAGTTCGACGGGATACGGCCCCGGGATCACCGTCTTCGCCGTGACGTTCTCGAAGATGATCTCGCCGTCGCGCACCAGCGCCTCGACGCTGTACTCGGGACCGTGCAGGCGTTCCTCGGCGAGGAAGCGCCAGGCCAGCTGCCGGTCGGGCACCTGCTCGTACTCGGCGGCGGACGAGGTCCGCTCCCACGCGCGGGCCGCGGTGACGGTGTCGACCGAGTCCAGCAGTTGTACACCGACGCTCGCCTGCCGGTTCGCCGGCTTGACCACCACCGGGCCGTCCCCGGCGAAGTCGACGATGTCCGCGGGGCCGTGCACCTCGCGCCAACGGGGATTGCGCACGCCGCCCGCCCCGGAGACCTCGCGCAGCCGGACCTTGTCCCGCAACGCCAGCGCGGCCGACTCTGTCGCTCCCGGCAGCCCGAGCTTCTCGGCCAGGGCGGCCGTGGCGGGCACCGCGTACTCCAGACCCGGGACGACGGCCGCGACGGGGCGCGTGGCCGTCAGCTCGGCCGCCAGGTCGAGGGCGCCGGCCGACTGCTGATAGCTCGCCGGGACGATCCGGTCCAGGCAGTCGAAGCGGGCCGCGGCGTCCTGGAGTTCCCGCTTGCGGATGATGTCGGGCTCCTCGATCACCACGACCGAACCGCTGGGCACGCTCCCGTCGATCGCGCGCAGATAGGCCGCGTTGTAGCCGACGAACACCACCTGTGCGCCGGTGGCGGAGGCGGTCATGGCGACCTCCTGGCCGTGGATGTGGACCGCTGCATGTCAGTGCCTCTCTCGGGGTGGGGGGAGTCGTGGACGACGGTGCTCATACCGGCGTGCCGAGCGCCCCGGTGCGGCCGTCCGCCCGTACGGGGGTGTCGTCGACGACGACCTCGATGGCGGCGAGCACCTCCGCACAACGGGCCTGGGCCGCCGCGGGGGTGGGGCCGTGGACGATGACGTGGCCGTGCCGGCTCTTGGAGTCGCGGACCGCCGGCACGGTGTCGCCCGGGTGCAGCCGGAGGGTCAACTCGTCGACGTGGGGCAGGCGGGCCGCCGTCTCCAGCCCGCGGATCTCGTCGACCCGGCCGGGCGGGAAGGTGAAGAACCGGACGATGGCGGTCGCGGTTGCGGGCGCGGCCTTGGTCGTCGTCCGCTCCGTGGGCTCGGTGGGCTCGGTGGGCGAGGCGGGCCCGGCCGACCTGTCCGCCAGCGCGGCGAAGATCGCCCGCTCGATGTCGAGTCCGGTCGCCAGCTCGACGAGCCGCGGTATCCGGTCACCACCGAGCCGGGCCTGCGACTCGACGATGCGCGGGCCGCTCCGGGTCCAGATCACCTCGGTGTGCGCGGGGCCGAAACGATATCCGCACGCCGTGAGGAACTCCGTGGTGAGCTCCTCCAGGGCCCGTCGCCGGTCCTCGGGCAGCGGCGCCGGATGCACGTGTCCGACCTCCACGAACAGCGGCGGCGGCCCCAGCAGCTTCTCGGTGATGCCCACGACCTGGTGCCGGCCGTCCCTGCTTAGCGTCTCCACGCTGTATTCGGGTCCCCGCAGATACTCCTCGACCAGGAACGGGCCGTCGTAGCCGTACTCGTCGACGAGCGCGGTCCACTCCGCCCGGTCCCGCGCCTCCCGCCACAGGAACACCCCTCGACTGCCGGCGAGCGCGGCGGGCTTGACCACGGCCGGGTAGCCGATCCGCCCGACCGCCTCCGGTACGTCCCGCCGGGTCGGCGCGGCCTCGAAGGAGACCGGGGACAGCCCGCGCTCGGCGAGCAGGTCGCGCATCGCGTGCTTGTCGGCGAGGAGACGGATCGCGGCGGCCGGGTTCAGCTCGGCGCGCAGGTCCTCGGCCACCTCGTAGGCGGTGACCATCGTCTCCTCCCTGCCGAGGTGGTGGATCACCGTGGCGCGCTGCTCCTCGGCCACCTCGCGCAGGGTGCGGCGCAACGTCTCCGGGTCCTGGAAGTCGGCCTCCACGTAGCAGTCCGCCAGCGCGCGTACGTCGGCGAGATACTCGGGTGATTCCAGCCGGGGGTCCCAGATCGCCCCGACCCAGAACCCCTCGGCCTGTGCCTTGGTCACGAACTGGCGGTACGGCATCACCAGCAGAAGGCGGGGCCGGTCGTCGGCGGGTCCGGGCGCGGTCACCGGTCACCGCCACCGGAAGCGTCCCGGGCGGGAGCCGATCGCCCGGCCCCGGCGGGAGCCGAGCCGGCGCCCCCGGCGGGGGCCGGGTCGCCGTCCCCGGCCGGAACCGACCCGGTCCCCCCACCCGGCACCCGTTCGGCCTCGCGACCGAGCAGGCTCAGATACCGTTCGCCGCTGTCGGGCAGCACGGTGACGATGCGGCGGCCCCGGTACTCCGGCCGGGCGGCCAGGACACCGGCCGCGTGGACGACGGCGCCGGCCGAGACACCGACCATCAGGCCGGTGCGCAGGGCGAGTCGGCGGGTGGTCTCCAGGGCGTCCGCGTCGGAGACCGGGACGACCTCGTCGATGAGGGCCCGTTCCGTGGTGGGCGCGATGAACCCGCCGTTGAAGCCCGGGATGGTGTGCGTGCCGGGCTCGCCGCCGGACAGCAGCGGTGAGCCCGCCGGTTCCACGGCCACGATCCGGACCGCGGGGTGGCTCTCGCGCAGATAGTGCCCCGCGCCGCTGAGCGTGCCGCCGGTGCCCACCCCGCAGACGAACACGTCGATCCGCCCGTCGGCGTCGCTCCAGATCTCCGGGCCGGTCGTCTCGTAGTGCGCGCGGGTGTTGTCCGGGTTGTCGTGCTGGCAGCAGAACCAGGATCCAGGGGTCTGCCGGTGGAGCTCCTCGGCCTTGTCGACCGCCGCCTGATAGCCGCCCGTGTGCGGGGTCCGCACCACCTCCGCGCCGAGCGACCGAAGCATGGACACCCGCTCCTGGGTGGCGTTGTCCGGCAGCACGATGACGCAGCGGTAGCCGCGGGCCGCCGCCAGCGCGGCCAGCGAGATGCCGGTGTTGCCCGAGGTCGCCTCGATCACGGTGCCGCCGCCCGGGGTGAGCGCCCCGCGTTCCTCGGCGCCGCGCAGCATCGACAGCGCGGCCCGGTCCTTGCTGCTGGACCAGGGGTTGAACAGCTCCAGCTTCGCCAGCACCTCGGCGTCGGCGGGGACCCCGTCCACGATGCGGTGCACGGGCAGCCGGAGCAGCGGCGTACCGCCGATCAGATCGACCAGGGAGTCCGCGACCGGGCGCCGGGTGACGGGCTCGGTGCGGATGCTGATCTCCTGTGCGGCGGCCTCGGCGGTGCGCGCCGCGAGTTCGGCGGTCTCGGCCACCACGAGCACATGGCCGGCGCGGTCGCCGTTGCGGCGCAACTCCCGTACGACGGAGCCCGCCTTGGGTTTGACGACGACCTCCTCGACACCGGGCAGGGCGGCGGCCCGCTGCCGGCCGCTGACGGAGACGACCCGGCCGGGCCGTGCGGTCAGGTAGCGGATGGCGGCGCCGCCGACCGGCCGCTCGGGCAGCACCCGGGCCGGCAGCGGCTGGCCGAGGTACTGCCGGGCCACCAGCTCCAGGGACTTGATGCCGAGGGCGCGGTCGACGAGGTAGGTGATCTTGCCGCCGGCGGGCCTGGGGTTGATCTCGATGAGCTTGGGTCCCGACTCGGTCACCTTGATCTCGACATGCGCCATGCCGAGGTCGAACCCGACCGCGCGGAGCGCTTCCACGGCCAGGTCGCCGCAGGCGCGCACCACCGGCTCGGGCAGGCTGGAGGGGAAAGTGTGGGCCAGCTCGACGAAGTAGCCCTGCCCGACGACCGACTTGTCGGTCACCCCGAACACCTCGTAGCGGTCGCCGTCGGCGAGCACCTCCACGCTGACCTCGGGGCCGCTCAGATACTCCTCGACCATCAGCTCGTGGTAGCGGGCCTGGCCGCGGGTGTTCTCGACCCGGGACCGGATCAGCGCGACGTGCTCGGCGGCCTGCGCCGCGGTCTCCACCAGCCGGACGTCTGCGCTGCTGGTCTCGTCGGCCGGCTTGACCACGCAGGGCAGTCCGATCTCCGCCGCTGCCGCCTCGGCCTCGGCGGGGTTCCGCACGGTGCGGAACGCCGGTATCGCGACGCCGAGTTCGGCGCAGCGGCGGCGCATCAGCGCCTTGTTGCGTGCCGTCGCGACGCCGTCGACGCTGACCGTGGGCAGTCCGAGCTGGACGGCCACCTGGGCGGCCACGACCACGTCGTACTCCGCCAGGGTCAGGAACGCGTCGAAGGGGTGCTGGGCCCCGGCCGCGTGCACGTGCGGCAGGAGCTCTTCGAGGACGTTCGTCTCGCAGTGGACGATCTCGTCGACGTAGTCGTCGAAGTAGGCGGGCCCGCCCGGTACTTCGAGGTACCGGTCCAGGTCGCGGGTGAAGAAGGTGACCCGGCAGTCGAGTTCCTTGATGATCTGCAGGCCTTCGAAGCCGGATCCGGAGAGATTGCTCTCCACGACACCGACGTGAATCATGTCTGCCTCCGATGGCGTGCCGACAGGGGGTCGGCGGGAACGGCGTGCGACGAAAGACGGGCGGGGCGGGCCGGGGTCGGCCCTCACCAGCACCCCGAGGTGGCGAGCGCCCGCAGCAGCCGGTCGGCCTCCTCGCGGTCCGCGGCCGACAGCGGCTGTACGACCTCGGCCGCGGGAGCCATCACCCGTGCGCCCGGCGGCACATCGCCCAGGACGAGCGCCCCGGCGCCGATCAGCGCGTCGTCGCCGACGGTGAGCGGACCGAGGACGATCGCGTTGGTGCCGAGCACCACCCGGTCGCCGACGACCGGATGCCGGCGGGCACCGGGTTCTCGGCGGCCGTCCCGCCACCAGCCGACCGCACCGAGGGTGACCTGGTGGAAGATCGTGACGTCGTCGCCGACCTCGGCCGTCTCCCCGATGACCACCGCCGCCCCGTGGTCGATGAACACGCGGCGGCCGAGCCGCGCACCCGGATGGATCTCGATGCCGCCGGTGACGGCGCGGGCCATATAGGCCAGGAGCCTGGCGAGTTGACGGTGGCCACGGGTGTACAGGGCATGGGCCACCCGGTGGGTCCACAGTGCGGGCAGCGCGGGATGCAGCAGCGCCTCCGCGCGGGTGCGGATCGACGGGTCCCGCGCCACGATCACGGAGAGGTCCTCCCGCGCCCTGCCGATCACCCTGCGCATGCGATCCTCCGTGAGCTCATGTCCTGGTTCTCCGGTGCCATCGGCGAGAGGGGCTGTCGGTGTCTGCGAACGGCTGGACAGGCGTCAGTAGTTGGGTGCCTTGACCAGCGTTCCGGTGCTGTTGACGATCTCCGGCAGGTACACCTGCTCGGCCCACACGTCCTGGGCCACCGGTTCGAGGGCTATCGAGACCGCGCCCTCGTCGACCGAGAACGCGGTCCGCACGGCGCTGGTGATCGCGTCGACGAGGGTGGAGATCTGGTCGGCTTCGAGGTCGTTGGGGAAATGCTTGATGCTGACGTGAGGCACTCCGATGGCCTTTCTGGGGAGTCGCGCGGCCCGAAGGGCGGTCACGAGTTCGGCTATTCCGTTCGTGCGCAGCAAGGCGTAGTGGTCGGCCGCGAGCCGGCCGACCCTCGGGGGTGTGGTGGACAGCGCGTGGCCGGAGTCGAGGAAGGAGTCCTGGTCGCCGGCGGCGCGCAGGACCGTGATCGGCGCCTCGACGCTGCGCTCGGCCAGTTCGTGGGGGGCGTACTCGAAGAGGAAGGTCTGGCGCACCACGCCGACGATCCGGCGCACCAGGTCGCGCTCCAGGTGCTCGAACCGGCCGCACACGAACGCGACGAAGGAGTCTTCGTCGTGGGTCGCGGCCAGACACGCCTCGAGGGCGGACCGTTCCAGGTTCCCGGCGAACACCGAGTAGAGGATCGAGACGAAGGTGGGGTCGCTGTAGCTGACCGCTGCCTCGCCGGACGAGCCGTCGCGGACTTCCACGGGCGGTTTGCCGGGCGCGATGAGGATCAGCTCGTCGACCCGTTCGCCTGCGCGTTCCAGCCGATGGGCCGCCTCGAACGCGACCCGGGCCCCGAAGGAGTAGCCCCACAGGGTGTACGGGCCGACCGGCTGTACCTGCCGGATCAGTTCGATGTCCTTGGCGACCGTCTCGTCGAACGTCGGGTACGCGTTCTCGCCCGGGTTGATGCCGTGTGCCTGGACACCGAGGAACGGCCGGTCCAGGTCCAGCCTGCCGGCCAGCAGGCGCAGGCTCATCGGGTAGCCGCCGAGGCCGGGCCAGCAGAAGACCGGCCGCCCGGCGTCCGAGGCCCGCAGCCGCACCAGTCGGGGCAGCGTGGTCGCGGGCTCCCGGTCGACGCGGCGGGCCAGCTCGGCGATGGTCGGCGCGTCGAACAGCACCTGGAGCGGCAGGGAGCTGCCGAGCTGCCGGTTGATCCGGCCGACCAGGTTGACGGCGGTGAGCGAGTGGCCCCCGGCGGCGAAGAAGTTGTCCCGGATCGAGACCCGCTCCTGCTGGAGCACGGCGCGCCACAGGGCGGCGATGGCCTCCTCGGTCGGCGTGCGCGGGGGGACGACGGGTGCTTCGGTGTCGTCCACGGCGGCCTGGTCGAACGCGCGCAGGGCCTGGTGGTCGACCTTGCCGTTCGGGGTGAGGGGGAAGGAGTCGAGCACGGTGACCCGGTTGGGCACCATGTACGGAGGCAGGGATTCGGCGAGGTTGTCCTTGACGATCTCGGCGGGCCCCCGCATGTGGACGGAGTCCTCCTTCATGCCCTCGCTGAGCCGCTGTTCGGCGCTGATCCGGCCGCCGACGGCGAAGTAGGAGGCCGTGTCCGGGCCGAGGCCGAGGATGTCCGCGACGCGCCGGGCGGACGGCAGGGGGTTGCCGGTCTCCGAGCTGTAGCCGGAGGACATCAGCCCCAGGTCCAGGCCGTTCATCTGAAGGCGCTGGAGTGCCCGGCCGAGGTCGACATAGCGCTGCCAGGGTGCGGGAGCGTGCCCGATGATGCTGACCCCGAAGCTCGCGCGGTCGTACACCTCCTGGTTGATGGCGATGACGTCCTGCTTGCGGATCAAGTGGTCGGACACGCGCACCAGTTGGCCGCCGTCGTACCGGTACTGGCCGCCGTCCAGGTCGGCGATCCGGCCGGGGTGGGCCTGCACGTAGAGCTCCACCGGGCTGTCGTCGGCCGGGGCGGCGGCCGTCTCCACCTCGTAGGTGGCCAGGTAGTGGTCCTCGTCGGGGCAGCGCAGGACGTCCTTGACCTCGGGCACGGCCGGGCGGGCGCTGATGCGCAGCCCGTATTCCGGCAGGACGTGGTCGAACAGCCCGACCATGTGGCCGGCTTCGAACTGGAGAACTTCCTGGATGTTGTTGCGGTAGACGGGCTCGATCGCCGGCCGGTGCCCGACGAAGTGGACGCGCAGCCTCGGCGGGCCGGCCGGGGCGGGGGCGATCAGTACGAGCCGGTGGGTGATCGGGTGGTGGTAGTAGTAGCCCGCGTCGAGGCCGGCGATCCCGGACAGCTCCAGGTACAACTGCGTGGCGTACAGCGAGCCGGGGGAGGCGTACCCGTATTTCGGCAGGAGCCGCTCGCCGCTCGGGAACTGCCCGAAATAGCGCAACAGGGTCCCGAGTTCGGACAGGGTCAAGGTATCCGGGTCCCGGGGCGCCTCCGGTTGTGCGGTCGGAGGGGCCAACAGGGCCAGGATGTCGGACCGTCCGACCTCCCCGCCCTCGTAGAAGCGGTACGTCTTGCGGGCGTACACCGTGCGCCGCTGCCCCGCCGTGGCCGAGCGTCCGGGCAGGTCGACGACGACCGGCCCGTCCTCCGAAGGCGCATCCTCCTGCGGCACGCCTTCCTGACGGACCCCCAGATTGCTTAGCTGTGCCTTGAGTTGCAGCCTGCTCTGCTTCGACTGGTGGTGGGCGCCGTGGTTGCCCTGGTCCATCAGGGCGGCCCGCTGGGGGTCGAGTTCGATGAAGGCGACGAGATTGGCGCCGAGCCGGGCGTCGTCGCGGACCAGGACGGCGGCGCGCTTGACCCAGTCGTGCTTCTCGATGGACACCTTGATCTCGTCCAGCTCGACCCGGAAGCCGCGCAGCTTGACCTGGCTGTCGGTACGCCCGAGGAACTGCACGGTGCCGTCGTCGTTCCACCGGGCCAGGTCGCCCGTGCGGTACAGGCGGGCGGAGTCCGGGTCCGTGGCGAAGGGGTTGGGGACGAACCGTTCGGCGGTCAGCTCGGGGTTGTTGAGATACCCACGGGCGAGTTGGCGTCCCGCGATGTGAAGTTCACCCGATGCGCCGGGTGGCACGGGCCGCCGGGAGGCGTCGAGGATGTGGAAGCTCATGCCCCGGACCGGACGGCCGATCGCTATGTGGTCGGGAGCGTGCTGGACGCTGCCGCGGTCCACGGTGTGGGCCGACGCGTTGATCGTGCACTCGCTCGGCCCGTACAGGTTGACCAGTGTCAACTCCGGTAAGGCGTCGAGCAGTTCGACGGCCAGGGTCCGGGTGAGTGCTTCGCCGCCGCTGAACAGGTGGGTGAGCGACGCGCAGTCGGACAGCCGCCCGGTGTCGACGAGCGCCTGGAGCAGCGTCGGCACGCCCTGAAGAGTGGTCACCTGGTGTGCCACGACCAGGTCGATGAGCCCCCCGGGGTCGGCGTAGCGACCCGCTTCACTCATCACGACGCTGCTGCCACAGGCCGGTGCGAGGATCTCCCACTGGGCCGCGTCGAAGCTCAGGGGCGTCTTCTGCAGGACCGTCCGGTGTTCGTCCAGCCCGTGCTCGTCGGCCAGCCAGCGCATCTGGGCGGCGATGCTGCGGTGTTCGATGCCGATGCCCTTGGGGTTGCCGGTGCTGCCCGAGGTGTAGATGACATAGGCGAGGGTGCGGCCCCGCGCGCCGGCGGACGAGGCACCGGAACCGGTGACGTCCGGTTCGGTGCCCGGACCCGGGCCCAGGCCCGAGCCCGGGGCCGTGGCCCGACGCCGGTCCCCGGCCGGGGCGTGGTCCTGGTCCTGGTCCTGGTCCTGGTCTTGGTCCTGGGCCGGTGTCCGAGCCTCGCCGACGGTGACGATCGTCGTTCCCGGCGGCGTCATCGCGGCCAGCCGGGAGGCCAAGGACTCGTCCGTCACGATGACCTTGGTCCGTGAGTCCGCGATCATGTAGCGGACCCGTTCGTCCGGGTACTCCGGTGACAGCGGCAGATAGGGGGCGCCGGAGTGCAGGACGCCCCAGACGCTCACCATGAGGCCGACGGACGGCTCCATGAAGATGCCGACCGGTTCATCCGCCGTGGCGCCGAGGTGCCGCAGCCGGTCGGCCATGTTCGTACTGCGCTGACGGAGCTGCTGGAAGGTCAGCCGCTCCGTGCCACAGGAGACGGCGGTGCGGTCGGGCTGGGCGAGCGTCGCCGCGCGCAGCATGTCGGAGAGGGATAATTCCTCGGACCCCGTGAGTTTCGCCATCATCCTTCGAACCTGGAATTCGTCATGGTGGGTTGACGCGCGTAACCCGCCCGGAATGCAGGCAGGGGAAAGCGCGTCGGGTGACGGGATTCAGCAAAAGCGGGAGGCAGCCGGAAGGCGTACGACGCCTATGCGATCGGCTGCCGGAACGACCTGCCGGGACCGTACGGTGCCGGGCCGGCGCTCAGGGCCTGCCCGTACATCGCTCACGGGGGGCCTGCGCTCGCTCAGGGCGTCGCTCGGACATGCCCATCCACGCCTCCCCCGGCCGGTCAGTAATGGCTGTGCGTTCTCGTGCCTTCCCCTGGAAGGCGCGGTGCGGCCGAATCGAGTCGGTCGCCGCTGTGATCAATCGGAACGTACACGACGGAGATGGCCGACGCGAGACTCAGAAATCGGCCGCATCATCCCTTTTCTGATACTTCTCGCCCGTGCTCTCTCGGCCGGGCCGTGATGGCCGAAGTGTTGCGCGGTGCAAATCGGGGGACGTTGCTCCGGTTGTCGGACGTACGCACGACGGCGAGGCGTGGTCGTTCGGTCGGTGCTGCGGCGACAGGCTTCTCGGTCGCGCGCCGGGGCGCCGGCCGTCTGCGGCAGTGAATGCTCAATACATCCATGTGTGCGGCGTCGTCGGGCGGCGAGGGCGGGTCCTTAAAAGAGCGTTCACAGAGCCGCAACGGAAGGCGTTGCGGGGCCGGCCGGGACCGGCGGATGCCGGGTGAGAAGACGATCACCTCTCGGGAAGGACCGCACCGCGCCGGGTGCCGCACCGCACGAAAGCTGACGGGCCGACCCCGCCTCCTCCATCTTGCTGCATCTATATAGTTGTTGCAAGTTCTTCGCAGTAAGCGTCTAGGGTGGTCGCGGAAGATCACCCACTCCGAAAGAGGAGCCGCCTCATGGGCGCCTACGTGCTGCCTGATCTGCCGTACGACTACTCCGCGCTCGCGCCGGCCATCACCGGCGAGATCCTGGAGCTGCACCACGCCAAGCACCACGCCGCCTACGTCAAGGGCGCCAACGACACCCTGGAGCAACTCGCTGAGGCCCGCGACAAGGACGGGATCACGCCCACCGGACTGGTCGGCCTGGAGAAGACCTACGCGTTCAACCTGTCCGGTCACGTCCTGCACTCGCTCTTCTGGCAGAACCTGTCCCCGGACGGCGGCGACCGCCCCGACGGCGCCCTCGGCACCGCGATCGAGGAGCACTTCGGCGGCTTCGAGGCGTTCAAGAAGCAGCTCACCGTGGCCACGACCGGCGTGCAGGGCTCGGGCTGGGGCGTGCTCGCGTGGGAACCCCTCGGCAGGCGACTGATCGTGCAGCAGGTCTACGACCACCACGGCAACGTCGGCCAGGGCAGCACCCCGTTGCTCGTCTTCGACGCGTGGGAGCACGCCTACTACCTCCAGTACAGGAACGTCCGCCCGGACTACGTCACCAAGCTCTGGGACCTGGTCGACTGGGAGGACGTCGCCGCCCGTTACACCGCGGCCGCCGGCGCCTGAGGGTGGGCTGTCCCGGGATCTGTGAATCAGATGACCCATCCCGAAAACATCTGTTGGACAGGTCTTCGGGGCGCGGCCGAGGATGGCTCATGCGGTAGCCACGCCGAAGCGACACCGGCAACGGCTGCCGCCTGAGCGGAGGTTGCTGAATTGTCGAGTGAAGAGACCGACGTGGTCGTCGTCGGGGCGGGCCAGGCGGGCGTGGCGATGAGCGAGCACCTGGGCGCCCACGGCATACCGCACATCGTCCTGGAACGGCACCGGATCGCCGAGCGGTGGCGTTCGGAGCGGTGGGACTCCCTGGTGGCGAACGGGCCCGCGTGGCACGACCGCTTCCCGGGGCTGGAGTTCTCCGGCGTCGACCCTGACGCGTTCGCTTCGAAGGAACAGGTCGCGGATTACTTCTGCGCCTACGCGGAGAAGATCGGGGCGCCGATCCGGTGCGGTGTCGAGGTGACGTCGGTACGACGGCACACCGGCCGGCCCGGCTTCCGGGTGGAGACCTCGCAGGGAGTGGTCGACGCGCGATTCGTCGTGTCCGCGACCGGACCGTTCCAGCGGCCCGTGATCCCGCCCGTCGTCCCGGCCGGTGCCGTCGCCCTCCAGATCCACTCCAGCGCCTACCGCAATCCGGGCCAACTGCCGGACGGCGCCGTCCTCGTGGTCGGCGCCGGCTCCTCGGGGGTCCAGATCGCCGACGAGCTGCGCAGGTCCGGCCGTCGTGTGTTCCTGTCCGTCGGCCCGCACGACCGTCCGCCCCGTGCCTATCGCGGACGGGACTTCTGCTGGTGGCTCGGTGTGCTCGGGCTGTGGGACCTCCAGACGCCTCCGCAGGGCGCCGAACACGTCACGATCGCCGTCAGCGGCGCCCGCGGCGGCCACACCGTGGACCTCCGCGCGCTGGCCGCCGACGGTGTGCACCTCGTCGGCCCGACCATGTCCCACGAGAACGGCGTGCTGCGCTTCGCGCCGGACCTGGCCGCCAACATCGCGCAGGGCGACGCCGGTCACCTCGCGCTGCTGCGGGCGGCCGACGCCTACGTCGAGCGCAACGGGCTCGAACTCCCCGAGGAACCGCAGGCGCACGTCCTCGGGCCGGACCCGGACTGCGTGACCCACCCGCTGGCGGAGCTCGACCTCGCCGAGGCCGGTGTCTCCTCGATCGTGTGGGCGACCGGCTTCGCCACCGACCACGGCTGGCTGGAGGTCGACACGTTCGACGACCGGGGCCGGCCGCAGCACAGCCGAGGCGTCTCCCGCGAGCCCGGCGTCTACTTCCTGGGTCTGCCCTGGCAGTCGAGGCGGGGGTCGAGCTTCATCTGGGGGGTCTGGCACGACGCCCGCCATGTCGCCGACCACATCGCGACCCAGCGGGGCTACCTCGCCTACGCCACCGGCACGCCGGCCGTCGTCCGGAACAACCCGGGAGGGGCCCGATGACTTCCACGCAACAGGGCGGCTCGTCGAGCCGGCACCGGACGCGCCGGGCGAAGCCTCCGATCGTCACCGGCGGCCACACCCGCGTCCGCCCGTTCAACACCCGTGACACCTATCCCGAGCAGAACCTCGACAACGACCTCTGCCAGGCCGTCGTCGCCGGGAACACCGTGTACGTCCGCGGCCAGATCGGCCAGGACCTGGACACCAGCGAGTCCGTCGGCATCGGCGACGCTCAGGCCCAGGCCGAGCAGGCGATGGCCAACATCAAGATGCTGCTCGAAGAGGCGGGCAGCCGGATGGAACACCTGGTCAAGCTGACGATCTACCTGATCGACCCCCGCTACCGCGAGGCGGTCTACCGCACGGTGGGCCGCTGGACGAAGGGCGTCCACCCGATCTCCACCGGCCTGGTGGTGTCCGCCCTGGCCCGCCCGGAATGGCTGTGCGAGATCGACGCGATCGCCGTGATCCCGACCGAGGACTCCGTGATCCCGACCGAGGGCTCGGTCATCCCGACCGAAGGCTCGGTGGCGCCGGCCGAGGACTTGCCGGTTCCGGCCGAGGACGCGGTGGCCACGGCCGAGAACGCGGCGATCCCGACCGGGACCGCAGCCGACCCGAAGGAGCCGGCATGACCTTCTCCCTCGTGGTCCGCGACGGCGAACGGTTCGGCGTCGCCGTGAGTTCGTCGAGCCCGGCCGTCGCGGCCCGTGTCGCCCACCTGCGCCCCGAAGTCGGCGCGGCGGCGTCGCAGAACATCACCGATCCCACCCTCGGCACCGGCCTGCTGGACCGGTTGGCCGAGCACGGCGACGCGGCACGGGCCCTGGCCGACGTCACGGGCGGCACCCGGGACATCGACTACCGGCAGCTGACCGTCCTCGGCCGCACCGGACCGGGATACGCCCACAGCGGAGCGCACACCCTCGGGACCCACGCGTCGGCCACCGCGGACGGCGCGGTCGCGGCGGGCAACATGCTCGCCGGGGCGCACATCCCCGACGTCCTCCTGGACACATACCTCGCGACCGCGGGCGAGATGGAGGAGCGGCTGCTCGCGGCCCTGCGCGCCGCCGTCGCCGCCGGTGGCGAGGAGGGGCCGGTGCGCTCCGCGGGCCTGGCGGTCGTCGCGGACGTGGGCTGGCGGGTGACCGACCTGCGCGTGGACTGGGCCGACGATCCCGTCGAGCGGCTCGCCGAGCTGGTCTCCGTATGGCTGCCGCAGCGGGACGACTATGTGCGGCGCGGCCTGGACCCCGCGTCCGCGCCGTCGTACGGCGTTCCGGGCGACCTGTGATGGGGACGCCGAAGGAAGTCGTCCGGCACGAAGTCGACCGCCACGCCGAGGAGTTGATCGCACTCTCGGAACGGGTGCACGCCGACCCGGAGACCGCCTGGGAGGAACACCGGGCCGCGGCCGCCGTGCCCGAGCTGCTGGACCGGGCCGGCTTCGCGGTCACCTCCTCGTACCTGGGCCTGGACACCGCGTTCCACGCCCGGTCCGGCAGCGGGCCCGTGCGGGTGGCGCTGTGCGCCGAGTACGACGCGCTGCCCGGACTCGGGCACGCGTGCGGACACAACCTCATCGCCGCCAGTTCGGTGGGGGCCGCGCTCGGGCTCGCCACCGTGGCCGATGACCTGGGCCTCACCGTGGAGGTGTACGGCACACCGGCCGAGGAGGGCGGCGGCGGCAAGATCGAGATGCTGGAGCGGGGCGCCTTCGCGGGGGTGGACCTGGCCATGATGGTGCATCCGGCGCCGGTCGACGTCGCGGAGGCCCGCCCGTTCGCGGTCAGTCACTCCCGGATCTCCTACAGCGGCAGGTCCGCCCATGCCGCGGCCTATCCCGAGGCCGGCGTCAACGCGGCCGACGCCTTCACCGTCGCCCAGGTCGCGATCGGGCTGCTCCGGCAGCAACTGCCCTCCTCGGCCCGCGTGCACGGGGTGGTCACCCATGCAGGGGACGCGCCGAACGCCATCCCCGAGCGGGCGAGCGGGCGTTGGTACGTGCGGGCGGAGACGCTCGCCGAACTGGCCGAGCTGGAGCCGCGGGTGATGCGGGCCTTCGAGGCGGGAGCCCTCGCGACCGGCTGCGAGCTGACGATCGAGCCGGAGAGCCGACCGTACGCGGAGTTCCGCAACGACGAGAGCGCCCTCGCGCACTACCGGGCGAACGCGCTCGCCCTGGGACGGCGGTTCGCGCCGCCCGGCCAGGCCGCGCGGATGAACCGGGCCTCCACCGACATGGGCAACGTCTCCCAGGTGGTGCCGGCCATCCACCCCTGCATCGGGATCGGCTCGCTGCCCGCCACCAACCACCAGCGCGAGTTCGCGGCGCACTGCGTCGGGGGCGACGCCCAGCGCGCGCTGCTCGACGGGGCGGTGGCGCTGGCCTGGACCGGCGTGGACCGGACCGCAGCAGCGGTGACGTGAGGGCGGGGCGGCGGCACGCGGCACGGGTCCGGCCGCCCCGCCCGCCTGCGGGCACCGCATAGGGTTCGGCCAGGACACGAACGGTCAGGTGCAGAGGTTCCCTATGACGTCGCCGGTGGGCTTCACGTTGGTTCAGCTCCGCTACTTCCTCGTCGCCGCCGAGTGCGGCTCGATGACGGAGGCGTCGGCGCGACTCCACATCGCGCAGTCCGCCGTGTCCACCGCCGTCCACAACCTGGAGCGGGACCTGCGCGTGCAGCTCTTCATCCGGCGCCGGGGCCGGGGTCTGACACTGACGCCGGCGGGGGAGCGGCTGCGGCAGCAGGCGCGCGACCTTCTCGCCCGTGCGCGAGAGGTGGAGCAGGAGGCCCGGGGCGAGGGGGAGACCCTCTGCGGGCCGGTGGCCGTCGGCTGCTTCGTGACCCTGGCCCCGTACTACCTGCCGGCCCTGTTCAGCGCCTGCACCAGCCGCTTTCCGGGCATCGAGATCGATGTCGTCGAGGGGGAGGCGGACCAGCTGGTCCAGGCGCTGGGCGCGGGGCGCGTCGACTTCGCCCTCACCTACGACCTCGGGCTGCCCGGTGACGTGGAGCTGGACGGCGAGACGGTCGCCACCGCACCCGCCCACGCGATCGTCCCCGCCGGGCACCCGCTGGCCGGGGAGTCCTCCGTGGAGCTGAGCCAACTGGCAGCCGAGCCGATGGTCCTGCTCGACCTGCCGCACAGCCGCGACTACTTCCGTTCGCTGGTGGCCGCCACCGGCATCGCGCCCGACGTGCGCTACCGCACGCAGAGCTACGAAACGGTACGGTCCCTGGTGGCCCGGGGACTCGGCTACTCCGTCCTCAACCAGCGGCCCGCGACGCGTCAGACCTACGGCGGCGGGGAGATCGCGGCGCTACGGCTGCGGGACGCGGGCCCGCCCCTCGACGTCAAGCTGGCCTATGTGAAGGCCATGACCCAGACCGCCCGCGCCGGGGCCGTCATGGCGCTGCTCCGCGAGATCGCCGCCGAACGCGACACCGCCTGAGCCCGGTTCTCCCACCGCGAAGCATCCCCGGGAAGCGCGCCCTACAGCGACGGGCAGCCCGTCACCGCTCGCGCGTGCGCCAGGATCAGGCGCGCGGCCTCCTCATGTCGGACGGCCGCGTTGTGGCTGATGATGTGCAGGCCGAAGCCGTCCTCCAGCGCCACCAGCGCGTGGGCCAGGTCCTCGGCGCTCCCGGTGAGCGCGAACGCCCCGGTGGCCGCCCCGACTTCCAGCGCGCGGGCGTACAGCGCGACCTCACGGGCGTAGAGGGACGTCATGAGCTCGGCGTGTCCGGCGCTGCGCCCGGCCCGCCGGTGCAGTTCGTAGAGCAGGCCGTGTTCCGCGTCCTCCGCGGTCCGGGGCAGGCCGCTGTCGATCAGGGCCCGCAGCCGCCGTACCGGGTCGCCGGCGGGAGCGGTGTCGTAGGCGTCCCGGCGGTCGGCCAGGAAGCCCTCCACGGCGTCGCGGTGCACCTCCAGGACCAGGTCGTCGAGCTCGGGGTAGTAGTACAGGACCGAGCCCTGTGAGACACCCGCGGCCTCCGCGATGTCCTTGATCCGCAGCCCCTCCAGCCCGCGCTCGGCGATGGCGCGGCCCGCCGCGTCGACGAGCGCTTCGCGACGTGCCGCCTGGTTGCGTGGCCTTCCCGGCTTCCCCATGGTGGTTAATTCTCTGTTACCTGAGCCAGTTCTTGCAAGCAGTTGCCGCCCAGGGCATTGACGCGCCGTTCTCCTATTGTTTGAATCTCGATTCAAAGAAATAAGGGCGGTCCCGCCCGGGACACGCCCTGGCGCCGCCGCGCCGGCACCCGACGTCATCGCGTCGCCGCCCGCCGCCCGCCGCCCGCCGCCCGCTGTCCGCCGCCCCAGCCGCTCGGCCGCGCGCCGGAGCGCGGTCGCGGAAAACCGGATGCACGCAGCGTGACGATCCCCCTACGCTGGACACGCGTTACGGAGCCGCCCACCACCGGTTTCCTCCGGCCGGGCGTCAACCCGCGAACTCAGGGTTACTCTCTACAACGCACCGGCGGTGGTCGCCCCACCCCCAGCGCCCCGCCGGACGTCCTTCGGCACGTTCGGTCAACCACGCCCACGGAGGCCCTGTCATGGGCACCATCGTCATCACGGCGACCGTCGTACTGGTCGTCCTCGGATTCGGAAACCACGTCTGGTGGCTCGCCGCCGTCGCCGTTCTCCTCCTCCACCTCCAGTACGGCCGCAGCTCCTCGGCGTCCTCGCCGGGCGGCGGAGCCCCGGCCGGCGGGGGAGCGCCGTCCGCGGGGACGCCGGCGTCCTACAAGGCGTACCGCGACCGCCGGGACCGCCAGGCCAGGTGGGAGCGCCGTTACCGGCGCGAGCGCCCGCTCGAGTCCCGGCGCCAGGAGCGCGAGAAGAGCAAGTGAGCGAGGCGTTCCCGGTCACAGACCGGGGGCGCCCCACACCGGGAACCAGCGGCTGAGGTCCTGCTCGATCCGCAGATCGCTCGCGAGGGCCGCCTTCACCTGGAGTTCCAGCGCGTTGTCGCGCCGCTGCGCCGACCCGGGCAGCGGCGCGAACGGATAGAAGGTGCCGCGCTTGTAGAGGTAGACCAGCGCCAGGGGCCGGTCCTGCTCGTCGGTGAACCCGGCCAGTGAGCACAGCAGTTGCGGGCCGAAGCCGTTGACCTCCATCGAACTGTTCACCGCGTGCAGGTCGTTGACCAGCTGGGTCAGCTGGTCGGGCGCGCGGCGGGAGACCAGCCAGGAGTAGCCGTACGCGTCCCGGGAGAGCTCCACCGGGCTGCCGGCCCGGCCGGCGTCCGCGTCCAGGAGCGCCTGGACCTCGCGGTGCGTCTGCTCGAAGGCGGCGCCCTCGACGGTGGCGAAGCAGACCGCGCCCCGCCCGGTCGGGGTGAAGCCTGCCGCCGCCTCCAGCGTCACGGCCGCCGAGGGGAGCGCGAACAGCCGGTCCAGATCGGGTGCGACCGGTTTCGTACGGCCGAGCAGGATGTCCAGCAGCCCCATGCTCAGCCCGCCCTGTCCGGGGTCGCCGCCTCGCCCAGCTCGGCGGAGATCCGCCCCAGCTGGTCGAGCCGCTGCTCCAGGCTCGGGTGGGTGGAGAACAGCCGGGCGATGTCGGAGCCCTTGCCCAGCGCCGGGGTGAAGTAGAAGGCGTTGAACGCCTGTGCCGTGCGCAGGTCCTCGGTCGGGATGCGGGCGATCTCCCCGGAGACCTTGGTGAGCGCGGAGGCGAGCGCCGAGGGACGGCCGGTGAGATGCGCGGCGGCCCGGTCCGCGGCCAGTTCGCGGTAGCGCGACAGGGCCCGGATCAGCAGGAAGCTGATCGCGTAGACGGCGGCCGAGACGGCCATGACGGCGGCGAAGACGGCCACCGTGTTCTGGTCCTTGCGGCCCCGGAACAACTGTGAGTAGAAGGCGAACCGGACCATCAGCCCGGCGATGACGCCGAGGAACGACGCGATCGTGATCACGGCGACGTCCTTGTGCGCCACATGGGACAGCTCGTGCGCGAGCACGCCCTCCAGCTCGGCCGGTTCCAGCCGGCGCAGCAGGCCGGTCGTCACACAGATCACCGCGTGGTCGGGATTGCGTCCGGTCGCGAACGCGTTGGGCATGTCCAGGTCCGACACGGCGACGACCGGCTTGGGCAGGTCGGCCACGGCGCACAGCCGGTCGATCACCCCGTGCAGCTCGGGATACTGCTCGCGCTCCACGACCTTTCCGTGCATCGCGTACAGCGCGACCCGGTCGGAGAACCAGTACTGCGCGACGAGCAGGCCTCCCACGACCACGACGACCAGCACCCAGGACTTCAGCAGCACGATCAGCGCCGCGACGAAGCCCACGTACAGCAACCCGAGCAGGAACAGCGTCACGCCCATCCGGGCGGTGAGCCGGCGATCGCTCCGGAAGCGGCTCTGCATGTTGCATCACCCCGCAGTCAGGCACTCGTCCCGCTGTCCAGTGTGCACCTGCGGATCCCCATGAAGTGGTCCCGAACGGCCCTAGCCGGAGCAAAAGGTCCCTGTGAGTTCCGGTGCGCACCCTGTGGACGCCCGGTTCGCCAGGAGGCCCGCAACCGCGCCCGGCTCACCAGGAGGCCCGCGTCCGGCTCAGTAGGTGGCCCGCATCCGCGCCCAGCCCAGCAGCGCGATCACCGCGGCCACGCAGCCGACGACCAGCGCGGTGGACAGCCAGGAGGCGCGCCGGGCCCGCGCCGGGCCGAGGTCGCCGCGGAACGGCACCGGTTCGGGCGGGTTCTCCCGCCAGCGGGCCGCGAGCATCCGGGCCCGCGCCGAGGGCTCCTTGTGCTCGGCGGAGTTCGCCCACGTGTGATCGAATTCGCGCTCCCAGTCGACACCTTCGGACATCCCCGTATGCCTCTCTCTGTCCGCGACGGTCGGCGGCGTTCACGCCCCGCCCGTTAGAAGGCTGTGAAGAGAGAAAGGTTGCACGCGAAAGCGTGTCCTGTACACGGCATGCCGAGACGCGCGAGCTGTCCGCGCGTACCCGCCAGATGTCCGTCCGCACCCGCCAGGTGTCCGTCCGCACCCGTTTCCGCCCGGAACACGCCGGAGCCCCGGCCCTCGATGAGGGACGGGGCTCCGGTCGGCGCGTGCCGGGTCGATCACACGTCGAAGTACAGCTCGAACTCGTGCGGGTGCGGGCGCAGGGCCAGCGGGGCGATCTCCTGGGTGCGCTTGAGGTCGATCCACGTCTCGATCAGGTCGGGCGTGAAGACGTCACCGGCGAGCAGGAACTCGTGGTCGCGCTCCAGGGAGTCGAGGACCGCCGGGAGGGAGGTCGGGACCTGGGCGACGTTCGCGTGCTCCTCGGGAGCCAGCTCGTACAGGTCCTTGTCGATCGGCTCGGCCGGCTCGATCTTGTTCTTGATGCCGTCCAGGCCCGCGAGCAGCAGCGCCGAGAAGGCGAGGTACGGGTTGCCGGAGGAGTCGGGCGCACGGAACTCGACGCGCTTGGCCTTCGGGTTCGAGCCGGTGATCGGGATACGCATGGCCGCGGAGCGGTTGCGCTGCGAGTACACCAGGTTGATCGGGGCCTCGAAGCCCGGGACCAGGCGGTGGTAGGAGTTCACCGTCGGGTTGGTGAAGGCCAGCAGCGACGGGGCGTGCTTGAGGATGCCGCCGATGTAGTAGCGGGCCATGTCCGACAGGCCCGCGTAGCCGGCCTCGTCGTAGAACAGCGGGGAGCCGTTGCTCCACAGCGACTGGTGGACGTGCATGCCCGAGCCGTTGTCGCCGAAGATCGGCTTCGGCATGAAGGTCGCGGTCTTGCCGTTCTTCCAGGCCACGTTCTTCACGATGTACTTGAAGAGCTGGAGGTCGTCGGCCGCGGCGAGCAGCGTGTTGAACTTGTAGTTGATCTCCGCCTGGCCGGCGGTGCCGACCTCGTGGTGCTGGCGCTCGACCTGGAGGCCGGACTTCTCCAGCTCCAGGGAGATCTCGGCACGCAGGTCGGCGAAGTGGTCGACCGGCGGGACCGGGAAGTAGCCGCCCTTGTAGCGGACCTTGTAACCACGGTTGTTCTCCAGCGCGCCCGTGTTCCAGGCACCCGCCTCGGAGTCGATGTGGTAGAAGGACTCGTTCGCGCTGGTCGCGAAGCGCACGCTGTCGAACACGTAGAACTCGGCCTCGGGGCCGAAGAACGCGGTGTCGGCGATGCCGGTGGACGCGAGGTAGGCCTCGGCCTTCTTCGCCACGTTGCGCGGGTCACGGCTGTACTGCTCGCCGGTGATCGGGTCGTGGATGAAGAAGTTGATGTTGAGCGTCTTGTCCCGGCGGAACGGGTCGACCCGGGCCGTGGAGAGGTCCGCACGCAGCGCCATGTCGGACTCGTGGATGGCCTGGAAGCCGCGGATCGACGAGCCGTCGAAGGCCAGCTCCTCGTCCGGGTCGAACGCCCCGACGGGCAGCGTGAAGTGCTGCATGACACCCGGCAGGTCGCAGAAGCGGACGTCGACGAACTTGACGTCCTCGTCCGCGATGTACTTCTTGGCCTCGTCGGCGTTCTGGAACATCCAGCTCCTCCTACTCCCGACCGTCCCGCCGGGGTGGTAGTTCGTTCGTGCTGCCAGTGCGGTGGCACACGCTGCCTTGACCCTAGGGACGCGTGATTTCTCGGGCGTGACCCATTTGTTTCGCACAAGTTAACCGGCTCATCCACCACGGTAGCCCGGACACACCCCGCCGTCTCCCGGTCATAAGGGGGCGCAGTACCGTGGACGGGTGGACAACAGGCAAGCAATGGGATCGTGGCTCTCCGGGCCCCGCGCGGCCATGGAGGACGCCGGTGCCGACTTCGGATACCGGGGCGAGCAGCTCGGTCTGCCGGAGGAGGGGCCGGGGTCGATCGCCCGCCCCGGCCGACGCCTCGGGGCCCTCGCGGTGGACTGGGCCCTGTGCGTCTTGATCGCATACGGTCTCATCACCGACGGCTACTCACAGGCGACGAGCAACTGGGCGCTGCTCGTGTTCCTCGTGCTGAGCGTGCTGACGGTCGGCACGATCGGGTTCACACCCGGGAAGCGCCTGTTCGGCGTGCGGGTGGTGGCGCTGGAGACGGGGCGGGTTCACCCTGTGCGGGCGGCGCTCCGCTCGGTTCTGCTGTGTCTTGCCATTCCGGCTCTGGTCTGGGACCGGGACGGGCGTGGGCTGCATGACCGGCTGGCGCGGACGGTCGAGCTCCGCGTGTGACGCCCGCGTCAGGGTGGGCAGGGGGTTCCTGGGGCGTCCCTGATCGTCCCTGGTCGTCCCTGCGGCCCGGTGGGCTCGTTCGCGCAGTTCCCCGCGCCCCTTGGGGTGCGTCCGCAGGTCATGGTCCGTGTGCGGGTTCGTCGTGGTTGCTCGCGCAGTTCCCCGCGCCCCTTTCAGGGGCCCGGCAGGTGCGCCCCGTCAGGGGCGCGGGGAACTGCGCGACCAGCCCCCGTCGTCGCCGCGGTCGAAAGTGACTGGGAAGTCGGTGGCGGGGAAAAGGGGTCGGCCCCCGAACCAGCGCGGTTCGGGGGCCGACCCCTTTTCAGATCCGTCGGAGACGTCAGCGGGCCTTGCCGCCCTTCGGCATCCGCATGCCCTTCGGCATCGGACCCTTCGGCAGCGGCATGTTGGTCATCAGGTCGCCCATCGCGCGCAACCGGTCGTTGGTGGCCGTGACCTGCGGGCCGGTGAGCACCCGGGGGTACTTCATCAGCGTCGTACGGAGCTTCTTCAGCTCGGTCTGGCCCTCGCCGGTGCCCACGATCACGTCGTGCACGGGCACGTCCGCGACGATGCGGGCCATCTTCCGCTTCTCGGCGGCCAGCAGCGTCTTCACCCGGTTCGGGTTGCCCTCGGCGACCAGCACGATGCCGGCCTTGCCGACCGCCCGGTGCACCACGTCCTGGCTGCGGTTCATCGCCACCGCGGGGGTGGTCGTCCAGCCCCGGCCGACGTTGTCGAGCACGGCCGCGGCAGCGCCCGGCTGGCCCTCCATCTGACCGAAGGCGGCTCGCTCGGCCCGGCGTCCGAAGACGATGGCCGTCGCCAGGAAGGCGAGCAGGAGCCCGAGAATGCCCAGGTATACGGGGTGACCGATCAAGAAGCCGATCGCGAGGAGGACACCGAGGGTGCCGATGCCGACGGCCGCGAGTACAAGACCGATCTTCTTGTCGGCCTTGCGGGTCATCTTGTAGGTCAGAGCGATCTGCTTCAGTCGCCCTGCGTTCGCAGCGTCCGCTGCCGGTTCCTTCCTCGCCATGCCACGAAGTCTACGTGGCCCCGGAGGCGCCTTCGACGGCAGTGTCCCCACGGAAGGGAAGTGCGGGCACGCAGCGGGTACGGAGGGACACGCAGAGCGGAAGGTGCGGTCCCGGCGATCAGGGTGATCGGGGTGATCGGGACGATCAGGAACGGGCGGAGCCGACCCGCTCCAGCACGAGCTCCGCCTCGACACGGTCCTTCGCGCGGCGGCGGTCCTCCAGCACGGAGGTCCAGGCGTTGCGGCGGGCGGTGCGCTGGCCGCTGCTCATCAGCAGCGACTCGACGGCGCGGAGCGCGTCGGTGAAGGTCGGAATGGCGGTGGCGCGAACGGGCGCGGCCTGCATGATGGTCGGTCCCCCCTCGTGACGTCTCATGGGTACGGGGTGTACCTGGCGTGAGTCCAGGGTCACTGACTGGTGTTACCAGGGCGTGACCGACCGGTCAAACGCCAATGAAGGCTTGAGGAGGCCCGCTCCGGCAGGGGGGCGGCCCCGTCCCGCCCTCTCATCTGCGAGGACGTCCGGGGCCGTGCCGTATCGGACATTACTTATGAGTAGCTTCTTGTGCGCGAATTCACACGGTTGGTCGGCGGCCGTACGAGGCGGAAAAGCCGACGGCCCGTCAGGTGACGGGCCGTCGGTACGGCGTACGAAGGGGTCGCGACCGTCCTCGCGCGAAGGGGCGTCGACCGCCGTCGCGCCAAGGGGCCGTGACCGTCAGACCGCCTGGGTCGCGACGAAGCTGCCGCGCTTCTCGATCGCCATCTGGTAGAGGCGGCCGGCCCGGTAGGACGAGCGGACCAGCGGGCCCGACATCACGCCGGAGAAGCCGATGCGGTCGGCCTCCTCCTTGAGCTCCACGAACTCCTGCGGCTTGACCCAGCGCTCCACGGGGTGGTGGCGCACGCTCGGCCGCAGGTACTGGGTGATGGTCACCAGCTCGCAGCCCGCGTCGTGCAGTTGCACCAGCGCCTCGACGACCTCCTCACGGGTCTCGCCCATGCCGAGGATCAGGTTGGACTTGGTGACCAGGCCGTAGTCGCGGGCCGCCGTGATGACCTTCAGCGAGCGCTCGTAACGGAAGCCGGGGCGGATCCGCTTGAAGATCCGCGGGACCGTCTCGACGTTGTGCGCGAAGACCTCGGGGCGGGAGGAGAAGACCTCTTCGAGCTGCTCCGGGACCGCGTTGAAGTCGGGCGCGAGCAGCTCGACCTTGGTCCGGCCGGCCTCGCGGGCAGCGGTCTGCGCGTGGATCTGGCGGACCGTCTCGGCGTACAGCCAGGCGCCGCCGTCCGCGAGGTCGTCGCGGGCGACGCCGGTGATGGTGGCGTAGTTCAGGTCCATGGTGACCACGGACTCACCGACCCGGCGCGGCTCGTCGCGGTCGAGCGCCTCGGGCTTGCCGGTGTCGATCTGGCAGAAGTCGCAGCGCCGCGTGCACTGGTCGCCGCCGATGAGGAAGGTCGCCTCGCGGTCCTCCCAGCACTCGTAGATGTTGGGGCAGCCGGCTTCCTGGCAGACCGTGTGCAGACCCTCGCTCTTCACGAGGTTCTGCATCTTGGTGTACTCGGGACCCATTTTCGCCCGCGTCTTGATCCACTCGGGCTTGCGCTCGATGGGGGTCTCGCTGTTGCGGACCTCCAGGCGCAGCATCTTGCGTCCGTCGGGTGCGACTGCGGACACGATGGGCTCCCTAGCGATTGATTCCTCGGCGCCCCCTAGGGTACGCCCGTTGAATTGAATGCCCGTGCGAGTGCTCTCGCGGGCGTGCACGGACCGGTCAGGCCGTGGCCGGTGTGCGCTCGATCTCGCGCGGCTTCAGGTCCGCATGGTCGAGTACGTCCTTCAGGTGCCGCTCGACCACCGGCAGGACCTCGGCGATCGTCACGTCGCGGCCGAGCTCGTTCGCCAGCGAGGCGACGCCCGCGTCACGGATGCCGCACGGGATGATCCGGTCGAACCAGGAGTTGTCCGGGTTCACGTTCAGGGCGAAGCCGTGCATGGTCACGCCCTTGGCGACCCGGATGCCGATGGCGGCGATCTTGCGGTCCTCGCGGCGCTGGCCGGCGTTGGAGGGCGCGTACTCCGGGCCGTTCAGGCGCGGGTCGAACTCCTCGTCGGTGAGCCTCGGGTCGAAGTCCAGCGAGAGTCCGCCGAGGGCGGGGCGCCGCTCGACCGGGTCGCCGAGGACCCACACTCCGCTGCGGCCCTCGATCCGGGTGGTCTCCACGCCGAACTCGGCGCAGACACGGATCAGGGCCTCCTCCAGGCGGCGCACGTGGGCCACCACGTCGACCGGGCGCGGCAGCTTCTGGATCGGGTAGCCGACCAGCTGGCCCGGGCCGTGCCAGGTGATCTTGCCGCCGCGGTCCACGTCGACGACCGGGGTGCCGTCGAGCGGGCGCTCGTTGTCCTGGGTGCGGCGCCCCGCGGTGTAGACCGGCGGGTGTTCGAGCAGCAGCACGGTGTCGGGCAGTTCGTCGGCGAACCGGGCGGCGTGCACCCGTCGCTGCTCGTCCCAGGCCTCCTGGTACTCCACGGCCTCGGCACCGAATCCCATGCGGACGAACCGCAGCTCACTCACGGCAAGCGCCTCCCTGCACGTTGTAAGGCACGAAACATGCCCACGCCACTGTACGTCCGTGCGCGGGCGGTCCACCGGGGGGTCGACGTGGACCGATGCGGAATCGGCGGAAATCGACGGGGGCGGGGCTCCGCGTCAGCTCGACGGCCAATCCTCACACGATCGGATGAATGGATCCGGAACGCTGCGACCGCGTGCTCACGCTCCGCTACATTCGCGCCGTTCGCTAGGCCAAAAGGGCTGCTCACAGGCAGTCCGGTCACACCCCATGCCTGGAAGGCAGGAGACCGTACCGCAGATGACGGAACGACCCGCGCAGCGCACGCCCAACCGACAGCTCGCCGCGCTCATCGCAGAAGCGGGGTTCTCCAACGCAGGTCTGGCCCGACGTGTGGACCAGCTCGGCCTCGAACACGGACTGGATCTCAGATACGACAAGACCTCGGTCACCCGGTGGCTGCGCGGGCAGCAGCCGCGCGGCACGACCCCCGCGCTGATCGCCGAGGTCTTCACCCGGCGCCTCGGCCGCCGGCTGACCGCGCAGGACCTCGGGCTCGACGCGTGCGCGCCGGTGTACGCCGGGCTGGAGTTCGCCGCCGGTCCCGAGGAGGCGGTCGACATCGTCAGCGGGCTGTGGCGCAAGGACTCCGGGAGCCACGCCGAGCTGCGCAAGATCGCGTTCACGCCGGCCGGGCTCGTGGTGCCCAGCCGGGACTGGCTGATCGGGCGGGCCGACGACAAGGTCGCGCGGGGCGAACCGGTCGCCGGCCGGGTGCCCGCGCAGCCCGGCGCCGCGGCCAGGCGCCCGGTACCGGCCGCACCCACCGCGGCCGTCACCGGATCCTCGGTCACCGGATCCGCCGCCCCGCCCGCCGCCGCGGTGCCCCGGCAGCGCGGGGCCGAGCGCGGGCTCGGCCACCGGGTCACCGGCGGCGACATCGCGGCGCTGCGGTCGGTCGGCGAGCTGTTCCGCACCCTCGACAACGCCTACGGCGGCGGACACGCGCGGCAGGCGCTGGTGCGCTACCTGGAGCACGAGTGCGAGCCCATGCTGCGCGGCAGCTACGGCGAGCAGACCGGCCGCCGGCTGTTCGCCGCCGCCGCCGACCTCACCCGGCTCGCGGGCTGGACGTCGTACGACATCGCCGCGCACGGCCTCGCCCAGCGGTACTTCGTGCAGGCCCTGCGGCTCTCCCAGGCGGCCGGGGACCGGGCCTACGGCGCCTACGTGCTCGTCACCATGAGCCGCCAGGCCGTCTACCTCGGGCACGGCCGTGAGGCGGTCCAGCTCGCGCGGGTGGCGCAGCAGGGCATCGGGACGACGGCCCCGCCGCTCGTGCAGGCACTGTTGCACGCGGCCGAGGCGCGCGGGCACGGGGTGCTCGGCGAGGTGCGGGCGTGCACGGCGTCGCTGGTGCGGGCCGAGCGCGCGCTGGAGCAGTCCCGGCCGGGGGACGAGGCGCCGCACTGGGCGCGCTTCTTCGACGAGGCGCAGCTCGCGGACGAGTTCGGGCACTGCCACCGGGATCTCCAGCAGTTCCGCGCGGCCGCCCAGCACGCGGAGCGCTCCCTGCAGCTGCGCGCGCCCTCCTTCGCCCGCAGCCGCCTGTTCTGCCGGGTCGTCCTCGCCACCGCCCGGCTGGGCCTCGGCGAACTCGACCAGGCCTGCCAGCTCGGGGCGGAGGCGGCGGGGCAGGCGGCGGAGATGCGGTCGGTGCGGGCGCTGGAGTACATCCGTGACTTCGAGCGCCGCCTGGAGCCGTACAAGGACGCGGCCCCGGTCCGCGGCTACCGCGACAAAACCGCCGCCCTGGGCTGACCCCCTCGCGCACTTCCCCGCGCCCCTGACGGGGAGGGGGGTTTGTGCCGGTGGTTCCGCGCGGGCCCGTCGTGGCGATTCGCGCAGTTCCCCGCGCCCCTGAGGGGGAGGGGGGTTTGTGCCGGTGGTTCTGCGCGGGCCCGTCGTGGCGATTCGCGCAGTTCCCCGCGCCCCTGAGGGGGAGGGGGGTTTGTGCCGGTGGTTCTGCGCGGGTCCGTCGTGGCCGTTCGCGCAGTTCCCCGCGCCCCTGAGGGGGCGTACCTGCCAGGGCCCCCTGGAAGGGGCGCGGGGAACTGCGCGACCAGCCCCCACTCACCCGCACTCTCCAGCGGCGCGGCGAACCGCGTGAACGGGCCCGGCTCGGCCGCACTTTCCAGGGGCGCGGGGAACTGCGCGAAGGGCCCCACTCGGCCGCGGATGGCCACGAACCCCACCCCACCCCCCGAGCCCAGCGGCAGCGCTCACGCTGCGGTGGGCAGTGAAGGCGCCGGATCCGCCCGGTGCAGCGAAGCCGCCGCGCCCAGGTCCGCGAGGACGGCGGCCGCCGCGCGACGGGCCGAGTGCAGGGCCCCCTGGACGGTGCTCGTGTCGCGATGGTCACCGCACACGTACAGCCCGGCCAGCAGCCGCACCGGCCGGCGCAGATCGTGCGGAGGCCGCATCGCGGGCACCGCCTCCGGGGTGTGGTGCACCGCCAGCGTCTCCCAGCGGCGCGTCGACGTGCCGTAGAGCCGCGAGAGATGCATCCGCACCGCCGTGTCGACGCCCTCCGGGGGACGCCCGAGCACCGTCGAGGAGATCAGCGCCCGCCCGGCGGGGGCACGGCTCGGGTCGATCCGGCTGAGCACCGCCGTGTGCGCCACCGGCCCGCCGCGGTCGGCGTCGAGCAGCAGCGAGGCACCCGTCTGCGGCGGTTCGTCGGTGGTGTGGTGCACCACCGTCACCGGGTGGAAGTCCGGCACCCGCAGCCCGGGCAGCAGCTCCGCCGCGGCCCGCGCGTCGGTCGCCAGCAGCACGGCACGGCAGCGCACCACCCCGTGCTCCGCGGTCGTCACCGCGTTCGTGGCGACGGAGGTGACCCGCACGCCGGTGTGCACGGTCCCGGGCGGCAGCGACCGCGCCAGCAGCTCGGGCACCGACTCCGCCCCGCCCTCGGGCAGGCACAGCCGCCCCCGCGCGAAGGCGTGCAGCGCCAGGTCCGCGCAGCGGCTGGACGTCGTCAGGTCGGGGTCGCAGAGCAGCGCCGCGAGCAGCGGGCGCAGAAAGCCCTCCACCGTCCGCGCCGGCACGCCCCGCTCCGCGAGCGCGGCCGCGGCGGGCAGGTCGGGGCGGGCCAGCAGCCGCTCCACCGGCGTGGCCGCGATCCGCGCCAGCGCGGTGGAGAGCCGCGCCTGGTCCACGGGACCGCCGAGCGGCGCCGCCGTCCGCGGCGCTGCGGCCACCGGCGACCGGGGGGCGCTCGCCAGGGCGCGCACCACATGGAGTGCGCCCCTCGCGCTACGCCCGCTCGCCGGCGCGCCCGCCCGATGGCGGCGGCCGTCGCTGTGCAGCAGCACCCCCGGAGCGAAGGCGCGCAGCACGAGCCCTTCGAACCCCGGCGTCAGACGCAGTTCGGGGTACGACGTGAACAGCAGTTGCCCGATCCGGTCGAGCCGGAATCCGTCGACCTTCTCCGTCGACATGCGGCCGCCGACGCAGGGTGCGGCCTCCAGGACCGCCGTGGACACTCCTGCGCTGGTCAGCCGATGTGCGGCCGAGAGGCCGGCGATCCCGGCTCCGACCACGACGACGTCGGCCTGGTATGCGGGCTCAAGCACGTGGGTCCCTCCTCGCTGATGGCGCGGCCGGTGGTGACGTCATGCCCCCAACAGGCTCCGGGAATACCCGAGTTCGGGTCGAGGTTAGGAACCGCGATCGGTCAGCGACAGTCGCGCATCGACAGGGCACGGTCGCACGCCGGTCGCATACGGTCGTACGGCGAGCGCGAAACGGTCGCAGCGCGTCACACCCCCGCGCCACGCCCCCGCGGCACCCCCGCGCGTCCCGCCCGCGCGGCGTCCTTGCGGCCCGCCCGTCAGGCCGCCCGCACCGCCCCGTCACGCCGCCGCCCGCACCGCCCCCTCGATCCTCGGGAACGCGAAGTCGAAGCCCGACTCCGTCAGCCGGGCCGGCAGCACCCGCTGGCTGCCGAGGACGTCGCCCGCCATCTCGCCGAGCGCCAGCCGCAGCGCCGCCGCCGGCACCGGGAACGGCGTCGGCCGGTGCAGCACCCGCCCCATCGCCTCGGTGATCTCACGGTTCGTCAGCGGATTCGGCGCGGTGAGGTTGACCGGCCCGGACAGACCTTCGGTGTCGATGAGATGCCGGATCGCGGCGACCTCGTCGTGCAGCGCGATGAACGACCAGTACTGCCGCCCGTCCCCGAGCCGCCCGCCGAGCCCCGCCTTGAACAGCGGGAACAGCCGCCCCCAGGCGCCGCCCTCGCGCGCCACCACCAGACCCGTGCGCGCGAACACCGTCCGCACGCCCGCCTCCTGCGCGGGCGCGGCGGCCTCCTCCCACTCCACGCACAACCCGGGCAGGAAGCCGTCCCCCGGCGGCGCCTCCTCGTCCACGGCGCGGTCGCCGGTGTCGCCGTAGATGCCGATCGCGCTGCCGCTGACGAACACCCGCGGCGGGGTGTCGAGCGCGGCCACCGCCTCCGCCAACGCCGCGGTGCCGAGCACCCGGCTGTCGCGGATGGTCCGCTTGTAGGAGTCCGTCCAGCGGTGGTCGGCGATCCCGGCCCCGGCCAGGTTGACCACCGCGTCGCAGCCCACGAGGCCCGCCGTGTCGACGTACTGGCCCTCCGGGTCCCAGCAGACCTCGTCCGCGCCCCGCGCACCCCGGCGCACCAGACGCACCACCTCGTGCCCGTCCGCGGTCAGCGACCGCACCAGAGCCCCACCGATCAGACCGGACGCACCGGTCACCGCGATTCGCAACCGTTCCATACGGCCATCATGGCGGCAGGGCCCCGGGGCACCCACCGCGGCCGGGCCGGAACCGCGACGACGGGGTCCCGGCCGGCGCGGGCGGCCGGTGGGCGGGCAGGCGGCACGATCTAGGGTGGCCGTCATGTCTGAGCCGTACATACGCACCGCGCTGGACGACGACGCCGAGGAACTGGGGCTGCTGGACCGGGCCACCTGGTCGCCGCTGCACGACGTGGTGCCGCCGCCGACGCCCCCGTACCCGCCGTTCTTCACGGAGCGGCACCCGGCCTGCGACTGCCTGGTCGCCGAGGCGGACCGGCGGATCGTGGGCTACGTCCGGCTGGCGTTGCCGACACCGCTCGCCTCGAACGCGCACGTCCGCCAGATCCAGGGGCTCCTGGTCGCGCCCGAGGCCCGCGGGCACGGGGTGGGGCGCGCGCTGGTACGGGCCGCGGTCACGGAGGCCGACCGGCGCGGCGCGCGGCGCATCACGCTGCGGGTGCTCGGGCACAACGCCCCCGCGCGGGCGCTGTACGAGGCGGAGGGGTTCGCGGTGGAGGGCGTCCTGCCCGAGGAGTTCCTGCTCGAAGGGCGCTATGTCGACGACGTCCTGATGGGCCGCCGGGTCTGACGGAGGCCGCCGGGTCTGACGGAGGCCGCCGGGTCCGACGGAGGCCGCCGGCCTTGCGGGGGCCGCCGGGTCCGAGGGAGGCCGCCGGGCCTTGCGGGGGGCCGCCGGGCCCTACGGCGTGACCAGCGCGCCCGTGTCCACCGCCCGCGTCGCCGCGGACCCGCGCCGCGCGTCCGAGGACACCTCGTCCGCGGTCAGCACGTACCCCGTCTCGGTGTCCGAGGTGGACCGGGCGAACACCACGCCGTACACCTTCCCGTCCGTGGTCAGCAGTGGGCCGCCGGAGTTCCCGGGCCGCACCGTGGAACGGATCGCGTAGATCTCACGGGTCACCGTGGCGTCGTTGTAGATGTTCCGGCCGGTCGCCCGCACCTTGCTCGCCACGGTCGCCGCCTGGAGGTTCAGCGAGCCGTCCTGCGGATAGCCCGCGACCACCGCGGAGTCGCCGCGCGAGGCGTCGTCGTCGAAGCGCAGCACCGGGGCGCTCAGCCCGGGGACGTAGAGCACCGCGATGTCCTTGTCCGGGTCGTACAGCACCACCCGGGCCTCGTACGTCCGTCCGACGCCGCCGATCCGCACGCCCGGGTGGTCGATCCCCGCCACCACGTGCGCGTTGGTCATCACGTGCCGCGGCGCGTACACGAACCCGCTGCCCTCGCGCCCCTGGTTGCCCGAGGCGCCCTCGATCTTCACCGTGCTCAGCTCGGCGGCCCGGGTCGCGCGCGCCGTGACGCTGTCCCCGGACGGCTCGGCGACCTGCGCGGTCGACTCGTTCTCGAACGGGTTGAAGACCTGCGGGAAGCCCGCCTCCGTGAGCGCCGAGGTGGCCCGCGCGAACCACGACGGCGTGGTGTCCGGCATCGTGCGCTGCACGGCGCCGAGCAGGGCCGAGTCCCGTATCGCACCGGTCACCAGCGGGGACGAGGACGCGCCCAGCACGCTCGCGGCCACCCACGCCACCAGCAGCACGGCGAGCGAGTTCGCCGCGGCCCCGCCGATCCCGTCGGCGACTCTCAGCGGGCCCCGGTCCAGCTCGCGCCGGAGCTTCAGCGCGAGGCGCCCCGCCAGCTCGTGCCCCACCACCGCGGGCAGCAGCACCGTCAGCACCGCCGTGACGGTCGCCGCGAGCGAACCCCGCGTCACCAGCTCCATCACCCACGGCAGCACCCACACGCCCACCACGGCCCCGCCGACGAACCCGGCCAGCGAGACGCATCCGGCCACCAGGCCGCGCCGGTAGCCGGACGCCGCGTAGCCGATCACCACCAGCACCAGCAGCAGGTCGAGCAGGTCCACTCCGGCCGCCTCTCTCTCGGACTCCCTGGTACGCGCGTCTGTCGGACTCCCTGGTGCGCGCCCCGGGCATCCGGTAGTACGCGCGCCGGGCGCCCGATGATCAGCCGCCCCTCCGAGACTCCCTCTACCCGCAGAAACGCACCGGACCGGGATGATGGTTCCACCAGGTGGCACACCACATATCGCGGGCGAAGCGGAACGTACCCACAGTGGAGCCATGCGTGTCTTGCAAAGAGCCCCGGGCGCACGGAGACGGAGAGCGGCCCGGATATCCGGAATGCCGCGGCGGCTGGCGCTGCGGGTGCGCGGGCTGCCGCGCCCCGCCCAGGTGGCGCTCGGCGCCGTGCCGGGGCTGGCCGCCCTCACCGTGCTGGTGCTGTGCGCCAGGGGCATCGGCGGGTCCGCCGCGGACCGTCCCGCGAGGCGGCCCGTCGCCGCGCGCCCGGCCTCCGCGTACACCGCCCCCAAGCCCCGGATACTGCCGCGCTCGGTCTGGCTGGACGCGGCCACCCGGCACGCGCAGCCACCGCCGCGCTACGACGACAAGGTCGTCGCGGTCTTCGTCCACCACACCGACTCGCCCAACGGCTACGACTGCGCCGACACCCCCCGCATCATCAGCGCGCTCTACGCGGGGCAGACCGACGTCAAGAGCTGGGACGACATCGGCTACAACTTCCTCGTCGACCGCTGCGGCACCATCTACGAGGGCCGTGCGGGCGGCGTGGACCGCCCGGTCACCGGGGCGCACACCCAGGGCTTCAACCACCGCACGGCGGGTATCGCCGCGATAGGCACCTTCACCGCGGGCGTCCCCGTGCCGAAGGCGATGACCGACGCGATCGCCGCGCTCGCCGCCTGGAAGCTGGGTCTCGCCCACGTCGACCCGCGCGCCAAGGCGCACCTCGTCTCCAGCAACAGCCTCAGCCGCTACAAGGCCGGCGCGAAGGCCACGCTGCCCGCCCTGGCCGGGCACAACGACGGCTTCATGACGAGTTGCCCCGGCGCCGCGCTGACCGCCCGGCTGCCCGCGATCCGGCTGGAGGCGGCCCGGCTCCAGGGCCGGATCCCCGCGCGGAGCCCCGCCGGCACCTCGACCAGGAGCCCGGCCGCCTCCACCACAAGCCCCGCCGGCACCTCGCTCAGAAGCCCCGCCGGCACTCCCACAGCAACCCCCTAGGCCGTACGCAGAGTCCTCAGATCAGCTCGCCCTACGGTCGACGGCAGAAGACAGCGGAAGCCGACAGAAGGCAGGATCGGCCGACCGAGGGGCGGGAACCACCATGAGCGTCAGCAGCAGCGGACCGGCACGAGAGTTCGGCGCGGGGCCGACCGAGGAGCCGCGGGCGGGCCACCGGCGGGTCCCGGGCGGCCCCTGGGCGGTGCTGTGCGCCACGGCCGCGGTCGTCCTCGGCCCGGCCGCCGTCACCGCCTCCGCCCTCGACCAGGCCAACGCGGCACCGCTGCACCACGCGGTGAAGGCCGACGACCTCCAGGCGTACATCCCGTCGGACACGGGCGGCCGCCGCCGTACGGCCGCGTAGCGACGCACCCGGCGCGCCACGCCCTGACGGTCCACGCCGTGCGCGCGCACCCGGCGCGACGCGCCCTGAAGCGCTCCCGGCCTAGGCCCTGAAGCGCTCCCACAGCCGCGGATAGCGCTCCGCCAGCACCTGGTCGTCCTGGAGGCCGCCGGAGGAGCCCTCCGGCTCCGCGGGGGCGGGCGGGATGCCGAGGTCGGGCGCGACGGTGCCGGTCAGCTGCTCGTAGGCCTCGTCGGCCGCGTAGCCGAGTTCCTCGCCGTCGCCGTCGATCTCCGGGTCGAAGTCCTCGAGGAGGTCCGCGAGCGCGTCCGGCTCGTGCACCCCGCCCTCGAAGACGTCCCGGCCCTGGCCGATCAGCCAGCACCGGAAGAAGTCGAAGGCCTCGTCGCCCACGCGGTCGAGGAGTACGGCCGCGGCACCCCACAACTCCCAGGTGCAGGCGCGGTTGTAGCGGGACTCGAAGTGCCGGGAGAAGTCGAGCACCGAGTCCGGGTCGAGCCGCAGCAGCCGCTCCACCAGTACGTCGGCCTGCTCCTCCGGATCGCCCTCGGCGGCGTCACGGCTGGCGTCCACCAGCTCCCAGAACTCCGTCTCGTCCATCACGGGTCCAGCATCGGGCCTGGCGCAGGGGGGCGCACGCGGAGTGCGGCGGATTGTTATGTCCGGTTGCGGCACCGGGGCCCGCCGGGGGTGGCCGCGGCCCGCGCCGGTCACTCCCCGTACAGCGCCGCGAGCCGCCGCGCGTCCGCCGCGAGACGGGCCCGCAGCCCCGCCGGGGCCAGCGCCTCCGCCTCCGGGCCGAGCGCCGTGAGCTGGCCGTGGGCGACCTCCTCGGACTCCACCGGCAGGGTCACCGTGACCCAGCCGTCGGCTTCGGGGGGTCCCGCCGAGGCGAGCGCCCGGCGGGCGGAGGCCGGATCGACGGCGTACGGCAGCCGGCGCAGTCCGTCCGGGGAGAGCCGTACCACCGCCTCCGCCCGCAGTACGGAACGCGCGAACTCCGCCGCCCGCTCCCGCCAGAACCCGGGCAGGTCGAACTCCGGGTCCCGCTCGAAGCGTTCGTCCCCGGCCCGCACCGAGACGAACCGGTCGACGCGGTAGACCCGGTGGGCGTCCTCGTCCGTCACCCGCGCGCAGAGGTACCAGACGCCCGCCTTCAGGACCAGGCCGTACGGCTCCAGGTCCCGCTCCACCTCCCCCTTGCGGCCCCGGTAGCGGACGCCGAGCCGCCGGTCGTCCCAGACCGCGTCCGCCACGGCGGGCAGCAGCCCGGGGGTCGCCGGCTCGGTGAACCAGTTCGGCGCGTCCAGATGGAAGCGCTGCGCCGCCGTACGGGGAGCGTCCCGCAGCGACGGCAGCAGCGCCGCCGACACCTTCAGCCGGGCCGCCGAGGCCGCGTCCTCCAGCCCCATCTCGCGCAGCGCGCCCGGCACCCCGCTCAGGAACAGCGCCTCGGCCTCGCCGCGCGCGAGACCGGTCAGCCGGGTCCGGTAGCCGCCGACCAGCCGGTAGCCGCCGGCCCGCCCCCGGTCGGCGTACACCGGCACGCCCGCCTCCGACAGCGCCTGGGCGTCCCGGGTGACCGTGCGCTCGGACACCTCCAGCTCGCGGGCCAGCTCGGCGGCGGTCATCGAGGGCCGGGACTGGAGCAGCAGGACCATCTTGATCAGGCGGGCGGCACGCATACGCCCCATCATGCGCCCGGCACACGACGAGGCCCCCCGCCGGTGGCGGGGGGCCTCGGGTCGACTCTCGGCCGGGATCAGAGCCCGTACTTCTCGCGGGCTTCCTTCACCGCCGTCGCCTTGACCTCGCCGCGGCGGGCCAGCTGGGCGAGGGCCGCGACGACGATCGACTGGGCGTCGACGCCGAAGTGGCGGCGGGCCGCCTCGCGGGTGTCGGACAGGCCGAAGCCGTCGGCACCGAGCGAGGACCAGTCCTGCTCGACCCACTGCGCGATCTGGTCCGGGACCTGGCGCATGTAGTCGGAGACGGCCAGCACCGGGCCCTCGGCGCCGTGCAGCGCCTGGCGGACGAACGGGATGCGCTCCTCGCCGCGCAGCAGGGCCGCGTCGGCCTCCAGCGCGTCACGGCGCAGCTCGGTCCACGAGGTGGCCGACCACACGTCCGCGGCGACGCCCCACTCCTCGGCGAGCATCTTCTGCGCCGCGAGCGTCCAGTGGATCGCGGTGCCGGAGCCGAGCAGCTGGATGCGCGGCGCGTTGGCCACCGGCGACAGACCGGCGGTCTCGGCCGTGTTGAAGCGGTACAGGCCCTTGAGGATGCCCTCGTCGACGCCCGCGGGCTTGGCCGGCTGCGGCATCGGCTCGTTGTAGACGGTGAGGTAGTAGAAGACGTTCTGGTCCTCACCGGGGGCGGCCTGGCCGTACATGCGGCGCAGACCGTCCTTGACGATCGCGGCGATCTCGTAGGCGAACGCCGGGTCGTAGCTGAGCGCGGCCGGGTTGGTCGCGGCGATCACCGGGGAGTGGCCGTCGGCGTGCTGCAGGCCCTCACCCGTGAGGGTGGTGCGGCCCGCGGTGGCGCCGACGAGGAAGCCGCGGCCGAGCTGGTCGCCGAGCTGCCACATCTGGTCGGCGGTCCGCTGCCAGCCGAACATCGAGTAGAAGATGTAGAACGGGATCATCGCCTCGCCGTGCGTCGCGTACGCGCTGGACGCGGCGATGAAGTCGGCCATCGAACCGGCCTCGGTGATCCCCTCGTTGAGGATCTGGCCGTTCTTGGCCTCCTTGTAGTACATCAGCTGGTCGCGGTCGACCGGCTCGTACGTCTGGCCCTTGGGGGAGTAGATCCCGAGCGACGGGAACAGCGACTCCATGCCGAAGGTGCGGGCCTCGTCGGGGACGATCGGCACCCAGCGCTTGCCGGTCTCCTTGTCCCGGACCAGGTCCTTGACCAGGCGGACGAACGCCATCGTGGTCGCGATGCTCTGCGCGCCGGAGCCCTTGTCGAAGGCGGCGAACGCCTTGTCGGCGGGGGCCGGGAGCGGGGCGAGCGGCTGCGTGCGGCGGGCCGGGGCGGGGCCGCCGAGGGCGGCGCGGCGCTCCTGGAGGTAGCGGACCTCGGGGGCGTCGGCGCCGGGGTGGCCGTAGGGGACCTTGCCGTCGGCGAACGCGCTGTCCGGGATGGGCAGGTCGAGCAGGTCGCGCATCGTCTTGAACTCGTCCACCGAGAGCTTCTTCATCTGGTGGTTGGCGTTCTTCGACGCGAAGCCCTCGCCGAGGGTGTGGCCCTTGACCGTCTGGGCCAGGATCACCGTCGGGGCGCCCTTGTGCGCGAGGGCGGCCCGGTAGGCGGCGTAGACCTTGCGGGACTCGTGGCCGCCACGCGAGAGGTGGAAGCACTCGAGGATCTTGTCGTCGCTCAGCAGCTTCGCCATCTCGGCGAGCGCCGGGTCCTTGGCGAAGAAGTCCTGGCGGATGTAGGCGGCGTCACGCGTCTGGTACGTCTGCACCTGCGCGTCCGGCACCTCGCGCAGCCGGCGGACCAGCGCGCCCGTGGTGTCGAGCTGGAGCAGCTCGTCCCAGGCGGTGCCCCACAGCGACTTCACGACGTTCCAGCCGGCGCCGCGGAACTGGGCCTCCAGCTCCTGCACGATCTTGAAGTTGGCGCGGACCGGGCCGTCGAGGCGCTGGAGGTTGCAGTTGATGACGAAGGTCAGGTTGTCCAGACCCTCGCGGGAGGCCAGCGCGAGCGCCGCGGTCGACTCCGGCTCGTCCATCTCGCCGTCGCCGAGGAACGCCCATACGTGGCTCTGGGAGACGTCCTTGATGCCGCGCGCCGTCAGGTAGCGGTTGAAGCGGGCCTGGTAGATCGCCGACAGCGGGCCGAGGCCCATGGAGACGGTCGGGAACTCCCACAGCCAGGGCAGGCGGCGCGGGTGCGGGTAGGAGGGCAGGCCGTTGCCGCCGGCCTCCTGGCGGAAGTTGTCGAGCTGCTGCTCGGACAGCCGGCCGTCGAGGAAGGCGCGGGCGTAGATGCCGGGAGCGGCGTGGCCCTGGATGTAGAGCTGGTCGCCGGAGCCGTCACCCTCCTTGCCCTTGAAGAAGTGGTTGAAGCCGGTCTCGTAGAGCCAGGCCGCGGAGGCGAAGGTGGCGATGTGGCCGCCGACGCCGTACTTGCTGCCGCGGGTCACCATGGCGGCCGCGTTCCAGCGGTTCCACGCGGTGATCCGGCGCTCCATCTCCTCGTCACCGGGCACGGCCGGCTCGGCGGAGGTGGGGATGGTGTTGAGGTAGTCGGTCTCGAGGAGCTTCGGCAGCGCGACGCCGCCCGCCTCCGCGCGCTCCAGCGTGCGGCGCATCAGGTACGCGGCACGGTGCGGGCCGGCAGCCTTGGCGACCGCGTCCAGCGAGGCGCGCCACTCGGCGGTCTCCTCGGGGTCACGGTCCGGGAGCTGGTCGAGCTCGCTCGGCTGGATGGCGTAGGGGTCGGTCATGTCGCCGCCTTCCTCAGTCGAAGGGGGTTCCCTCATCGGTAAGGGTTCGGGTGTGCCCTTGGTCTTTGGCAGGACAGGGCGTGGGCTCGGTAAGCCCGTCGGCGACTGTAACTCCCTGATCGATGATCGATCAAAGGGGGAAGGCCGAAAACCTCTTGATTTCGAGAAAGTCGGCACGGGGTGCCTCCGGCGGTGGCACCGGGTGACCTTGCGGTCGGCTTGTTCTTGCAGGTGAGCGGGGGTTTGCTCGCGTGCGCGCCAGCCCCCGAGGGGCGCGGGGAACTGCGCGAAGGGGGTCTGGGGGCGGAGCCCCCAGGGACGGGACGGGAAGGGGTGGCGGGGGCGAGAACCCCTCAGGGACGCGGGGCGCAGCCCAGCACGTGTGCCTTCACGAGCTCCGCGATCCGCGGGTCGCGCCGCTTGAAGGCCGCGACCAGCTCCTCGTGCTCCTCCGCGTACGACTGCTGCACCGTACCCAGCCAGCGAATGGACAGCGCGGTGAACACCTCGATGCCGAGCCCCTCCCAGGTGTGCAGCAGCACCGAGTTGTCCGCGGCGCGCACCAGCTCGCGGTGGAAGCCCACGGTGTGCCGCACCTGGCCGGTGCCGTCGGCGTTGCGGTCGGCCTCGTAGAGCGCGGCGACATGCGGCTCCAGGGCCGAGCAGTCGTCCGCCAGCCGGGCCGCCGCCAGCTCCGCCGCGATGGCCTCCAGACCGGCCCGCACGGGGTAGCTCTCCTCCAGGTCGGCCGCCGTCAGGTTGCGCACCCGCACGCCCTTGTTCGGCGCCGACTCGATCAGCCGGAGCGACTCCAGCTCCCGCAGCGCCTCCCGCACCGGGGTCTGGCTGACCTCCAGCTCCGTCGCGATCCGCCGCTCCACGATCCGCTCGCCCGGCTTCCAGCGCCCGCTGACGATTCCCTCCACGATGTGCTCGCGGATCTGTTCGCGCAGCGAGTGGACGACGGGCGCGGTCATGAGGGCTCCTTCGGGAGGGGCTCATCGGCCCCCGGGGGCGTTTGACGTTTAGACAATAAGGCCGGACCGGTCGCGAGGAGGGGTGGACGGGGGCGCTTTCCCGCAGGTGAGACAAGACTTACACGCCCTGTGGGAGTTGTTCCCCGACGCGTCGCAGGCGCGGCCGCGCGCGGACGCCGATGCCCCACCCCCGGACCGCCGATGCCCCACCCCCGGACCGCCGGCACCCCGCGTCCGGGCGGTACCGCACTCCCGGAGTCGCCATGGCGCCCTTGCGCACCCGGGCCCTCGCCGCCCGCCCTCGATGGATCAATCCTGAACTTCTCGAACCGGCCTTCGAATAGGTTGGATTGGCGAGACGCGGCAGGCGGCCGGGTCCGGGGAGAACGGGGGCATGGTGAGCCGGAAGCAGGACCTGGCGGCCTAGCACGTCGAGGCCGAGGCGGATCGGCTGTCCACGTCGGCCGAGGCCCCGCCGGTCCGCCGGAGCAGTGGCCTCGACCGGTTGTGACACCGGCCCCGGTCCGGGGGCGGTTCTCGGACAGGCGGCGCGACCCGTGCCGCCGGAGGAACGGGGGAGGGACGGAACATGCAGGGTGACAGCCCCGAAGGCGACCGCACAACGGTCTCGTTCGGCACGCTGGAGCATCTGACGGCCGAGCTCGACGACATTCTCAAGCAGCTCGACGGACGGTTGGAGGACCTCTACCGGCGTCTGAAGCCGGTCGTCGCGTCCTGGCAGGGCGAGGCGCGCGAGGTGTTCCTCCAGGAACTCGACAAGTGGGACACGTCGGCGCGGGACCTCCAGGCGGCCCAGGCCTGGCTGCACGAGGCCGTCACCAGCGGGCATCGCGGATACGCGGCCGCGCACGGCGCCGTGCTGCGCGGTTGGGGCGGCGTCTGATGGGTGAGCCGCGCCCCAGCGACGAGGAACGCAGAAAAGAGCAGGCCGCGGCCCGGCCCGCGACGAAACCCAAGGACGGCGCCGGCGGATTCGACGTGCAGCCGCAGCACCTGCACTACACCGCCCTCGTCGTGCGCGACAAGCAGTTCGACTACGACAAGGGCGCCACGGCGCTGGTCGACGTGCTGAACCGGTACAGCCAGTCGGCGGGCGCCGGCTGGGGCGCGGACGCGTTCTCGGCGGCGTACCGGACCGTGAACGAGAAGTTCCTGGAGCTCTGGGCGAAGAGCGTGGTCAGCGTGGGCGGCGTCGCCGTGGGCCTCACGGACACGGCGAACAAGTACACCCAGGCCGACTGGCAGGCGCGCCGCATGTACGGACCGCCGCCGGTGGAGAAGGCGCCGCCGGTCGTCATCGAGACACCGCCCCGCTACGGCCCGGTGCACGACATCAAGTGGTCCGGCACCGGCCGGGACGCGGACTCCTCGGAGATCGCCGGGATCCTCGGCGAGGTGCCCGACTTCCTCGCCGACGCGATCCGGCCGGCCATCGAGCACGGCCTCAGGCTCGGCAAGATGCACGAGATCACTCCGGGGTGCAAGGACGACGAGTTCCAGGACATGGCCACCGGCTGGGCCGCGTCCGCGAAGGCCGCCAAGGGTGCCGCCGACGAGTTCAACAAGGCCATCAAGTACGTCACCGACAGCAGCGGCAACGGCGAGTGGCAGGGCGCGATGAAGGCCTTCTGCCAGACGATCTGGGGCACCACCGAATGGGGCAGGACGTACGACACCGAGGGCAACCGGGCCTCCATAGGCCGCGTGTGGAAGACGGAACGCAACGTCCAGCCGAGCAAGCGGCGTCCCATCATCGACATCCTGATCAGGGCGGCGACCGTCGTGAAGGAACAGCTCGACGAGCTGGCCGCGGTGGCGGCCACGACACGGGAGACGACCACAAGGCTCGGCAAGGAGGCGGCGAGAGCCACGGTCAAGGACCTGACCACGGACCTCGACCTGTCCGAGATGACCCGGCTCGCGGCGACCATGGCCTTCGGCGAGATCGTCCTGACGTTCCGCTCACACATGGACGAGGCGGCGGCGAACGCGGCGGTCGAGAAGTACCACCAGGCGTTCGGCGACGCGGCCACCAAGCTCGACGAACTGGGACCCGAGCTGGACGAGGCGCTCCTCAGCGTGCCCACGTTCCTCGCGGAGGAGGCCCGCGCCGAGGCCTACGGCGCCCGCTCCCTCAACGACTTCAAGAAGGAACACAGCTGGCAGCGCCCGGAGAGCACGGTCCCGTACAAGTACTCCCTGGACCTCGCCACGGAGGAGGAACTGTACGGCGGCCACAGCATCGACAAGCACGTCGGCCTGACGGACATGCAGCTGACGCAGCGGTTGCGGGACGAGTCGAGCGCGACGGGCGGACCAAGCATTCCCGCGGCTTCCACATTCACCGACCTGGAATCGGCGCAGGAATACACCCAATACAATATCCGGTCCAATTCGGCGGCGATCGAAAAATGGTTGCAGAACAGGCCTCCTGTTCCACTCAAGGAAGATTTCACGGTGGGTTCTGTCGCGGGCGGGAATCTTGCCGCCCCCGTGGTGACCGGTCGCACGGCGCCTGTGGTGAACCGCAATCCGACGCCGGCCAGGAACGCATACGGCGTGTCGACGGTGCTCAAGTACGAACCGAGCCTCGATCCGCCTTTTGTCGTTCTGACCTCGATGCCCAAGTGATGCCTGAGGAGACAGCGATGGCCGGACTCGACGAGCGGTCGTGGGCCGACGCGATCGGTATGTACGAGCGCCGGGTGACTGTTGCCAGGGTGATGAGCAGGGCGCATGAGGACTGGGTGCTCGACCTGCCCGCCCTCATGCGTGGTGACACCCGTGATGCCCGCGGGTGGCGCACCGCGGACTACTGGGCGGGGGAACTCGACAGACTCGATGAACCGTCCTACCCCTTCCTCACGCTTCCACCGGACGTCGCGAGGTCCTGTCTCCAAGAGATCCCGCGCTCCCAGGCCATGCGTTTCCTGGTGGCCCTTTCCACACCATGGATCGATGTCACGGAGGAGCCGGACTTCGAGGAGCGCAGGGAATCCCTTGAGGCCAAGGCGCGCGTCATCCTGTCGCGCTTCCCTGAAGGCTCGCACTTCTTTACGAACACGGGGCGCGATCGCGACTACTACCAGCGGGTCTCCGGGTGGAACTCCTTTTCCTCGCGCACCTTCGACTTCGGACTGGTCCTCGTGTCGGAGACGGAAGTCGGGATGGTGTGGTCTTTCCGCTGAGGTGATGACCGATCCGCCGAACTGCCCACCGTGGAGAATTCCAGGCGCACCCGAACCGCCACCTACCCCGACCGGGAGACCGCCCAGTGGGCGACCCAGCAGGTGGTCACCCGTAATGAGCAGGTCATTCATCGCTGGCTCGCGCAGTCCACGCGGCAGCGGCTGACCGTCGAGGCGGCCTGGCCCTCGCGGCCGGAGCCGACGAGTTCGACGGGTACGACGCGGCCGTGGACGACTGCGCCGGCACGACGGACCGGCAGTTCGTGGCGCGGCTTGTGGGGGAGATCCGGGAGCGGCTGGCTCGCGTCGGTGGCGGCCCGCCTGGCGTAGACAGCGGACCGCCACCGATGGCGCGGGACCGCGGGGCGCATGACGAAGCCCCCGTCCGGAGGAGACTCCGGGCGGGGGCTTCGTCGTACCGTTGCCGGCTGATCCGGGAGATCAGAGGCCGAGCTCGACCTCGAACTCGCCTGCCTCCAGGATCGACTTGACCGTCGTCAGGTAGCGGGCCGCGTCGGCGCCGTCCACCAGGCGGTGGTCGTAGGAGAGGGTCAGGTACGTCATGTCGCGGACGCCGATGACCGTGCCCTCCTCCGTCTCGATGACGGCCGGGCGCTTGACCGTCGCGCCGATGCCGAGGATCGCGACCTGGTTCGGCGGCACGATGATCGTGTCGAACAGGGCGCCGCGCGAACCGGTGTTGCTGATGGTGAAGGTCGCGCCGGACAGCTCGTCCGGGGTGATCTTGTTGCCGCGGACCTTGCCCGCGAGGTCGGCCGTGGCCTTGGAGATGCCGGCGATGTTGAGGTCGCCCGCACCCTTGATGACCGGGGTCATCAGGCCCTTCTCCGAGTCCACCGCGATACCGATGTTCTCGGAGTCGAAGTAGGTGATCGTGCCCTCGGCCTCGTTGATCCGGGCGTTGATGACCGGGTGGGCCTTCAGCGCCTGGGCGGCGGCCTTGACGAAGAACGGCATCGGGGAGAGCTTGACGCCCTCACGGGCGGCGAAGGAGTCCTTCGCCTGCGCGCGCAGCTTCATCAGACGGGTGATGTCGACCTCGACGACCGAGGACAGCTGGGCCTGCTCGTGCAGCGCCTTGACCATGTTGTCGCCGATGACCTTGCGGATGCGGGTCATCTTGACGGTCTGGCCGCGCAGCGGGGAGACCTCCAGCGCGGGAGCCTTCTTCGCGGCGGCGGCGGCCGGGGCGGCGGGCGCCGCGGCGGAGGCCTTCGCGGCCTGGGCGGCGGCGACGACGTCCTGCTTGCGGATACGGCCGCCGACGCCGGTGCCCTTGACGGTGGCGAGGTCGACGCCGTTCTCGGCGGCGAGCTTGCGCACCAGCGGGGTCACGTAGGCGCCCTCGTCGACCGGCTTGGCGGCGGCGGGCACCGGCTGGGCGACCGGGGCCGGCGCGGGGGCCGGAGCCGGAGCGGGCGCCGGGGCGGCGGCGACCGGCTGCGGCGCCGGGGCGACCGGAGCCGGGGCCGGAGCGGCCGGGGCGGGCGCCGGAGCCGCGGGGGCGGCCGGGGCCGGAGCCGGGGC
>NZ_LAVA02000056.1 GCF_000974985.2 Streptomyces mangrovisoli | reverse complement strand
CCGGCAGCCTCGCCGACGTGCTCCAGCTCGCCGTGCCGCCCCGCAGCGCCCGCGCCGAACGGCAGGAGTCCCCGGCCCCGCTGCCCCCGCCCGACCGCCCCGCCCCCGGCTCCTGGGCGCGCTACGAGCACGGCCCCGCCTACCTCGACGCGCTCGCCTCCGGAGCCGCACCCCGCGCCGTGTGGAACGCGCTGCCCGGACCGCAGTGGTGCGAGGAGCTCGCCCGCGCCGTCGCGGCGACGCTCGCCTCGGGCCGCGGCGCCCTCGTCGTCGTGCCCGACGGCCGGGCCGCCGCCCGCGTCGACGCGGCGCTCACCGGCCTGCTCGGCGCGGGCCGGCACGCGCTGCTCACCGCCGACGCCGGTCCCGAGAAGCGCTACCGGCAGTGGCTCGCCGTCAGCCGGGGCTCGGTGCGGGCCGTCGTGGGCACCCGCGCCGCCATGTTCGCCCCGGTGCGCGACCTCGGCCTGGTGGCCATCTGGGACGACGGCGACGACAACCACAGCGAGCAGCACGCGCCGCAGCCGCACGCCCGCGAGGTGCTGCTGCTGCGCGCCTCGCTGGACCGGTGCGCCTTCCTGCTCGGCAGCCGCAGCTGCACGGTGGAGGCGGCCCAGCTCGTCGAGAGCGGCTGGGCCCGGCCGCTGGCCGCCGGGCGGGAGCAGGTGCGCGCCGCCGCGCCGCTGGTCCGCACGGTGGGCGACGAGGACCTCGCGCGCGACGAGGCCGCCCGCGCCGCCCGGCTGCCCAGCCTCGCCTGGCAGATCGCCCGCGAGGGGCTGAAGCACGGGCCGGTCCTGGTACAGGTGCCCCGCCGGGGGTACGTGCCGCGGATGGCGTGCGCGAACTGCCGGGCCGCCGCCCGCTGCCGGCACTGCGCCGGGCCCTTGCAGGGACAGGACGCGGGCGTGCTGCGGTGCGGCTGGTGCGGCCGTGACGAGGGCTCTTGGCACTGCCCGGAGTGCGGGGCGTTCCGGCTGCGGGCCCAGGTCGTGGGAGCGCGCCGCACCGCGGAGGAGCTGGGGCGCGCGTTCCCGGCCGTACCGGTGCGCACCTCGGGCCGCGAACAGGTGCTGGACACCGTCCCGGGCACCCCGGCGCTGGTGGTGAGCACCCCCGGCGCCGAACCGGTCGCGGAGGGCGGCTACGCGGCGGCGCTGCTGCTGGACGGCTGGGCCATGCTCTCCCGTCCCGATCTGCGGGCCGCCGAGGACGCGCTGCGCCGCTGGACGGGTGCCGCCGCGCTGGTACGGCCGCAACAGGCGGGCGGGACGGTCGTGGTGGTGGCCGAGCCGACGCTGCGGCCCGTGCAGGCGCTCGTGCGCTGGGACCCCGTCGGGCACGCCGTGCGGGAGCTGGCGGAGCGCGCGGAGCTGGGCTTTCCGCCCGTGTCGCGGATGGCGTCCGTGGCGGGACTGGGGGAGGCGGTCGCGGAGTTCCTCGGCGCGGTCGGGCTGCCCGCCGACGCGCAGGTGCTGGGGCCGGTCCCGGTCCCGGTCACCCGGGCCGACGGGCCGCGCAGGACCGGCGGCCCGCCGCCCGGGGAGCACTGGGAGCGCGCCCTGATCCGCGTTCCGCCGGGCAGCGGCTCCGCCCTGGCCGCCGCCCTGAAGTCGGCCCAGGCCGCCCGGATGGCCCGGGGCAACGGGGAAGCGGACCGGGCCGGCCGGGTGCGGGTGCGGATCGATCCACCGGACATCGGGTAGCGGCACGCCCGTGCGGCGGCGGGGTGCGGAGGGGGCCCTGGGGCGGGAGGCGCCGCCCGAGGGCCGGCCGTTTGCGGCGGTTGTCCGCACCGCCCGTTCGTACCGCCTGCCCGCGGCGGCGAGCCCCGGTCGGCGCGCCGACCGCGTCCGGGGCGCCCTGGATGTCGTAGGACGGAACGCTTGTGCCCTCCCGGACGGGGCGCGGGCCGGGAGGGCAGGGAGTGCCGTCCCGGGCCGGCTCACGGAGCGGCCGGGGTCGGCCGCCGGGGTCGGCTCTTGCGACCGCCGGGGGCAGCCGCTGCGACCGCCGGGTCAGCCGGTTTGACCGCCGGGGTCAGCCGGTGTGACCGCCGGGGTCGGCTGTTGTGACCGCCCGGTCAGTCGTGGCGGCCGCCGGGGTCAGCCGGTGTGACCGCCCGGTCAGCCGTGGCGGCTGCCGGGGTCGGCTGTTGTGACCGCCCGGTCAGTCGTGGCGGTCGCCGGGGTCAGCCGGTGTGACCGCCGGGGTCGGCTGTTGCGACCGCCCGGTCAGCCGTGGTGACCGCTGTGGTCAGCCGTGGCGGCCGCTGTGGTCAGCCGTGGCGGCCGCCGTGGTCAGCCGTTGCGCGGGCCGGGGAACGCTGTGGGCCGGACCTCGTCGCGGAGTGCGGGGCTGCCCGTCGGCTGCGTCGGCATCGAACGGGCCGCGGGCACCGTGGGCACCGGGGGCAGGCCGGAGGTGACGTTCAGCGTGCGGGTGCCCGACGTCTCCGTGGTGTGCTCCACCTCGGCCTCCGCCTGCGTGGTGGGCCGGCGGGCGCCGTAACGGCGGTGCACGGCCTGCTTGGTGACGCCCAGTGCGGAGCCCACCGCGTCCCACGAGAAGCCGAGCGAACGGTCGAAGTCGACGGCCGCCGTCACCAGGGTCTCGACGCTGTCCCGCAGTTCCTGCGCGAGGCGGACCGTGGGGGCGGGGGCGCGTCCGTAGACGACGAAACCCGTGGAGGGACCGGAGCGGCGCGGGCGGTAGACATTGCCCAACTGGGCGGTGAGCGTGCGCAGCGCGTCCACCTGCCGGCGGACCCGCTCGATGTCCCGCACGAGCAGGTGCAGGCTGGCCCGTGCCTGGGCGTCGTGGGTTGCGTGGTCGGCCATGTACAAGCCTCTCGAACCGGGGTTGAAAGGAGGTGGGCCGCGGAATGCGGCCCGTTGTGGTCAACTCTTTCTTGACCAACGCGGCAGTGCGCCGCGGGTCACGCACTGGGGGCGTGACCGCAAGCGCGTGCGCCCCCGGCTCGGACCGCGCTCGCCCCCGGCGCCCGCATCCTCGTCCTAGACTGGGGCGTTGACCCTTGTCCGACCGCCCGAGAGGCCCCAACCCGCTCATGAAGCTCGTCTTCGCCGGTACCCCCGAGGTCGCCGTTCCCGCCCTGGACGCACTGATCGCCTCCGGGCGGCACGAGGTGGCCGCCGTCGTCACGCGGCCCGACGCCCCGGCCGGCCGGGGCCGTCGGCTGATCGCCTCGCCCGTGGCCCAGCGGGCGGAGGAGGCGGGCATCGAGGCGCTCAAGCCGGTGAAGCCCCGCGACCCCGAATTCCTGGAGCGGCTGCGGCAGATCGCGCCGGACTGCTGCCCCGTCGTGGCCTACGGCGCCCTGCTGCCGCGCGTCGCCCTCGACATCCCCGCGAACGGCTGGGTCAACCTGCACTTCTCGCTGCTGCCCGCCTGGCGCGGCGCGGCACCGGTCCAGCACGCGGTGATGGCGGGCGACGAGATCACCGGCGCCTCGACCTTCCTCATCGAGGAGGGGCTCGACTCCGGTCCGGTCTACGGCACGGTGACCGAGGAGGTCCGCGCCACCGACACCAGCGGCGACCTGCTGACCCGGCTCGCCTTCGCGGGCGCGGGGCTGCTCGCCGCGACGATGGACGGCATCGAGGACGGCGCGCTGAAGGCCGTGCCGCAGCCCGCCGACGGCATCACCCTCGCCCCCAAGATCACCGTCGAGGACGCCCGCGTGGACTGGGCGGCCCCGGCCCTTCGGGTCGACCGGGTGGTGCGCGGCTGCACGCCCGCGCCCGGCGCCTGGACCACCTTCCGGGGCGAGCGGCTGAAGCTGATCCACGTGGTGCCGAGGCCCGAGCGGACCGACCTCGCACCGGGGCGGCTCGTCGCCGGCAAGAACGACGTGTTCGTGGGCACGGGCTCGTACGCGGTGGAGCTGCTGTGGGTGCAGGCCCAGGGCAAGAAGCCGATGCGCGCGGCGGACTGGGCCCGCGGGGTGCGCATCGAGGACGGCGAACTCCTCGGCGCCTGACGCGCGCCCCACGGGCCTTCCCGTGCGGGACTTCCCGGATGCGACCGGGCCGGCGGCGGATGGCCGGGCGGATCAAAATCTTTCGGCAGGTGGCCGCGGCGCCCGCAAGACGTAGGGTGGGCGCATACCCCGCACAGACATCCGGAGCACCTTTTTCGTGAGCGAACAGCCCCGTCGGCCCCGCAAGCCGGGCAAGCCGTACCGCCGGCCCCAGAAGGATCCCGTCCGGATCCTCGCCTTCGACGCCCTGCGGGCGGTGGACGAGCGCGACGCCTACGCCAACCTCGTCCTGCCGCCCTTGCTGCGCAAGGCGCGCGAGGGCGGGGACTTCGACAGCCGCGACGCCGCACTCGCCACCGAGCTGGTCTACGGCACGCTGCGGCGCCAGGGCACCTACGACGCGATCATCGCCGAGTGCGTCGACCGGCCGCTGCGCGAGGTCGACCCGCCGGTCCTCGACGTGCTCAGCCTCGGCGCCCACCAGCTGCTCGGCACCCGCATCCCGACGCACGCCGCGGTGTCCGCCTCCGTCGAGCTGGCCCGGGTCGTGCTGGGCGACGGGCGCGCCAAGTTCGTCAACGCCGTGCTGCGCAAGGTCGCCCAGCACGATCTGGACGGCTGGCTGGAGAAGGTCGCCCCGCCCTACGACGAGGACCCCGAGGACCACCTCGCCGTCGTGCACTCGCACCCCCGGTGGATCGTCTCCGCCCTGTGGGACTCGCTCGGCGGCGGCCGCGCCGGCATCGAGGACCTGCTGGAGGCCGACAACGAGCGGCCCGAGGTGACCCTCGTCGCCCGCCCCGGCCGGTCCACCCAGGAGGAGCTGCTGCGGCAGGACGCCGCCGTCCCCGGCCGCTGGTCGCCGTATGCCGTACGGCTCACCGAGGGCGGTGAGCCCGGCGGTGTCGAGGCCGTGCACGAGGGCCGCGCGGGCGTGCAGGACGAGGGCAGCCAGCTGGTCGCGCTCGCGCTGGCGAACGCCCCGCTCGACGGCCCGGACGCCCGCTGGCTGGACGGCTGCGCCGGGCCGGGCGGCAAGGCGGCGCTGCTGGCCGCCCTCGCCGCCCAGCGCGGTGCCGTGCTGCTGGCCTCCGAGAAGCAGCCGCACCGGGCCGGGCTGGTCGCCAAGGCGCTGGCCGGCAACCCGGGGCCGTATCAGGTGATCGCCGGTGACGGCACCCGCCCCCCGTGGCGGCCCGGCACCTTCGACCGGGTGCTGATGGACGTGCCGTGCACGGGCCTGGGCGCTCTGCGGCGCCGCCCCGAGGCGCGGTGGCGGCGGCGCCCCGAGGACCTGGAAGGCTTCGCGCCGCTCCAGCGGTCCCTGCTGCGCACGGCGCTGGAGTCGGTGCGGATCGGCGGCGTGGTCGGCTACGCCACCTGCTCGCCGCATCTGGCCGAGACCCGTGCCGTGGTCGACGACGTCCTCAAGCAGTACCCCGGGGCGGAGCTGATCGACGCGCGTCCGCTGCTGCCCGGCGTCCCGGCGCTCGGCGACGGTCCCGACCTCCAGCTCTGGCCCCATCTGCACGGCACCGACGCGATGTACCTGGCCCTCATCCGCCGCACGGGCTGACCCCGCCGGGCCGCCGGGCCGCCCGGGGCCCTCACCCGCTCGATCGGTCCGTGGCCGGGTCGGGACTTCGTTCGTCCGGTGGAGCCGTTCCGTCCTGGTGGGACAGCCGGTTCGGCCACCACACCTTCCGGCCCACGTCCAGGAAGAGCGAGGTGACCAGGACGGAGCGGACGACGAAGGTGTCCAGCAGGACGCCCACGGCGACCGCGAAGCCGATCTCCGCGAAGCCCACCACGGGCAGCGTGCCCAGCGCGGCGAACGTCCCCGCGAGCACCAGGCCCGCGGAGGTGATCACCGCTCCGGTGGTCGCCAGGCCGGTGACCACGGCCGGGCGGGTGCCCTCGCGGGCCGCCTCCTCGCGGATGCGGGTGGTCAGGAAGATGTTGTAGTCGATGCCGAGCGCGACCAGGAAGACGAAGACGAACAGCGGGAAGGCGACGTCCTCGCCCGCGTAGTCGAAGACGTGCCGGAACGCCAGCGCGCTCAGCCCGAGCGCGCTCGCCAGCGACAGCATCACGGTCGCGACCAGCAGCAACGGCGCGACCAGGGCCCGTAGCAGCACCGAGAGGACCAGCAGTACGACGGCCAGCACGACCGGGATGACCACGTAGTTGTCGTGCGCCTGGGCGTTCTCCATGTCCAGCAGGGCCGCCGTGCCGCCGCCCACGCGCGCCTGCGCGCCGGGCACCGCGTGCACCGCCTCCCTGACCCGCTCCACGGTGGCCTTGGCGGCGGCGCTGTCCGCCGGGGCGCGGGTCGTCGCCTCCAGCAGGACCTTTCCGTCGTACTCCGGCGCCGTGCCGGCCGGCACGCCGACACTGGCCGCGACCACACCCGGGTCCGTGGCGACGGTCCGCCCCACCTCCTTCGCCCGGTCCCGGTCGGACACGATCACCATGGGGTCGCCGCTGCCCGCCGGGAAGTAGCGCGCCGACACCTGCTGGCCGACGATCGAGTCCGGCCGGTCCGTGAAGCTGTCGGCGTTGGAGATGCCGTCCGCGCGCAGCTGGAACAGGCCGAGCGAGAGCACAGCGAGGACGCCCGCGGTGACGGCCCACACCAGGCGCGGGCGGCGCGCGAAGTTCCGGCCCATGCGAGCCCACAGGCCGTGCCCCGACGGGTCCGCGGAGCCGAAGTGCGGCACGGCGGGCCAGAAGATCCAGCGCCCGAACAGCAGCAGCAGCGCCGGGAACAGGGTGAGCATGGCGGCCAGCGCGACGCTCACGCCGATCGCGGCGACCGGCCCGAGGCCACGGGTGGAGTTCATCTCCGCGACGAGCAGCACCAACATGCTGAGCACCACCGTGGCGCCGGAGGCCAGCACCGCGGGCCCGGCCCGGTTCATGGCGAGCTCCATCGCCTCGTGCCGGTCCTCGTGCCGCCGCAGCTCCTCCCGGTAGCGGGCGACGAGCAGCAGCGCGTAGTCGGTGCCCGCGCCGAAGACCAGCACGGTGAGGATGCCCGCGCTCTGGCCGTTCACGGTCAGGCCCGCGTGCCGGGCCAGCAGATAGATCAGCGCCTGGGCCGTGAACAGCGCGACCACCACCCCGATCAGCGGCACGAACAGCAGGGTGGGGCTGCGGTAGGTCAGCAGCAGCATCACGATCACGACCGCCATCGCGGCGAACAGCAGCGTGGAGTCGATGCCCGCGAACGCCTTCGAGGAGTCGGCCGCGATCCCGCCGGGCCCGGTGATGTGCACGGCCAGGCCCTGGCTGCCGGTCCCGACGACGTCGCGGACGGAGTCGACGGCAGGCGCGACGCGTTTCCAGCCGGTGGGTCCCATGGTGATCGGGACATAGATCTCGGCCGCCCGGGGCGCGGCGGCCCGGTCGTAGACGGGGCCCTGGACCGCGGCGCCGCGGATGCCGTGGTCGTGCAGGGTGCGCAGCTCGGCCGCGTCCCCCACGATGCGCTGCCGGTCCGCCGGGGTGAGCCCGCCGGGACGGGCGTACACCACGACCGCGGGGGCCTGCTCGGGGCGGAACTTCTCCGACAGGCTGAGCACCTGCGTCGACTCCGCCGAGCCGGGCAGCCAGGACTGCGCGTCGTTGTCCTGCGCGTCGCTGAGCTTCGAGCCGAGGGGCGCCGCGAGCACCAGGACCACCAGCCACACCGCCACGACCACCCACTTGGTGCGCCGTCCGCACACGAACCGGATCGCGTACCGCTTGCCGGTGTCGAGCTGCCTCATCGCGACTCCCGCCGTCGTGACCGCTTCCGCCGGCCCGTCCCGAGGGCCGTGGACTCCCCGGACCGGACCCTTCCCGCGCGTCCGCGGGCCGGACCGGCGCGAACAACCGGCGCCGGGCATGGCACGCTTGGGTCATGGCCGTGCAGATCAACCCCAGCATCCTGTCCGCCGACTTCGCCCGTCTCGCCGACGAGGCGAAGGCGGTCGAAGGGGCCGACTGGCTCCACGTCGACGTGATGGACAACCATTTCGTCCCGAACCTCACGCTCGGAGTGCCGGTCGTAGAGTCTCTGGCCCGTGCGACGGACACCCCGCTGGACCTGCATCTGATGATCGAGGCTCCCGATCGCTGGGCGCCGCAGTACGTCGAAGCGGGTGCCTCATCGGTCACCTTCCACGTCGAGGCGGCCGCCGCACCGGTGCGGCTCGCGCGGGAGATCCGGGCCAAGGGCGCCCGGGCGTCCATGGCGCTCAAGCCCGCGACCCCCATCGAGCCGTACGAGGACCTGCTCCCCGAGCTCGACATGCTGCTGATCATGACGGTCGAGCCGGGCTTCGGCGGCCAGAGCTTTCTCGACATCATGCTTCCGAAGATCCGGCGAACCCGCGAGTTGATCGCGAAGCACGGCCTGGAACTCTGGTTGCAGGTCGACGGAGGAGTGTCCGAGTCGACCATCGAACGGTGCGCGGAGGCCGGTGCCGACGTGTTCGTGGCGGGGTCGGCCGTGTACGGCGCGCAGGACCCCGCCGAGGCGGTCCGCGCACTGCGTGAACAGGCACGCTCGGCCACGGCGAATGCGTCATGGGCGTGCGACCACTGAGCCACAGGTACGTGAACGGCTCCCATCAGGGCTGATCAAGTGCGCCGGATCTGCAAGGATGAACGGCGTATCCAGAGTGTGAACAGCAGTGAGGAGATGGCCGTGTCGGGTATGTCGGCGGGCCGGTCAGCCATGCGGATGGGACCCGCTGAGCTGGTGCAGGCGGCGGCCATGGCCCGCCGCTTCTACCTCGAGGGAAAGTCGAAGATCCAGATCGCCGAGGAGTTCGGCGTCAGCCGCTTCAAGGTGGCCCGGGTTCTGGAGACGGCCCTCGAGCGGGATCTCGTACGCATCGAGATCCGCGTCCCGGCCGAGCTGGACGCCGAGCGCTCCGACGCGCTGCGCGCCCGCTACGGCCTCAGGCACGCCGTGGTGGTGGAGTCGCCCGCGGACGCCGAGGAGACTCCGGACCCGGAGAACCTCGGCGAGGTCGCGGCCGACCTGCTCGGCGAACTGGTGAACGAGGGCGACGTCCTCGGTCTCGCCTGGGGCCGCTCCACGATCAACATGGCGGCGGCCCTGGACCGGCTGCCGCCGTGCACGGTGGTGCAGCTGACCGGCGTGTACGACGCCGGGACGGCCGAGCGCGGCTCGGTCGAGGCGGTGCGCCGTGCCGCGCAGGTGTCCGGCGGCGACGCGCACCCGATCTACGCGCCGATGCTGCTGCCCGACGCGGCCACCGCGGCCGCGCTGCGCAACCAGACCGGCATCGCCCGCGCCTTCGAGTACTTCGACAAGGTCACGGTCGCCTGCGTCTCCATCGGTTCCTGGGAGCCGGGCGTCTCGACGGTGCACGACATGCTCAGCGACGACGAGCGCGCGCACTACGCCTCGCTCGGTGTCGCCGCCGAGATGTCCGCGCTGCTCTTCGACGCCGAGGGCCGCCGGGTCGGGCGGGACCTGGGGGAGCGGTGCATCACGGTCAAGGCCGACCAGCTCCGCCGTATCCCCGAGGTCGTCGCGATCGCGGGCGGGCAGCGCAAGGCCGCGGCGATCGACGCGGTGCTCCGCTCCGGCCTGGTCACCAGCCTGGTGACGGACACCTCGGCCGCGGACTACCTGATGACGGCGGGCGCGACGCCCAAGCCCGCGCTCAGCAGGACCGACCCGGACGGGATCTGACGGGGGCCGGGCATGGCGGACGTCGTGGTCACGCTGGATCTCGACGGCGTGCGGGACAAGGCGGGCCTGATGGACCGCTGCGCCCGCGCGCTCGCCCTGCCCGGCTGGTTCGGCCGGAACTGGGACGCGCTCGCCGACAGCCTCCGCGACCGGGCCCTGTGGCCGGCCGGCGCCGCGGACCGGGGCCTGCTGGTCGTCGTACGGAACTGGGAGCCGTACGCGGCGGCGCGGCCGGGGGAGTGGGAGACCGCCCGGGAGGTGTTCGCCGAGGCGGCCGGCCGCACGGCCGGGCTGTCCGTGGCGCTCGCCCTCGGGGACCCCGCCTAGCGTTCCTGGAGGATCCGCCCCTTTTCGGAGAATCCTCCAAGGGGTGCTCCGGTCGGCCTGGACGTTCCGCCCGGGGACGGCATTCCGGTCGGCATGGGACAATGAAGTACGTGCTCTTCCCCCTGGCGGACCGGCCCGGGGGCCGCCACCTCTGAACGATCGGGATGTGCAGCACGTGCGTTTCCTCAACGACAACCGGCCCGCGTACGACCTCACGTACGACGACGTCTTCATGGTGCCGAGCCGCTCCGCGGTCGGCTCCCGCCAGGGTGTCGACCTCTCCTCCCCGGACGGCACCGGTACCACCATCCCGCTGGTCGTGGCCAACATGACCGCCATCGCGGGACGCCGTATGGCCGAGACGGTGGCCCGGCGCGGCGGTCTGGTGGTCATTCCGCAGGACATCCCGATCGACGTCGTCACGGACGTCGTGTCCTGGGTCAAGAGCCGGCACCACGTCCTGGACACGCCCATCGAGCTGGCCCCGCACCAGACGGTCGCCGACGCGCTGGCCCTGCTGCCCAAGCGCGCGCACAACGCCGGTGTGGTCGTCGACGAGAGCCGCCGCCCGATCGGTGTCGTGACCGACAGCGACCTCACGGGCGTCGACCGCTTCACGCAGCTCGAACTCGTCATGTCCAAGGACCTGCTGCTGCTCGACGCGGACATCGACCCGCGCGAGGCGTTCAACCGGCTCGACGCCGCCAACCGGCGCTACGCCCCCGCGGTGGACGCCGAGGGCCGGCTCGCCGGCATCCTCACCCGCAAGGGCGCCCTGCGCGCCACCCTCTACACCCCGGCCACCGACGCCGCCGGCCGGCTGCGCATCGCCGCCGCCGTGGGCATCAACGGCGACGTGGCGGGCAAGGCCAAGCAGCTGCTCGACGCGGGCGTGGACACCCTCGTCATCGACACCGCGCACGGCCACCAGGAGTCGATGATCAGCGCCATCAAGCTGGTCCGCGCGCTCGACCCGCACGTGCCGATCGCGGCCGGCAACATCGTCGCCGCCGAGGGCGTGCGCGACCTCGTCGAGGCGGGCGCCGACATCATCAAGGTCGGTGTCGGACCGGGCGCCATGTGCACCACCCGGATGATGACCGGCGTGGGCCGCCCCCAGTTCTCCGCCGTCCTGGAGTGCGCCGCCGAGGCGCGCAAGCTCGGCAAGCACGTGTGGGCCGACGGCGGTGTCCGCCACCCGCGCGACGTCGCGATGGCGCTGGCCGCGGGCGCGTCCAACGTGATGATCGGCTCCTGGTTCGCGGGCACCTACGAGTCGCCCGGCGACCTCCAGCAGGACGCCTCCGGCCGCCTCTACAAGGAGTCGTTCGGCATGGCGTCGGCGCGCGCGGTGCGCAACCGCACCTCGGACGAGTCGTCGTACGACCGGGCCCGCAAGGCGCTGTTCGAGGAGGGCATCTCCACCTCCCGGATGTTCCTCGACCCGGCCCGTCCGGGCGTCGAGGACCTCATCGACTCGATCATCGCGGGCGTCCGCTCCTCCTGCACCTACGCCGGCGCGGGCTCCCTGGAGGAGTTCGCGGAGAAGGCCGTCGTCGGCGTCCAGAGCGCCGCGGGCTACGCCGAGGGCAAGCCGCTGCACGCCAGCTGGAGCTGACCGGAACGCCTTCGCGCACACGGTCCACGCGGCCCCCGCACCCCTCGGGGAGCGGGGGCCGCGCCGTCTCCGCCGGACTCCGCGCGGGCCCCGCGAGCGCGCCCGCGCAACGGATTCCGGGTCCGGCGCAACGGATTCCGGGTCCCGCGCAACGAATGGGCACCCTGCCGCCGGGAACGCAATGATCTTGCGGTGACGCGCAAGGTTGCTGCATTACGACCGTGATGCCCTGGCTCATAGGGTTGCGCGCTGTACGAGGCGTGACGGGGGTCCCGCTCGGTGGCCGTCCGCTCGTGGGGCACGTCGCCGGCCCCCGCCGCCGTCACCGGCAGCGACGAAGGAGTCAGCGCGTGCTCGACCAAGGTGCACCCCCGCGGCGGCAGACCGCGGCCGTCCCCCCGACGACGGGCCTCGGTGCCCGCCTCATGCGGCGCAAGCCCGTGGAACGCCTGGTCGCGGAGGGCGGCCAGGGCGAGGGGGGCGCGCTGCGCCGCTCCCTCGGCCTGTGGCAGCTGACCATGATCAGCGTCGGCGCCACCCTCGGCACCGGCATCTTCGTGGTCCTCGGCGAGGCCGTCCCCAAGGCCGGTCCCGCGGTCACCCTGTCCTTCGTGATCGCCGGCCTCACCGCCCTGTTCTCGGCCCTGTCCTACGCCGAACTCGCGGGCACCATCCCGGTCTCCGGCTCGTCGTACTCGTACGCGTACGCAACGATGGGCGAGTTGGTCGCGTGGATCTGCGGCTGGTGCCTGCTCCTGGAGTACGGCGTCTCGGTGGCCGCCGTGGCCGTCGGCTGGGGCCAGTACCTGAACGAACTGCTCGCCGGGACCATAGGCGTCACCCTCCCGCACGCGCTGTCCGCGCCGCCCGGCGAGGACGGCGGCGTCTTCAACCTGCCCGCCCTGATCGTCGTCCTGCTGGCGATGGCGTTCCTGCTCGGCGGGGCCCGCGAGTCGGCGCGAGCCAACACGGTGATGGTGTGCGTGAAGATCGCCGCGCTGGTGCTGTTCTGCGCGATCGGCATCCAGGGGTTCCGGTCCGGGAACTACGCGCCCTTCATGCCCCTCGGCATGAGCGGTGTGAGCGCCGCCGGGGCCACCCTGTTCTTCTCCTACATCGGTTTCGACGCCGCCTCCACCGCGGGCGAGGAGGCGCGCGACGCGCAGCGGGACCTGCCGCGCGCGATCATGCTGTCGCTGGCCGTCGTGACGGTGCTGTACGTCCTCGTCGCGGCCGTCGCCGTCGGCGCGAAGCCCTGGCGGCAGTTCGCCGACTCCGAGGCCACGCTGGCCCAGATCATGCGCGACGTCACCGGGCAGGGCTTCTGGGGCACCCTGCTGGCCGCCTGCGCGGTGATCGCCATCGCGAGCGTGGTGCTCACCGTGCTCTACGGCCAGACGCGCATCCTCTTCGCGATGTCCCGGGACGGCCTGGTGCCCAAGGTGTTCGGGCGGGTCGACCCGAAGTCCGGCGCACCCCGGGCCAACACGGTGATCGTCGCCCTGTTCTGCGGGGTGCTGGCCGCCGCGGTGCCGCTCGGGCAGCTCGCCGACGCCACGAGCATCGGTACGCTGTTCGCGTTCGCGCTGGTCAACGTGGCCGTGGTGGTGCTGCGCCGGACCCGTCCGGAGATGCCGCGCACCTTCCGGGTGCCGCTGTCGCCGGTCCTGCCGGCCGTCGGGTTCCTCTTCTGCGTCTGGATGATGGGCAGCCTGTCCGCGGTCACCTGGGCGGTCTTCGGAGTCTGGATGGCGGCCGGGCTCGTGTTCTACTTCGTGTACGGCTTCCGCCGTTCCCGACTCGCACCCTCCGAGAAGTGATCCACCCGCAGTGCTGAACGATCTCGACGAACGCATCGTCCACGCCCTCGCCGAGGACGCCCGCCGCTCCTACGCGGACATCGGGGCGCTGGTCGGCCTGTCCGCGCCCGCCGTGAAGCGGCGGGTGGACCGGCTGCGCGCGACCGGGGCCATCACCGGCTTCACCGTACGGGTCGACCCGGCGGCGCTGGGCTGGGAGACCGAGGGGTTCGTCGAGATCTACTGTCGGCGCAACACGTCTCCGGAGACGATTCTGCGGGGGCTGGAGCGGTATCAGGAGGTCGTGGCCGCGTCGACCGTGACGGGGGACGCGGATGCGATCGTGCAGGTCTTCGCGTCCGACATGCGGCACTTCGAGCGGGTGCTGGAGCGGATCGCGGGGGAGCCGTTCGTGGAGCGCACGAAGTCGGTACTCGTGCTGTCCCCTCTGCTGCGGCGCTTCTCCTCGGGCGCGCCGGGTTAGGTCTACGCCCGGCTTCGTTCTCGACCGCGGGCCGGTGGGGGCGTTCGCGCAGTTCCCCGCGCCCCTGGGGTGATGGGTTGTGATCGTTCGTCGTCGACCGCGGGCCGGTGGGGGCTGGTCGCGCAGTTCCCCGCGCCCCTGAGGATGCTGCGGCGCAGCCCACCAAGGGGCGCGGGGAACTGCGCGACCAGCCACGACGCACCCGCAGGTGATTTCGGGGCGCGGGGAACTGCGCGAAACCCCGTTTCCTATTCCGCCGTCTTGCGCGCGAGCGCGTTGTTGTCGATCGAGTTGTGGACGCTGAAGCTCACCGCGTCCGAGCGGTACCGGTCGTCCGACCACTCCACCGGCCGTCCCTCCCGCGTGGTCGTCACCCGCCGCACCCGCAGCAGCGGACTGGTCCGCCGGACCCCCAGCAGTTCCGCGTCCTGCGCCCCGCAGGCCACCGCGTCGATGACATGCTCGCCGTACGCGAAGACCAACCCCGTGTCGTCGTAGAGGCGTTGGGTGACCGACGGGCAGTCGGGCTCTATCGCCGCGACCGCCGCGGAGATCCAGTCCGCGTACACCGTGCGCTCCACCAACACCGGCTCACCGTCAAGCCCCCGTACTCGCAGCACGTGCAACACCCTCGTGCCGACCGGGAGTTGAAGCCGCACCGAGTCCTCCTGTGCCGCCGGGCGGAACTCCTGCGCGACCACCCGCCCGGTCGCCTCGCGGCCCATCGCCCGCGCCCACTGGGCGAAGCTGCGCAGTTCCCCGAAGCTCTGGCTGCGACGGCTGGCGAGGACCACCCGGCGGGCGCCCTGGCGGGAGCCGATCAGACCCTCCGCGGTGAGCGCGGCGACGGCCTGGCGGACGGTCCCGCGGGAGACGCCGTAGTGCGCGGCGAGTTCCGTCTCCGCGGGCAGCCGGCTGCCGACCGTGTACTCCTCGCGGTCGATGGCCCGCCGCAGTGCGTCGGCGATCTCCTCGTGTCGAGCCGTCATGCTTCCCCTCTGGCTAGGCCGCTGTGCACAGCGTGACCAGCCTAATCGACATCCCTGAGTGATCCGGAACGGCTGTGATTGTGCAGGGAATAGGGGTTCGTAGTTTCGACGGTGTTTACGGACCGGACACCCGAGGCAGTCCTACTGGGGTCAACTTGTTCAGACAAGTTCTGCAAGTTCTTCAGACAAGTCTCCGTACCCTCGTGCGTCCCCTGGAGAAGCCGTGACCGTGTCCCTGCCGGGAACCGCCGTCCGCAGCGCCGGCCTCGCCGTCGTCGCCGCGCTCGCCCTGAGCGCCTGCGGCGCAGCCCCCGACAACGCGTCCACCACCACCGACGGCAAGAACGCCGCAACCGCCACCTCCGCCGCCGACTTCGGCGGCCTCGCCGCGCTGGTCAAGGCGGCCAAGAAGGAAGGCACGCTGCACATCATCGCGGTGCCGCGCGACTGGGCGAACTACGGCGCCCTCATCGACGGGTTCAAGAAGAAGTACGGCATCAAGATCGAGGACGAGAACCCCGACGGCTCCAGCCAGGACGAGATCAACGCCGTCACCTCGCGCAAGGGCCAGGACCGCGCCCCCGACGTGCTCGACCTCGGCTCCTCCTTCGCGCTCAGCGCCGCCCAGCAGGGCCTGCTCGCGCCGTACAAGGTGGCCTCCTTCGCCGACCTGCCCGCGGGCCAGAAGGACGCGCAGGCCCGCTGGTACAACGACTACGGCGGCTACATATCCATCGGCTGCGACGCCAAGCGCGTCAAGGTCTGTCCGACCACCTTCGCCGACCTCCTCAAGCCGCAGTACAAGGGCCAGGTCGCCCTCAACGGCAACCCCACCAAGTCGGGTTCGGCCTTCGGCGGCGTCTACGCGGCCGCGCTCGCCAGTGGCGGCTCCTTCGACGACATCCAGCCCGGCCTCGACTTCTTCGCCAAGCTGAAGAAGAACGGCAACTACACGCCCGTCGAGTCCACCCCGGCCACCGTCGAGAAGGGCGAGACGCCCATCAGCATCGACTGGGACTACCTCAACGCCGGGTACGCCGACGAGTTCAAGGCCAAGGGCCTCGACTGGAAGGTGTCCGTCCCGAGCGACGGCCAGTTCTCCCAGTACTACTCCCAGGCCGTCAACAAGGACGCCCCGCACCCGGCGGCCGCCCGGCTGTGGCAGGAGTACCTCTACAGCGCCGAGGGCCAGAACCTCTGGCTCAAGGGCTACGCCCGCCCGGCCCTGATGACGGCCATGGACCAGGCCGGCACCCTCGACAAGAGCGCCGCCGCCAAGCTGCCCGCCGTCACCGGCACCCCCTCCTTCCCGTCGGAGGGCCAGCAGAGCAAGGCCAAGACGGTCATCGCGCAGGGCTGGGCGAAGGCCGTCTCCGGATGACGGCCACCCTCACGGGCGTGGACGTGGCGCCGCCCGCCGCTCCGGCGAAGCGGCGGCGCCCCGTTCCCGGCTGGCTGGCCGTCGTCCCGCTGCTCGTCTTCACCGCGATCGCCTTCGGTGTCCCCGCGCTGGCCATGCTGAACGGCGCCTTCACCGTCAAGGACCAGGCCACCGGCGCGAGTTCGTACACCACCGGCAACCTGACCGCCTCCCTTCAGGGCGCCTATCTCACCGCCCTCACCGGGAGCGTCAAGCTGTCCGCGGTCTCCGCCGCGCTCGGCACGCTGCTCGGGCTGCCGCTCGCGCAGGCCGTGGTCACCTCCCGCTCCCGCGCGGTGCGCGAGGCCGTGCTCACCGCGTCCGGGGTGCTCGCCAACTTCGGCGGTGTGCCCCTGGCGTTCGCGTTCGTCGCCACCCTCGGCAACGCGGGTGTGCTCACCGTGCACCTGCACCTCACCGACCACGGCTGGGACCTCTACAGCTTCTGGGGCCTGGTGATCGTCTACCTGTACTTCCTGATCCCGCTGATGGTGCTCACCATCGCGCCGGCCCTGGAGGGCCTGCGCACCCAGTGGCGCGAGGCCGCGCAGAACAACGGCGCCACGGGCGTGCAGTACTGGCGGCACGTGGCCCTGCCCGTGCTCGCGCCCTCCCTGCTCGGCGGCCTGGTGCTGCTCTTCGGCAGCGCCTTCGCCGCCTACGCCACGGCGGCCGCCATGGTGGGCAGCGCCGTCCCGCTGGTCACCCTCCAGATCGCCGACGCCCTCTCCGGCAACGTCCTGGTCGGCCAGGAGAACGTCGCCCTCGCCCTCAGCCTCGACATGGTCCTGGTCGCGGGCCTGGTGATGGCCGTGTACCTGCCCCTGCAACGACGGAGCGCGCGATGGCTCGCCTGAAACCGTGGCGCTGGGCCGTGTTCGGTCTCGCCGCGCTGTACTTCCTGGTGCCGCTGGCCGCGTCCGTGGTCTTCACCGTCGACGTGCCGGGCCAGGGCCTCACCGCCGACGCGTACACCGAGATCCTCTCCACCGACGGCTTCGGCAGCAGCCTGCTGCTCTCGCTCGAACTGGCCGCCGCCACCATCGCCGTGGTGCTGCTCCTGCTGGTGCCCGCCACGGTCGCGCTGCGGCTCGGCGCGCCCCGGCTGCGGCCCGTCGTCGAAGTGGTGTGCAGCCTGCCCCTGGTGGTGCCGCCGATCGCGTTCGTGGCCGGCATCTCCACCGTCCTGAAGTGGGGACCGGACCATCTCTCCCACACCCCGCTGTTCCAGACCTTCGTGGCGATCCAGAACCCCGACTTCCCCTTCGTGCTCGTCCTCGCCTACGTCGTGATGGCGCTGCCGTTCGTGTACCGGGCGTTGGACGCCGGGCTGCGCGCCGTCGACGTACGCACCCTCGTCGAGGCCGCCCGCAGCTGCGGCGCGAGCTGGCCGCAGGCCCTCGTGCGCGCCGTGCTGCCCAATCTGCGCGGGGCGCTGCTGAACTCCGCCTTCCTCACCCTGGCGCTGGTGCTCGGCGAGTTCACCGTCTCCCATCTGCTGGGCTTCACCCCGTTCGCGGTGTGGATCGTGAACGTCGGCGGCGAGCAGGCCCAGCTGTCCGTCGCCGTGTCCGTGCTCAGCCTGCTGCTGACCTGGCTTCTGCTGCTCGCGCTCGCCTCAGCCGGCGGACGCTCCCGAACCACCGCCTCCCGGGGATGAACATGACCGCCACCACGACTCAGACGGCCGACCGGGCCACCGCCGCGACCGTCGAATTCCGTTCCCTGCGGCGCGAGTTCGGCGCGACCGTCGCCCTCGACGGGCTCGACCTCGCCGTGCGGCCCGGCGAGTTCCTCGCGCTGCTCGGCCCGTCCGGCTGCGGCAAGACCACCGCGCTGCGGATGCTCGCCGGGTTCGAACACCCTACCTCCGGCGAGGTGCTGGTCGACGGCGAGGACGTGACCCGGGTCCCGGCCCACCGCCGCGACGCCGGGATGGTCTTCCAGTCGTACAGCCTCTTCCCGCATCTGAGCGCGCTCGACAACGTCGCGTTCGGGCTGCGGATGCGCAAGGTGCGCACCGCCGAACGGCGTTCCCGCGCGGCCGAGTTGCTGGAGCTGGTCGGGCTCGCCGACAAGGGCGAGCGCTATCCGCACGAGCTCTCCGGCGGCCAGCAGCAGCGCGTCGCGCTCGCCCGCGCCCTCGCGCTGCGCCCGCGCGTCCTGCTGCTCGACGAGCCGCTGTCCGCGCTCGACGCCAAGGTGCGGCTCACCCTGCGCGAGGAGATCCGCCGGCTCCAACGGGAGCTGGGCATCACCACGCTGTTCGTCACGCACGACCAGGAGGAGGCGCTGTCGATCGCCGACCGGGTCGCCGTCATGCGGGCCGGCCGGCTCGAACAGTGCGCCGCTCCGGCCGAGTTGTACGGGCGTCCGGCCACCGCGTTCGTCGCCGAGTTCGTCGGCACGATGAGCCGGATACCGGGTCGGCTCGACGGCGGGACGGTGGAGGTGCTCGGGCAGCGGCTGCCCGTCGACGGCGATGTGCCCGCGGCCCGCGACGTCGACGTCCTGGTGCGGCCGGAGGCGGTGCTGGTGCGGGCCGACGAGGACGGTACGGCGCGGGTGGCCGCCACGTCCTTCCTCGGCGCGGCCGTGCGGGTCATGGTCCGGCTCGGCGACGGGACGGAGGTCAAGGCGGACGTGCCCGCCCACGAGGGCGCTGCGCTGGGCTTGGGGGCGGGGGTGAGGGTGTCGTTGCCGGAGCGGGCGGTGCTGGTGGCCGAGCGGCGCGGCGAGTGACCGCCCGCGCCGTCCCCGCGCCCCGGTCCGACCTCGCCCGCGGCCCGGTGGGGCCCCTTCGCGCAGTTCCCCGCGCCCCTGAGGGGGCTTCTGTCCGTCCTTGTCCGCGGGCGGGTGGGGCCTCTTCGCGCAGTTCCCCGCGCCCCTGAGGGTGGTTCGTCGCAACCCGCCAAGGGGCGCGGGGAACTGCGCGACCAGCCCGTGACGGCCCGCACCCGGACGCGAAACCGTCAAGGCTCCTCCCAGGGGCGCGGGGAACTGCGCGAACGAGCCCACCGGCCCGCACCCGGACAGGAAACCGCGGGGAACTGCGCGATCTGCCGACGGCTCCCCGTACCCGAAAACGATCGAAAGAGAGCCACCGTGTCCCCCCACCCCCATCTCCCCCTGCGCGCCGTGCTGTTCGACATGGACGGCACGCTCGTCGACACCGAGCGGCTCTGGTGGGAGGCGGTGGAGCAGACCGCCCGGCGGCCGCTGACCGAGGCGGACCGGCCGGAGGTGCTCGGCCGGGCCGTCGAGCACACCGCCGCCTGGCTCGCCGCGGCCACCGGCGCCGACGCCGCCGCGCTCGCCGCCGAACTGGACGGCGAGTTCGCCCGCCGGGTGCGGGCCGGCACCGTGCCCCGCCCCGGAGCCCTCGACCTGCTCGACGCGCTGGCCCGCGCCGGAGTACCGACCGCGCTGGTCACCGCCTCGTCCCGGGCCGTCGCCGACACCGTCCTCGACGTCCTCGGCCGGGACCGGTTCGCGGTCTCGGTCACCGCCGACGACACCGGGCGCACCAAGCCGGCCCCCGACCCCTACCTCGCGGCCTGCCGCGCCCTCGGCGTGCCGCCGGCGGCCTGCGTGGCCGTCGAGGACACCGAGACCGGCGTCGCCTCCGCCGAGGCCGCCGGATGCGCGGTGCTCGCCGTCCCCTCGCTCGCGCCGATCGCCGCCGCGCCGGGGCGGACGGTCCGCGACAGCCTCGCCGGAGTCACCCCGGAGGAACTCGCGGGCCTGGTCGGTCCCGAGCTGCGGGTGATGTCCTGGAACCTCTGGCTGGGCGGGGCGATGGTCGACGACCACCGGGCCAAGCAGGTCAAGGCCGTCCTGGAGGCGGAGGCCGATGTCGTGGGCCTCCAGGAGACCGCGGGCACGGCGGCCCGGGAGCTCGCCGAGGCGCTCGGCTGGCACCACCACCGGGCCGGGGAGAACCTCGGCATCATCAGCCGCCACCCGATCCGCGCGACGCTCGGCGACCCCGAGGTCGGCTTCTACGGCGCGGCGGGCGCCCGGATCGCGGTCGGCGCGCGCGAGGTCGACGTATGGACCGCGCATCTGCACTACACGCCCTACGGCCCCTACGAGGCCGCGTTCGACGGGCTTCCGGCCGCCGAGCTCGACGCCCACGAGGGCGTGCGGCTCGCGCAGCTGCGGGACGCGCTGGAGCGGATCGCGGCGACCGCGGACGACGGCGTGCCGGTGGTCCTGGTCGGCGACTTCAACGCGCCCTCCCACCTGGACCGGACCGACGCCGGGTGGCCGGTGAGCCGGGCGGCCGAGGAGGCGGGGCTGCGCGACTCCTTCCGCGAGGCGCACCCCGACCCGGCCGCCGAGCCCGGCGTGACCTGGTCGCCGGTGCACCCCGTGCACGAGGACGGCAGCGGGCGCACCGAGCCGCAGGACCGCATCGACTACGTGCTCCACCGGGGGCTGGGCGTCGTGGACTCCCGGACCCTCGTGCGCGGCACTCCGCGGCCCTGGCCGCAGGTGGCGGGCAACGAGTGGCCCTCGGACCATGCGGCGGTGATCACCACATTTGTCGTGCCGCGAAAGTGACCTAGGTGTTACCCGCGGTCACCATTGCGGGCCGGGTGATCGTCCCGTAGGTTGTGCCGACCTTCTACCCACTGGTAACACCGGCAGGTAATCCATGCGCTGGCCCTTCGGCCGACCCACCACGGTCCGCGCGCGCATCGTGGCGCTCGCGGTCGCTCCCGTGCTCGCCCTGACCGTGCTGTGGACGTTCGCGATGGTCTCCGTCACCGGTGAACTCCGCGCGCTGGTACGGCTCCAGGGGGTGTACGAGGACTACGGCACCCCCGTCGACACGGCCGTCGGGCAGATCCAGATCGAACGCCGCCTGGCCGCGGCCTATCTGGGCTCCGACAGCCGTACCGGCTCGGCGACGGCGCTGCTCACCCAGCAGCGCCGCACCGACCGGGCCGTCGCCGCGATGCGGGACGCGATCGGACACCCCGACGGCCGGCTCGACGCCTCCCAGCGGCGGACCCTCGCCGCCATGGTGGCCTCGACCGACAAGCTGGAGAAGCTGCGCGACCGGGTACTGGGCCGCCATGTCACCTGGGACCGCGCGGTGACCGAGTACAGCGCCCTGGTCGAGCCGGGCTTCGCCGTCGAGTCCTCGCTCACCGCGCTCCAGGCGGGGCAGCTCGCCCGCGAGGCCCAGGTCGTCATCGAACTCGTGCGGGTACGCGACTTCGTCTCCCGCGAGGACGCGCTCGTCGCCGGGGCCAGGGCCGCGGGCAGGCTGACCGATCCGCAGTACGACACCCTGACCTCGACCATCGAGGACCGCCGCGTCTTCGAGCGGACCTACGTGCCCGACCTGCCGTCCGACTCGCGCGCGCTGTACGAGGACTTCCAGCGAGGCGCCCTCTACCGGTCGCTGGCCGACAGCGAGGACGCGCTGCTGCGGGCGGGCGCCGCCGGGGCGGGCAAGGCCGTCGCCGCCGACTCCTGGCGCACCACCACCGACCGCGTGGTGGTGCGCTACCGGGAGATGAGCACGCAGTCCGCGCGCAACTCCGCCGCCCGCGGCCGGTCGTTCGCCTACGGCCAGCTCGCCGAGGCCGCCGTCGTCGGCGTGGGCGGCCTCGCCGTCGTGGTGCTCTCGCTGTGGTTCGCGGTGCGCGGCGCTCGCCGCATCTCGCGCCGCCTGGAGATCCTGCGGGACGCGGCCGACCTGCTCACCGCGCGCCAACTGCCCGACGTCATGCGGCGGCTGAGCGCGGGCGAGGACGTGGACGCGGCCGCCGAGGCCCCGCCGCTCACCGACCCGGAGGCGGTCGCCGACGAGATCGGGGACGTCGGTCGCTCCTTCAACGCCGCCCGGCTCGCCGCGGTGGAGGCCGCGGTCCGCCAGGCCGGGCTGCGCCGCGGACTGTTCGCCGTGCTGCTGAACATCGCCCGCCGCAACCAGGCCCTGGTGCACCGGCAGTTGAAGCTCGTCGACACGCTGGAACGGCGTACCGACGACCCCGACGTGCTCGCGGAGCTGTTCCGCATCGACCACCTCACCACCCGGATGCGGCGCCACGCGGAGAACCTGATCATCCTCTCCGGCGCGGTCCCGGGCCGCCGTTGGCGCCGGCCGGTGCCCGTCGCCGACGTCGTGTCGTCCGCGGTCGGCGAGATCGAGGACTACGCGCGGGTGGAGATCCCGCCGATGCCGGAGGTGGGCATCGCGGCCGACGCCGTCGCCGACGTCGTGCACCTGCTCGCCGAACTCCTGGAGAACGCCACGGTGTTCTCGCCCCCGCACACCCGGGTCACGCTGCGCACCGGACGGGCGGGCGGCGGATTCGTGCTGGAGATAGACGACCGGGGGCTCGGCCTCGACCCCGACGAGATCGAGCGCGCCCGCCGCACCCTGCACGACCCCGACGACTTCGACCCCACCCGGCACGAGCGGCTCGGGCTGTACGTCGTGGGGCGGCTCGCGGCCCGGCACGGCATCGAGGTCACGCTCACCCGGTCGCCGTACGGCGGCACGACCGCGGTGGTGCTGCTGCCCGACGGCGTACTGGCGCAGGTCCGGCCGGCCGTGGACCGGCCGGTGACCGACCGCCCGGAGGCGGACGCCGGCCCGGCCCGCGAGCCCGGCGCCGCGCCCGTGCCCGCCGAGCCGCACGACCACGGCCGTACGGCCCCGGTCGCCCCCGCCCCGGCCGCCCCCGCGCTGCCGACCCGGGTCCGCCAGGCGTCGCTGGTGGAGGAGCTGCGCGACGAGGCGCCTCGCGCCACCGCCCCCGCGCCGGAGCTGGACGCCGAGGAGGTGCGGGCCGTGTTCGGCGCCCTCCAGCGCGGACTCGACCGCGGCCGCAAGGGCATCCCCACCGGGCACGGCGAGCGCCGCACGGGCGCGGGCGCCGGGCCGGGGGAGAGCCGTACGGAGGACGGGGACGTTCCCGCGGGACACGGGGACGGCACCGACACGGAGGAAGGAAAGGGCGGGAACGATGCGCGGTGACGACCTGGGCGGGGGCGCGGAGCCGGGGACCGGCGGGCGGCCGGGCACGGACCTCGGCTGGCTGCTCGACGATCTCGTGGACCGGACGGACCACGTCCGCCAGGCCGTGCTGCTCACCGCCGACGGACTGGCGCTGAGCTGCTCGGAGGGGATGCGCCGCAAGGACATCGAGCACCTGGCCGCGGTCTGCTCCGGCTTCCACGGTCTCGCCCGCTCGGCCGGCGAACGGTTCGGCGGCGGCGAGGTGCGCCAGACCATGGTGATGCTCGACGAGGCGTATCTGTTCATCACCCCGGCGGGCGACGGCAGCCGGCTCGCCGTGCTCAGCGAGGTGCAGACGGACGTGGGCCAGCTCGCCCACGAGATGGCGCTGCTCGTCACCCGGGTGGGCCGCCACATGGCCGCCTCGGCGCGGACATCCGACGGCACCGACGGCGCGGGCCCCACCGGCCGCTCGGCCCCGGGTGAGGGCCCCACCCCGCCCGCGGGTCCCTGATCCCGCCGTGTCCGACGACGACCACATCGACGAGGACCACTGGTACGAGGACGAGACCGGCCCGATGGTCCGTCCCTACACCGTCACGCGCGGCCGGACCCGGCCCTCCGACCGGTACACCATCGACCTGATGTCGCCGGTCACGGCGCTCGACCCGGGGCGGGAGCCGCCCGCCCTGGACCACGCCCGGGCCGCCCTGCTCGACCTCGTGCGGCGCGGGTCGCGCCCGGTCGTCGAGGTGGCGGCCGACGCCGACCTCCCCCTCACGGTCGTCCGCGTGCTGCTCGGCGACCTCGCCGAGGCGGGCCTGGTGCGCATCGACGAACCCCGGCGCGCCCTGCCGGCCGGCCCCGGCGCGGACCCCGGGCTCCTCCAGGAGATCGTGGAGCGCCTGCGGGATCTGTGACCGCCGGGCGTTTTGTCACAGTCGTGTACGGGACATCCCCGGTCCGGAACGTACGGGCGGCCGCCGCGCTCTCTCCCTGCGGCAGTCGCCCGTACCCCGGAAAGGGACATCATGCGTATCCAGCAGCTCTCGGTGCTCGCCGTCGTGGCCGCCGCCGGTCTGTCGCTCACCGCCTGCCAGGGCAGTGACGGCGACTCCGCCGGCTCCGGCGGCTCGGCCACCCCGAGCTCCGCCGCCGGCTCGCCCTCCGGCTCCCAGGGGTCCGGCTCGGCGTCCGGCTCCCAGGACTCGGGCTCCCCGGCCACCGCCTCCAGCGGGGCGACCGGCGGCGGGAGCGGCACGGGCGGGCAGTCGGGCGGCGGCGCGTCCGCCGCGGCCGGCGCGTGCACGACCTCCCGGCTGGCGTTCAGCTCGGCCGCCGGTCCGGCCCAGGGGACCCTCGTCGTCACGCTGAAGAACACCGGGACCGCCGCCTGCACGCTCAAGGGCTTCCCGGGCGTCGACCTCCAGAGCAAGGACGGCACCGTCAGCGCCGAGCGCAGCGGGGCCGCCCCGGCGGCGGTCCGCGTCGTGCCGGGCGCCGCGACCCGCTTCACCCTCCACTACCCGCCGAACACGTCCGGCGGCAGCGGCGAGACCTTCACCGGCCTGGTCGTCACCCCGCCGAACGAGACCCACTCCCGGAAGCTGTCGGTGCGGATCAACGTCCCGGTCACGGACGGCAGCGGCTCCGCGATCACGGTGGACCCGGTCGGCGCGGGCGGCTAGTGCTGCGACCGGAAAGGTTCACCGGCTCGCGACGCCCGGCACGGCACCTCGCCGCGTTGTCGCATCACCCGAGTACATCCAGTACGCGGGCGATGCTCCGCCTTGCGATGCACCGCACCGGACGCCGCGAGCTTTCCGGCAAACCTTTCCGGTCACAGCACTAGAGCCTTTCGGCGCGGCGTGTGAGCGTACGCGAGGCGCCCGGCCCCGGGCCGCGCAACGAATCGCCGCCGGGGCCGCATCGCACGCAACGATCAGCGCACCGGCGCGCAACGGCTCCTCCTTGTCCGGCCGAGGGCGCCGAACGTACCGTCTAGGTGGCCCCCCGACCCACCTTCCGGGCGGCCTCCCTGCCCCCCGTGACCGGTGAGGAACACCCATGCGCACCGCCCTGCTCCAGAGCTCCGGCACCCCCGGCTCCGTCGCCGAGAACCTCAAGGTCCTCGACGAGGCCGCGGGCCGTGCCGCCGCCGCGGGCGCCGGGCTGATCGTTGCGCCGGAGATGTTCCTCACCGGGTACGCGATCGGCGACGGCATCGCCCGCCTCGCCGAGACCGCTGACGGCGAGGCCGCGGACGCGATCGCCGACCTCGCCGGCCGGCACGGCCTGGCCGTCGCCTACGGCTACCCCGAGCGCGACGGCGAGACGGTCTTCAACTCCGCCCAGCTCATCTCCGCCGACGGCCGCCGTCTCGCCAACTACCGCAAGACGCACCTCTTCGGCTGCGCCGAGCGCGAGCACTTCGCGCCGGGCGAGCGGCCCGTCGTCCAGGCCGAACTGGACGGCCTGACCGTCGGCATCATGATCTGCTACGACGTCGAGTTCCCGGAGAACGTCCGCGCCCACGCCCTGGCCGGCACCGACCTGCTGCTCGTGCCGACGGCCAACATGCACCCCTTCCAGTTCGTCGCCGAGTCCCTCGTGCCGGTGCGCGCCTGGGAGAACCAGATGTACATCGCGTACGTCAACCGGGTCGGCGTGGAAGGCGAGTTCGAGTTCTTCGGGCTCTCCGCGCTGGCCGGCCCCGACGGTGTCGCCCGCGCCCGCGCCGGCCGCGCCGAGGACCTGCTCCTCGCCGACGTGGACGCCGCCTTCCTGGCCGCCTCCCGCGAGGCCAACCCCTACCTGCGGGACCGCCGGCCCGGTCTCTACGGTCCGCTGGTCTGAGCCGCCTCCCCAGGTCCGTCGTCCGGCCCGCCCCCCGACCCCGCTTCGAAGTCCCCGCGCAAGGAGTCCGTACCCCATGACGTCCACGGTGCCCACCGCCGTCCAGCACGCCGACGAGCAGCAGCCGCCGATCACCATGTTCGGTCCGGACTTTCCCTACGCCTACGACGACTTCCTGGCCCACCCGGCCGGCCTCGGCCAGGTCCCGGCGACCGAGCACGGCAGCGAGGTCGCGGTCATCGGCGGCGGCCTCTCCGGCATCGTGGCGGCCTACGAGCTGATGAAGATGGGCCTGAAGCCCGTCGTCTACGAGGCCGACCAGCTCGGCGGCCGGCTGCGCACCGTCGGCTTCGAGGGCTGCGACCCCTCCCTGACCGCCGAGATGGGCGCGATGCGGTTCCCGCCGTCCTCCACCGCCCTCCAGCACTACATCGACCTGGTCGGCCTGGAGACGATCCCGTTCCCCAACCCCCTTGCCGAGGCGACGCCTTCGACGGTCGTCGACCTCAAGGGCGAGTCGCACTACGCCGAGACGGTCGAGGACCTGCCGCAGGTCTACCGCGACGTCGCCGCGGCGTGGAACACGTGCCTGGAGGAGGGCGCGGACTTCTCCGACATGAACCGCGCGATGCGCGAGCGCGACGTGCCGCGCATCCGCGAGATCTGGGCGAAGCTCGTCGAGAAGCTCGACAACCAGACCTTCTACGGCTTCCTCTGCGACTCCGAGGCGTTCAAGTCCTTCCGGCACCGGGAGATCTTCGGCCAGGTCGGCTTCGGCACCGGCGGCTGGGACACCGACTTCCCCAACTCCATCTTGGAGATCCTGCGCGTCGTCTACACCGAGGCGGACGACCACCACCGCGGCATCGTCGGCGGCTCGCAGCAGCTGCCGCTGCGCCTGTGGGAGCGCGAGCCGGAGAAGATCGTCCACTGGCCCTACGGCACCTCGCTGAAGTCCCTGCACGTGGACGGCGAGCCGCGTCCGGCCGTGACCCGGCTGACCCGCACCGCGGGCAACCGGATCACCGTGACGGACGCCGACGGCGACATCCGGACCTACCGCGCGGCCGTCTTCACCGCCCAGTCCTGGTCGCTGCTGTCGAAGATCGCCTGCGACGACTCGCTCTTCCCGATCGACCACTGGACGGCGATCGAGCGCACCCACTACATGGAGAGCTCGAAGCTGTTCGTGCCCGTGGACCGGCCGTTCTGGCTGGACAAGGACGAGCGGACCGGCCGCGACGTCATGTCGATGACGCTCACCGACCGCATGACCCGCGGCACCTACCTCCTCGACGACGGCCCGGACAAGCCCGCCGTCATCTGCCTCTCCTACACCTGGTGCGACGACAGCCTGAAGTGGCTGCCGCTGTCCGCGAACGAGCGGATGGAGGTCATGCTGAAGTCGCTCGGCGAGATCTACCCGAACGTCGACATCAGGAAGCACATCATCGGCAACCCGGTGACCGTCTCCTGGGAGAACGAGCCCTACTTCATGGGCGCGTTCAAGGCCAACCTGCCCGGCCACTACCGCTACCAGCGCCGTCTGTTCACGCACTTCGTGCAGGACCGGCTGCCCGAGGACAAGCGGGGCATCTTCCTGGCCGGCGACGACATCTCCTGGACGGCGGGCTGGGCCGAGGGCGCCGTGCAGACCGCCCTGAACGCGGTCTGGGGCGTCATGCACCACTTCGGCGGCGCCACCGACGGGACCAACCCGGGCCCGGGTGACGTGTACGACGAGATCGCCCCGGTCGAACTGCCGGAGGACTGAGGTCTCCGGTGCGCCTCAGTCGGGCAGCGGGGTGAGCATCAGGCGCCCCGCGAACCCGACGGCCGCGTCCAGCCGCTCGGTGAACTCCTCGGTCAGATCGGGGAGTTCACGCAGCGCCCAGAGAGCGCGGGCGGCCGCCCAGGTGGCGTCCCGGGCCCGTTCGAGGCTGAACGCGCCCAGCAGATGGGTCAGCGGGTCGGCGATCTGGAGGATGTCGGGACCCGGCATCAGCTCCTCGCGCACCCGCTCCTCCAGCGTCACGAGGAGCTCGCCCACGCGGTCGAACTCGTCCTCCAGGTCGCCCGGTTCGCAGCCGAGCGTACGGCAGGTGTCCACCACGGCGAGCGCCAGGTCGTGCCCGATGTGCGCGTTGATGCCCGCGAGCGCGAACTGAAGCGGGCGTACGCCGGGATGGCGGCGCAGCTGGAACAGCGGGCGCCAGCAGGCGGGCGGCCGCCGGTCGTCGTGGGCTGCGTCCACGGCGGCCAGGTAGCGCTCCGCGAACCGCACGTCCAGCGCGATCGCCGCCCGCGCGTCGGGGAACCGGCCCGCGCCGACCTGTCGTTCCACGGCCTGGGTGACGGTGAGGTAGACACGGTTGAAGACCGCGACGCCGTCCCGCTCGGGAAGTGCCGCGTCGAGGGCGCGCATCCGCGTGAGCACCGTGTCCAGAGTGTCCACGGGACGGGTGGACTGTTCCCATTGCACCATGCGTGCAGGGTCCCAGTCCTAGGCTGAACGGCGTGGCGCCGGGCCGACGCTTCCCCGGAACGGGGGAACGCCCGCCGTGCCGGGAGGGGGAGCGCCGCCGTGACCGGCTCACGAGCCCGGCGCCTGGCCGAGCGCCGCAGCGAGCGCAGGCGCACCGCCCGACGGGCGGTGATGGTGGCGGTGGCCGCGGCCGTCGCCGCGCTCGGCACCGTCTCCGGCACGATGAGCGCTCTGGGCGCGGGGCACGGTGCGAACTCCGCCGCGAGCGCGTCCCGTTCGCCGGGCGTCTCCCGCTCCACCGAGGCGGCGCCCGGTCCGCCCGCGCCCACCGCGCGGTCGACACGGGCCCCGAAGGTCCCGAAGTCCCCGGCGACTTCGGCGCCGAGCACCCGCACCGGCGGCCCGCCGACGTCCGCCCCGGCCGCGGGCACGCGTGCGGCGGCCCCGGACCGCCTGTACCGCCCGGCCGGTTCACGGGTGGCCGACTGGGTCGCCGCCCACCCCGAGGACCCCCGCACCGCCGTCATCGCCGCCCGCGTCGCCGACCGGCCGGCGGCCGTCTGGTTCACGGACCCGACGGTGTCGGCCGTCACGGCCCGGGTCGCCGCGGTCACCTCGGCTGCCCGCGCCCGGGGCCGGGTGCCCGTGGTGGTGCCGTACGCGATACCCGGGCGGGACTGCGGCGGCGCCTCGCAGGGCGGTGCGCCCGACATCGCCGCCTACGACCGGTGGATCGACGCCTTCGCCGCGGGGCTCGGCACGGGCGAGGTGATCGTGATCCTGGAGCCCGACTCGATCGCCCAGTCCGGCTGCCTCCCGAGCGGCGCGCGCGCCGAGCGCTTCGCCGCGCTGGCCCGCGCGGGCCGGGTCCTGAAGTCGGCCGATCCGCGGGCCCGGGTGTACTACGACGCCGGGCACTCGGGCTGGAACCCGCCCGCCCGGCAGGCGGCCTGGCTGCGGCAGGCCGGTGCCACGGCCGGCGACGGCGTCTTCAGCAACGTCGCCAACTTCCGGACCACGAGCGACGAGATCGCCTACGACCGTGACGTGCTCGCGGACCTCGGCGGGTCCGCGGGTCTCGGCGCGGTCGTCGACACCAGCCGCAACGGCAACGGCCCGCCCGCGGACGGCGCGTGGTGCGATCCGCCCGGCCGCCGGCTCGGCGCGGCGCCCACCCTCGACACCGGGGTGGCGGGGGTGGACGCCTATCTGTGGGTCAAGCTGCCCGGCGAGTCGGACGGTTGCCGGGGTGCCGCCGGGACCTTCTCGCCGTCGTACGCCTATGAACTGGCGCTCGGATCCCCGTCGTCGTAGGAACTGGTGCCCGCGTCGAGCAGCGGGGTGCCCTGCTTGAGATGGGCGGGGGCGAAGGCGCGCAGCGCGTGATAGCCGGTGATCACCACGATCGTGCCGAGCGCGATGCCGCTGAGGGAGAAGTTGTCGGTGAACTTCAGTGTCACGCCGCCGACTCCGATGATGATGCCCGCCGCGGCCGGGACCAGGTTGAGCGGATTGCGCAGGTCGACCCGGGCGTTGGTCCAGATCTGCGCGCCGAGCAGGCCGATCATGCCGTAGAGGATGACCGTGATGCCGCCGAGGACGCCGCCGGGGATGGCGGCGACGACCGCGCCGAACTTCGGGCAGAGGCCGAAGAGCAGGGCGAAGGCGGCGGCGGCCCAGTAGGCGGCCGTGGAGTAGACGCGGGTGGCGGCCATGACGCCGATGTTCTCGGAGTACGTGGTGTTGGGCGGGCCGCCGACGGCGGTGGACAGCATCGACGCGACGCCGTCGGCGGAGATCGCCGTGCCCAGCTTGTCGTCGAGCGGGTCGCCGGTCATCTCGCCGACCGCCTTGACGTGCCCGGCGTTCTCCGCGACCAGCGCGATGACCACCGGCAGCGCCACGAGGATCGCCGACCACTCGAAGGTCGGCCCGTGGAAGGAGGGCAGACCGATCCAGTCGGCGTGGCTCACCCCGGACAGGTCGAGGCGCCAGTGGTCGGTGACCTTGCCGCTCCCGTCGACCGAGTGGATCCGCCCGAAGATCCGGTCCAGTGCCCAGGAGAGGGCGTAGCCGAAGACCAGACCCAGAAAGATCGCGATGCGGGACCAGAAGCCACGCAGACAGACGACGGCCATTCCGGTGAACAGCATGGTCAGCAGCGCCGTCCACTGGTCCTGCGGCCAGTAGGTGGAGGCGGTGACCGGGGCCAGGTTGAAGCCGATCAGCATGACCACCGCGCCGGTCACGATCGGCGGCATCGCGGCGTGGATGACCTGTGCCCCGAACCGCTGCACGGCGAGCCCCACGAGGAAGAGCACGGTGCCGGTGACGAAACACGCGCCGGTCACCGTGGCGCTCGTGCCGCCCTGCGCGCGGATGACGGCCGCGACCCCGACGAAGGAGAGCGAGCAGCCGAGATAGCTGGGCACCCGACCCCGTGTGGCCAGCAGGAACAGCACGGTCGCGACGCCCGACATCATGATCGCGAGATTCGGGTTCAGACCCATGAGCACCGGGGCGACGAAACTCGCCCCGAACATGGCGACCACATGCTGTGCGCCGAGCCCGATCGTGCGGGGCCAGGAGAGCCGTTCGTCGGGGCGGACGACCGCTCCGGGCGCCGGTGTCCGGCCGTCCCCGTGCAGCTTCCAGCGCACGCCGAGGTCCATGGTGGGTTCGCTTTCTCTGTGCGTGAAGGCGGTCCCGGTCATTGTTCCGGTCGGCCGGGCGATTCCCGGTGAGGCCGCCGCGCCCGCGCAGCGTGCCCGGCCCACCGGTCGCGGAGGGTGCTGAGCGGTCGCTTAGGATGAGGTGATCCGCCGCACCTCCCCGATCGCCCAGGAGCTCCACCCCGTGACCGCCGAAGCCCCGCTCGCGCCCGCCGTCTCCTACGGCCGGCTCGTCCCCGTCACCGTCCACTTCGACGACCTGGACGCGCTCGGGCTGCTGCACAACGCCCGCTACCCGCTGATGGTCGAGCGCGCCTGGAGCGAGCTGTGGCACGGGTACGGCATCCGCTTCGAGGGCGACTGGGTCGCGGCGGGCGACGCCTGCAACGCCGTACGCGAACTGCGGATCAGCTACGAGGCCCCGGTCACCCGCCCCGGCGCCTACGCCGTCCACCTGTGGCTGGAGCGGCTCGGGAACACCGGGCTGACCTACGGCTTCCGGCTCTGCTCGGCCGACGGCGCGACCACCTACGCGCAGGGCACCCGGGTGCTGGTCCGGCTGGACGCCGACACCCTGCGCCCGGCGCCCTGGAGCGAGACGTTCAGGGCCGCGGGTCGGGAACTGCTGCGCTCGGCCGACTGACCCCGGCGCTCCTGCGCTCACCGGTGCGCAGCACCCCGGCGAAGGACACCAGCCCGCCCGCCAGGACCGTCACCAGCACGAACGACACCACCAGGCTCGTCGCCTGGGCCACGCCGCCGATCAGGCTGGGCGCGATCAGGCCCGAGGTGTAGGTGATGGTGGCGACGCCCGCGATCGCCTGGCTGGGGTTGGGGCCGCTGTGTCCGGCCGCCGCGAAGCACAGCGGTACGACCACGGCGATGCCGAGCCCCATCAGCGCGAAGCCGGTCATCGCCACCACCGGGGTGCCGGCCAGCACGATGAGCAGGCCGCCCGCGACCGCGAGGCCGCCCCCGGCGCGGACGGTGCGGACCGCGCCGTAGCGGTTGACCACGGCGTCGCCCGCCAGTCGGGCCACCGCCATGGTGAGCATGAAGGACGTGGTGCACGCGGCCGCGAGGCCGGCCGACGTCGCGAGCTGGTCCCGCAGGAAGACCGCCGACCAGTCCAGGCTCGCGCCCTCCGCGAAGACCGCGCAGAAGCCCACCGCGCCGATCAGCAGCGCCGACTTCGGGGGCAGCGTGAACCGCGGCGGCGGCTCCTCGCCCTCGGCCGGCTGCACGTCGAGCACCCACCGGCAGGCGGTCACGCCGAGCAGCGTGAGCACCGCGGACGCCAGCACGAAGTGCACGCGCGCGTCCGCCCCGAGGTGCGCGGCGAGCGTGCCGCCCGCCGAGCCGAGCAGGGCGCCGGTGCTCCACATGCCGTGCAGGCCGGACATGATCGACTTGTCGAGCCGTCGTTCCACCTCGACGCCGATGGCGTTCATGACCACGTCGGCCATGCCCGCGCTGGCGCCGTAGACGAACATCGCCAGGCACAGGGTGTACAGATTCGGGGCGAGCGACGGCAGGATCAGGGCGAGCGTCCACAGGGCGATCAGGCCGCGCAGCGCCGTACGGCTGCCGAGGCGGTGGGAGATCCAGCCGGAGAGCGGCATCGAGCAGGACGCGCCGAACGCGGTGAACGCCAGCGCGAAGCCGAGCAGGCCGGGGCTGACCGAGGCGTGGTCCTGGATCCACGGCACCCGGGTCGCGAACGAGCCGGTCACGGCTCCGTGCACGGCGAACACCGCCGCCACGGCGTAGCGGCCCCGCCGCACGTCGCGCGACCCGAACTCCAGCCCGTCCATCGTGTCCCCTCCCGGTCCGTCCCCACTGGCGTCGCGTAAACTATCAGGAACCCTGCCTGATAGATAGTGGACGGCCGGCCATCGGCTGGTGCGGGGGAGAGGACCGGCCATCCGGCCGCAGTGGAACTGGACGCCGGCCACCGGCCGGAGCAGCGACGGCCGCACGGCGGGCGATCCACGATCGCCTTCCCGTGGGACCGGGCCGATCTGGGAGGATCCCCGCATGCCCGCATCCCCGAGCACCGCACGGGCCATCAACGACCGGCTCGCCCTGCACCTGCTCCAGCAGGAAGGCCCCCTCACCGCGGGGCAGTTGAAGCTGCTCACCGGCCTGTCCCGGCCGAGCGTCGCCGACCTCGTCGAACGGCTCGCGGCCGCCGGCCTGATCACGGTGGTCGGCGAGTCCGGCGCACAGCGCCGCGGCCCCAACGCCCGGCTCTACGGCATCGTGGCCGACCGCGCCCACCTGGCGGCGCTCGACGTCCGCACGGAGGGCGTCGCCGTGGCCGTGACCGACCTGGTCGGCCGGGTCCTCACCGAGGCGTCCGCGCCGATCCACCAGGACACCGGCACCGGGCCCGCGGTGGAGCAGGCGGTGGCGCTGGTCGAGCGGGCGGTGAAGGAGGCGGGCGCGGAGCGGCTGCACACCGTGGGCATCGGCGCGCCCGGCCTGATCGACCCCGCGAGCGGCGAACTGCGCGACTCCACCGGGCTGCCCGCGTGGCACCGCCGCCTGGTGGCCGCGCTCCAGGAGCGGCTGCCCGAGGCGCGCGTCACGGTCGAGAACGAGACCAACCTCGCGGCCCTCGCCGAGCAGCGCGAGGGCGCCGCCCGGGACCGCGACACGTTCGTGCTGCTCTGGCTCGGGCACGGCACGGGGGCCGCCGTGGTGCTCGACGGGCGGCTGCTCCGGGGGGCCTCCGGCGGCACCGGCGAGATCGGCTTCCTGCCGGTTCCCGGGACCGGCGGCCTGCCGTCGTCGACGGACTGCGGGGGCGGCTTCCACGCCCTCGTCGGGTCCGCCGCGATCGCGGACCTCGCGGCCGCCCACGGCCTGACGGCCGACCCCGAGGGCCCGGAGCCGGCGGCCGCGGCGCTGGTGCGGGGGGCGGTGGCGGGGCCGGGTGACGCGCGGTCCGCGGCGTTCCTGGACGCGCTCGCCGGGCGGGTCGCCGTCGGGGTGGCCTCGGTCGCCGCGCTGCTGGACCCCGGCTGCGTGCTGCTCGGCGGCGAGGTCGGGCAGGCGGGCGGCGCGGAACTCGCCGCCCGCGTCGGGCGCCGCCTCCAGGGCCTGTCACCGCTGTCGACGCAGGTACGGCCCGGCGAACTCGGCGGGGCCGCGGTGCTGCGCGGAGCGCTGCTCACGGCCCGCGACCGGGCCCAGGACGAACTGTTCGCCCCGCCGGAGCGGTAGCGCATCCGCTGGGTTCGGTGTGGGAGAGGTGCGGCTCCGGCGTGGGTGGTTGCGCAGTTCCCCGCGCCCCTTTGGGGGTGCCTGGCTCCCCCGGTGTGGGAGGGGTGCGGCTCCGTGGTGGGTGGTTGCGCAGTTCCCCGCGCCCCTTTCGGGGCGCCCTGCCTGGAGCCCCCTGGAAGGGGCGCGGGGAACTGCGCGAGGGACCACGACGGGGCCGCGGTCCCCGGACCGCCGGCACCCCCCACCCCCGGCCGGGGCCGGGCGCCGGTCAGTCTCGCCCGTCGTCCCCGGCCTGCCGCGCCAGGAACTCCTCGAACGTGACCTTCCCGACCGCCCGCCGCGGAGCCAGATGGCCGCCGTCGCGGAAGGCGCGGTAGGTGGCGCCCCACAGGGGGATGTTCACGACCGGGCGGCGGCGGCCGGTCGCCTTCAGATACGCGCGGGCCAGCGACTCCAGGGTCCGAACCTGCGGGCCGCCCAGGTCGGGCACCCGCCCGGCCGGTGCCCCGAGCGCCAACTCCGCCAGCCGCGCCGCGACTTCGTCCACCTCGACCGGCTGGTCCGACGCGCCGGCCGGCAGCGGCAGCACCGGCGCCTTGGACAGCGAGCCGAACACCTGGACCAGCAGGTCGTGGAACTGCGTGGCGCGCAGGATCGTGAAGCCGAGGCCGGAGTCCTCGACCCGCCGCTCCACCGCCAGCTTCGCCTTGTAGTAGCCCATCGGCACCCGGTCGACGCCGACGATCGAGATGTACACCAGGTGGCCCACCCCGGCCCGCCGCGCCGCGTCGACCAGTTGCCCGGCCGCCTCCTCGTCGCCCCCGCGCGGCGTGCTCGCGCAGTGCACGACCGTCTCCACCCCGCTCACGGCGGCGTCCAGAGCCGCGCCGCCGTGCCGCAGATCGACGGCGTACGGCGAGGTGTGCCGGCTCAGTACCCGCACCTCGTGCCCGCCCGCACGCAGCCGTTCGGTGACGAGCCTGCCGAGGGTGCCGGTGCCGCCGGTCACCAGGATCGTGGTCATGCTCTCTCCGTCCCTTCGGACCCGGACGCCGGCGCGGACTCGCTCCGTCCTTCCGGACCCGGACGCCCTCACGGACGCGCCGGCCGACGCCGTACGAACTCCAGCTTGTCCGGGTTCATCACGGCCCGCACGTTCGCCACCGGGCGCCGCGCATCGGGCGGCGCGGGGCGGATGAAGGCCCGGCGACGGGCAAGGGCCGTCGTCACCGCCGCCGGGCCGGCTCACGGACTCCGCCCCTGCGGCCGCTCCGCGTGAAAAGCCGATTTATCGGGGGAGTTGCGCAGACAGTAGGAGGAGTGGACCCGTGTCGTCAACAGGTCTGGACCAATGTGAAGTCGGCGTGTCGCGGCCGTGGTTGACGGTCGGGCGGCCCGGGTGGCCGCAGGGCGGACACGGGCTGTGAGCCACTCCACACGGATCGCCTGTCGGGACGCCGACCGGCCGTGGCACACTGGCTCTGTATTGAAAGCAGCGCACTCCGGGGTCGGTGAAAGTCCGAACCGGCGGTTACAGTCCGCGACCCGGTCGCTTCCAGCGACCGGTTGACCAGGTGAAATTCCTGGACCGACGGTTAAAGTCCGGATGGGAGGCAGTGCGCGGCGGGCGGGCATTCGTGCGCGCCGCCGTACCAGTGCTCGTCGATGGACGAGTCCGTCCGGCGTCGCCCCCGGTGTCCCTGCTCGTTCACTCTGCCGCTCTCGGCAGCCCCGGAGTCCGTGCCCATCGAGGCAGGGAGGACCCGGGAAGTGTTCACCGGAATCGTCGAAGAGCTGGGCGAGATCACGGCCGTCGAGAACCTCGGCGACGCCTCCCGCTTCCGGCTGCGCGGCCCCGTGGTGACCGAAGGCGCCAAGCACGGCGACTCCATCGCGGTCAACGGGGTGTGTCTCACCGTCGTCGAGCACGAGGGCGACGAGTTCACCGCCGACGTGATGGCCGAGACCCTGAACCGCTCCAGCCTCGGGGCGCTCTCCGTCGGCTCCCGGGTCAACCTCGAACGCCCCATGGCCGTGGGCGAGCGCCTGGGCGGACACATCGTCCAGGGCCATGTCGACGGCACCGGGCAGGTGCTGGCGCGCACCCCGTCGGAGAACTGGGAGATCGTGAAGATCTCGCTCCCCGCCCCGCTCGCGCGTTATGTCGTCGAGAAGGGCTCGATCACGGTCGACGGCATCAGCCTCACCGTCGTCGACGCGGGCTCCGACCACTTCACCGTGAGCCTGATCCCGACCACCCTCGCCCTGACCACGCTCGGCCACAAGGGCCCCGGCGACCCGGTCAACCTCGAGGTCGACATCGTCGCCAAGTACGTCGAGCGGCTCCTCGGCCACCAGGGCGAGCGCGCGGACGAGCGTCACGACGGCCGTCAGGAGGCCGGGCGGTGAACTGGCTCAACTCGGAGGCGTTCACCGTCCTCGACCAGCACATCAAGTGGTCGGACATGATCGGCAACGTGATCGGTCTGATCGCCCTGACCTTCGGCTGGCGCCGCTCCCTGTGGAGCTGGCCCACCCAGTTCCTCTCCGGCCTGATCCTGTTCGCCGCCTTCGCGAGCGCCCACCTCTCCGGCAGCGCGGGCAAGCAGATCGTCGTCATGGTCGTCGCCGTGTTCGGCTGGTGGCAGTGGAACCGCGGCGGCGGCAGGTCGGCCGACGGCCACATCGCCGTCCGGTTCGCCACCTGGCGCGAACGCGCCGCCCTGGTCGCGGTCGCGGCCGTCGGCACCGTCGCGGTCGCCCTGCTCTTCAAGGCCTACCCGTCGCTGTCCTGGGACCCCTGGCCCGACGCGTACATCTTCGTCGGCACCGTCGTCGCCATGTACGCCCAGGCGCGCGGCATGGTCGAGTTCTGGTTCGCCTGGCTCCTGGTCGACGCCGTCGGCGTCCCGCTCAACTTCGCCAACGGCTTCGCCTTCTCCGGCTTCGTCTACGTCATCTACGGCGCACTCGTCCTGTGGGGCATGCGCGACTGGTGGCTGCGTTCCCGCACGGCCCCGCAGCCCGTCATGGAAGGAGCGCCGGCATGACCGCGGCACCCGCTCTGTACCGAACCGAGAGCACCGAGAACGTCCCGGCCGCCGAGCGCGTCCCGGGCGCCGGGGGCGCCGGGAGCGTCGAGGACCTCACGCTCGACCCCGTCGCGCAGGCCGTCGCCGACATCGCGGCCGGCCGCCCGATCGTCGTCGTCGACGACGAGGACCGGGAGAACGAGGGCGACCTCGTCATCGCCGCCGAGATGGTCACCCCCGAGATCGTCGCCTTCATGATGAGCGAGTGCCGCGGCCTGATCTGCGCCCCCATGGAGGGCGAGGAACTGGACCGGCTCGAACTGCCGCAGATGGTCGCCGACAACACCGAGTCGATGAAGACCGCGTTCACGGTCTCCGTGGACGCCTCCGCGGCGCACGGCGTCACCACCGGCATCTCCGCCGCCGACCGCGCCGCGACGCTCCGGCTGCTGGCGAGCGGCGACGCCGAGCCCACCGACCTCGTCCGACCCGGGCACATCTTCCCGCTGCGCGCCCGCCCCGGCGGCGTGCTGGTGCGCAACGGCCACACCGAGGCCGCCGTCGACCTGGCCCGGCTCGCCGGACTGCGCCCGGCCGGCGCGATCGTCGAGATCGCCGGCGCCGACGGCCGTATGCTCCGCCTGCCCGAACTGGTCCCGTTCGCCCGCCGCCACGGCCTGACGATCATCTCCATCGAGGACCTGATCGCCTACCGCCGCCGGCTCGAACTCCCGGCCACGGCCCGGCCCGCGGAGGCCGAGGAGGCCGCCACGGCCACGCAGGCCGCGTCGGCCACCGGGACCACCGAGGCGGACGGGACCGGCACCGCCGCCCCCTCCGCCGACCCCGCCCCCGTCGTCCACCGCGAGGCGGAGACGCGGCTGCCCACCGCCCACGGCACCTTCACGGCGTACGGCTACCGCGCCGCCGACGGCGTCGAGCACGTCGCGCTGGTCCACGGCGACCTCGGCGACGGCGAGGACGTCCTGGTCCGGGTCCACTCCGAGTGCCTGACCGGCGACGTCTTCACCTCCCTGCGCTGCGACTGCGGCCCCCAGCTCGACGCCTCCCTGGAGCGCATCCAGCGCGAGGGCCGGGGAGTCCTGGTCTATCTGCGCGGCCACGAGGGGCGCGGCATCGGCCTGCTCGGCAAGCTGCGGGCGTACGAGCTCCAGGAGCGCGGCCGCGACACCCTCGACGCCAACCTCGAACTCGGCCTGCCGGCCGACGCCCGGGACTACGGCGCGGGCGCGCGCATCCTCGCCGACCTCGGCGTGCGCAGCGTGCGGGTGATGACCAACAACCCCGACAAGACCGACGCGTTGCTGCGCCACGGCCTGAAGGTCCTCGGCCGTGAGCCGATGCCCGTGCAGGCGGGCGAGCACAACCTCCGCTACCTGCGCACCAAGCGGGACCGGATGGGGCACGACCTGCCCTGGCTGGACACGCCCGTCGTGGCCGGCTGCGGCAACCAGTAGAGGGGCCGCCGCGGCCGGCCGTCCGGCTGCGGCGACCAGGAGAACCGAAACACCGAGGAGACACGTGAGCGGCAAGGGTGCACCGGAACTGTCCGTGCGAGGCGTGGGCGACCTGCGGGTCGCCGTCGTGGCGGCGCAGTGGCACGAGAAGGTGATGGACGGTCTGGTGGACGGCGCCCTGCGCGCCCTGCACGACCTGGGGATCGACGAGCCGACCGTGCTGCGGGTCCCCGGCAGCTGGGAGCTCCCGGTCGCCGCGAAGGTCCTCGCCGGACGCGGCTACGACGCGGTCGTCGCCCTCGGCGTCGTCATCCGCGGCGGCACCCCCCACTTCGAGTACGTGTGCCAGGGCGTCACCCAGGGTCTGACCCAGGTCTCCGTCGAGACCGGCGTCCCCGTCGGCTTCGGCCTGCTGACCTGTGACACCGAGGAGCAGGCCCTGGACCGCGCCGGTCTGCCCGGCTCCAACGAGGACAAGGGGCACGAGGCGGTGACCGCGGCGCTGGCGACCGCGGCCACCCTCCGCTCAGTATCCGAACCCTGGCACTAGGCAACCGTCCGAACCGCGTAGGGTGAGGACCACCATGTCCAAGAAGACGTTCGAGGAGCTCTTCACCGAGCTCCAGCACAAGGCCGCCCATGGCGATCCCGCCACCTCCCGCACCGCGGAACTGGTGGACAAGGGCGTCCATGCCATCGGCAAGAAGGTCGTCGAAGAGGCCGCCGAGGTCTGGATGGCCGCGGAGTACGAGGGCAAGGAGGCGGCCGCCGAGGAGATCTCGCAGCTGCTCTACCACGTGCAGGTGATGATGGTCGCCCGCGGCATCTCCCTGGACGACGTCTACGCCCATCTCTGAGCCGACACCCCCGCGGGTCCGGCCCGGGGCCGTACCCGCATCGCACCACCCCACCCCGTACGCACGAAAGTAAGGAAGCCGACCTCATGCTGCGCATCGCCGTCCCCAACAAGGGTTCACTCTCCGGCCCTGCGGCGGAGATGCTGCATGAGGCCGGCTACCGGCAGCGCCGCGAGTCCAAGGAACTGCGCATCGTCGACCCGGTCAACGAGGTGGAGTTCTTCTACCTCCGCCCGCGCGACATCGCGATCTACGTCTCCTCCGGCCGCCTCGACATCGGCGTCACCGGCCGCGACCTGCTGGTCGACTCCGCGGCCGACGCGGAGGAGATCCTCCCGCTCGGCTTCGCCCGCTCCACCTTCCGCTACGCCGCGAAGCCCGGCACGGCGCACGACCTCGCGGACCTCAAGGGCCGTACGATCGCCACCTCCTACGAGGGCATCGTCGCCCGCCACCTCGCCGACAGCGGCATCGACGCCTCCGTCGTCCACCTGGACGGCGCCGTCGAGACCGCCGTCGAGCTCGGTGTGGCCGAGGTCATCGCCGACGTCGTCGAGACCGGCACCAGCCTGCGCAACGCGGGCCTGGAGGTGTTCGGCGAGCCGATCATGAAGTCCGAGGCCATCGTCATCCGCCGTACCGGCGCGGACGCCGAGGAGCCCAAGGTGCAGCAGTTCCTGCGCCGCCTCCAGGGCGTCCTGGTCGCCCGGACGTACGTGATGATGGACTACGACTGCCGGGTCGAGCAGCTGGAGAAGGCCGTCGCGCTGACCCCGGGCCTGGAGTCGCCGACCGTCTCCCCGCTGCACAACGAGGGCTGGGTCGCCGTGCGCGCCATGGTCCCGGCCAAGGAGGCCCAGCGGATCATGGACGACCTCTACGAGATCGGTGCCCGCGCCATCCTGACCACGGCGATCCACGCCTGCCGGCTCTGAGGTCGCCGCTTCCATGTCCGGCCTTCCCTCCCTGCCCGTCACCTTCCGCCCCGGCCGCACCCGCGCCGTGCTGCTCACCGCCGCCGTGGCGATCTTCGTGGTCATCACGGTGGTGGCGATGCTGCTCGGCCAGCTCGGCCCCGGCGAGCGGCTCAGCTTCATCGTCACCGCGGCGCTGCTCTCCGGCGTGCTGCTCCAGCTCGGCCGGGTCAAGGTGGTCGCCGACGACACCGGCGTCACCGTGGTGAACATCATCAGCAAGCGGCACCTGGCCTGGGCGGAGATCGTCCAGGTGAACCTGCGGCCCGGCGATCCGTGGGTGTTCCTCGACCTCACCGACGGCACCAGCCTGCCCGCGCTCGGCATCCAGCCGGGCATCGCCAGGGAGCGTGCCATCGCCGACGCCCGCACCTTGCGGGCACTTGCCGAAGCCCGCTCCCCGGAGGATCTGCCGTAGCGGGCCATGTCTTGATTAATCTGGTGGCGGAGGCGTTGTCGTGACGCCTCCGCCTCTGTCGCGTCCCGGCCTCAGAGGCCCCTGCATATTCGAGGAGTGACTCCCTCCAGCGATGGACGGTTCGTCCTGTAGTACCTGCGCCGCCCCCTCCCGACATACCGAGGTGGCGGCATGACCCTCCCCCTGCTGCTCCTGGCGGCCGCGTTCCTGCTGATCCTGGCCAACGGCTTCTTCGTGGCCGCCGAGTTCGGCCTGATCACCGTGGAGCGCCCCGAGGCCGAGAAGGCCGCCGCCGACGGAGACCGCCGCGCCCGCACGGTCGTCGACTCGCTGAAGGAACTCTCCTTCCAGCTCTCCGGCACCCAGCTGGGCATCACCATCACCTCGCTCGTCGTCGGCATGCTCGCCGAACCGGCGCTGGCCTCGCTGCTGCACGCCCCGTTCGCCGCGCTCGGCCTGCCCGAGGGCGCCGTCTCCGGGATCGCGGTCGTCGTCGGCATGCTGCTGGCCTCCGCGCTCCAGATGGTGATCGGCGAACTGGTCCCGAAGAACTGGGCGGTGTCCAAGCCGCTCCAGGTCGCACGGTTCGTCGCCGGGCCCCAGCACCTGTTCTCCCGCCTGTTCCGCCCGGTGATCGCCGCCCTGAACACGGTCGCGAACCGGCTGGTGCGCGCGCTCGGCGTCGAGCCCACCGAGGAGCTGGCCTCCGCCCGCACCCCGGGCGAGCTGGTCTCGCTGGCCCGGCACTCGGCGCAGGCCGGCGCCCTGGAGCAGGACACCGCCGACCTGTTCGTGCGCACCCTGTCCCTGGGCGACCTGACCGCGCAGCACGTGATGACCCCGCGCGTGAAGGTCAGCGCGCTCCAGTCGTCCGCGACCGCCGAGGACGTGGTCAACCTCACCCGCGCCACGGGCCTGTCCCGCTTCCCGGTCTACCGGGAGCGGATCGACGAGGTCGTCGGCATGGTGCACCTCAAGGACGCCCTCGCGGTGCCGGTCGCCGACCGGCTGCGCACCCCCGTCGGCCGCATCGCCCGGTCGGCCCTGCTGGTGCCGGAGACGCTGCCGGTGCAGCCCCTGCTCGCCCGGCTGCGCAGCGAGCAGCCCATCGCCGTCGTCGTCGACGAGTACGGCGGCACGGCCGGGGTGGTCACCCTGGAGGACATCGTCGAGGAGATCGTCGGCGAGGTCCGCGACGAGCACGACGGACAGGACGTGCCCGAACTCGCCGCCGCCCCGCCGGAGGACGGCAGGCCCGCCTGGGACGCCGACGGGAGCTGCCGGGTCGACCTGCTCCGCCGGATCGGCCTCGACGTGCCCGAGGGGCCGTACGAGACCGTCGCCGGACTCGTCGCCGACCTGCTCGGCCGTATCCCCGTCCCCGGCGACCGCGCGGAACTCCCGGGCTGGCGGCTGTCGGTGCGCCAGGTCGGGCACTACCGCGCCGAGCGGGTGCGCCTGGTGCGCACCGGCGCGGTCGTGGAGGTGGCCCGATGAGCGTGCTCCAACTCGTCTTCGCCGCGCTGCTCGTGCTCGCCAACGGCTTCTTCGTCGGCGCCGAGTTCGCCCTGGTCTCGGTGCGCCGCAGCCAGATCGAACCGCTCGGCACGGCCCGCGCCCGCCAGGTGCTCTACGGCCTGGAGCGGCTGCCGCAGATGATGGCCGCCGCCCAGTTCGGCATCACCGTCTGCTCGCTGACCCTCGGCGCGGTCGCCGAGCCCACCGTCGCGCACCTGCTGGAGCCCGTCTTCGCGTGGATGCGGCTGCCCGAGGGCGTGATCCATCCCCTGGGCTATGTCATCGCGCTGGCCGCGGTGGTCTTCTTCCACCTCGTGATCGGCGAGATGGTCCCGAAGAACCTGGCCATGGCGGCGCCGGAGAAGGCCGCGCTGTGGCTGAGTCCGGGGCTGGTCGCGTTCGCCCGGGTCTGCCGGCCGATCACCGTGGCGCTCGGCGCCTGCGCCCAGGGCATCCTGCGGCTGTTCCGCGTCGAGCCCAAGGACGAGGTCGAGGCCGTCGTCACCAGCGAGCAGCTCAACCGGCTGCTGGAGGACTCCGGGCAGGCCGGACTGCTCGACCCGGAGGAGCAGGAGCGGCTGGAGGACGCGCTGGAACTGGGCTCCCGCCCCGTCACCGACGTGCTGCTGCGCAGCGAGACGCTGGTGACGGTCCCGCCGTCGGTCACCCCGGGGCAGATCGTCGAACTCACCGCCCGCACCGGCTACTCCCGCTTCCCGATAGCGGCGGAGCGGGGCGGATTCATGGGCTATCTGCATGTGAAGGACGTCCTCGACCTGGAGGACTCCGACCGCGCGGTGCCGCAGCAGATCTGGCGCCGCATGGTGACCCTGCGCCCGGAACTCCCGCTGGACGACGCCCTGACGGTGATGCGCCGGGCGGCGACCCACCTGGCCCAGGTCGCGGACGCCAAGGGCCGCCTCCTCGGCCTCGTGGCGCTGGAGGACGTCCTGGAGCTCCTGGTCGGCGAGGTCCGTGACCCGGCCCACCGCAGGCCCCAGGAGCCGGCGGTCACGAAGACGCTCGCCGAGCCCCGGCCGAGCGGTGAACCGGAACAGGCGCTGGCGACCTAGCCCACCTGGCGCGCCTGGCCCATCGACACGGCCCCCGGCGTTCGCGCCGGGGGCCGTGTCGATGGGCCTGCGTTCCCGTCGGGGCCGTTCCGGCCGGCCGGTGTCACATGGCCGAGGGGTCGTGCGGGCCGCGGCCCGAGAGGACCTCGCCGTACGCCTGCATCAGGTCCGGCAGCCGCAGGGTGGACAGGTCGTCTCGGGACAGCGTGCCGGGGTAGACCGACAGCCGCAGGTCCCGGTAGGCGCAGCTCTTCTCGTACAGGGTGCGCAGGAAGCGGCCGTTGCCGAGTTCGTCGATCCAGCCCTGGTCGACCACGTGCCCGGCGATGGACCGCAGTTCGTCCAGCGCCTCCTCGTCCCACACGTCGCCGTTCTCGGCCGCCAGCACCTCGCCGATCGAGGTCAGTTCCAGCGGGCGGTACGACGGGAAGTCCACCCGGCTCGTGAAGCGGGACGACAGGCCGGGGTTGGCGGCGAGCAGCCGGTCCATGCCCTCGGGGTAGCCGGCCAGGATGACCACCAGATGGTCGCGGTTGTCCTCGGCCCGCTTCAGCAGCACCTGGAGCGCCTCGTCGCCGTACGCGTCGCCCTTGCCGTAGCCGGAGTTGGACAGCGAGTACGCCTCGTCCACGAAGAGCACCCCGCCGATCGCGGAGTCGATCAGCTCGTTGGCCTTCACCGCGGTCTGGCCGAGGTACTCGCCGACCAGGTCGGCGCGCTGGGCCTCCACGAGGTGGTCGCCGCCGAGCAGCCCGAGGGCGTAGAAGACCCGGCCCAGGATGCGGGCGACGGTGGTCTTGCCGGTGCCGGAGGGCCCGGAGAAGACGAAGTGGCGCTTGGGCGGCTGCACCGGCAGCCCCTGCCCGGCCCGCAGCCGCGCCATGTTCAGCTGCGCGGACAACGCCTTGACCTGGCGTTTCACGGGTTCCAGGCCCACCATGCGCTCGAGTTCGGCGAGCGCCTCCTCCAGTAACGCCGGGTCGGTCGGGCCGGTCGGCAGCGGTGCCGAGCCGACGGTCGTCTTCTCCCGCACCGTCGGGTCGATCACCGACGGCAGGGTCCCCGCGGGCGGCAGATCGGGTTCCGGGAACCGCAGATCCCGCGCCTCCGTGCCGAAGAGCGGGTCGAGGATGTCGGGTCCGTCGACCGCGTCCTGCCCGGCGCCGGTGAGGGTGATCGCCGCGAGGTCGGCCGCGTCGTCGTACCCGTCGCCCTCGGCGATCGCCGCGAGCCGGGCCGAGGTGTCCATGAAGGCCGGGTCGACCCGGTGCACGGCCCGGTACAGCGGCAGGGCGGCGGCCGAGCGCCCGGTGCCCTCGTGCGCTCTGGCCAGCCAGTAGCGCAACTCCTTGCGCTGTGGCTGTTCGCTGCGGCAGCGCATCAGGGACGCGGACAGCAGCGGCTCGGCCTGGCCGTACATCTCCAGCCGCACCCGGGCCATGCCGCCGAACAGGCCGGCCTCGATGCCGAGCAGGGTGTCGTTGACCAACGGGTCGGTGTGCCGGACGAGTTGCTCCCAGTCCTTGACCAGGTAGGCCCGGCAGGCGTGCAGGAAGCGGACCTGGTGGTCGGTGTCCACCGGCGGCAACCCGGCCAGCGCCCGGTCGAGTTCGGGCACATGGCGGCCGTCCAGCCAGTGCGAGGCGTGCGCGAGCAGCAGATCGCGCGGGCTCTCCAGCACCGGCTGCACCCACCAGCCCAGCCAGTACCAGGAGTTGAGGGTACGGCGATGCCGGGAGCGCTGCTCGCCGAAGCGCTCACGGTGCCGGTGCATCCGCAGCAGCGCGGTCGTCGTGTCGACGCGCAGCGCGTGCAGTCCGAGCCAGCCGTCGGCCATCCCCGGATCCATCCGCACGGCCGTGCGGAACTCCTCCTCCGCCTGTGGATAGGCGCCCATGGTGTAGGCGTCCACACCTCGCAGCCAGGCGAGGTCGGCCGGGGCCTCGGGGCCCTGCGTGCCGAAGTCCATCACGTCCCCCACAAACCGCGCCCCCGTCGGGCAACCGCCGGGCTCGTGCCCGTCGGCCTAGGTCGAACCGCGGTGCGGCGGGCCGGACTTGCACGGTGTGCGGGGCAGCCGTCCGCAGGTCGCACCGAAGGCATCGTACCTGCGGGCCGGTCGGTCTCTTAAGGGTGCCGCACGGACCGTTCGACGAGGTGGGAGCGGACGCGCCCGGCAGCGGACCGTGACCGAGAGTGAGCGATCGACAGCCCGTAGCGCCCCGAAGGCGCTGCGGAGGCAAGACGAAGCCCCCGATCACGGGGGAACAATCGGGGGCTTCGCGTATGAGGGGCGGCTCCGAACGTCCGCACATTGAGAACGTAAGTCCTGTACGGCCCGCCGGTCAAGCCGAGTTGGGACACTGAGGCAACTTCTCGGGACGGTGCCTTCACGAGTTCAGCACACCGCCGACGGCCCTTCACTGTCGGTCACCGTGTGGTCCGGTCCAACGGTCTTCCCGGGCCCCGGGAGCACCTCGTACCCCTCGGGTGACTGCCGTACCAATACGTCGGCGAACGGCCGCGAGGGGTCCTCGGCGAAATGCCGGCGCTCCGCCCCGACCCACCCGGCCCAGAAGTCCCGCTGCTCCTCCCCGTCCCGCTGCCTGCCGCGCGCCCAGGACTCCTCGTGCGGCAGCTCCATCCACAGCAACATCGCCAGATGCGGGCGCAGCGCCCGGCGTCCGGCGCCGACCCCCTCGACGATCAGCACCGGCGCGGCGGGCAGCTCCCGCGCCGTGCCGAAGCGGCGGGCGCGCCAGTCGTAGGGGGTGTAGGACGCCGGCGCGCCCCGGCGCAGCGGTTCGATCACCTGGGCCAGCAGGCGGCCGGTCCAGGCGAACAGCTCGTCGTGACTGGCGACGTCGTCGAGATGGAGCACCGGGGCGCCGCCCAGCGAAGCGGCCAGCCGGGCGGCGAACGTGGACTTCCCGGAGCCGGCGTGACCGTCGACGCCGATCAGCCGGACCGGCCCGCAGGAGGGGGCGAGGGCGGTGAGGCGGAGGGTGAGGTCGTGAATGGTGTTTCCCGAGGTGCGATGCGGTACCGGCATATATCTGGGGTCTTCCGGGGTTCTTGCGTGGGTACATTTTAGTGCCGGATTGAACTAGTCGTTGACTGGTCCGCGGCCAGTCGTATTGCCGTACGGAATCGAGCACCCGGTGCGCCGAAATTGCCGTTCCGCTTGTGCTTCGTGGTGAGTAGGGTGCCTGGTGCGCACTGCGAAGCGCGAAACGGGGGACGGACGGGGAAGATGGCCGCTGGATTATTCGAGGGGCAGTATGTCTGGCATCCGGCGGCCGACGACCGGACGCTCGCGAGCGTGTGCGTCGATGTCCGGGCCGGCAGATATCTCAGCGCCCGGGAAGCGCTCGCGGAGACCCGCACCGACTTCGCCCTGCGCGCCCACCGCTCCCTGGTCCTCGCCTCCGAGGCGGCCGACTCCGATCTGACCGAGCGCTGGCTCGCCGAGGAACCCGGGCCGGAGGCCGCCCTGCTGTGGGCCCGGGTCGCGGTCCTGCGCGCGCTGCGCGCGGCCGACGCGCGCGACGACCGGGCCGGGGCGCTGGAACGTATCGCGCTCTCCGCCTGCGACCGCGCCTCCGCCCTGGTCGCGGCCGACCCCACGCCGTGGGCGGCCCGGCTGGCCATGGCCCGGCTGCACCGGCTGCGCGATCCCGCGCCCCGCGGGCTGCTCACCGCCCCGGCCGGCCCCTGGCGGCTGTTCTCCCACGTCCTCGCCCTCGATCCGTTCCACCGCGAGGCGCACCACCGCTTCCTCGCCTTCTTCTTCACCCGGCACGGCGGCTCGGTCAACGCCGCCTGGGACGTCGCCGCCTTCCTCAGCCAGCGGGCGCCCGCCGATTCCCCTTTGCGGCTGCTTCCGCTGGTCGCCCTGGTGGAGGGCTACAACCCCACCCAACTGCTCGCCGACCGGGTCTGGGAGCAGCCCCAGTGGCGGTCCGCGGCGCTCGCGGCCTATCACAACTGGCTGCCCACGGTGCCCGGTTACCGGCACACGCCGGTGCTCGACCTGGCCTATCTCGCCCACGCCCTGACCATGGCCAAGTGCGAGTTCGAGGCGCGCGCGGTGTTCGCGGCGATGGGTCCCTACGCCTCGCGGATGCCGTGGAGCGCCTTCGGCGAGCCCGAGGAGCAGCTCACGCGCGCCCGTCGCGCCTGCGGACTCCCGGTGCCGGGCGCCCCTTGACCCTCTCCGCCCGTTCCCTCCGTCCCACCCGTTCCCTCCGCACCATCCGTTCCAGGGTTCAGCTGTCCGTCCCCACCGAGAGAAAGGCACGGCCGTGTCAGAACGGATATCCACCCCGCCCGGCAGAAGTCGCGGGTCGGCGGACCCGATCACGCTCGACGACGACGCCACCCTGCACGCGATGGGTTATCCGCGGAAACTCACCCGGCGTTTCCAGGCGTTCGACAATTTCGCGATATCGTTCACGATCATCAACATCATCTCGGGTATTTTCTCGTCCTTCGGATACGGCCTGAACGCGGGCGGGCCACGCATTCTCGTATTCGGCTGGATCGGCGTCTCCGTGATGGTTCTCTTCATCGGCGCCGCCATGGCCGAGGTCGCCTCGGCATTTCCGACGAGCGGCGCGCTCTATTTCTCCGCCGGAAAGCTCGCCAAACGGCACAAGGGTGCGTGGTCCTGGTACACGGGCTGGCTCAACTTCGTCGGCCAGATCGGCGGTACGGCCGCCACCGGTTACGCGGCGGCCACCTTCATCCAGGCGTTCATCGCCCTGCAGTGGCCGTCGTACGAGCCCACCACGCACCAGACCGTGCTGATCACCGCCGCGATCGTGATCGTCCAGGGGTTGGCCAACACCTACACCGTGCACCTCGTGGCCGTGCTGAACCGGATCTCCGTGTGGTGGCTGCTGATCGGACTCGTGGTGATCGTGGGCACACTCGTAGTGATGCCCGATCACCACCAGTCCGCGTCCTTCGTCACGCATTTCGAGAACAACACCGGCTTCACGAACGGGCTTTACGGCGGGATGCTCGGGCTGTTGGTCACCAGTTGGACGTTCACCGGGTTCGACGGCAGCTTCCACATGTCCGAGGAAACGGTCCGGGCGACGGTGAACGCGCCCCGCGGCATCACCCGGTCCATCGGCTATTCCGCGATCACCGGCCTGGTGCTGATGCTCGCGCTGGTCTACAGCATTCGGAGCTACTCCGAGGTCGCCGGGGCCGCCGCGCCGCCGGTCCAGATCCTCATCGACGGGCTCGGCATGGGGTGGGCCAAGGCGATCCTGCTGATCGTCATCGGCTCGATGCTGTTCTGCGGGCTGGCCAACCTGACCAGCAACACCCGGCAGATCTTCGCGTTCTCGCGGGACGGCGCCATGCCGGGCTCGCGCTGGTGGCACTCGGTCTCGCCGCGCACCCGCACGCCCGTCAAGGCCGTGTGGCTCGCGGTCGGCTGCTCGCTGGCCCTGGTCCTGCCCGGCTGGTGGTCGCACACCGCCTTCACCGCGATCGTCAGCGTCAACGTCGTCGGCCTGTTCCTCGCCTACGCCGTCCCGATCTTCCTCCGGCTGCGCCTCGGCGACGCGTTCCAGCCCGGCCCCTGGCATCTGGGTCGCTGGGGCCGCCCGGTGGGCGTCGTCGCCGTGCTCTGGGTCCTGCTGAGCAGCGTCCTGTTCATGCTCCCGCAGGCCTCCCCGATCACGGTCGACTCCTTCAACTACGCCCCCATCGCCCTGGCGGCGGTCCTGCTGATCGCCACGGTCTGGTGGTTCGCCACGGCCCGCCGCCGCTTCCACGGCCCGGTCAGCTACGGCCGCCCGGACGAGGTGGCGGCGATGGACCTGATCTGATCCGCCCCCTTCCCGTGCCCCGCAAGGGGCGCGGGGAACGGCGCGAGCGACCACGACGAACCCGCGGACGGCCATGGTGCTTTCGCGCCCGTCCGCGGCCCGGTGGGGCCCCTTCGCACAGTTTCCCGCGCCCCTGAAGGGCGCGGCCGGGTGGGTCCGTGCCCCGTAAGAGCCCCCGCAGGGACCCCGCAGGGACCCAGGTCACGCCAGTGGTCTCTACCAATATTGGTCGGCGTGGCACGAGCCGAAGTGCTGGCAGGGCCATGGCGTGTACGGCCATAGTGGGCGCACAGCCGTGCATCGGTACCGCCCCGACTCGGACACCTGGGGGTCCTCCACCCATGAGCAGAGCCGAACAGCCGTCCCGCAGAACCGTTCTGGCCGCCGCGGTCGCCGCCGCGGTGGCCGGCGGCGCCGGTCCCGCAGCCGCCGCCACCGCCGCCGACACCGAGGACGCGGGCCCCGCCCCGACGAAAGCGAAGGTGAAGGCGCCGGCCCGCCTCGTCGACTACCGGTCCTGGACGTCGTACACGGAATGGCGCGGCGGCGCGGCCCACGGCGTGCGGGCCGTCGCCGGGCACCGGCCCGGCGTCGTGGTCGCCCGGCCGGAGGGCACCACCGACTACACCGACCCGCACACCGGCACCACCGCCGCCTGGGAGTACGCCACCTGGACCTCGCCGGTGCACCGGCTCGCCGTCCCGGCCACCGAGGTCGTCGCCTCCTGGAACGCGGACACCCCCGCCGGCACCTGGCTCCAGGTGGAGCTGAACGGCACCTACTCCGACGGCACCGCCACCCCCTGGTACGTCATGGGCCGCTGGGCGGCCGGCGACCAGGACATCAAGCGGACCTCCGTGGACGACCAGACCGACGGCAAGAGCACGATCTGGACGGACACCTTCGCCATCGACGACGCCACCACCGGCCTGCGCCTGGTGGACTACCGGCTGCGGCTGACCCTCTACCGGAGGCCGGGCACCCGGCTCACCCCCACGGTCTGGCGGCTCGGCGCGATGGGCTCCGACATCCCCGACCGGTTCACCGTCCCGGCCTCCACTCCCGGCCTGGCCCAGGAACTGACCGTCCCGCGCTACTCGCAGGAGATCCACAAGGGCCAGTACCCGCAGTACGACAACGGCGGCGAGGCCTGGTGCAGCCCGACCTCCTCGCAGATGATCATCGAGTACTGGGGCGGCCGCCTCACCCCGGAGCAACTCGCCTGGGTCGACCCGACGTACGCCGACCCGCAGGTCGACCACGCGGCCCGTGCCACGTACGACAACCAGTATGAGGGCTGCGGCAACTGGCCGTTCAACGCCGCCTACGCCGCCACGTTCCACGGCCTCCAGGGCGTGATCACCCGGCTCGGCTCCCTCTCCGACCTGGAGACCCTGATCGCCGCGGGCATCCCGGCCATAACGTCGCAGTCCTTCCTCAAGACCGAGCTGACCGGGGCCGGTTACGGCACCTCCGGCCATCTGATGACGGTCATCGGCTTCACCGCCGAGGGCGACGTGATCGCCAACGACCCGGCCTCACCCAGCGACGACGCCGTCCGACGCGTCTATCTGCGCCGGGAGTTCGAGAACATCTGGCTCAGGACCAAGCGGTACAACGCCTCCGGCGGCGTCTCCTCGGGCACCGGCGGCGTCTGCTACCTCTACTTCCCTTCACACCCCACCCCCCACCAGCGCAAAGCTCTCGCGGCGGTCGGCGTCCGCTGATCCGCGCGGCACCGCGGCCCGCGGCCCCCGGCGCGTCCGGGGGCCGCGGGCCGTGTGACCAAGCTCTCCGCCGCGGACGCCCCGAACGGTGGCAAGGTGGACAGGACGGCGGGGGAGACACGGGGGAGTACGAAGCACCGCACCCGCGACCCCAGTGAGAGACCATGACGGCACACCCCGCCACCGCCCCCCGCGCCCGCACCGGCGGACCCCGGGAGAACGGCCCCGAGATCCTCGAACACGTCCTCGGCTGGACCCTCGTCGTGGTGATCGCGATGCTTGTCACCGGGCTCGGACTGCTGTGACCTGACGCATACGGAGAGCTGCCATACTGCGCATGTCCCGCTGCCCGCAGAACACCGCAGGAGACCAGGGTCCGCCTTGAACATGCGCCAACAGCACGACGCCGCCCCCCGGCCGCGGGCGGGCGGCACCGAGCGCTCGGCGGCTCGCCGCGCCGAACTCATCGCCATCGGGCGGAAGTTGTTCGCCGACACGTCCTACGACGCGCTCTCGATGGACGACATCGCCCGCCAGGCCGGCGTCGCCAAGGGGCTGATCTACTACTACTTCCAGTCCAAGCGCGGCTACTACCTCGCGATCATCCACGACTCGGTGAGCGACCTCGTGACCTTCGCGGCGAGCGGCGTCGAACTCCCCGCCGTGGACCGGGTGCACCGCACCATCGACAGCTATCTGCGCTATGTCGAGCACAACCAGGCCGCCTACCGGACCATCGTCAGCGGCGGGGTCGGGTTCGACGCCGAGGTGCACGCGGTGCGTGACGGGGTGCGCGAGGCGATCGTCGCGACCATCGCCGAGGGCGCGTACGGCCGTACCGACATCGCCCCGGTCGCTCGCATGGGCCTGCTCGCCTGGGTGTGCAGCGCCGAGGGTGCCGCGCTCGACTGGATCGACCGCCCCGAACTGTCCCGCGAGACCCTGTGCGAGCTGCTGGTGAAGACGCTCGGCGGCGCCCTGCGGGCGGTCGCGGAACTGGACCCGGCCTACCCGGCCCCGCCCCCGGCCCGCCGCGACACCTGACACGCCGTGACACAGAGGTGGGGGCGAAGGCCCCGCCGGACCTTCGCCCCCACCTCGCGTCGGCAACTGCCGTCGGCCCCCTAGTGGATGGCCTTGATCAGCTCGCCGTTCGAGGTGTCCCCGCTCAGCTCCCAGAAGAACGTGCCGCCCAGCCGCTGCGCGTCCTTGTAGCGCATCTTGCCCGCGACGGTCTGTGGGGTGTCGTAACTCCACCAGTCGCTGCCGCACTTGGCGTACGCGGTGCCGCCGACGACGCCGGTCGCCGGGCAACTGGTGCGCAGCACCTTGTAGTCCTCGGTGCCGTCCTCGTACGTGCCCTTGGCCGGCCCGGTCGCCGTGCCGCCCGGCTTCGACTGCGTGACACCGGTCCAGCCGCGCCCGTAGAAGCCGATGCCGAGCAGCAGCTTCCGGGACGGGACGCCCATCCGCTCCAGCTTGGCGATGGTGTCTGCGGTGTCCCAACCGGCGTGCGGAATGCCCTTGTAGGACGTCAGCGGCGAGTGCGGGGCGGTCGGCCCGGTGGCGTCCCACGCGCCGAAGTAGTCGTACGTCATCGGCTGGTACCAGTCGACGTAGCGCGAAGCGCCCGCGTAGTCCGCCGCGTCGAGCTTTCCGCCGGGCGAGCCGTCGGCGGTGATCGCCGCGCTGATCAGCTCGTGCCCGCCGAACTTGGCGCGCAGCGCGGCCATCAGGTTCCGGTAGGCCTCACGGTCGCTGGTGTCGCAGGTGTTGCCGCAGGCGCCCGGGTACTCCCAGTCGATGTCGATACCGTCGAAGACGTCCTTCCAGCGCGGGTCCTCGACCAGGTCGTAGCAGGACTGCGCGAACGCCGCCGGGTCCTTGGCCGCCTCGCCGAAGCCGCCGGACCAGCTGAACCCGCCGAAGGACCAGAGGATCTTGAGGTTCGGGTGCAGCTTCTTCAGCTTGCGCAGCTGGTTGATGTTGCCGCTCACCGGCTGGCCCGCGACATCCGCGACGCCGTCCACGGACTCCTCGGCGGTGAACGGGCGGTCGGTGTCCGCCCAGGAGTCGCCGATCGCGCACTTGCCGCCGGTGACGTTGCCGAAGGCGTAGTCGATGTGGGTGAGGCGGTTCGCGGAGCCGGAGGTCTCGATGTTCTTGACGAAGTACTGGCGGGCGTAGATGCCCCAGTCGGTGAAGTAGCCGACCACCTTGTGGCCGGGGGCCGCGTCCTGGTGACCGGACGCGTTCGCGGGCTGTTGCGCGGTGGACCGCTGGGCGGCCGCGGAGTCCTGCGCGGTGGCGGTGCCCGCGCCGGCCAGCAGACCGGCGCCGAGGACGGCACAGGCCGCGGCGGACACGAGCGCCCGGAACCGGGCGCGGGGGCGGAGCGTGAAGTGCATCGGGTGTCTCCTCGCAGGGCTGAGGGGATCGCACGCCGATTGGCATGGACGCGGAGAGGCGGCGCAGCGACACGCTAGGAGGACTAGACCATTTTGGTCAATGGTTCGGACCAATTTCCCGCGATCGGCCGCTGCTCGTCGATGTCGCCGATGCGCAGTACCGGCGGAGCCGCGAGCCGCACCCACTCCGGGTCGTGCCGTCCCGGCAGGGCGCGCCCGTGATCCGCCCAAGTCCGCATGAGGTCGCGGTAGATGGGCGGGTCCGGCAGCTGCGGCGGCGGGGCGAGCGGAACCGATTCGGCGGGACCCGGGACAAAGGTCCGGCGCCGTCCCAGGACGGTGGGCGAGGGGGTCATGCCGGGGCAACGCGACGGCGGGCGGACAGGTCACCGGCGCGAGGATTCGCGCGTGCGTTCAGTGGCGTCCGTTCCGCCGTCTGGCCTACCCGGCCGACCTGACGTACCGTCAGCTGACGCTCCGACAGGGAGGCCAGCCGTGCCCGACGACCGTCCCGTGGCGCTCGACGAGTACCCCGTCCACCAGGTGCCGCTCTCGATGAAGCACGTGGCCACCGGGGACCGCAACGCCTACGACCGCTGCATCTTCCACGTCTTCGACCACACCGGGCGCGCCCTGCTCATCACCGGGCTCGGCGTCTATCCCAACACCGGTGTCATCGACGCCTACGCCACCCTGCGCACCGGGGACATCCTGCACGCGGTGCGTGCCTCCGACGCCCTCGGCGACGACCGGATGCGGCTGGCCGTCGGACCGCTGCGGATCGAGCCCCGCGAGCCGCTCCGACGGCTCCGGCTGACCTGCGACGACGACACGCTGGCGTACGACCTCACCTGGACCGCCGACTTCCCCGCCCTGTGGGAGCCGCACCACGTCCAGCGCCGCGGCGGCCGGCTCACCCTGGAGGGGCGGCGCTTCGTCCAGGCCGGGCGCTGCACCGGGTGGATCCGCGCGGCCGGCGAGGAGATACGCGTGACGGCGGGGGAGTGGACCGGCACCCGCGACCGCAGCTGGGGCGTACGGCCGCTCCCCGGCGAGGACGGCGGCCGGCTCGCCGCGGAGCACCCGGCCGAGGGGTTCCACTGGATCTGGTGCCCGGTCCGCTTCGACGACCGCTTCCTGATGGTCGTCCTCCAGGAGGACGCCGACGGGCACCGCTCGCTGAACGACGCCACCCTCGTCCGCCCCGGCCACCGCGACCGCCAACTCGGCTGGCCCCAGGCCGAGATCGCCTACCGCCCCGGCACCCGTCTCCCGGAACGCGCCACCGTCCACCTGGGCGACGTACGAAAGCCCCAGGAGCTCGACGTGGAGATCCTGCTCTCCTCCCCGCTCGCCCTCGGCGCCGGCTACCCGCCCGCCGACGACTGGCAGCACGGCACCTGGCAGGGCCACGGCTGGACCGACCGGCGCACCTACGACATGACGGCACCGCACCGGCTCGCCGCCCACGGCGTCACCGACCACGCCGCCCGGTTCCGGCTCGACGGCCGGATCGGCCACGGCATCTTCGAGCACGGCTCGTTCGGCCGCCACGACCCCAGCGGCTTCACCGGTTTCGACTCCGTCGCGCCCTGAGGAGACCGGCCATGACCACGGCACCCCGCCCCCGCACGACCACCCGTGACCCCGAGGACCTCGGCCGCCGGCTGACCGCCTGGCTCGGCACCCGGCTGCCCGGCGCCCGCGCCGCGCACGTCCGCGTCCCCGCCGCCAACGGACTCTCCAGCGAGACCCTGCTCTTCGACATCGAGCACCCCGAACCACCGCTGCGGGCCTGCGCGTTGCGGCTCGCCGCGGACCCGGCGGCGTACACCGTCTTCCCCGAGTACGACATGGCCCGCCAGTTCCGCACCATGCGGCTGGTCGCGGACCGCACCGACGTGCCGGTGCCGCGCGTGCTCTGGCTGGAGGAGGACCCGGAACCGCTCGGAGCGCCCTTCTTCGTCATGGAACGCGTCGAGGGCCGGGTGCCGCCGGACGTCATGCCGTACACCTACGAGGGCAACTGGCTGCACGCGGCGAGCGACGCGCAGCGCGCGCATCTGGAGGCCGCGTCGGTCGGCGTCCTCGCCCGGCTGCACGACCAGGTGCCGCTCGACGAGCTGGAGTTCCTCGCCCTGCCGGGCGAAGGGGACGCGCTGCGCCGGCATGTCGAGTCCCAGCGCGCCTACTACGCCTGGGTCGTCGACGGTGTCGCCCGATCACCCCTGATCGAGGACGCGTTCGCGCGGCTGGAGCACCTGTGGCCCGCCGAATCCGGCCGGACGGTGCTCAGTTGGGGCGACGCGCGCATCGGCAACATCGTCTACGACGGGTTCGACCCGGTCGCCGTGCTGGACTGGGAGATGGCCGCACCGGCCCCGCGCGAGGTGGACCTGGGCTGGACGATCTACCTGCACCGCTTCTTCCAGGACCTCACGGCCGCGTTCGGGCAGGCAGGACTGCCGGAGCTGCTGCGCCGGGACCGGGTCGAGGAGCGCTACGCCCGGCTCACCGGGCACCGCCCCCGCGACATGGAGTTCCACACCCTCTACGCCGCCCTGCGGCACGCGATCGTGATGCTGCGGATCGCCTACCGTCAGGTGCACTTCGGGGAGATCGCCGTCCCGGCGGATCCGGACACGCTGATCCTGCACCACGGCACGCTGCGCGCCATGGTGCAGGGCAGCTACTGGAGTTGAGGGCTACCGGAGCCGTACGTCGGGGCTCAGGCGGCCTCGCGCCGCATCACCGGCACGCGCATCGGGCGCGAGCCCGGGCCGCCGACGTGCGAGAAGGGCTGGGTCCGCCAGTCGAGCCCCTGAGGGAGCGTCAACAGCAGGGCGGTGTCCTGCTCCTGGGGCTCGACGGACTCGTCCGCGGGGCGGGCCTCGGTGGCCGCGCGGCCGGTACCGGCACAGACCGTCAGCCCGAACGGGTTCCACGGCGAGGCGCACAGCGCGTGCTCCGGCAGGACGTCCTCGTCCGCCAGGAGCGCGATGGGCTGCGCGCAGTCCGGGCAGATGACCCGGTACATCTCGAACGTGTCGTAGGCGTCGGCCTCTTCGGCGTCGAAGGCGTCGGGTTCGACGCCCTCCGGCTCGGGCTCGACGACCGACTGGTGCCGCTTGGCCGTGGAACGACCAGGGCGCTTAAGACTCTGCATGGGATTCTCCCCCTCGGGCTGGGCCGTGAAGGCGCTGCGGCCTCGACCACAGCAAGCACTTCCCGCCCGGTCTCGGCGGTAATCACGAGAACATCGCGCGGCCCGTTCGGCCACTGTGTCCTTCGTCACATGCCCCTCGCAGATGCCCCGTGCGGGCGCCCGGCCGCCCCCGTCGGACACGGGAACATCACGAACCGGGTATGACCTGGGCCGCTTCTGTATCCGTGGAGATCAGGCGCACTGTAGGTTCTTGCGCCATGGAGGAGCTGGACCGACAGATCGTGCAGCTGCTCGTCAAGGACGGGCGGATGAGCTACACAGACCTGGGCAAGGCCACGGGGCTGTCCACGTCGGCCGTGCACCAGCGGGTGCGCCGGCTGGAACAGCGCGGCGTGATCCGCGGATACGCGGCGGTGGTCGACGCCGAGGCCGTCGGGCTGCCCATGACCGCCTTCATCTCGGTGAAACCGTTCGATCCCAGCGCCCCCGACGACATCGCGGACCGCCTCGCCGGGGTCCCCGAGATCGAGGCGTGCCACAGCGTCGCGGGCGACGAGAACTACATCCTCAAGGTGCGCGTGGCCACCCCGCACGAACTCGAGGAGCTGCTCGCCCGGCTGCGTACGCTCGCGGGCGTCTCGACCCGGACCACGGTCGTGCTCTCGACGCCGTACGAGGCCCGCCCGCCGCGCGTCTGAGGCCCGGCCCCCCGGGGCGCCGGCCGCCGCGGTCGTGACCCGTGTGCCGGGCCGGGCGGGCGAGGCGGGAGACTGGTGGGCATGAGTGAGCGCAACCCCGAGCCCGCCGCCGCGCGCCGAGCCGAGCCGAAGACCGTCCTGCTGCGCCGGGGCGAGGTGCACAGCCCCGCCGACCCCTTCGCCACCGCCATGGTCGTCGAGCGCGGCCAGGTCGCCTGGGTGGGCTCCGAGGGCGCCGCGGACGCCTTCGCCGACGGCGTCGACGAGGTGATCGACCTCGACGGAGCCCTCGTCACCCCGGCGTTCACGGACGCGCACGTGCACACGACGTCCACCGGGCTCGCGCTCACCGGACTCGACCTGTCCGACGCGCCCTCCCTGGACGCGGCCCTGGCCCGGGTGCGGGAGTTCGCCGCCGCCCGCCCGGACGACCGCGTCCTGCTCGGCCACGGCTGGGACGCCGCCCGCTGGCCCGGCGGCCGCCCGCCGACCCGCGCCGAGCTGGACGAGGCGGCCGGCGGGCGCCCCCTGTACCTCTCCCGGATCGACGTGCACTCCGCCGTCGTCACCACCGCGCTGCTGGCCCTCGCCCCCGGCCTTGCCGGCACCCCGGACGGCGGTCCGCTCACCGCCGACGCCCACCACGCCGTGCGCGGCGCCGCGTTCGCGGCCGTGACGCCCGCCCAGCGCGCCGCGGCCCAGCGCGCCGCCCTCGACCGCGCCGCCGCCCTCGGCATCGGCACCGTCCACGAGTGCGGCGGGCCGGAGATCTCCTCCGAGGACGACTTCACCGGGCTGCTCCGGCTCGCCGCCGAGGAGCGCGGTCCCCGGGTCGTCGGCTACTGGGCCGAGCGCGACGTCGACAAGGCGCGCGAACTCGGCGCGGTCGGCGCCGCGGGCGACCTGTTCGTCGACGGGGCGCTCGGCTCGCACACCGCCTGCCTGCACCAGCCGTACACCGACGCCGCCCACACCGGCACCGCCTACCTCGACGCGGACGCGGTGGCCGCGCATGTCACCGCCTGCACCGAGGCCGGCCTCCAGGCGGGCTTCCACGCCATCGGCGACGCGGCCGTGACCGCCGTCGTGGACGGCGTGCGGGCCGCCGCCGAGAAGGTCGGCCTTGCCCGGGTCCGCGCCGCCCGGCACCGCGTCGAACACGCCGAGATGATGACCCCCGAGACCGTCGCGGCCTTCGCCGAGCTCGGCCTCACCGCTTCCGTGCAGCCCGCCTTCGACGCGCTGTGGGGCGGTGAGGACGGCATGTACGCGAGCCGCCTGGGCGCGGACCGGGCCCGCACCCTGAACCCCTTCGCGAGCCTGCTGCGGGCCGGTGTCCCGCTGGCCTTCGGCTCCGACAGCCCGGTCACCCCGCTCGACCCCTGGGGCACCGTCCGGGCCGCCGCGTTCCACCGCACGCCCGAGCACCGGGTCTCCGTGCGCGCCGCCTTCACCGCCCACACCCGGGGCGGCTGGCGGGCCGTCGGACGGGACGACGCGGGCGTCCTGGTGCCGGGCGCGCCCGCGGACTACGCCGTCTGGCGCACCGACGAGCTCGTCGTGCAGGCCCCCGACGACCGGGTCGCCCGCTGGTCCACCGACCCCCGCTCCGGGACCCCCGGCCTGCCCGACCTCACCCCGGGCCGCGACCTGCCGGTCTGCCTGCGCACCGTCGTGGCGGGAGAGACGGTCTTCGTACGGCCGGGCGAGTGATCTAGCGGGTCCGGGTGGGGGCGATCGGCCCCCTTCCGGTCGCGGTGCGACCTGCGTGTCCTTGGTCCTGACCAGGGGTTTGCCGGAAACCGCGCAGGTCAAGCAGCTGTTGACAGCCGACGGCAGCGGGCGGGTAGGTTCGGCGAGTCCACCACCGGACGCCCGACCGGAGAACGTCCGCGCACTCGTCGCGGCGCCGCTGGGTCAGGGGCGGTGTGCCATTCGGGGCACCGCCGCTGGGAGCCAGGCTCAGCGCCCGCGCCACGCGGCGAGGGAACGTTCCCGCGTCGGCAAGGTGCGACCCGGGTGGGGCCCGGCCGCTCAGTAGACAACGGCTTTCGGTCGATCCGCAGCCAGCGGGTCCCAGGTCGGCCCGAAGGGCGCCGGGCCCCCATCCGCAGGTGCGTCGAGACCGAACCCGCGGCAACCGCAAGGACCGAACCCACGGCAACCGCAAGGACCGAACCTGCGCACTTACCCCGTTCTTGCCCAATCGACACCACGGTACGAACGTCCTGTCACGTCACCGCAGGCCGTGGCCACTATGGTGGATGTCTGCGTACGGACATGAAGGGGCAGCAGTGACTGACGGCGACGGGACTCCCGCGGCACAGGTCCGGGCGAGGCGGTTCGGCCCGCTCGGCACCGCCTTGGTGATCATTCCGACCTACAACGAGGCGGAGAACATCAAGGCCATCGTCGGCCGCGTGCGGAGGGCGGTCCCCGAGGTGCACGTTCTCGTGGCCGACGACAACAGCCCCGACGGCACCGGCAAGCTCGCCGACGAGCTGGCCGCCGAGGACGACCACGTCCAGGTGCTGCACCGCAAGGGCAAGGAGGGCCTCGGCGCCGCCTATCTCGCGGGCTTCCGCTGGGGCCTGGACAACGGCTACGGCGTGCTGGTCGAGATGGACGCCGACGGCTCCCACCAGCCCGAGGAACTGCCCCGGCTGCTGACCGCCCTCAAGAACGCCGACCTCGTGCTCGGCTCGCGCTGGGTGACCGGCGGCCGGGTGGTGAACTGGCCCAAGTCCCGCGAGTTCATCTCCCGCGGCGGCAGCCTCTACTCCCGTCTCGCCCTGGACCTGCCGCTGCGCGACATCACGGGCGGCTACCGCGCCTTCCGCCGCGAGACCCTGGAGGGCCTCGGCCTCGACGAGGTCGCCTCGCAGGGCTACTGCTTCCAGGTCGACCTCGCGCGCCGCGCGGTCAAGGCCGGCTACCACGTCGTCGAGGTGCCCATCACCTTCGTCGAGCGCGAGTTCGGCGACTCCAAGATGAGCCGCGACATCCTGGTCGAGGCGCTCTGGCGGGTGACGACCTGGGGCGTGGGCGAGCGGGTCGGCAAGCTCACCAGCCGTCCGCCGCGGAAGTAGAGGCTCCGGCGGGCGCTGCCCGGTTCCTGCCGGGCGCTGCCCGGTCCCCGGCACGCGCACCGCGCCGCCGTCCCTGGGAGTGCCGCCCGGCCGGCGGCACCCACAGGCGGGGCTGATCGTCCGCTTATCCCGCACTGAGCCGGGCCCAGGCACACTGGAAGCATGACGACTGGCGTTCCGACCTCCTCGAATCCCACCGCCCGGCCCCGGCGCTCCCGGCTGCGCACGTTCCTGCCGCTGGGCGTCGCCGTGTGGCTGGTGCTGGAGATCTGGCTGCTGATCCTCGTGGCGGGGGCCACCAGCGGGTTCGTGGTGTTCCTGCTGCTGGTCGCCGGTTTCGTGCTCGGCTCCGTGGTGATCAAGCGGGCCGGGCGGCGCGCCTTCCGCAACCTCAACGAGGCGCTCCAGCGCGGCGGCACCCCGTCGAGCAGCGGCGGCAACGGCCTGATGATGCTCGGCGGTCTGCTGCTGATGATCCCCGGCCTGATCTCGGACGCGGTGGGCCTGCTCCTGCTGATCCCGCCGGTGCAGAAGGTGGTGGGCCGGCTCGGTGAGCGCACGCTGGACCGCACGCTGCGCACGGCGCCCCCCGGCAGCCTCGGCGACGCCTTCCAGCAGGCCCGCATGCACCAGCCCGACGGCAAGGTCGTCCAGGGCGAGGTCATCCGCAACGAGCCCGCCGACCCCCGCGACGAGGGGCCCCGCCCCCCGCTGAACCGCTGACCCCCCGCTGACCCGCTGACCCGCTCGCGCGCGAGGCGCCGCGGGTCACCGAACGCGAAAAACGCTGCGGGCGCCGAAGGCGAGACCACCTGAACGCGAAAAACGCTGCGGGCGCCGAAGGTGAGACCACCTTCGGCGCCCGCAGACGCGTTGTTTGCCGCACGGCCTTGGTCCGGCCACGCGGTCCCCGAGGGTCAGGCCGACTTGCGGCTGTCCCGCGGGTGAACCGCGATGTTCATCGCACCGGAGCGCAGTACGGCGAGACGCTCCTCGAGGACCTCTTCGAGTTCCTCTCGGGTGCGCCGCTCCATCAGCATGTCCCAGTGCGTACGCGCGGGCTTGGCCTTCTTCTCCTCAGGGCCGTCGCCGTCCACCAGGAGTGCTGGGGCCCCGCAGACCTTGCACTCCCACTCCGGCGGAATCTCCGCCTCGACCGAGAAGGGCATCTCGAAGCGGTGCCCCTTCTCGCATGCGTACTCCACGGCCTGGCGCGGGGCCAGGTCGATGCCGCGGTCCGTCTCGTAGCTGGTCACCACGAGGCGCGTGCCGCGAAGAGCTCGCTCACTCATGAATCGTGCCTCCCGGGCTTGTCGCCCACAGGACAGGTGTCGCTGTCGTCGTCATCCGGTCAACGTCCGGTCGGCGGTAAAGATTCCCGTTGAGGGTCATGCGTCGCCGTCGTAGCCGCCCCTTGTTCTACCCACCGGCGCCCGGTTTGTCACATCTGCTAGCAGATGTCACCCAGCGTTTCGGCATCTTTGACGCGCAGTAACGGTACGCCAGGCAGGCCAAACGCGTACACTACCGCCCTTTCGCCCGTGACGCTAAATCTTCTCGGGAACCGGGTTCCCCGCGTCGGCGATGGCACGCGCCACCGGGACCCGGGCCAGCAGGGCGAAGCCGATCACGAAGAACACCACCAGCGAGATGATCGCCGACCGGTAGCTTCCGGTCAGCTGGTAGGTGACGCCGAACAGCAGCGGCCCGAGCCAGCTCATACCCCGGTCGCTCATCTCGTACGCGGAGAAGTACTCGGCCTCCTTGCCGGGCGGCACGAGGTGGGAGAAGAGGGAGCGGGACAGCGCCTGGCTGCCGCCCAGGACCAGCCCGATGCCCGCGGCCAGCACGAAGAACCACAGCGGCGCCCCGGCCGGCAGGAAGTACCCGGCGGCCAGCGTGAGCGTCCACGCGACCAGGGAGCCGAGGATCGTGCGCTTGGCGCCGTGCGTCCGGGCCAGCCGGCCCATGCCCAGGGCGCCGGCCACCGCCAGCACCTGCACCATCAGCACGGCCGTGATCAGGGTCGACTGGCTCAGACCCAGCTCCTCGGAGCCGTAGACGGAGGCCTGGGAGATCACCGTCTGGATGCCGTCGTTGTAGATCAGGTAGGCGAGCAGAAAGGACAGGGTGAGCGGCTTGCCGCGCATGTCCCGGACCGTGGCCGCGAGCTGCCGCCAGCCGTGCACCGCGGGTCCGGCGGCCGCGACGGCACGGCGGTCGCGCAGCCGCTTCAGCGGGATCAGGGTGAAGGCGCCCCACCACAGGCCCGCCGAGGCGAGGCAGATGCGCACCGCCATCCCCTCCGACAGGCCGAACGAGTCGTGCGCCGTGAACAGGACCAGGTTCCCGATCAGTACCAGCGACCCGGCCGCGTAGCCGAAGGCCCAGCCCCGCGACGACACCGCGTCGCGCTCCTCGGGTGGGGCGATCTGCGGCAGGTAGGAGTTGTACAGGACCATCGACACGGCCAGCGAGGCGTTGGCGACGATCAGCAGCAGTCCGCCCAGCAGATAGCGGTCGCCGTTCAGGAAGAACAGTCCCGCCGTCGCGGCGGCACCGAGATAGGCCGCCGCCGCGAGCAGCGGCTTCTTCCGGCCGCTGCGGTCGGCCGCGGCGCCCACCAGCGGCATCGCCACGATCGACAGGATCACGGAGGCGGAGACGCAGTACGCGAAGAAGGAGCCCGCCCGCAGCGGGACGCCCAGCGGGTGCACATACCCGTCCGCGTCCGCCGCGTGCTTGGCCACCGCCGTCAGATAGGGGCCCAGGAACACGGTGAGCACGCTCGTCGAATAGACGGAGCAGGCCCAGTCGTAGAAGTACCAGCCGCGCTGTTCGCGGCGCCGCTGCGCGGTCTCGTCGACCGCGTCGGTCCGCACGGTGCCGATGTCCACCCGTGCCCTCGCTTCCCCGCCGGTGGTGCTGTGCGAAGGCGTCCGGGTGGCGGACGCCCGGGGCTCAGGCCCAGACGCCCCGGTCTTCCATGACCTTGCGCAACGTGTCGATGTGATCGGTCATGATGCCATCCACCCCGAGATCCAGGAGCCGGTGCATCCGCTCGGGTTCGTTGACGGTCCACACGTGCACCTGGAGCCCGCGCGCGTGGGCCGTGCGCACGAAACGGCGGTCCACCACCGGGACGCCCGACTGGGCCTCCGGCACCTGCGCGGCGAGAGCCGACCGGCGCACCGGGACCGGCAGCCCCCAGGAGCGCAGCCGCAGGGCGAGCACTCCGCGCGTACCGTACGAGGTCGCCAGGCGCGGGCCCGCGAGCCGCTGGGCGCGCACGACGCGCCCCTCGGAGAACGAGCCGACGCAGACCCGGTCCCAGGCGTCGGTCCGCTCCAGCAGTTCCAGCAGCGGGCGCAGCGTGGGTTCCGCCTTCATGTCGACGTTCCAGCGGACCTCGGGGAAGGTCTCCAGCAGCTCCTCGAACAGGGGCACCGGCTCACTGCCCGCCACGCGTGCGTGGCGCACGTCGTCCCAGGGCAGGTCGGCGATCCGGCCCGCTCCGTCGGTCACCCGGTCCAGGGTGTCGTCGTGGAAGGCGACGAGCCGGCCGTCCGCCGTGGCGTGGACGTCCGTCTCCAGGTACCGGTAGCCCAGCTCCACCGCGCGGCGGAACTGCGCCGCGGTGTTCTCCAGGCCGTCGGCCGCGCCGCCGCGGTGCGCGAACGGTATGGGGCCGGGGTGGTCGAGATAGGGGTGGCGAATCAGGCCGGTCCGGTTGCTCACGGACCGAGTATGGCCCGTTCGGGTGACCCGGCGGCAACGACCGGACTGCGCTCCGATGCCCGCGGGACGGCGAACACCTTGAGGAACAGCTGCGCGAGCGGCCCGATCGAGACCGCGTACAGGACGGTGCCGACGCCGATCGTGCCGCCGAGCGCGAAGCCGGTGACGACGACGGTGACCTCGATGACGGTCCGCATCAGCCGGATGGAGCGGCCGGTGCGCCGGTGCAGGCCGGTCATCAGCCCGTCGCGTGGGCCCGGTCCGAAGTCCGCGGAGATGTACAGGCCGGTGGCCACGCCGTTGAGCGCGATGCCCGCGGCCATCGTCACGATCCGTACGGCGAGTCCGTGCGCGTCGGGCACCAGGGCCAGCGTGCCGTCCATCGCGAGTCCGACGAGGAAGACGTTCGACACCGTGCCGAGGCCGGGGCGCTGGCGCAGCGGGATCCACAGCAGCAGCACCGCCGCGCCCACGATGATCGAGACCACGCCGATGGTCAGCCCGCTGAGCCTGGCCAGGCCCTGGTGCAGCACCCCCCAGGGCTCCAGGCCCAGCCCGGCCCGGACGAGCAGGGCGGAGCTGGCGCCGTAGAGCACGAGACCGGCGTAGAGCTGGACGAGCCGACGGGCGGTGGTAGGTGTCGGGGGCGTGGGGGGCGTGGGTGGCGTGGACAAAGGGGTACCCCATTGGTGGAAGTGGCCTGGCTCGTGCCACTCTGTGGCGAGGGAGTACGGGCCATCCATGGCCAATTCGGGGAAGGTGGACTGATTCGCATGGCGCAGTGGACCTCGGCGGTGGGGGCCGCGCAGCTCGCCCGGCTGCTGACCTCCCAGCAGGACCGTCCCGCGGGTCCCGGCACCCGCCGCCCGCCCGCCTACCGGGCCCTCGCCGACGGCATCCGGCTGCTGGTCCTCGAAGGCCGCGTCCCGGTCGCCGCGCGGCTGCCCGCCGAGCGGGAACTGGCCGTGGCGCTGTCCGTCAGCCGCACGACCGTCGCCGCCGCCTACGAGGCGCTGCGCGCCGAGGGCTTCCTGGAGTCCCGGCGTGGCGCGGGCAGCTGGACCGCCGTGCCCGCGGGCAATCCCTTCCCGGCCCGGGGCCTGGAACCGCTGCCGCCGGAGGCGCTCGGCTCGATGATCGACCTCGGCTGCGCGGCGCTGCCCGCGCCCGAGCCCTGGCTCACCCGGGCCGTGCAGGGCGCCCTGGAGGAACTGCCGCCGTACGCGCACACGCACGGCGACTATCCGGCCGGGCTGCCCGCCCTGCGCTCGATGATCGCCGAGCGGTACACGGCGCGCGGCATCCCGACCATGCCGGAGCAGATCATGGTGACGACCGGCGCGATGGGGGCGATCGACGCCATCTGCCACCTCTTCGGGGGACGCGGTGAGCGCATCGCCGTCGAGTCGCCGTCGTACGCCAACATCCTCCAGCTGATGCGTGAGGCGGGCGCCCGGCTGGTGCCCGTGGCCATGGCCGACGGGCTGGCCGGCTGGGACATGGACCGCTGGCGGCAGGTGCTGCGCGAGGCCGCGCCCCGGATCGCCTATGTGGTCGCCGACTTCCACAACCCGACCGGCGCCCTCGCCGACGAGGACCAGCGCCGCCGGCTGGTGGACGCCGCCCGGTCCGCGGGCACGGTGCTGGTCGCCGACGAGACGATGTCCGAGCTGTGGCTCGACGAGGACGTGACCATGCCACGCCCCGTCTGCGGTTTCGACCCGGCCGGCTCGACGGTGATCACCGTCGGATCGGCGAGCAAGGCGTTCTGGGCGGGCATGCGCATCGGCTGGGTGCGCGCGGCCCCCGACGTGATCCGCAGCCTGGTCGCCGCGCGCGCGTACGCCGACCTGGGCACGCCCGTCCTGGAGCAGCTGGCCGTCAACTGGCTGTTCGCCACCGGCGGCTGGGAACAGGCGGTGGAGCTGCGCCGCGGTCAGGCCCGGGAGAACCGCGACGACCTGGTGGCGGCGGTCCGCCGGGAGCTGCCCGACTGGGAGTTCGAGGTGCCCAAGGGGGGCCTGACCGTGTGGGCGCGGGCCGGTGGCCTGTCCGGCTCCCGCCTCGCGGAGGCGGGGGAGCGGACCGGGGTACGGGTGCCGTCGGGTCCCCGCTTCGGCGTCGACGGCGCCTTCGAGGGCTATGTCCGCCTGCCCTTCACGGTCGGCGGCCCGCTGGCGGACGAGGCGGCGGCCCGGCTGGCCGCCGCGGCCCGCCTGGTCCAGTCCGGCGCGAACCTGGGCGCGGAGGCACCGCGCACGTTCGTGGCCTGAGGGCCGCGGTGCGCCTGGGGCCGACGCGGGGCGGCCGGTCGCGGTTCGCCTGCGGTTCGTCCGCCGCGCGGTCGGCCGGGAGGCCCGGCCCGCTCGGCCCCGGCCGCCCCGGCCGGGGACGCACGACGGCCCCCGCCACCCGGTGAGCACCGGGATGCGGGGGCCGTGGTCGTTCGTGCCGGGCGCGGATCAGGGGGAGCGACGGGAGGGGAGCGGGACGGGAGCGGGTGGGGAGTCGGTCAGGGCGTCTCCGCCGCCACCGCCTGCACCGGGGAGTCCGCCGTGGCCTCCGCCTTCACCAGGGTCGCCGTGACCGAGGACTCCGCCCCGGCCTCCGACGTCACTGAGACGTCCGCCGCGGCCAAGGACTCAGCCGCGACCGGCGCCTCCGTCTTGACGAAGGCGTCCGCTGCGACCGGTGCGTCCGGCTTGGCGAAGGCGTTCGCCGTGACCAGCGCCGTCTTGACGAAGGCGTCCGCCGTGACCGGCGCCTCGGCCTTGGCGAAGGCGTCCGCCGTGGTCGGCGCCTCGGCCTTGGCGAAGGAGTCCGCCGTGACCGGCGCCTCGGCCCTGACGAAGGCGTCCGCCGTGGTCGGCGCCTCGGCCTTGGCGAAGGGGTCCGCCGTGGTCGGCGCTTCCTTGCGCACCAGTGCGTCCGCCTTCAGCAGCGCGTCCGTCTTGAGCAGCGCCCCCGCCTCCACCGGGGCGTCGACGGAGACCGCCTCCGTGTCCCGGACCGTGGCCGTCCTCGCGTCCGCGGGGGTGGTGCGCGGGGGCAGCAGCGCGAGCACGGCCTGCCGGTCGGCGTCGCTCGTGGCGTCGTCGTACGGGTCGGGCGTGGCCGGGACCTGGAGCCGGTGCACGGCCCCCGTCCCGAGCCGGGCGAAGCCGCGGCCGGGCGGGACCTGGGCGAGCGGGGTCGTGTGCGGGGGCGCGCCCAGCACCGCCTCCACCTGGCGGGCGGAGGCCGGCCCGAGCACGACACGCGCGCGCGTGTGCTGCCGTACGGCGTCGCTCAGGGACTCGGCGCCGTCGAACTGCTCGGCGACGACCACCGTGACGTTCGCCGCCCTGCCGTGTCGCAGCGGCACCTGGAGCAGTGCCTGCGGGTCCCCCCGGCCGTCCGCGGCGGCCAGATGGGTGAACACGGTCGGCCGGTCCAGCAGCAGCCACAGCGGACGCCGGGTGTCCTCCGGCGGGGGCTGGCCCTCCTGGCGGGCCCGGTTCGCGGCGATCAGCCGCCGCTCGGTCTCGCCGGCCGCCCACTCCAGGCCGGCCACCACCCCGGCCAGCCCGGACTCGACGGCGAGGACACCGTCGCGGCCGGTCAGGCAGGCGTGCTCGGCGGTGCCGCCGCCGTCGGCGACGAACACGTCGCCGTGCTGGAGCGCCTGGAGCGCGAGGGAGCGCAGCAGCGTCGAGGTGCCGCTGCCGGGCTGGCCCATGACCAGCAGATGCGGCTCGGTGGAGCGGACTCCGGTGCGCCACACGACCGGTGGCACGTCGCGCTGCTCCTCCCCGTGGGTGAGGGGGAGCGTGCGCTGGACCTGCGTCGGGTCGGTGAACCCGAGCACGGTCTCGCCGGGGGTGGTGACGAAGCGCTGCGCGGCGATGTCGGTGGGCAGGGGGGCGAGGACGGCGACCGTGAGCTGGTTGCCCTCCTCGTCCCAGGTGAAGTGGTACTCACGGCCCCGGCCGGACTTGGCCGTGAGCAGTTGTTCCACCCGCAGGCGGGACTCGGCCTCGCCGTCCGGGAAGTAGGCCGGATAGCGGACCAGGAGGTGGGACACCCGGCCCGCGTCGTCGAACTCGTGGGCCGGGAAGACCGCCTCCCAGTCGCCGCCGTGGGCGTACATCGGTGCCGGGTCCTCGGCCGCCGCGAAGTACGGGACCAGGGCCTCGTACAGCGACTGGAGGCGTTCGGCCCGGGCCGGGTCGGGGTCTTCGGGAGCCGCCGGTGTGCGGTCCCGGCCCTGCCAGGCCGCCGCCGTCATCACGACGATGACGGCGAGCAGCGGGCCGTACGGTGCGAGCGCCACGACCAGGACGAGCGAGGCCACCAGGAAGAGCAGCGGCCCGCGCTTGTCCTTGGGCGTGTCCGCCCACTTGCGCCGTCCGGCCGAGGCCAGCCGGCGCAGCCCACGCGTGATCGTGATCAGCGGGTGCAGGACGTCGGTGGCGCTGTCGGCCGCCGTCCGTGCCAGCTCCCTGCTGCGGGCGATCTGCGCGCTGCCTGTGCTCAGGATGCGGGGAAGGGGGCGCCGGGCCACTGCTGTCTCCTGTAGGTGCGGAGGGACGGGAGAGGCGGCGTCAGAACTTGATGCCGCCGAGCAGGCTCGCCAGGCTCTCGCCGCCGGCCTTGATGCTCGGGGCGATGGCCGTGCTGGCGAGATAGAAGCCGAACAGAGAGGTGGTCACGGCGTGCGACGCCTTCAGCCCGTCCTTCTTGAAGAACAGGAAAACGATGATGGCGAGCAGGACGACGCCTGACATGGACAGGATCATTTCGGTTTCTCCTGGTGTCGAGGGGGACAGTCACCATGAGTACTTCCAGGATCACAGGATGTATCCATACGATAAAAGGTGCAACTGAGTGGAATGTGGGCGATTTCGCCCGGTCGGCCGAGCCTTGCCGGGCCGACCGGCGCCCGGTTGGGCAGGGTTGTTGCCCCGTTCGAGGCTGACGTGATCTTTACCTCGGGCGGATCGGGTCATGTGCCGCGCGGGCCAGTACGCTGACGTTTCACCCGTACGGACGGCAACCGCTCGCTGCCGTACCCTCCACCGGAGGGCCCACCCGGCCCCCCGAAGCTCTCCGGAGTTCCCCGCAGTCCCCAGTGAGAGGCGGCCCGACCGATGAGTGAAGCGCCCGACCCCGAGGTCGTGGAGCTCGCGACCAAGATCTTCGATCTGGCTCGGAAGGGGCAGACGGAGGCTCTCGTGGCGTACGTCGACGCGGGTGTCCCGGCCGACCTCACCAACGACCGCGGCGACACCCTGGTGATGCTCGCCGCCTACCACGGCCACGCCGAGGCGGTCCGCGCGCTCCTCGCCCGCGGCGCCGCCGCCGACACCGCCAACGACCGCGGCCAGACGCCGCTCGCGGGGGCGGTCTTCAAGGGCGAGCAGGCCGTGATCGAGGCGCTGCTCGAAGGCGGAGCCGACCCGGCCGCGGGTACCCCGTCGGCCGTCGACACCGCTCGTATGTTCGGCAGGAAGGAATTGCTGGAACTGTTCGGAGTGCACTGACGCACACCGTCCGACCAGCACAGACACAGAAAACGGGGGAGGCGGTAAAGGGCCGCCGGAAATACGGTCGCGGCAGGAGAAACCCGCGAGTCATCATGACGTCGTGATTCACGGACGCGATGGCTGGGCAGGTGATGCCGCACCGCGCGGGCCGTGATGCGGTCCGCATGGGCCACCGACGAGAGGCAGAGGAAGATGGTCTACAGCAAGCAAGAGACGGCGGGCGCCCCGACGTTGTGTCACGCGGCCAGGTAGTGCGTGGTCCCCGGTTGCGTCGACGCTTGATGTGAGGCTGTTTCCCATGTTCGATCCGGTCATAGCGCCCAGCGGCACGCTGCTCGGCCTGCTTCAGCGAGGCCGTGGCGACGGCACGCTGCACGCGCTCACCGCCCCGCGCGCCGAGGCGCTCGCGGCCCTGAACCACTGTGTGCTGCGCGATCCCCGCCACGACTGGCAGGTGGAGAACCGCTCCCTGTACTACGCCCGCCTCTACCTCGACCTCGGCGGCGGCCTCGACGCCATCGAGACGCACCTGTTCAACCCCGAGGACGTGCTCGACACCGACGAGTCACGCACCGGCCTCGCGCTGGCGGTCCTCGGGCACCTGGCCTCCTACGGCCGGCGGGACGCCCTCGCCCTGCTGCGCAGGTACGCCGAGACCGGCTCGAACTGGGCCTGGGCCCTCGACGAACTCGCCCTGCGCGACGACGACGCGGGCCTGCGCGCCCTCGCCGTCCCCGTCCTGGCCCGCTTCCCGGCCGACCCCGAGGGCGAGGCCGAACTCGCCGCCGCCGTACGCGACGCGTTCGAGCCGCGGCCCTGGCGACTGTGGGCCGAGGATCCGCGGGAGGCCATCGGCACGCGGGTGCGGGCCGCCCAGGAGACCGGCTGCTTCGACCGCTGGCAACGCCAGATGCGGCCCTCGGGACCGCGGCCCGGCTGGAGCGTGGGCGCCGTCCTCGAATGGGCCCAGCAGGGCGTCGAACGCGGCGCCGCGCTCCATGTGCCCGCCGCCCGCTGCCTGGCCGCCGTGGCCGGGCCCGAGGACCGGCCGGAGATCGTCCGCGCGGCACAGGACGGCAGCGAGGGAGCCCGCTGCACCGCCCTGCGCTATCTCGCCGACGCGAACGATCCCGACGCCCTCGACCTCGTCGAGGCCGCGGTCGCCGGCGGGACCGCCCCCGTCGTGGACGCCGCCGTCGACGCCTTCGAACGCATGCGGAGCGTCGCCGCCGTCGACCGGGCCCGCGGCTGGGCCCGCCGGCCCGACGCCCTCGGCGCCGCCGCCGGACGCGTGCTCGCCTGCCGCGGCGGCACCCGCGACAGCGACCTCGTCCTCGCCGCGCTCCGTGAGGCCGTACGGGGCGAGGGGCCCGACGCGCCGACCCTGTGGACCCTCGTCGACGGCACCGGACGGCTCGGCATCGTCTGCGCGGCACCGGTCCTGCGCCATGTCTACCGCGAGACCGCCTCCTCCCATCTGCGCGGCCGCGCCGCCCGCGCCCTCGCCGCGACCGACCCCTCCTTCGCCACCGGATTCGCCGTCGAATGCCTCTGGGACTGCGAGGAGACCACCCGCGAACTGGCCGCCCGCCACGCCGAGACCGGGGACGCCCGCGTCGTCGAACGCCTGCGCCGCCTGGCCGCGGATCCCGCGGAGGAGGACGAGGTCCAGACGGCGGTCCGCAGCCGGATCGGCCCCGACGCGGGGCCGCTGCGCTCGGCTTAGGCAGGGGTACGCCCCCCCCGGGCGCGGGGGACTGCGCTGCGGCGGCCGTCCAGGTCGAGTGTTGTCCGCGGGCCGGTGGGGGCCGATCGCGCAGTTCCCCGCGCCCCTGAGGGGGCCTTGCCTCAGCCCACCCAGGGGCGCGGGGAACTGCGCGAGTGGCCACGACGTGCCCGCGCGGGGGTACGGCGCCGAGTGCCCGCCCGTGGGGCGGAGGATGGACGGGTGGCGCGCCCCCACCCCGCCCTCCCCGAGCGGCAGCGTGAACGCCGGGTGACTCGCGGGGCGGACCCGTGTGGACGCCGTCCGACCTGCCCGGGGGCGCACCGCAACGCTCATGGACCGTTCCTCGGCCGGAAAGATCCACGTTGACGCGGGCACGTCCAGCCCGGCGACAACACGGGTATGCGTGTCGTCATCGTGACCGAATCCTTTCCCCCCGATGTGAACGGCGTGGCCCACTGCGCGCTCCAGACCGCCCGGCACCTCGTCGATCGCGGTCACGCCCCGCTCGTCGTCGCCCCGGCCCCCGCGGCCGGCACCGGCACCGACGCCTCGGCGCCGTGCCCCGTCGTCCACGTCCCCTCCCTCCCGCTCCCGGGCTACCCCCAGGTGCGCGTCGCCCTCCCCAGCCGACGCGTGGCCGCGGCGATCGCCGAGCACCGCGCCGACGTCGTCCACCTGGCGAGCCCCTTCGTCCTCGGCGTCCGCGGCATGGCCGCCGCCGCCCGGCTCGGCGTGCCCGCCGTGGCCGTCTACCAGACCGACCTCGCCGGTTACGCCCGCACCTACATGGGCGCCGGAGAGGCCGTCGCCTGGCGCCGCATCCGCTCCGTGCACGCGGCCGCCGCCCGCACCCTCGCCCCCTCCACCGCCGCCCGGCGCGACCTGGAGGCCCACGGCATCCCGCGGGTCAGGCTGTGGCCGCGTGGCGTGGACACCGTCCGCTTCCGGCCCGAACACCGCGACGCCGCCCTGCGCCGCGAACTCGCCCCGAACGGCGAGCTGATCGTCGGCTATGTCGGCCGCCTCGCCCCCGAGAAGCAGGTCGAACTGCTCGCCGGCGTCTGCGGCCTGGAGGGCGTGAAGGTCGTGGTGGTCGGCGACGGCCCCAGCCGGCCCGGACTGGCCGAGGCGCTGCCCGGCGCGGTCTTCCTCGGCCGCCGTACCGGCGACGAACTCGCCCGGATCTTCGCCTCCCTCGACGTCTTCGCGCACACCGGCCCCTTCGAGACGTTCTGCCAGACCGTCCAGGAGGCCATGGCCAGCGGCGTCCCCGTCGTGGCGCCCGCCGTCGGCGGCCCCCTCGACCTGGTCGCCCACGGCCGCACCGGGCTCCTCGTGCCGCCGCGCGACGCCGACGCCGTACGGGACGCCGTACGGTCCCTGGCCGCCGACCCCGCCCTGCGGACCGCGTACGGCGCCGCCGGGCGCGCCATGGTCGAGGGCCGCACCTGGGCCGCCGTCGGCGACCAGCTGATCGGGCACTATCACGACGTGCTCGGCGCGCGGAAGCCGGCGGTGGCGGCATGAAGGACACCGGCCTGCGGATCGTCCGCCTCGCCAACTTCGTCGCCCCCGCCTCCGGCGGCCTGCGCACCGCCCTGCGCGAACTGGGCAAGGGGTTCCAGGCGGCCGGCCACGAAGCCGTGCTCGTCGTGCCCGGCGAGCGGCACACCGACCGCGACACCGAGCAGGGCCGGGTGATCACCCTGCCCGGCCCCCTGCTCCCCGGCACCGGCGGCTACCGCGTCCTCACCGACAAGCGGCGCGTGGCGGACCTCCTGGAGGAACTCGCCCCGGACCGCCTGGAGGTCTCCGACCGCACCACCCTGCGCTGGACCGGCCGCTGGGCGCGCCGCGCCCGCGTCCCCGCCGTGATGGTCTCCCACGAGACCGCCGACGGCGTCCTGCGCACCTGGGGGCTGCCGGAGAACCTCTCCCGGCGCGCCGCCGACGCGCTCAACACCCGCACCGCGCACACCTACGCGCGCGTGGTGTGCACCACCGAGTTCGCCGCCCGGGAGTTCGTGCGCATCGGCGCCCGCAACGTCGTACGCGCCCCGCTCGGCGTCGACCTCACCGGCCGCCACCCCGCCCTGCGCGCCCCCGGGCTGCGCGCCCGTTACGCGCGCGAGGACCAGACCCTCCTGGTGATGTGCTCCCGGCTGTCCGTGGAGAAGCGGCCCGGCACCGCGCTCGACGCGCTGGAGGCGCTGCTGCGGCGCGGGCGCGCCGCGGTCCTGGTGGTCGCCGGGGACGGCCCGCTGCGGCCCCGCCTGGAGGCGCGGGCCCGCGAGCGCGGCCTGCCGGTGACCTTCCTCGGCCACGTCTCCGACCGGGGGCTGCTCGGCGCGCTCCAGGCGTCCGCCGACGTGGCCCTGGCGCCGGGCCCGGCCGAGACGTTCGGCCTCGCCGCCCTGGAGGCCATGGCCTGCGGTACGCCGGTCGTCGCGAGCGCGTCGTCCGCGCTGCCGGAGGTGATCGGCTCGGCGGGCGCGGTCGCCGCCGACCGCGGATCCGCCTTCGCCGACGCCGTCGAAGACGTCCTGGACCGCCCCGGGCCCGGCCGCCGGGACGCGGCACGCGCGCGTGCGGAGTGCTTCGGCTGGGGGACCGCGGTGGACGCGTTCCTCCGGGCGCACGACGCGGCCGTGCACACGGGGCCGGTCCCCGCGGACCCGCCGGTCGTGTCCACCCGCGCGGGCGGCGCGTCGGCCCCGGCCGCAGCCGCGGAACTGCCGGGGCCCGCGCGCCCCACGGTCGCGGAGGGCGTCCTATGAGACCCGTGCGCTTCGTCGCCCTCGGGGACTCGCTCACCGAGGGGGTCGGGGACCCCGTCGCCGGCGGCCGGCGCGGCTGGGCCGCGCTGCTCGCCGACGGCCTCGCCCCGCTGCCCGGGGAGAACGTCCGGTTCACCAACCTCGCGGTCAGCGGCGCGCAGACCCGTGACGTGCTGGAACGGCAGACACCGGCGGCGCTCGACCTGAGCCCCGACGTCGTCTCGGTCGTCATCGGCGTCAACGACACCCTGCGCTGCACCTTCGACATCCACGCCGTGGCGGAGCGCCTCGACCAGGTCTACGCCGCCTTCTCCGCCCGCGGCTCCGTCGTCCTCACGGCCTGCCTGCCCGATCCCGGCGCGATGCTCGGCCTGCCCGGCGCGCTGGCCCGCCCGCTGGCCCGGCGGCAGCGCGCGGTCAACACCGTCGTGCACGCCCTCTCCGACCGGTACGGCGCCGTCCACCTGCACGCGGGCGAAGGCGCGTGGCTCGCCGACCGCGCGATGTGGAGCGCGGACCGGCTCCACCCGGGCGAGCGCGGCCACCGGCAACTCGCCCTCCGCTTCCATGCGTTGCTCGCCGCGGCGGGCCGGGCCGGCGGGCCCGCGCCGTCGCCCGAGCCGGAGTTCCCGGCGCCCACCCGCTCGGCGAGCCTGCTGTGGCTGGCCACCGCGGGCACCGCCTGGGTGGCCCGGCGCTGCACGGACCTGCTGCCGCAGCTGTTGCGGCTGGCCGCCGACGAGATGCGCCACCGGGCCCGCGGCACCAGCGCCCGGCTCGACCTGCACGCCTCCGCCGCGGTCGCCGCGGCGCTCGCGGCCCTGACCACCGCGGAGCGGCCGGACGCGGCGTAGGGCCTGTCCGACGACCCCCGTCCGTCGGACAGGCTCTGGTACGGCCCCGGTTCGACGAGCCCCGTCCGGCGGACCGGCCCTGCTACGGCCCCGGTTCCGGCCGGTTCAGCGCCGTACCGCCACGAACCGGACCGGAGTGCCCGGCCGTGCCTGCGCCGCCGCCGCGAGGTCCGCGCCGCGCACCACGCCGATCACCGGATAGCCCCCGGTGGTCGGATGGTCCGCGAGGAAGACCAGGGGCCGGCCGTCGGGCGGCACCTGGACCGCGCCCAGGACCATTCCCTCGCTGGGGAGTTCACCGGTCACGGCGCGCTCCAGGACCGGCCCCAGCGTGCGCAGCCCGATGCGGTTGCTCGCCGCGGACACCTCGTAGGCGCCGGAGGTGAAGGTGCGTACGGCCTGCGGCGTGAACCAGTCGTCGCGCGGCCCGGGCGTCACCCGCAGGACCAGCTCGGCCGGCGGCCCCGGCTGCGGCGCCACGTCCACGCGCGCGTGCCGCCCGCCGTCCGGCGGCCCCACCGGCAGCACGGTCCCGGCGGTGAGCGGCGGCGGTCCGAGCCCGGACAGCAGGTCGGTGGAGCGGCTGCCGAGCACCGGCTCGACGGCCACCCCGCCCGCCACGGCGACGTAGCTGCGCAGGCCGGCCACCGCCCGTCCGACGTCGAGCAGCCCGCCCGCCGGGACGGCGACCGGCGCGCCCCAGGCGGCGGGCCGGCCGTCCACCGTGACCGGGCAGGGGGCGCCCCCGACCGCCACGGTGACCGCGCGGCGCGGGCGCAGCGCGCAGCCGTCGAGGGTGGTCTCCAGGACGGCGGCCTCCGGCCCGTTGCCGACGAGCCGGTTGACGAGCGCGGCGGCGGGCGCGTCCAGCGCGCCGGAACGCCCCACGCCGAGATGCGCGAACCCGGCCCGCCCGCGATCCTGCACGGTGGTCAGCGCCCCGCTCCGTACGACGGCGAGCGCACGGTCCGTCATACGGCGCCCACCGCCACGAACCGCACCCGCGTCCCCGGCGACAGCAGCGCCGCCGGTGTGCGCGCGTGGTCCCACAGCACCGCGTCCGTCGTGCCGATCAGCTGCCAGCCGCCCGGCGAGGACCGCGGGTACACACCCGTGTACGGTCCCGCCAGGGCCACGGCGCCCGCGGGCACGGCCGTGCGCGGGGTGGTCCGGCGGGGGACGTCGTACCGCGCCGGCAGTCCGGTGAGATAGCCGAACCCGGGGGCGAAGCCGCAGAACGCGACGCGGAACTCGGTGGCCGCGTGCAGCCGTGCCACCTCCCGCTCGGCGACACCCCAGTGCGCGGCGACATCGGCCAGGTCGGGACCGTCGTAGCGGACCGGGATCTCGACCGCGGCACCGGTCGCGGGCAGGGTGGACGGCACCTCCAGCGCAGCCAACTGCCGTGCCGTGCGCGCCGGTTCGGCGACGCCGTCGAGCAGGACGGTACGGGCCGCCGGCACGATCTCGCGCACCGCCAGCAGGCCCTCGGCGCGGCGGCGCAGCAGTTCGGCGTGGAGCGCCTGGGCCGCGTCGCCCGAGGAGACCTCCACGAGCAGGGCGTCGTCCCCGACGGGCAGCACCCTCGGCACGATCTTCGGCAGCATCCTCATGCGAAGGACTCCAGGCGCGCGCCCGCCGCCTCCAGCCGCCGCCGCACCCGGCGCGCCAGCTCCACCGCGCCGGGCGTGTCGCCGTGCAGACACAGGGAGCGGGCGCGCACCTCGACCGGCTCGCCGGTGTGCGAGACGACGGTGCCGGCGGTGGCGATCCCCATCGCCCGTTCGACGACGTCGGCCGGGTCGGTGACGACGGCGCCGTCCTCGCCGCGCGGCACCAGCGTGCCCCGCGCGGTGTAGGCACGGTCGGCGAACGCCTCCGGCACGGCCGGCAGCCCCGCCTTCGCGGCCAGCTCAAGCAGCCGCGAGCCGGGCAGCCCCAGCACGGGCAGCGCGGCGCCCGCGAGGAGCACCCCTTCGACGACCGCGGCGGCCTGCCCCTCGTCGTGCACCACGCGGTTGTAGAGCGCGCCGTGCGGCTTGACGTACGCGACGCGCGCGCCCGCCGCCCGCGCGAACACCTCCAGGGCGCCTGTCTGGTACGCCACCTCGGCGGCCAGTTCGGCGGGCGGCACGTCCATCGCGCGCCGCCCGAACCCCGCCAGGTCCCGGTAGGAGACCTGCGCGCCGATCGCCACGCCGCGTTCCGCCGCGAGCGCGCACACCCGCCGCATGGTGGCCGCGTCCCCGGCGTGGAAGCCGCAGGCCACGTTGGCGCTGGTGACGACGGACAGCAGCTGTTCGTCGTCGGTCAGCCGCCAGCGGCCGAAGCCCTCGCCGAGGTCGGCGTTGAGATCGATCGAGATCATGGAACTCCGTGTCTTTCGTGTCGCTCGAACTGATGGCACCCGGGCCGACCGGACCTGAGGCCGGTCGTCGTCAGATCACCCGGTACTTCTCGTCCCGTGCGTCCGTGAGGAACATCTGGCCCGGCGCGTGGGTGATGGCGAACGGCGGGCGCGAGGCCATGACCGCGGCCTGGGGGGTGACCCCGCAGGCCCAGAACACCGGGATGTCGTCGGGCGCGGCGGTCACCGGGTCGCCGAAGTCGGGCCGGGCGAGGTCCGCGATGCCGAGGGCCGAGGGGTCCCCGCAGTGCACCGGACTGCCGTGCACCGCGGGCAGCAGACTGCTCTCGTGGATCGCCGCCGCCAGATGCTCCGGCGGGACCGGCCGCATGGACACCACCATCGGCCCGTGCAGCCGTCCGGCGGGCCTGCACTGACGGTCGGTCACGTACATCGGCACGTTGCGGCCCTGCTCCAGGTGGCGGACGGGCACACCGGCCCGGGTCAGCGCCCACTCGAAGGTGAAGCTGCACCCGATGAGGAACGACACCAGGTCGTCCCGCCAGTACGCGCGTACGTCCGTCGGCTCGTCGGCCAGCTCGCCGTCCCGCCACACGCGGTAGCGCGGCAGATCGGTGCGCAGGTCGGCGCCGTCCGCGAGGACGGTGGTCCAGGACCCGGCGTCGGTGACGTCGAGGACCGGACAGGGCTTCGGGTTGCGCTGGCAGAACAGCAGCATGTCGTACGCCCAGTCGGCGGGCACCGCGATGAGGTTGACCTGCGTGTGGCCCGCGGCGACCCCGGCCGTGGGGCCGGTCAGGCCCGCACGGAACCGTTTGCGGGCCGCTCTCGGATGCCAGCCACGGGCCTCGCCGTCGACGAGGAGCAGGGGGAGGTCCTGCGCCCGGTACTCCCGGTCGACGTAGAGCGGCGGGAGGTCCTGCGCCGGGCCGTCCACGCCGACCGGGCCGGGGTGGTCGTGCATCGGGTCCTCCTGGTCGGTGCGGGGCGGCGGGAGGGCCCGCGTCGGGTCCTCCCGGTCGGCGTCGGGCGGCAGGAGGTCCTGTGTCCGGTTCACGCCAGCTCCCTTCCGCGGGTCTCCGGCAGTCCGAGCAGCGCCAGCGCCGCGAGCGCGTACCCGAGGGCGCCGAAGACCAGCGCACCGCCCACGCCCCAGCTGTCGGCGAGGAAGCCGACCGTGGTGGGGAAGACCGCGCCGATCGCCCGGCCGGTGTTGTAGGTGAAGCCCTGCCCGGTGCCGCGCACGGCGGTCGGGTAGAGCTCGCTCAGATACGACCCGAAGCCGCTGAAGATCGCCGACATGCAGAACCCGAGCGGGAAGCCCAGCACCAGCAGCAGGGTGTCCGCGCCGTCGGGGATGTGGGCGTAGGCGACGACGCAGCCCGCGGACAGCAGCGCGAAGAGCCAGATGTTGCGCCGACGCCCCAGCAGGTCGGTGAGGTGACCGCCGGTCAGATAGCCCGCGAACGCGCCCGAGATCAGGAACGTCAGATACCCGCCCGTGCCGACGACCGACAGCCCGCGCTCGGTCTTCAGATACGTCGGCACCCAGGTCGCCAGCGTGTAGTAGCCGCCCTGGACGCCCGTCGACAGCAGGCACGCGAAGACCGTCGTGCGCAGCAGGCCCGGCCGGCCGTCCCGGCCCGCCGCGAAGATCGCCGCGAACGAGCCCCGGCGCGGATTGCGCTCCCGCACCGCGACCGCCTCCGGCGCGTCGTGCACCCGGCGCCGCAGCCACAGCACCAGCAGTGCGGGCAGCGCCCCGGTCCAGAACATCACGCGCCAGGCCAGATCGTCGCCCGCGAGCGAGAAGACCACGGTGTAGACGATCGCGGCGAGGCCCCAGCCGACCGCCCACGAGCTCTGGACCGCGCCGAGCGTGCGGCCCCGGTGGCGGGGGCTCGCGTACTCGGCGACCAGGATCGCCCCGACCGCCCATTCGCCGCCGAAGCCGAGGCCCTGGAGGGCGCGGAAGACCAGCAGCGTCCCGAAGTCCGGCGCGAAGCCGCAGGCCACGGTGAACACGGCGTAGGTGATCACGGTGATCATCAGGGCCCGGACCCGGCCGAACCGGTCGGCCACCATGCCCGCGACGGCGCCGCCGACCGCGGAGACCACGAGGGTGACGGTGGTGAACAGCCCGGTCTGGCCGCTGTCCAGGCCGAAGTAGGCCGCCAGCGCGACCATGCTCAGCGGCAGCGTGAAGTAGTCGTACGAGTCGAGGGCGTAGCCGCCGAACGCGCCGGCGAAGGCGCGCCGGCCGTCCGGACCGAGGGCGCGCAGCCAGCCGAGGGCGCCGCCGTCGAGGGCGCGTTCACCGGTTCGGGGCCGGGCGCCGGAGGGGTGGGACCGCGTGGGAGGGGTCGTGCTCATGTGCACCTCGCAGACAGAGGACGGAGGGTGCGGTGAGTGAGCAGTGCGGAAGGGCGTGCGGAGGGTGCCGAGGAGTGCGGAAGGCGCGGGCGAGCGCCGGGGTGCGGAAGGGCGCGGAGCGTGAGCGGTGCCGTACGGAAGGTGTGCGGAAGCCGTGGACAGCAAGGTAGAGGATCGTTGAACGATCCTTCAATACCCTTGTTGTTTCGTCCTTGTGTCTGCGGTTGAATTCCGGGCATGGCAGAGCAGCTGGCCGGACTGGCCGACGACCGCGCGCTTCTGGGCCGTACGAGCACCGCCGAACGCGTCGCGGACATCCTCAGAAGCCGGATCGCCGAGGGCTACTTCCCACCGGGAACTCGGCTGTCGGAAGACAGCATCGGCGGTGCGCTCGGCGTCTCGCGCAACACCTTGCGGGAGGCGTTCCGCCTGCTCACCCATGAGCGCCTGCTGGTGCACGAGCTCAACCGGGGCGTCTTCGTCCGGGTCCTGACCGTCGAGGACGTCGAGGACATCTACCGCACCCGCACGCTGGTCGAGTGCGCCGTCGTACGCGGCCTCGGCGAGCCGCCGTACGCGCTGGACGGGCTCGCCGCCGCCGTGACCGAAGGGCAGCTGGCGGCCGTCGGCAACGACTGGAGCGGGCTCGGCACGGCCAACATCCACTTCCACCGCGAACTCGTCGGCCTGGCCGGCAGCGCCCGCACCGACGAGCTGATGCGCAGCGTCTTCGCCGAGCTGCGCCTCGCCTTTCACGTCGTCGACGACCCGCGGCGGCTGCACGAGCCGTATCTCGCGCGCAACCGCCAGATTCTTCATGCCCTCCAGGCGGGCGACCGGAAAGAGGCCGAAAAGCAACTGTCGGTCTACCTCGCGGACTCGCTCGAGCGGGTGGTGGAGGTGTACCGGGGGCGGGTGGGGGACGAGGACTGACGCGCCCGGCCCGGGGCCGGCCGGGGGAGCGGATGCCGTGGCGGGTGACCGGGGCCGCCGGGAACGGCCGCGGCACGCCTCCGTGGCCCCAGGAGCGAGATTCCGCACACCGGCCGGGGCCTGCCCGCCCCTTCGGCCGCGGCGAGGCGGCTTGCGGTGCCCGCGATCCGAGGGGGCCGACGGGGTCCGTGGGGCCCACCGGTCCGTCTGCGCCGTTTGGGCCGATGTCAGACCTAGGACCTACGCTGTGCACCGTGACTTCGCCAGCATCGACGGACCGCGTTCCGCCCCAGCTCAGCGCGGGGCCGCGCCCGGCACCGGGCCCGGCCGCCGACGAGGGGCTGGCGCGGCGGCTGCGCGCGCTCGCCTGCACCGCGCCGCTGCACGACCTGGACGCGCGCAAGGCGAACCTGGCCGGCGAGTACTCGGTGTACGGCATGGCGGAGGTGGCCCTCGCCGCCATCGACCTGGTCACCCTGAACATGGACTTCGACACGGGCGCCGACCACGACCAGATAGTGGCTCGGCTCATCCCGCGCATCGCCGCCCAGGCCCCGCGCCGCCCGGTCCCCGAGCACGAGCGCGTCGCCCGCTGGGTCCTGGAGAGCCTGATCAACGTCGGCAGCGTCGACCGCGGCTTCCGCGCCGTCTACGGCACCTTCGCCCCGGACGGCACCTACGTCCGCCGCGACTACGACTTCAAGCTGATCGAGGAGGTCCCGGGTCCCGGCGGCGTCGTCTACCTGCGCACCACGGACGAGGCGGTCAACGTCCTCGTCGGCGCCCTCGACACCGACGTCACCAGCGCTCAGATCGCCGCCGAGGTCAAGTTGGAGGTGCTGATCAGCCGTGGCCGACTCGCCGACGCCCAGCTCGCCGCCGAACAGGCCCGCTACCGCACGGTGCAGTACTCCGAGACCCTGCGCCGCGCCCTGGACGCGACCCGGCGCAACGTCCGCGCGGTGGACTGGCTGAACAGCGTCCCCGACATGATCGCCGAGGCCCTCGACCACGTGGCCGACCGCTACCGCCACGAGAACGCGATCCTGACCAACATCCGCAAGGCCCGCGACGAGAGCGAGGAGCCCGAGCACAAGCGGCGCGCCGCCGAGCTGGTCGACATCGTCAAGGACTGCATCCGGCGCCACACCCAGCTGCAGTCCCGCCTCCTCGAGGCGGGCCCCCTCTTCCGCGCCGAACAGGACCGCCAGGCCTTCGCCGCGCCGCTCGCCACCTCGGGCATCGACCTGTACGGGCACCTCGTCGCGCCCGTGCTGCCGCTGCCGCTGGAGCGGGCCCTCCGGGTCACGGACGCCTTCTTCGCCCAGGGCACCGGCCTGCGCACGCCCGCGTCCGTGCGCGTGGGCGACCTGGTGGACCTGCTGCTGACGCCGCCGGTGGAGCGGGAGCACCTGGGCGCCGAGATGCCGGAGCCGGACCTCGTCGCCACCCCCGACGACAGCAGGTTCAGCGAGGAGCAGCTGGCCGCCGCCATGAACCTGCTCGACCTGCCCGCCGACGCCCCGCGCCGGCTGTCGGGCCTGCTCGCCGACGCCCGCCGCCAGGATCCCGACCTTCCGTACCTGGTGGCCCTGCTCTCCGTCCACGCGGCGAGCCCGGCCGTCGGCACCGCCTACCGCCAGGGCGAGGAGAAGCTGCTGTTCGCCGTGGACGACGGGACGGAACTGGACGACCCCGAGTTCGGCGGAGCCGACCTCATCGTGGGCACCGCCCTGCTCGACGCGGCGGGGATGGCCGCGGACCGGACGGAGGCGGCATGAGCGCGCCCCGGAGGGAAGCGGACCGCCGTGGACCGGGCCGAGGCGGCATGAGCGCCGCCCGGAAGGAAGCGGACGGCCAGGGACCGGGCCGAGGCGGCACGGGCGCCTCCTGGAGGGAAGCGGACCGCCGTGGACCGGGCCGAGGCGGCACGGGTGCCTCCTGGAAGGAAGCGGACGGCCGCGCGCCGGACGCGAACGGCGTGAGCGCCGACCGGACCCGAGCCTGCGCCCGCGCCCGCGGGCCGTACACGAGCAGCATGAGCCAGAGAGCAAGCAGCAAGGAGCCGACACCGTGACCGAGCACGTCGACCGGAGCGAGCCGGACGGCGCCGTCGCCCCCGCGACGGCGGCCGTCACACCCGCCGACGCCGCCGACGCGGCGCGGCTCGTCGCCTTCGGGCTCCAGCCCAAGCTCCAGCCCGCCCGCGACCAGGAGTACGCCGACCTGCTGCGCCGCCACCGCGAGGACCCGCCGTTCGCGCGGCTCACCGACGCGGTCGCGGCCGGCCTCGGCCTCGTCGTGCTGGAGGTCTCCCCGCGCGCGGGCATGGCCGTCACCGCCGCCGAGGACTCGGTGTTCGCCGTGCGCATGGGCGACTACGCGCGCCGTACGGCCGCCGACTCCGGCGACCGGTTCCTGCACGGCCTCGCCCACCTGGCCGTCGCCGCCCTGGCGTTCCCCCGCCCCGAGGACCTCGCCGACGACGGCTACATCGGCCGGGTCAGCGTCAACGGCGTGGACGCCTTCGTGCGCCAGGCGTGCCGCCGCCTGGAGGAGCGCGCCGAGGAGCAGGGCGAGAACACCGACCCGGCCACCGACGCCCCCGGCCTGGAGTCCGCCTGGCGGATCTGGGCCAGACGCAGCGCGGCCGGGGCCACCAAGGACGCCCGCAGACTCGCCGGCTCGACGACCGGCATCGTCGGCAAGGCCGTCGCCTTCCTCACCGACTCCGGCTTCCTCCAGCGCACCGGCGACGACAACGGCGGCACCTACCGCACGACGGCCCGCTACCAGCTCCAGGTGCGCGACATGGCGGGCAGCGCCGCCCTCGCCGAGCTGCTGGAACTGGGCGTCGTCCCGGTCACCGACGGCACGGCGACGCTGCTGCCCGCCGACGGCGGCGACGACCTGGATCTGGTCGCCGACGCGGGGCTGCCGTTCCACTCCTGACGCCCGCGCCGTACCGGCCGCCCGGCACGCGCCTGAGCGACCGGCCGCCTCCCCGCTCGCGCCGGGTCCGGGCCGCCGCCCCGGGCACCGCCCCTTCGAAGACGTAACGACCGAGCCTCACGACGAGAGTCCGCCATGTACGAGCTGTCCCGGGTCCGCCTCTACTCCATCGGGCCGGCCGGTGCGCGCTACGCCGACACCGTGCTGGACCTGCGCGGTGTCGGCGAGGTCGTGCCCGACCCCGCGCCCACCCAGGCGGAGTTCTTCCAAGAAGAGCCGGTCGGCCCGCCGCGCCGCCCCGCGCCCGCCGGCGTGCTCTTCCTGGAGAACGGCGGCGGCAAGTCCGTACTGCTGAAGCTGATCTTCTCCGTGATGCTGCCCGGCCACCGCAACACCCTCGGCGGCGCCAGCTCCGGCGTGCTGCGCAAGTTCCTGCTCGCCGACGACTGCGGGCACGTGGCGCTGGAGTGGCAGCACACCCTCACCGGCGAGTGCGTGGTCGTCGGCAAGGTCAGCGAGTGGCGCGGCCGCCAGGTCTCCAACGACCCCCGCAAGTTCGCCGAGGCCTGGTACTCCTTCCGGCCCGGCCCCGGTCTCAGCCTCGACAACCTGCCCGTCGCCGAGTCCACCGCCGTACGGCCGCCCGTCGAGGGCCAGTCCGGCGCGCAGGGCCGCCGCCGTACCATGAAGGGCTTCCGCGACGCCCTCACCGAGGCCGGCAAGGCCTACCCGCACCTGGAGGTGCACTGGGAGGAGATCCACGACCGCTGGATCGAGCACCTCGGCGACCTCGGCCTCGACCCCGAACTCTTCCGCTACCAGCGCGAGATGAACGCCGACGAGGGCGAGGCGGCCGGCCTGTTCGCGGTGAAGAAGGACTCCGACTTCACCGACCTGCTGCTGCGCGCCGTCACCGACACCCGCGACACCGACGGCCTCGCCGACCTGGTCAGCGGCTTCGGCAACAAGCTCGGCCGGCGCTCCGAACTCATCGCCGAACGCGACTTCACCGCCGGCTCGGTCGACCTCCTCGGCCGGATCGTCGAGGCAGCCGAGGCCCGCTCGCGCGCCCGCGACATCCACACCGGCGCCGAGCGCCGCACCCGCACCCTCGCCCACAGGCTCTCCGCGCGCGGCGTCCGGGAGCGGGTCCGCGCCGCCGACCTCGCCCAGCGGGTCACCGCGGCCGCGTACGCCGTCACCCACAGCGAGGGCGGCCGCGAGCGGAGCGCCCTGATCGCCGCCGAACTCGCCTACCGGCACGCCTCCCTGGCGCTCGCCGCCGCCGAGAAGTCCGCCGCCGCGCAGAAGCGCGAACTCGCCGACGCGCGCACCCTGCACGCCGCCTGGCAGGCCGCCGAGGCCGTGCTCCGGCACCGCGCCGCCGCCGACCGCGTGGCCCGGGTGGCCGCCGCCATCCAGGAGGCCGAGCGCGACGCGGCCCCCGCGCTCGCCGCCCGCTCCCGGGCCGCCGTCGACCTCGTCCGCGCCCTGCACACCGCCGCCGACGGCGCCGAGACCCTCGCCAACGAGGAGGAGGAGCGCTCCGCCGCCCTCCAGGAGGCGGGCGAGTCCGCGCACCGCGACGCCACCGCCGCGGCCACCTCCGCCCAGCGTGCCCGCAGCGAGGCCGGGCACCTGCGCCAGCGGCTCGCCGAGGTCGAGCAGGAGACCGCCGAGGCCGTCCGCGCCGGCTGGCTGGACGACAGCGCGCCCGACGCCGACCCGGCCCGCGCCGCCCTGGCCGCCAGCGACGCCGAGAAGGCTGCGGTTGCAGCCTGGGACACCGCCCGCGAGGCCGCGCGCCGGGCCACGGAGCACGCCCGCGAGGCCGCCTCCGCCGAGACCCGCGCCGAACTCACCGCCGCCCGCGCCGCGGACGCGGCCACCGCCGCGCACCGCTCGCACGAGGCGGAGCTGCGCCTCGCCGAGTCGCTGGCCGCCGAGGAGCGCCTTGCGGAACTCCTCGGCCTCACCGGCACCGGCACCGGCACCGGTGGCGGTACGGCGGCCGCCCTGCCGCGGCCCCGCCGCGACGGCGACCCCGGCGGCCGGCCGGGATCCGGCACCGCGCCGCAGGACCCGGCGGGCGACGGCGCCCTCACCCCCGAGGACCTCGACCGCTGCGCCGACGACCTGCGCACCCTCCTCGACGACGCCGTCTCCTCCGCCGAGCGCCATCTGTTCGAGCTGCGCACCGCCGCCGCCGACGACTCCCGCATCCTCGGCGCACTCGGCGACGGCGGCCTGCTGCCGCCCGGCCCCGACGTGCTCGCCACCGTCGAACACCTCGGCGAGCACGGCATCCCGGCCCTGCCCGGCTGGCGCTACCTCGCCCAGGCCGTCGACCCCGCCGACCACGCCCGGGTCCTGGCCGCCCGCCCCGAACTGGTCGACGGTGTGATCATCACCGACCCCGGCACCCACGCCCGCGCCCGCGAGGTGCTCGCCGAGGCCGCCCTGCTGCCCCGCTCCGCCGTCGCCGTCGGCACCGCCGCGGCCCTGCTCGCCCCCACTCCGGCCACGGACCTCGACCCCGGCTCCGGCGACGTGTTCCTCGTGCCGCCGAACCCGGCCATGCACGACGAGCACGCCGCCGACGAGGAGCGACAGGCCCTGCGCGCCCGAGCCGGCGAGCGCGACGAGGAGATCCGCGCGCTCGCCGCCCGGCTCGGCAAGGACCGCGAGCTCGCCGCGCGGCTCGCGTCCTGGCGCACCGGCTGCCCCGCCGGACGGCTCGCCGAACTCGCCCGCACCGCCGAGGAGGCCCGCGCCTTCGCCGAGGAGGCCGAGGCCGAACTCGCCGAGGCCCGCACCGTGCGCGCGGAGGCCGAGGAGACCGCCGCCGAGGCCACGCACGCCCGCGACGAGCGGCAGGAGGCCGCCCAGAAGGCCCGCCGCGCCGCCGACGCCCTCGCCGGACTCGCCTTCCGGCTGCGCGAACGCGCCGGCTGGCAGGCCGGCCTGCGCGAACTTGCCGACGAGGCGACCGAGTCGGAGGCCCGCGCCCAGACCTGCCTGGAGCGCGCCCGCGCCGCGGACGAGGACCGCCGCGCCGCGCAGCGCGCCGCCGACGACGCCCGGCGCACCGCCCGCGCCCTGCGCGCCGAACGCGCCGAGATCGCCGGCGCCCCCGACGACGTGCCCGACGCCGACCCCGACGCGCCCCGCACCTCGCTGCCCGCCCTGCGCGAGGCCTACCGCGCCGCCTCCCAGGTGTACGAGAAGGTCGGCGTCGGCGCCGACCTGCGCGCCGAGCAGGCCCGCGCGGAGAGCGACGAGAGCGCGGCCCGCACCGAGCTGGACCGGCTGAGCAACAAGGTCCGCACTCGCGCCGAGCAGCTGCTCGAATCGCCCGACGGCGCCGACGGCCCCTCCCGGCAGGCCGCCGCGGCCCGCGCCGAGGAACTGGTGCAGCTGCTGGAGACCCGCATGTCCACCGCCAGCGAGCACCTCGGGCGGCTGCGCGGCGAGGCCGAGCGGCACGCGCCCGAGGACGGCGAGGCCCACACCGGGCTGCCCGAGGAGCTGCTGCCCCGCGACGCCGAGCACGCCCAGGCCCTGCTGCGCACCGCGACCGCCGAGCTCGCCACCCGCACCGAGGCCCTGGCCCAGGCCCGCGACGCCCACGCCGAGCTGCTCGCCACGCACCGCGCCGCCGATGAGGGGGCGAGCGGCTTCGACGAGGTCGCCGCCCTCCTGCGCGACCTGCTGCGCGAGCACGCCCCCGACGAGGAGCAGGACGAGCCCGAGCCCTACCCCGGCACCCTGGAGGAGGCACGGCACTCCGCCGCCGAGGCCCGCCGCTCCCTGCGCGGCTGCGCCGCCGACCTGTCCGCCGCCGACTCCGGCGTCCGCGAGGCGAGCGACATCCTCGTCCGGCACGCCAACTCCACCCGTTACGAGCAGGTCCGCACCCCCGCCCGACAGCAGATCCGCGAGCTGCCCGCCTCCGCGCTGCCCGAGCACGCGCAGCGCTGGGCGGACGCCTTCGCACCCCGGCTGCGCGTCCTCACCGACGAACTCGCCCAGCTGGAACGCAACCGGGACTCGATCGTGGACCGGTTGCGCGGGCTCGTCGAGTCGGCCCTCGCCACCCTGCGGTCCGCGCAGCGGCTGTCCCGGCTGCCCGAGGGACTCGGCGAGTGGTCGGGCCAGGAGTTCCTGCGCATCCGCTTCGAGGAACCCGACCAGGTCACGCTCGCCGAACGGCTCGGCGAGGTCATCGACGAGGCCACCCGGGCCGCCGTGCGCAAGAACTCCGACCTGCGCCGCGACGGCATGTCACTGCTGCTGCGCGGAGTCGCCGCCGCGCTGCACCCCAAGGGCATCGCCGTCGAGATCCTCAAGCCGGACGCCGTGCTGCGCGCCGAGCGGGTCCCCGTCGGGCAGATGGGCGACGTGTTCTCCGGCGGCCAGCTGCTCACCGCCGCCATCGCGCTCTACTGCACGATGGCCGCCCTGCGCTCCAACGACCGGGGCCGCGACCGGCACCGGCACGCGGGCACCCTGTTCCTGGACAACCCCATCGGCCGCGCCAACGCGACCTATCTGCTGGAGCTCCAGCGGGCCGTCTCCGACGCCCTCGGTGTGCAACTGCTCTACACCACGGGCCTGTTCGACACCACCGCGCTGGCGGAGTTCCCGCTGGTCATCCGGTTGCGCAACGATGCGGACCTCAGGGCGGGCCTGAAGTACATCAGCGTGGAGGAGCATCTGCGTCCGGGTCTGCCGCAGCAGGCACCGGCCGGGGAAGGGGACGCCGTGCACAGTGAGATCACGGCGACCCGGATGTTCAAGAGGCCCGCTTCCACGACGAGTTGACGGCGGTTCGGGCCCGCCGGGCGATTCCCGCCCCGGCGGGCTCCCGTCCGCGTGACCCGATCCCCGGGGGTTCCGGTCCGCGCCGGCCCGGACCGCGTGTGCTCGGTCCTCGCGTGCTCAGGGGTGCGACAGGCGGCCGGTGCCGCTCTGCCTGCGTATCCGCTCCTGGGCGCGCGCGGCCGCCCGCGCCTGCCGCCGGGCCTGACGGCGCTCGCGGCGCAGCGCCCGCGCGGTGCTGCTCGGCTCCGACAGCACACCGTTGCGCTGGTTCCACACCTGGCGGGTCACCCAGACGTCCAGTGCGGCCCAGGTCGCCACGACCGTGCTGACGATGCTGCTGATGACCATCGGGAACGCCGGCCAGGTGCCCGCCATGGTGCACAGGAAGGCCACCATCGCCTGTATCAGCGTCACCGAGATGATGAGGACCGCCCGCACCGCCGCCGTACGCACAGGGTCGGGCATCCGGCGGCGGCGCGCAGGCTCCTCCACCCACAACGGGCGGTAGCCCGGCTGTTCCTGTGCCGCGACGGGCTCCGCGGGCCGCTCGCCCACCGGAATGTCGCGATCCGGCGCTTCGACGCCCCGCAGCGCCGTCGACCCCGCCGTCTCGCCGTGCTCGAGCGCCTCGCGTCGCTCCGCCGTGCCCATCACCGTGTCACTCCCCACCGCCGACTGACCACTCGTCCCGGTCCCGAGGACCCGGCTCTCCTGTGGCTGCCCGGCTTGCGCTGTTTTACGCCGCCCGGGTGCGGGATGCGGCTCTCGTGGCCGATTCCGCCCCCATCTCCCACACAGACATACGAGTGGGAAGCCCCGAAGATTCCCACAGAACGAAAAATTCCGGCCAAGACTCGGATCTTGTCGGATCGGCCCCCGGAACGGGCTCCTGCCGGAATGCGGACGGCAATCTCCCGCATTGCCCGACAACGCCCCCATGTCCCGCCGTCCACAAGGAGTTTGGTTGAACGGTCGGGTCTTCGAGTTAACTGTGCGTCGGTAGTAGGCTCGCGCCGTTTGTTGACGGACATGTGTACCCCGGGCCGGTGGGGGTCGAGCTGGGGGAGGCCATGCGCTTTCGCGGGAAGTCGATCCGCCGGAAGATCGTGGCGCTGCTTCTCGTGCCGCTGGTGTCCCTCACCGCGATCTGGGGATTCGCCACGGTACTGACGGGTCGTGGGGTGGCCAGGCTGTTCCACATGTCCTCCGTCGTCGAGAAGATCGGGTACCCCACCGAGGACACCGTCCGCGCGCTCCAGCAGGAACGCCGCCAGACCCTCGTCTACCTCGCCGATCCCCGGGCCTCCGACGCGCTCATCGCCCTGCGCCGCACCCGCACCGCCACCGACGACGCGATCGGCAGGACCCGCCACAACGTCAACGAGCCCGGCGTCCGCGACAGTCTCGACACCGACGACGGCGAACATCTCACGGCCGTGCTGGACGCCCTCGACGGCATATCCTCGCTGCGCCGCGGCGTCGAGCAGGGCACCGTCGACCGGGCCCAGGCGTTCGACCTCTACAACCGGCTCGTCGACCCCTGCTACAACCTGCTCGCCACCCTCGGCGGCATCGACGACGTGTCGATGGACCAGCAGGCACGCGCCCTCGTCAACATCACCCGCGCCCGTGAACTGCTCTCCCGCGAGGACGCCCTGCTCGGCTCCTCACTCGTCGTCGGCACCGTCACCCGGTCCGAGAGCCGGCAGGTCTCCGACCTGATCGCCCAGCGCACCCTGATGTACGACATCAGCGAGCCGCTGCTGCCCGCCGAGGAACGCGACCGTTTCGACCGGTTCTGGAGCAACGCCACGACCGCGCCGCTGCGCACGGCCGAACGGGCCGCCGTAGCCACCGAGTCGGGGATGCCGCACGGCGTCACCGCCCAGGAGTGGGACGCCACCGCGGGCAGTGTCCTCAGGAAGCTGACCGCCCTCGACGACCAGGTGGGCGACCGCTACCAGGACCGCATCCGCCCCGTCGCGATCGGCGTCATCGTCGAGGCCGCCGTCGTCGGGGTCCTCGGCCTCGTCGCGGTGCTGCTCTCGCTCGTGCTGTCCGTGCGTGTCGGCCGCAGCCTCATCCGCGACCTGCGGCAGCTGCGCCTGGAGGCCCACGAGGCGTCCGGCGTGCGGCTGCCGAGCGTCATGCGCCGCCTGTCCACGGGCGAACAGGTCGACGTGGAGACCGAGGTCCCGCGCCTGGAGTACGACAGGAACGAGATCGGCGAGGTCGGCCAGGCGCTCAACACCCTCCAGCGCGCCGCCGTCGAGGCCGCGGTCAAGCAGTCCGAACTGCGCTCCGGCGTCTCCGAGGTCTTCGTCAACCTCGCCCGCCGCAGCCAGGTCCTGCTGCACAAACAGCTCACCCTCCTCGACACCATGGAGCGCAGGACCGAGGACACCGCGGAACTCGCCGACCTGTTCCGCCTCGACCACCTCACCACGCGTATGCGACGGCACGCCGAGGGCCTGGTGATCCTCTCGGGTGCCGCACCCTCCCGGCAGTGGCGCAGGCCGATCCAGCTGATGGACGTCGTCCGCGCCGCCGTCGCCGAGGTCGAGGACTACGAGCGCATCGAGGTCCGCAGGCTGCCGCGCGTCGCCGTGACCGGCCCGGCCGTCGCCGACGTCACCCATCTCGTCGCCGAACTGCTGGAGAACGCCACGGTGTTCTCCCCGCCGCACACGGCCGTCCAGGTCCTCGGCGAGCGCGTCGCCAACGGCTTCACCCTGGAGATCCACGACCGCGGGCTGGGCATGACCGCCGAGGCGCTGCTGGACAACAACCTGCGCCTCGCGGAGACGCCGGAGTTCGAACTCTCCGACACCGACCGGCTCGGCCTGTTCGTGGTCAGCCGCCTCGCGCAGCGGCAGAACGTCCGCGTCTCGTTGCAGCCCTCCCCCTACGGCGGGACCACCGCCGTCGTCTTCCTCCCCGACGTGCTGCTGACCGACGACGTGCCCGACACCAACGGCATCGGCTTCCGTCTCGACCGCGAACGGTCCCCGAAGGAGGCCGAGGCGGCGGAGAACCGCAGGGCGCCGCTCTCCCGCACCACCGCGGAGCTGCCGGGCCTGTCGCCCGCGCTGTTCGACGGCCCCGTCGAGCTCGAGGCGCCGGTCGACCTCGACGCCCTCGAGGCCATGGACGACTTCCCCGGCGCGCTGGACGACAGCGACAGCGAACGCGGCGGCCTGTTCCGCCCGCGCCGCTCCGTCGCGCAGACCGACGACGAGAACACCATCCGGGCGGTCGACCGGCACGAGGACGGCGGGCTCCCCGACGGCGTCGGGGAATCCGGCGCCGAGGACCCGGTGGGCGCGTCCCTGCCGCGGCGGCGGACCCCGAAGCTGGTCAGTTCGCACGGCAGGCCCGTGGGCGACCCGCGCTCCCGGCGACCCGAGACCGACGACCGCCTTCCCGGTGGCCCCCGCTCCCGGGCGGAGACGGAGGCCGTGGCGCCGCTGCCGTCCCGCAGACGCGGCGAGTCGCCGCTGGGCCGGGCGACCGCCCGGCCCGACCGGCCGACCGAGCGCCCCGGATCCCTGCCGGACGTGCGCGCCGAGCGTCCCGGTGCCTCGCCGGACGTTCGCGCCGAGCGCACCGGCCGGCCGCCGACGGACCGCGGCACCACGGGCCCATCGACGGACCGCGGCGCCACGGGCCCACTGACCGACCGCGGCACCGGCGGCCCCGGGAAGGACCGCGCCGCCGAGCGTCCGGGTCCCCTGACGGATCGCCGCGCCGAGCGCCCCGGATCGGCCCACGGTCCTGCCGAAGCCCCGGAGGCCCCCGCGCTGCCCGGCCGCGTCCGCCGCCCGGCGCTCGGCACCGGCGGGACGGGCCGCACCGCCTCGTCCGACGGCCCCGCACCCGGCGAGCCCGCGGGCACCGCGGCGCTGCCCAAGCGGGTACGCCAGGCCAGCCTCGCCCCCCAGCTCAAGCAGGATCCCGACCGGCGCACCGAGCGCAGCGTGGTGGCGGAGATCGCCGACCGCGACGCCGACCAGGTGCGCAGCCGTATGGCCTCGTTGCAGCGCGGCTGGCAGCGCGGCCGGGAGGAGAACGCCGCGGGCGACGGAGCCCGGGGCGACACAGCGCAAGGAACGACAGAGGGGGACGGTCGATGACCGCACCGAAGCCGACCGGCCACACCGCACCCGACAAGCGGGAGCTGAACTGGCTCCTCGACGAGTTGGTGGACCGCGTCGCGAGCATCCGCAAGGCCGTCGTGCTGTCCGGGGACGGCCTGGCCACCGGCGTGTCCAAGGACCTGACCCGGGAGGACAGCGAGCACCTCGCCGCCGTCGCCTCCGGCTTCCACAGCCTCGCCAAGGGCGTGGGCCGCCACTTCGAGGCGGGCAATGTCCGGCAGACGGTCGTGGAACTCGACGAGGCGTTCCTGTTCGTCACCGCGGCCGGCGACGGCAGCTGCCTGGCCGTCCTCTCCGACGCCGAGTCCGATGTCGGCCAGGTGGCCTACGAGATGACGCTGCTGGTCAAGCGGGTCGGTGCGCATCTGGGCTCGGCCCCGCGCACCGACCTGTCCGCGGGCGGGTAGTGACATGACATGAGCGGAGACGGTCAGGGAAACAGCCACTGGTTCGACGACGACGCCGGACCGGTCGTCCGCCCGTACGCCATGACCCGGGGCCGCACCAGCCACGCGGGCCAGCACCGCCTCGACCTGATCGCGGTGGTGGTCACGGAGGAGGACGCCGACGACGCCGGGGCGGACCACTCGCTGTCCCCGGAACACGTGGACATCGTCGACCTGTGCCGTGACACCCCGCAGTCCGTCGCGGAGCTCGCCGCCGAGCTCGATCTGCCCGTCGGCGTGGTCCGGGTGCTCATCGGGGACCTCGTGGACGGTGAACTCGTCCATGTGAAACGCCCGGTACCCCCGGCGGAACTGCCGGACGAGAGTATTCTGCGCGACGTGATCAGTGGCCTCCGGGCGCTGTGACCGGCGCGGAATCGGAGTGCAGACGTGACAGGCTGGCAGTTCTGGGTCGACCGAGGCGGCACCTTCACCGACATCGTCGCGCGACGCCCCGACGGCCGGATCCTGACCCACAAGCTGCTCTCGGACAACCCCGCGCGCTACGCCGACGCGGCCGTCGCGGGCGTCCGTGAACTGCTCGGCGACTCGGCGGACCCCGTCGAAGCGGTCCGCATGGGCACCACCGTCGCCACCAACGCCTTGCTGGAGCGGGCGGGCGAGCGCACCCTCCTCGTCATCACCCGCGGCTTCCGCGACGCGCTGCGGATCGCCTACCAGAACCGCCCCCGCATCTTCGCCCGCCGCATCGAACTCCCCGCGCTGCTCCACGAGCGGGTCGTCGAGGTCGACGAGCGCATCGCCGCCGACGGCACCGTGCTGCGCGCCCCCGACCTGGACGCCCTCACCGGGCCGCTCACGCGGGCGTACGAGGACGGGATCCGGTCCGTCGCCGTCGTCTGCCTGCACAGCCATCTGCATCCCGCGCACGAACAGGCCGTGGGCCGCCTCGCCGCCCGCATCGGATTCCCGCAGATCTCGCTGTCCAGCGAGGTCAGCCCGTTGATGAAGGTCGTGCCGCGCGGGGACACCGCCGTCGTCGACGCCTACCTCTCGCCCGGCCTGCGCCGCTACGTCCGCCACGTCGCCGATGAACTCGAAGGCGTGCGGCTGATGTTCATGCAGTCCAACGGCGGCCTCGCCGAGGCCGGGCAGTTCCGCGGCAAGGACGCCGTGCTCTCCGGGCCCGCCGGCGGGATCGTCGGCATGGCGCGCATGTCGCAGCTCGCCGGCCACGACCGGGTCATCGGCTTCGACATGGGCGGCACCTCCACCGACGTCTCCCACTTCGCCGGCGACTACGAACGCGTCTTCACCACACAGATCGCCGGGGTGCGGCTGCGCGCGCCCATGCTCGACATCCACACCGTCGCCGCGGGCGGCGGATCCGTCCTCCACTTCGACGGTTCCCGCTACCGGGTGGGCCCCGACTCGGCGGGCGCCGCCCCCGGACCCGCCTGCTACCGGGGCGGCGGCCCGCTCGCCGTCACCGACGCCAACGTCATGCTCGGTCGCATCCAACCCGCCCACTTCCCGGCGGTGTTCGGCCCCGACGGCGACCAGCCGCTGGACGCCGCGCTCGTCCGCGACCGCTTCGCCGCGCTCGCCCGCGAGATCCGCGACCGGACCGGCGACGACCGCACCCCGGAACAGGTCGCCGAGGGCTACCTCCGCATCGCCGTCGCCAACATCGCCAACGCCGTCAAGCGCATCTCCGTGCAGAAGGGCCACGACGTCACCCGGTACGCCCTCACCACGTTCGGCGGAGCCGGTGGTCAGCACGCCTGCCAGGTCGCCGACGCCCTCGGCATCCGCACCGTCCTCGTGCCGCCCATGGCCGGGGTGCTCTCCGCTCTCGGCATCGGCCTCGCCGACACCACCGCCATGCGCGAGCAGTCCGTGGAGACGCCGCTGGAGCCCGCCGCCATGCCCGGCGTCCTCAAGACCGCCGACGACCTGGAGGGCGCCGCCCGCGCCGAACTCCTCGCCGAGGACGTCCCCGAGGACCGTATCGAGATCACCCGCCGCGCCCAGCTGCGCTACGACGGCACCGACACCGCCCTCACCGTCGAACTGACCGCCCCCGACGCCATGCGCCGCGCCTTCGAAGAACGTCATCGCGCCACGTACTCCTTCACGCTCGACCGCCCGATCGTCGTCGAAGCCCTCTCCGTCGAAGCCACCGGCCTCACCGAACCCCCCGATCTGTCCGCTCTCTCCGCCTACGCGGGCCGCCCCGCCGCACCCGGCGCCGCCCGCCTGCACACCGGCGGCGCCTGGCGCGACGTACCCCTCCACCGCCGGGAGAACCTGCCTCCCGGCGAGACCGTCACCGGCCCGGCGATCGTCACCGAGGCCGGCGCCACGACCGTCGTCGACGACGGCTGGCGGGCCGCGACGACCTCCGACGGGCATCTGCTCATGGAACGGGCGACGGTCACGGAGAGTTCCGAAGCCGACACGAGATCCAACACGGCATCCGACCCCGTCCGGCTCGAGGTCTTCAACAACCTGTTCATGTCGATCGCCGAACAGATGGGCGCGCGGCTGGAGTCCACCGCGCAGTCCGTCAACATCAAGGAGCGCCTGGACTTCTCCTGCGCCCTGTTCGACCCGGACGGGAACCTGGTGGCCAACGCCCCGCACATCCCCGTCCACCTCGGCTCGATGGGCACCAGCGTCAAAGAGGTCATCCGCCGCCGCGGCCCCGGAATGCGGCCCGGCGACACCTACGCCGTCAACGACCCGTACCACGGCGGCACCCACCTGCCCGACGTCACCGTCATCACCCCGGTCTTCGACACGCAGGGTGACCGCATCCTGTTCTACGTCGCCTCCCGCGGCCACCACGCGGAGATCGGCGGCATCGCCCCCGGCTCAATGCCCGCCGACAGCCGCACCATCGAGGAGGAAGGCGTCCTCTTCGACAACTGGCTGCTCGCCGAGGGCGGCCGCTTCCGCGAGGCCGAGACGCTGCGGCTGCTCACCGAGGCGCCGTACCCCTCCCGGAACCCGAGGACCAACCTCGCCGACCTGCGCGCCCAGATCGCCGCCAACCGCAAGGGCGTCGACGAGGTCGGCCGCGTGATCGACGACTTCGGACTGGACGTCGTACAGGCGTACATGAAGCATGTGCAGGACAACGCCGAGGAAGCGGTGCGGCGGGTGATCGACGCGCTCGACGACGGCGCGTACGCCTACGAGACGGACTCCGGCGCGGTCATCCGCGTCCAGGTGCGCGTCGACCGCGAACGGCGGAGCGCGACCGTGGACTTCACCGGCACCTCCGCACAGCTCGCCGGCAACTTCAACGCGCCGTTCGCCGTGGTCAACGCCGCGGTCCTGTACGTCTTCCGGACGCTCGTCGACGACGACATCCCGCTCAACGACGGCTGCCTGCGCCCTCTGGAGATCATCGTGCCCGCCGGTTCGATGCTCGCGCCCGAGCCCCCGGCAGCCGTGGTCGCGGGCAACGTGGAGACCTCGCAGGCCATCACCGGCGCCCTCTACGCGGCCCTCGGCGTGCAGGCCGAGGGCTCCGGCACCATGAACAACGTCACCTTCGGCAACGAGCGCCACCAGTACTACGAGACCGTCGCCTCCGGTTCCGGCGCGGGCGACGGCTTCCCCGGCGCGAGCGTCGTACAGACCCACATGACCAACTCCCGGCTGACCGACCCCGAAGTCCTGGAGTGGCGCCTTCCGGTGCTCCTCGAGGAGTTCGCCGTCCGAGCCGGAAGCGGCGGCGCCGGGCGCTGGCGCGGCGGCGACGGAGCGGTCCGCCGGATCCGCTTCCGCGAGCCGATGACCGTCTCCACGCTCGCCCAGCACCGCAGGGTCGCGCCCTACGGCATGGCGGGCGGCGAGCCGGGCGCCCTCGGCGCGGGCCGGGTCGAGCGTGCCGACGGCAGCGTCGTGACGCTCGGCGGAAGCGACGCGGCGGACGTCGGCCCCGGCGACGTGCTCGTCATCGAGACCCCCGGTGGCGGAGGCTACGGCCCTCCGTCACCCGACCCTTATCGAGCAGGAGAAGAGATCGATGATCTTCGGGCGTTCTGAGCGCGGGAAGCCTCCGGTCGAGCCCGTCACGCTCAAGATCCTGGTGGCCGGCGGCTTCGGCGTGGGCAAGACGACCCTGGTCGGCGCGGTGAGCGAGATCAGGCCGCTGCGCACCGAGGAACTGCTCACCGAGGCGGGCCGGCCGGTCGACGACGTCAGCGGCGTGGAGAGCAAGAGCACCACCACCGTGGCCATGGACTTCGGCCGGATCACGCTCCGCGAGGACCTGGTGCTCTACCTGTTCGGCACGCCCGGCCAGGAGCGGTTCTGGTTCATGTGGGACGAGCTGTCCGAGGGCGCGCTCGGCGCCGTCGTCCTCGCGGACACGCGGCGTCTGGAGGACTGCTTCGCCGCCGTCGACTACTTCGAACGGCGCTCCATACCGTTCGTCGTCGGGGTCAACTGCTTCGAGGGCTCGGCCCGCTATCCCGAGGACACCGTGCGCCAGGCCCTCGACCTCGACCCGGACGTCCCCCTCGTCCTGTGCGACGCGCGCGAGCGGGAGTCGGTCAAGGAGGTCCTCATCGAGGTCGTCCAGCACGCCATGGAGTGCGCCGCCGGACGCCGTCAAGCCGTCCCGAGCTGACCTCGAGTGCGGGCTCCCGCGCGAACCGCGTCGACTCCTGCGCGACCCGCGCCGCTCCGTCGGGCGACCCGCCCGCACGGCCCGTACCCCCGCCGACAGGGGTACGGGCCGCGCCCCACCGGCACGCGCACGCGTACGCGCGCGTGCCTGGTGCGGTGCGGGTGCGCTAGTTGTCGCCGTCCTCCAGCCAGCCGAAGCTCTTCTCGACCGCCTTGCGCCAGTTGTGGTACTCGCGGTCGCGGACCGACGACTCCATGGTCGGCGTCCACTCGACGTCCTTCTGCCAGTGCGACTTCAGTTCGTCCAGGTCGTTCCAGACGCCCGTGGCGAGCCCGGCCGCGTAGGCGGCGCCCAGACAGGTCGTCTCGGACACCTTGGGGCGGATCACCGGCACGCCGAGGACATCCGCCTGGTGCTGCATCAGGAGGTTGTTCTTCGTCATGCCGCCGTCCACCTTCAGGGTGGAGATCGCCACCCCGGAGTCCTGGAACATGGCGTCCACGACCTCACGCGTCTGCCAACTGGTCGCCTCCAGCACCGCGCGCGCGAGATGCGCCTTGGTGACGTAGCGGGTCAGGCCGGTGACGACACCGCGCGCGTCGGAGCGCCAGTACGGCGCGAACAGGCCGGAGAACGCGGGCACGATGTACGCGCCGCCGTTGTCCTGGACGGAGGCCGCCAGAGGCTCGATCTCGTCGGCCGTGCGGATGATGCCGAGCTGGTCGCGGAACCACTGCACCAGCGCGCCCGTGATCGCGATCGACCCCTCCAGGCAGTAGACGGGGGCCTCGCTGCCGATCTTGTAACCCATCGTGGTGAGCAGTCCGCTCTTGGACGGGACCGGCTGGTTCCCGGTGTTGAGCAGCAGGAAGCTGCCCGTGCCGTAGGTGTTCTTCGCGGTGCCGACGTCGTAGCAGGCCTGCCCGAAGATCGCGGCCTGCTGGTCGCCGAGGGCCGAGGCGACGGGGACGCCGGCGAGCTGCCCGACGGCCGTGCCGTAGACCTCCGCGGAGGACCTGATCTCGGGGAGCACGGCCTCCGGCACGTTCATGGCCGACAGGATGGACTGGTCCCACTGGAGGGTCTCCAGGTTCATCAGCATGGTCCGCCCGGCGTTCGTCACGTCGGTCACGTGCCGGCCGCCGTCGGTCCCGCCGGTGAGGTTCCAGATCAGCCACGAGTCGATCGTCCCGAAGGCGATCTCGCCGTTCTCCGCGCGGGTGCGCAGTCCGGGTACGTTGTCCAGCAGCCAGGCCGCCTTGGGCCCGGAGAAGTAGCTGGCCAGCGGGAGGCCGGTCTGCTCGCGGAAGCGGTCCTGGCCGTCGGAGCCGCCGAGCTCGTTGCACAGGGCGGCGGTCCGGGTGTCCTGCCAGACGATCGCGTTGTGCACGGGCTTGCCCGTGGCGCGGTCCCACAGGACGGTCGTCTCGCGCTGGTTGGTGATGCCGAGTGCGCTGATCTGGTCGGAGCGCAGCCCGGCCTTGGCGATCGCCCCGGCGACCACCGCCTGGACCTTGGACCAGATCTCCGTGGCGTCGTGCTCGACCCAGCCCGGCTTCGGGAAGATCTGGCGGTGTTCGCGCTGGTCCACGGCGACGATCCCGCCGCCCTGGTCGAAGATGATGCAGCGGCTGGAGGTGGTGCCCTGGTCGATCGCTGCGACGAATTTCTGCGTGGTGTCCGGCATGACGTCCCCTTCGTCGGTTTCGTCAGAAGGCTGCGGTGTGGATCACGGCTCGACGGCCGCCCCCGCGAGCGGCGTCCGGAGACAGGCCGAGGCGGGACGGCGACCCGAGCGGATGTCTGCGTCACTCATGGCGGCTCCTTGGCCCTGACCGGGGCGGTCGGCCCCGGCCCTGCGTGCGGGGCGGTTCCCTTGGCGACTTCAGCCGAAGGCAGGGAGGGTCCCGCGCCCCGCCCGGCGTCCGTGACGAGCGTGCCGTGGCAGCCGCATCGCCCGTGGGTGCGAGAGCCGTGGCGCAGGCAGGGGGCCCGGCCGGGCACGGTGCCTGAATACGCCGAGAATGTACGGCGATGTCGACTGACACCGGGAAGTGTTCACCGGTGCCTTGAGGGCGTCAAGGTCGCGTGCGGCAATGAAAAGCGGCCCACTTGCGCGCGGCGCCCCCACCCTGTGCCGGCGGGGCGGCTTCGCCGGGGGACGGCTGACGGTTCACCCGCTTCTCGGCCGGGTGGACGGCTGACGGTTCACCCGCTTCTCCGCCGGGCGCCGAGCGGGGCGGTTTCCCGTCGCCGGGCCCGGCCGCTCAGCCCGTCGGCTCCACGGCCGCGTAGCCCGCCTGGGCGTGGCGCGCGCCCGAGCCGCGGCGGATCTGGTGCCCGGACAGACCCGCGCGCCCCAGCACCCAGCTGGCGCCGTGCAGCGCCTTCGCCGCCTTCTTCAACGGGGCCAGGCACGCGGCCGCCTGGCGGTGGTCGGCCACCGTGCCCGGCCCGCAGACGACGGTGGCGAGGGACAGCGTGACCGGGCGGCCGCCCGCGGACCACGGCAGGTCGAGCACGGACGTGGCCAGCGGGTCGAGGACCTCCGTCTCCGTGAGCACCAGGAAGTCGTCGCCGCCGATGTGCCCCACGCACGTGCTCCCGTACGCCGCGCGCTCCAGCGCCTGGCCCACCGCGCGGATCAGCTCGTCGCCGGCCGCGAACCCGGCACCGTCGTTGACCTGCTTGAAGTGGTCGATGTCCAGCCAGCTCAGCGCGAACGTCCGCCCGTCGGCGATCCGCCGGTCCACCTCACCCGTGATCGCGTCCGACCCGGGCAGCCGGGTCAGCGGATTGAGCCCCGCGGCCTCCTCGACCCGGCTCTCGGCGAGGGCCCGCACCAGGTCGGCGAGGCGCACCACGCCCACGCACCGCCCGGCGCGGTCGACCACCGCCACGTCGTCCGAGGTGCGGTCCCGGCCGCCGACCGCCACCACGTCCAGCACTTCCCAGGCGGTGGCGTCGACGCCCACCGTGCGGGGCGCGTCGCCCAGCTTGGCCGCCGGGCGGTCGGCGTACAGCGCGTGGCCGTAGCGCCCGGACATCGACAGCAGGAAGCGCGAGCGGTGCACGGACCGGACCGGCACCCCGGAGCGGTCGATCAGGAGCACGCCGGACACCTCGGGCCGACCGGTGAGCATCGCCCGCACCTGACCGGCCGAGGCGGTGACGGGCAGCACGGCGGCCGGTCGCACGAACTGCCGTACCGGCGGGCCCGCGGCCGGTGCGGCCGGAATCACCGGGGTGCGGGGCGGAATGTATACGTCCGCCGCCGGGATCCGGGCCGGTGGCGCGAACAGCATCCCCTGGGCGAGCTGTGCCCCGGCGGCCAGCGCCGCCGCGCACTGCGTCTCGGTCTCCACGCCCTCGGCGGTCAGCAACGAGCCGAGCGCGTCGCACAGGGTCCGCATCGACCGCACCGCGGCGGGCCGCGACAGCAGCGACGCGTCGAGCTTCACCAGGTCCGGCGCCATGTCCGTGAGCAGCCGCAGCGGTACGTCGCCGTCGCCGATGCCGTCCGCGCTGATCCGGAAGCCCTGCGCGCGCAGGGCACTGACCGCCTCCAGCAGGGCGCGCTGCGGCACATGCGTGTAGGGCGGCCCGATGTCGACGGTCACCTCCCAGGGCAGCCGCTCACTCGCGCCTACGGCGTCGTGCAGCCGGGGCAGTCCGCCGAGGTCGGCGAGGGTGGCGGCGAAGACGTTGACGTGCAGCGGCAGCAGGGTCTCCTTGCGGGCCGCCGCCCGGAAGGCCAGTACGGCGAGCCTGCCGTCGAGTTCGGGATCGCGGCGGGCCTCGGCGAGGATGTCGCCGGTCTCCGGGCGGGCGAGTGTCTCCAGTGCGGCGATCCCACCGGTCGTCAGATTGACCACCGGTTGGAAAGCGAAGCGGAGAGTATCCGTCCAGGAGGGCACGGCAGCATGATGGCGCGACGGGCGCACGCCCAAGGCCAGTTCATGAGACGTTCACGCAGCTTTTCCGAGCGATCACGGAGAGTGCGGATCGCCCGCCCCGCCGCCGGGCCACCCCGCCGAGCCCAGTCGCCGGGCCACCCCGCCGAACCCGGCCGCCAGGCCATCCCGACTCGCCCTCACACCACCGCGACGACCGACGACCCGTGTCCGAACAGCCCTTGGTTGGCCGTGATGCCCACCCGCGCGCCGGGGACCTGGCGCCCGCCCGCCCGGCCGCGCAACTGCCAGGTGAGCTCGCAGACCTGGGCGAGCGCCTGGGCCGGGACGGCCTCGCCGAAGGAGGCGAGCCCGCCGCTGGTGTTCACCGGTATGCGGCCTCCCGGCGCCGTGGCGCCCTCCCGCAGCAGCTTGGCGGCCTCGCCCTCGCCGCACAGCCCCAGGTCCTCGTACCACTGCAACTCCAGGGCGGTGGTCAGGTCGTAGACCTCGGCCAGGGAGAGGTCTCCGGGGCCGATGCCCGCCTCCTCGTAGGCGGCGCGGGCGATGGAGGCGCGGAACGTGACCTCCGCGGGCGCCACCGCCGCAGCGGAGTCCGTGGCGATGTCCGGCAGGTCCAGCACGGTGTTGGGGAAGCGCGGGGTCACTGTCGACACCGCGCGGACGCGCACCGGCCGTGCCGCCCCGTGGCGCCGGGCGAACTCCAGGCTGGACAGCACCACCGCCGCGCCGCCGTCCGATGTCGCGCAGATGTCGAGCAGCCGCAGCGGGTCGGCGACCGGGGCGGAGGCGGCCACCTCCTCGGCGGTGACCCGCTTGCGGTAGCGGGCGTAGGGATTGAGCGCCCCCATGGCGGCGTTCTTCACCTTGACCTGCGCGAAGTCCTCCAACGTGTCGCCGTGGACCGCCATCCTGCGGCGCGCGTACAGCCCGAAGTACGTCGGGTTGGTCGCGCCCAGCAGCCGGAAGCGCAGCCAGTCCGGATCGTCGGGCCGCTCGCCGCCCGCCGGCCGGAAGAACCCCTTGGGCGCCGCGTCCGCGCCCACCACCAGCACCACGTCGGCCAGCCCCGCGAGGATCTGCGCCCGCGCGGCGCCGATGGCCTGCGCGCCGGACGCGCAGGCCGCGTACACGCTCGTGACCCGCGCTCCCTGCCAGCCGAGGGCCTTCGCGAACGTGGCCCCCGCGACATGGCCGGGATAGCCGCCACGCACCGTGTCCGCGCCGACGATCGAGCCGACGTCGCGCCACTCCACGCCCGCGTCCGCGAGCGCGGCGCGGGCCGCCGTGACGCCGTACCGCACGAAGCCGTGGCCCCACTTGCCCCACGGGTGCATGCCCACGCCGAGCACCGCCACGTCCGCCGTCATGTCCTCACCTCCACCGGCCGCCAGTGCCAGGTCGTCCAGGTCGTCTCCGCGTCCTCGTACAGCACGCCGGGGACGGCGCGCACGTCCATGCCCACCGTCAGATCGGTGACGGTGACCCCGGGAACCGCCTGCCCCAGCACCACGATCCGTTCGGCGGGCAGTTCCACCGCGATCAACGTGTACGGCCGCCACGGAAGTTCCGGATCGCTCACATAGGGTGACGGCGGCCGGTACCGGCCGTCCGTGTAGGACCACACGCGACCGTGCGGCGAGAGCGGGACCTCGACGAGGGCGCCGCCCGCGCAGCCAGGATTGCGGCAGTGGACGTCCTCGCGGGGGAAGAACACCGAGGCGCAGTCCGAACAGCGGGTGCCCAGGAGCCGGAAGTCCTCGCCGGTCCCGGTGAACCAGTTCGCCACAGCGGGCAGTCGGATGCGCGGCACGGTCCCTCCAAGGCGTCGCACGGAGTCGAGAGCTGACGGATCGTCAGAAGTGTGCCACGGAAGACCGCGCCAGGGCAGGGCGCGTGGTGAACCGAACGGACCCTTCCCGGCGTCGATGCAGCGGGAGGGGTGGCCGGGGCCGACGGGGGTGGTTCCGGCCGCCTCTCCGGTGTGAATCAGCCATGATCGAAACGGAGTCGAGGGCTCGGGGGCGGCGCACGATGTGGCGATTGCGCCTTTCTTCCCCGGTGAAACGCGGGGTGATGCCGGATCCGCAGACGACACGCCGCTGATCGGATACAGTCCGCGACGTGTCCGAAATTCATCAGTCAACCGTCAACTCCGCGCCGGACTCCCACTGTTCGAGCTGCGGCGCGCCCTACGGAGAGGGCGTCTCCGGTTGGCCCCGCACCTGCCCGGTCTGCACCACCGTGGCCTACCGCAACCCGCTGCCGGTCGCGGTCGCACTCCTGCCCGTGTACGACACCAAGGGGACCGCCCTGGTCGTCATCACCCGGACCATCCCTCCCGCGCGCGGAGGCGTGGCGCTGCCCGGTGGCTTCGTCGACCACCGCGAGGACTGGCGCCACGCCGTCGTACGTGAGCTCAAGGAGGAGACGGGCATCGACGCGGCCGCAAGGGAGGTGCGTCTCGTCGACGCGATGAGCTCGCCCGACGGGCACCTGCTCCTCTTCGGGATGCTGCCGGAGCGGCCGGCCGAGGGTCTGCCGCGCTCCGCCGCGACCGACGAGACGCAGGGGTGGCATCTGCTGCGCAGGCCCGAGGAACTCGCCTTCCCCCTGCACACCCTGGCGGTACGGGCCTGGTTCGAGGGCCGCTACGTGTGAACCGCGCGGATCCCGCGCCCCGGCCACCGGGTGCCCGCCGTACTCGAGCCGGGTACGGCGGCCGCCCGGCGTGAGCCGTACGGGAGACGCCCGCGGGCTCCTACGCGCGCGTCGGCCGGCCGCTCAGCCCCCGAACGCGCACCGGGTACGAAGGCTCGCTCGGGCCGTCCTCCCGCTCGCATGCGACCACGACCCGCGCGCCCTCCCAGCGGGTGACGTAGCGCTCGATCTCCGGCTCCTCCCAGCCGTCGCCCCCGTCCGGAACGAGCAGGCCGCCTCCGGTGCGCCCGCGCGCGGGCGCCCACACCTCCAGCTCCAGGCCGCCGTCCTCCCCGCGGACCGGGACGACGGAACCCGCGCGCGCGAGCACGGGGATCCGCGACAGAGGAGCGTCGAGCACCACCTGCGCCGGACCCTCGTACATCCGCTCCGTCGTCGTGTCGTACCACTGGCCGCGCGGCAGTTGCACCGCGCGCCGGTCCACGCCGGGCGACAGCACCGGCGCCACCAGCAGGCAGTCGCCCAGCAGGAACGCGTCCTCGCACGCGCGCAGCGCCCGGTCCTCCGGCGTGTGCCACCACAGAGGCCGCGCATAGGGCGCCCCGGTGCGCCGCGCGAGATGGGCGAGCGTCATCAAGTACGGCAGCAGGCGCCGCCGTTGCGTGAGCGCCACGCGCGCGTGCCCGAGCGCCTCGGGGCCGAACTCCCACGGCTCCCCGCGTCCCGCGCGCACCCGCGCGTGGGTGCGCAGCAGCGGCAGATGCGCGCCGAGTTGGAGCCGGCGCACATACAGCTCCGGCGACGCGGCGCCGTCGAGAGCGCCGATGTCCGGACCGGAGTACGGCACTCCGCACAACCCGAGCCCCAGCACCAGTGACAGCGCGGCGCGCAGCCCCGGCCAGCCCGGTTCTACGGCGCCCGAGAGCGCGCCGCCGTAGCGCTGCATCCCCGCCCAGCCGGAGCGGGACAGGACGAGCGGCCGCTCCTGCGGCACCAGCGCGCACAGCGCCTCGTGCGCCGCCCTGGCCATGCACAGGGCGTACACGTTGTGCGCCTCCCGGTGGTCGCCGCCGCGCCCCTCCAGGGAGTGCCGGGCCGACCGCGGGAGTGTGGACTCACCGAAGGCGGTGAAGGACGTCGGCTCGTTCATGTCGTGCCGGAAGCCGGCGAACCCGTGCGCGAGCCGCTCCTCGTACAGCCCGCCCCACCACGCGCGCACCCGCGCGTGCGTGAAGTCCGGGAACACCGAATCCCCGGCCCGTACGACGCCTTCCGTGAGCCGCCCCGAGGCGTCCCGGACGAACGCGTCCTGGGCCGTCCCGGCGTCGTACACCGCATGGCCCGGCACCGCCTTCACGGCCGGGTCGACGGCCGACACCAGCCGGATCCCGTCCCGGCGCAGCTCCTCCGCCAGCGTCGCCAGCTTCGGGAAGCGCTCCTGGTCGACGGTGAACGCCTGGTGGTCCTCCTGGTGACCGATGTCCAGATGCACCGCGTCGAGCGGCAGGGAGTGCTCCTGATGCCCCGCCACGGTCCGCCGGACGTCCTGCTCGCCGCCGAGCCCCGAGTGCGCGTGGTGATGGCCCAGGGCCCAGGCGGGCGGCAGCGCCGGTGCACCCGTCAGGGACGCCCACACGAGCAGCACGCGCGCGGGGGTGCCCACGATCACCCAGCAGCGCAGCGGCCCGCCCTCCATCCGCACGACGCACGAGCCCGGTCTGTCGTGTCCGGAACCTTCGCCCTCCACGCCCTCCCGCAGCGTCACCGAGCCGTCCCAGGAGGTGTCGTGGAACACCAGGTGGGTCGCCGCGTCGGCGACGACCAGCTGCACCGGCATCGTGATGTGCAGCGGATCGTCCCCGGGGCCGAGCGGCCGGCCGGGGTCGGTGTTCCACAGGCGGTGGCTGCCGTCGCGCAGCCTGGGCCCCGAGGCGCGCCCGCCGAGCCCGAAGAAGCGTGCGTCGGCCGCCACCTCCGAACGCTGCTGCCAGCGCGCCGTACCGCCGTCGACGGGCTCGAACCAGCGCGGCGGCAGATCGCGGCGCAGCACCACGCCCCCGGGCGTGGTGACCTCGACCGCGCCGTGCCGGGAGACCACGACCGTCACCCGTTCGGCCACCACCCGCCAGCCGCCGTCCTTGTCGGGCTCCAGCGCGGCCCGCGGGTCCGGCTCCGGGCACCGCCCCGCGAGCGCGTACGACGGCTCCGGAGCGGCTCCGTCCCAGCCCCAGAAGACGGCCCCGTTCACCGCGACGGTGATGCGCAGCTCGGACCGGTTGAAGCGGATCACGCCGCCCCCGGGCCCCGGCTCCGCCTCCCGGACGGGTCCGGGCACCCGCGCGCGCTCGGCGCCCCGGGCGGGCAGCCCGGCCGCGTCGGCGCGCCTCCGGCGCCAGGCGGCCCGCACCGAGCGCAGGCCTTGCGCCGCCCCCGCGGAGCCGACCCACTTCACCGAACGCACCAGGTCACGACCGTCCATGCTGCTCACCCTGCCACTGCCCGTCACGCATGGGGGCTTCGTTCAACTGCCGTTCACCCATGGCAGGGGCACATATTCACGTCAGGGACTATGTGGAGCGCGCCCTGGTGCAGAAGTCGATCACATGGCATCGTCCGTGTCACCGTGTCACGCGCACATCCCAGCCCGTGCGCGGACGACGCCCACCAAGCGCACACCGCTGGAGCCGCCCCATGTCCACCGAGAACGCGACGCCCCTGTGGCAGCCGGATCCGGAGCGAATCGCCCAGGCACAGATCACCCGGTTCCAGGCATGGACCGCCGAGCACCACGGAGCCCCAGCCGACGGCGGCTACCCGGCGCTGCACCGCTGGTCCGTCGACGAGCCCGAGGCGTTCTGGAAAGCCGTCACGGAATGGTTCGGCGTACGGTTCACGAGCCCCTACGCGCGCGTGCTCGGCAAGCGCTCGATGCCCGGCGCGGAATGGTTCCCCGGCGCCACCCTCAACTACGCCGAGCACGCCCTGCGCGCCGCCGAGACCCGCGCCGACGAACCGGCCCTCCTGCACGTCGACGAGACCCACGAGCCGCGCCCGGTCAGCTGGTCCGAGCTGCGCCGCCAGGTGGCCTCCCTCGCCGCCGAACTGCGCACCCTCGGCGTCCGCCCCGGCGACCGCGTCAGCGGCTACCTGCCGAACGTTCCCCAGGCCGTCGTCGCCCTGCTGGCCACGGCCGCCGTCGGCGGCGTGTGGACCTCCTGCGCGCCCGACTTCGGCGCCCGCAGCGTCCTGGACCGGTTCCAGCAGGTCGAGCCGGTCGTCCTGTTCACCGTCGACGGCTACCGCTACGGCGGCAAGGAGCACGACCGCCGCGACGTCGTCGCCGAACTGCGCCGGGAGCTGCCCACCCTGCGCGCCGTCGTGCACATCCCGCTGCTGGGCAGCGATGCCCCTGAGGGCGCCCTGGAGTGGTCCGCCCTGACGGCCGGCGACGTCGAGCCCGTCTTCGAGGCCGTGCCCTTCGACCACCCCCTGTGGGTGCTCTACTCCTCGGGCACGACCGGTCTGCCCAAGGCGATCGTGCAGTCCCAGGGCGGCATCCTCGTGGAACACCTCAAACAGCTCGGCCTGCACTGCGACCTGGGCCCCGAGGACCGTTTCTTCTGGTACACGTCGACCGGCTGGATGATGTGGAACTTCCTCGTCTCCGGCCTGCTCACGGGCACCACGATCGTCCTGTACGACGGCAGCCCCGGCTACCCGGACACCGGCGCCCAGTGGCGCGTCGCCGAGCGCACCGGCGCCACCCTGTACGGCACGTCGGCGGCGTACGTCATGGCGTGCCGCAAGGCGGGGGTGCACCCCGGGCGCGACTTCGACCTCTCCGCCGTGCGCTGCGTCGCCACCACCGGTTCGCCGCTGCCGCCCGACGGGTTCCGCTGGCTCCACGACGAGGTGCGCGAGGACCTCTGGATCGCCTCCGTCAGCGGCGGCACCGACGTCTGCTCGTGCTTCGCCGGAGCCGTCCCCACGCTCCCGGTCCACATCGGTGAACTCCAGGCCGCCTGCCTGGGCACCGACCTCCAGTCCTGGGACGCGAGCGGGCAGCCGGTGATCGACGAGGTCGGCGAGCTCGTGGTGACCAACCCGATGCCGTCCATGCCGATCCACTTCTGGAACGACCCCGACGGCAGCCGCTACCACGACAGCTACTTCGACATGTTTCCCGGCGTGTGGCGCCACGGCGACTGGATCACGATCACCTCACGCGGCTCCGTGATCATCCACGGCCGTTCCGATTCCACGCTCAACCGCCAGGGCGTGCGGATGGGTTCGGCCGACATCTACGAGGCCGTCGAGCGACTCCCCGAGATCAAGGAATCCCTGGTCATCGGCATCGAGCAGCCCGACGGCGGCTATTGGATGCCCTTGTTCGTGCACCTGGCGCCCGGCGCCGTCCTCGACGAAGCCCTCCTGGACCGCATCAAGCGGACCATCCGCGAGCAGCTCTCCCCGCGCCATGTCCCCGACGAGGTCATCGAGGTGCCCGGGGTCCCGCACACTCTCACGGGCAAGCGCATCGAGGTCCCCGTCAAGCGGCTGCTCCAGGGCACCCCGCTGGAGAAGGCGGTCAACCCCGGCTCCATCGACAACCTGGAGCTGCTGCGCTTCTACGAGGACCTGGCCCGCAAGCGCGCCTGACGGGCGGCTCCCCTGCGGTGACGGGCTCCCCCTTGGGGCCCGTCACCCCCCGTACGTCGCCTGGGACTCGTCGAGCACCGCCGCGAAGACCGCGGCCAGCCGGATCGCGTCCGCCGGATCCAGTTCGGCGGCCGAGATCCGCACCCCGGGCCCGGCGGCCAGCCGGAACCGGGCTCCCGCCGCCACCCACCAGCCGTGCGAACGCAACCCGTTCACCACGGCGGACTCGTCCCGCACGGGCACCCAGAGGTTCATCCCGCTCGCTCCGTGCGCCTCGATGCCGTGCTCCCGCAGCCGGAGCAGGAGCGCCGCCCGGCGCAGCGCGTACGTCTCCCGCGCGCGTGCCACCAACGCGCGCGTGTCCGCGTCGCAGAGCAGCCCGAGGACCGTCTCCTGCAAGAGATGGCTGACCCAGCCCGAGGTCAGCAGCATCCGCCCGTCGTGGCGGGCCAGCGTGACCGGGTCGCAGGCCGCCGCGGCCCAGCGCAGGTCGGTGCCGAGGAACTTGCTCACCGTGCGCACGTGCACCCAGCGCGTCCGGCCGGCACCGGTCAGCGTCCACAGAGGAGCGTCCGCCACGGCCGACGCGTGGTCGTTCTCCACGAGGAGCACGTCCGGCTCCTCCGCGAGGACGACGGCGAGCGCGTCGCGCCGCTCCTCCGAGAAGCAGCCTCCGTACGGATTCTGAGCGCGGGGGCTCAGGACGACGGCCCGCGCCCCCGCCCGCAGGGCCTGACGCAGCGCGTCCGGGTGCATCCCCTCCTCGTCCACCGCGACCGGCACCATGCGCAGCCCCAGCGCGGTGACCAGGTCGAGCAGGTGGTGGTAGCCGGGGTCCTCGACGGCGACGGCGTCTCCCGGGCGCAGCTCCACGGACAGCAGCCGGCCGATGAGATCCAGAGCACCGTGCGCGAAGGTGACGTGCTCCACCGGGATCCCGTCGGGCCGCAGCCACTCCCGCACCGCTTCCTCGAGCCGGGCCAGGCGGGGCGTGGAGCGGTGGGAGCGGGCGGGGGAGAGGCGCGACGGCGGCACCATCAACGGCAGCAGCGCCGGATCCGGGTGGCCGCCGGCCAGGTCGCGCAGCCCGGGCGGCACCTTGGGCGGGCGGCGGGACGCCACGGCCGAGGCCGGCGCCACCACCGTGCCGCCCCGCCCGCGCGTCACCACGATGCCCCGCGCGCGCAGCTCCTTGTACGCCGTCGCGACCGTCCCGGGACTCACCCCCAGTTCGTCCGCCAGCCGCCGCACCGGAGGCAGCGTGGCCCCCGGCGCCAACACGCCCTCGGACACGCCTCGTTCGACGGACGCGGAAATCCCCTTGGCCGTCGTACCACTGATCGCATATTGTGCTGCCACGTTACTGATTATGTATCAATACATAATCACCGGCAAGTGGTCGGGCGAGCACGACACCGCACGAACAAGGCGAGCACCACAACCGAGCACGACAACCGAACGACAAGGGGAGCCGTGAGGACGACGCACCGAGCCACCGCATGGGCCGAACGCGTCCCAGGAGGCCGCGACGGACGCAGAATGCTCGTCATCGCCCTCGTCGACCGCAGCGGAAGCGGCCTGTGGGCCGCCGTCTCGGTCCTCTACTTCACCTACGTCAGCCACTTCTCCGTCGCCCAGGTCGGCACCCTCGCCGCCGTCTCCGGAGCCATCGGCATCGCCGGCGCCCCCCTCGGCGGGCGCCTCGCCGACCGGTTCCCGCTCACCCGCGTGCTGATCGCCCTGCAACTCGTGCGCGCCATCGCCTCGTTCGGCCTGCTCACCACCCATGCCTACGTCCCGCTCATCGCCCTCTCGGCCCTGGGCAGCCTGGGCGACCGCGCAGCCAACATCCTCACCAAGCTCTACGCCGCCCGTGTCGCCGGACCCGACCGCGTCCGCTACCAAGCGGTCACCCGCACCGCCGCCAACGCCGGCTGGGCCCTGGGCGGCCTCGCCGCCGCGGCAGCCCTCACCGTCGGCACGACCACGGTGTACAGCTGGCTGCTGACCGGGGACGCCGTCTCGTTCGTCGCCGTGGCACTGCTCACCCTGCGCTGCGGCGAACCCTCCTCACCCACCCGCACCGTGGCCACCTCCGACGACCCCGCCCCCACGACCCCCGCCACCACCCCCTGGCGCGACCGCGCCTACCTGGCCTACGTCGCCACCGACACCGTCCTCTTCCTCGACGACGCGGTCTTCAAGGTCGGACTGCCCCTGGCGATCGCCCACAGCCCCACGGCACCGCACGGCCTCGCACCTCTGCTGATGGTCCTCAACAACGTGATGGTGGTGCTCCTCCAGGTGCCCGTGGCCCGCTACGGCACCACCACCGCGGCCGCCCGCGCGCTGCTCCTCCCGCTCTCCGCGATGTTCGCCCTGGGCGGCGCTGCGATGGCGCTCGCCGCGAACGGCCCCGCCACCACCGTCACGCCGTTCCTCGTCGCCGCGGCCGTCTCCTTCACCCTCGCGGAGATGCTGCACGCCACCGTCTCGTGGGAACTCTCCCTCGCCCTCGCCCCGGACCACGCCCAGGGCGCCTACCTCGGCGTCCACGGACTCGCCCAGTCCACCCAGCGCAGCGTCGGCCCCCTCGCGGTCACCGCCGCCCTCGGCACCGGCCCCGTCGGCTGGACCGCGTTCGGCGCGGGCATCGCCGTGACCTGCCTGATCCAGCACCGACTGGTCCGCTCCCGGCTCCGGACGACAGCGTTGTCAGTGCCCCCGGTTACGGTGAGTGAGCACTGATCGACCGCGCACAGGGGGAAAGACATGGCGCACACCGACCACCGCACCATGCGGCGCGTACTGCACCGCGAGATCGCCGGCACCATCGGCCTGCTCACCGACGAACACGACTTCCGGGCCATGCGCCGCTACCGCAGCTTCACCTTCGACGACCACCTCACCTACCTCCGGCAGGTCGAGGCACTCCTCAAGACCCGCGCATCCCAGGGCAGCCACACCACCGTCGCCCTCTTCGACCCCGAGGAGTACGCCTCCTACTGCGCGGACACCGGCCTCGACCCAGACACCCCGACCACCCGCACCCGCTACACCGCCGAGATCGCGACCACCGGCCCCAGCGTCCCCTACGACGGGAGGCCACTGGCCGCCCTCCTGCCCGACCTGATCGACGAAGCCGTCCGCCAGGCCACCTGGGAGTACGCGACCACCCTGCTCGCCCGCCTCGGCCCCTGCGCCACCTGCGGCGAGGACATCGGCCGTGCCGCCTTCACCCGCGCCGCCGACCTCCTCGCCCGCATCCTCGACACCGCCAGGACCGGCCACCGGCACCTGGTCTGTTCCGTCACGGGCGCCCCCGAGACCCTCGTCGCCGTCCTCCAGTCCGACGGACGCGACGACGGCACCCACGAACTCGACGACACCGAAGCCCTCGAACTCACCACCGTCCTCGCCCTGGGCCTCGCCACCCACAGCCCCGGCGGCCTCGTCATGCGCACCACCACCCCGGGCACCACGGACCTGGTCTACGGCTGGCGGCTGCGTACCGGCGGCCTCGCGCCGCTCACCGCGGGCGAGGTCTTCGACGCCTACTGCACCGACATCGAATCGGGAGACCTCATCGCACCCGAGTCGGGCGTCGACTACTGCGTCCCGCCCGACCTCGGCCGACCCGACCCCGCACCAGGACACCGCCACTGAGGGACGCCACAAGGACAGAAAGGAAAGGGGCGCCCCACCCGAGGGTGGGACGCCCCTGACAACACAGCCCGGATGCCGGGCCCCGGCCGGCTACTCGCCGGACAGCACCGCCTGAGCCGCGGCGCGCGCCTCCTGGGCGCTGTCCGCCGCACGAGCGGCGGCCGCCGCACGCTCGCACTGCGCGAGCGTGTACTTGGCGAGCGACGCCCGGACGTAGGGCAGCGACGCCGCACCCATCGACAGGGAGGTGACACCCAGACCCGTCAGCACACACGCGAGCAGCGGATCGGACGCGGCCTCACCGCACACACCGCAGCTCTTGCCCTCGGCCTTGGCGGCCTCCGCGGACAGCGCCACCAGGTCGAGCAGCGCGGGCTGCCACGGGTCCTGGAGCCGGGACACCGCGCCGACCTGACGGTCCGCGGCGAAGGTGTACTGCGCCAGGTCGTTCGTCCCCAGGGACAGGAACTCGACCTCCTGAAGGATCGAACGCGCCCGCAGGGCCGCCGACGGGATCTCCACCATCGCGCCGAACTTCGCCTGCAGCCCGGCCTCGCGGCACGCGTCCGCGAACGCCTTCGCGTCGGTACGGTCCGCCACCATCGGGGCCATGATCTCGAGGTGCACCGGCAGGCCCTCCGCGGCCTTCGCGAGCGCGGTGAGCTGCGTGCGCAGCACCTCGGGGTGGTCCAGGAGCGTCCGCAGACCGCGCACGCCGAGCGCCGGGTTCGGCTCGTCGGCGGGGGTCAGGAAGTCCAGCGGCTTGTCCGCACCGGCGTCCAGCACCCGCACCACGACACGGCCCTCGGGGAACGCCTCGAGAACCTGGCGGTACGCCTCGACCTGCTTCTCCTCCGACGGCGCGGTCTTGCTGTCGTCGAGGAACAGGAACTCGGTACGGAACAGGCCCACGCCCTCGGCGCCCGCCTCGACCGCGGCCGGCACGTCCGCCGGTCCGCCTACGTTGGCCAGCAGCGGCACCTTGTGCCCGTCGGAGGTGGCGCCCGGACCGGTCGAGGCGGCCAGCGCGGCCTTGCGCTCCGCGGCGGCCGCCTGAAGCTCGGCCTTCTTCTCCTCGCTCGGGGTCACGAAGATCTCGCCGGAACTGCCGTCCACGGCGATCACGGTGCCTTCGGCGAGCTCGCCGGCACCCGGCATGGCGACCACGGCCGGCACGCCGAGCGCCCGCGCCAGGATCGCGCTGTGGCTCGTCGGCCCGCCCTCCTCGGTGACAAAACCGAGCACCAGGGTCGGGTCCAGCAGCGCCGTGTCGGCCGGCGCCAGATCCCGGGCCACCAGGACGTACGGCTCGTCGCTGTCCGGCACACCCGGCATGGGCACGCCCAGCAGGCGCGCGACGATGCGGTTGCGCACGTCGTCGAGGTCGGCCACCCGGCCGGCCAGGTACTCACCGGCGCCGGCGAGCAGGTCCCGGTAGGCGGCGAACGCGTCGTACACGGCGCGCTCGGCCGTGCTGCCGACGGCGATGCGCCGGTCCACGTCCGCGATCAGCTCGGGGTCCTGGGCCATCATGGCCTGCGCCTCGAGCACTGCCTGTGCCTCGCCCCCGGCCAGATTGCCCCGCGCCATCAGATCGGCGGCGACGGCGTCCACTGCCTGGCGGGCGCGGCCCTGTTCGCGCTCCGCGTCCTCCGCCGGGATCTGCTTGGCCGGCGGCTCGAGCACGGCCGTTCCCATATGCCGAACCTCGCCGATCGCCACACCGTGGCTCACGCCGACGCCTCGCAGCGTTGTCTCCATCTCACCCGTCTCCGATAGTGCGGCGGGCCCCGCCGCGGTTTTCTCCTACTGACCGTCCTAGGACGGCGATGGCCTCAGCGCCAGTTCAAGCAGGTAAGGCAGGCAGAGATCACTGCCAGGTGAACAGCTCGTCGCCGGACTTCACGTCGCCGTCCTCACGGAGTCCGCCGAGGGAGTCGGCCGTGGCCTCCAGCGCCACGACCGGACAGACCGGGGACTTGCCGGCGGCCTCGACGGCGACAGGGTCCCAGCGCACGACGCTCTGGCCGCGCGTGACGGTGTCCCCCTTGTTCACGAGCAACTCAAAGCCTTCGCCGTTGAGCTGAACGGTGTCGATGCCGAGGTGGGTGAGGACACCGTGCCCCTCGGAGTCGACCACGACGAAGGCGTGCGGGTGGAGGGAGACGACGACTCCGTCCACGGGCGCGACGGCCTCGGAGGGCTCACGCACCGGGTCGATCGCCGTACCCGGGCCGACCATGGCCCCGGCGAAGACAGGATCGGGCACTGCGGCCAGTCCGATGGCGCGACCTGCCAGCGGCGACGTCACGGTGGTCATGGGAAGCCTCCCAGGGGTGGAGTTGTACATGGGCCGTCACTAACCAGTCCCGGACGGCGCACTGTGCAGCAGGGTATGTCATGGGAAGTCCCGTTTCCGCACGAGTGATCCCGATCCGTGGTCTAGACCACTAGCCTAATGGATTTGCATGCCCTCTGTCGCCCCGTGTACAGTCGTACTCCTGCTTGAGGATGAGCAGCGCGATCAAGCGCGCTTCCTGAGCAGCATCCAACTTGTCAGATCCAAATCCTTGGGTCGTCTTCTGCGTGCCTGTGCATGTGTTCGAGACGGTGGTCAAGGAGACGGAGAAACCCTGATAAAGTCGGAACCGCCGGAAAGGGAAACGCGAGAGCGGAAACCTGGAAAGCACCGAGGAAATCGGGTCGA
>NZ_LAVA02000055.1 GCF_000974985.2 Streptomyces mangrovisoli | reverse complement strand
CAGCGGGGGCGGCGGGGGCGGGGGGCACGACGGCGGCCCCCTGAGACGCCCCCTGGCGACCGCCCGAGAAGCCCCCTGCCCGCCCCCTACCGGCCGCCGTTCAGCCGGGCCTGTTCCTCCTCGACGATGCGGCGCACCAGGGCGGGATCGGAGATGTCGACGGCGTCGGGCGTGGACTCGGCGACCTCGCTGCGCCGGGCGTAGGCGTCGAACAGGCGGGCCTTGTTCTCCAGCATCCGCACCATCCGCTCGTCGACGCCGCCCACGGCGAGCAGCCGGTGCACCCGCACCGGGCGGACCTGGCCCATCCGGTGGGCGCGGGCCACGGCCTGATGTTCCAGGGTGGGCTTGATCTGCGGCTCGCAGAGCACGACCACGGAGGCGGCCTGGAGGTTCAGCCCCACGCCGCCCGCCTCGATCTGGGCGAGCAGCACCGCGTGGCCGACGGCCGCCGTGAACGTGTCGACCACCCCTTGGCGGCGCGCGGGCGGAACCCCGCCGTGCAGCGGGCCGTGCACCGCGGCGGCGCCGGCGCTCCCCTCGGTCAGCGCGCCCAGGGCCGCCGCCAGGACGTCCCGGAAGGCGGAGAAGACCACGACCTTCGCCCCGTTCGCGGCGGCCTCCTCGACGATCTCGCGCAGCCGCTGGAGCTTCGCCGACTTCTCCGGACGGGCGTACGCCGCCCGGCGCATCGCCATGAAGTTCCCGGCCCGCACCGCCTCGCCGTAGGCGTCCTCGTCGGAGGCGCTCAACTCCTCCCACTCGTCGGTGTGCTGGAGCGCGGGGAGTTCGCTGAGGACGTCCTGCTGGTTGCGGCGCAGGTACACGGGGGCGACGGCCCTGCGGAACGCGGTGGACCCGGCCGTGCCGTCCGACTCGCCCACGGAGTCGGCCAGTTCGGGCCGCAGGATCCGCACCAGGCTGCGGAACTCCGCGACCCGGTTCTCCATCGGGGTGCCGGTGAGGAACAGGACGCGCTCGCAGGCCCCGGCCCACGCGGCGACGGCCAGCGAGCGCCGGGCCGCCGGGTTCTTGACGTAGTGGGCCTCGTCGACCACGAGCATGTCCAACTCGCCCTCCGCGGGCGGCGCGAAGCCGCGCAGGGCGTCGAAGGTGGTGACGCCGACCCCGCCGTGCTCCCACCAGTCGGCGTACGCCTCCTGCCGTGCGGGGCCGTGCAGCGGCAGCACCCGCAGCGTGCTGCGGGCCTCGACCTCACGGGTCCAGTTGATGAGCACGCCGGCCGGGCAGACCACCAGGAAGCGGCCGCGGCCCCGCGGGGCGAGGTGCGCGAGGGCGGCGATGGCCTGCACGGTCTTGCCGAGCCCCATCTCGTCGCCGAGGATCACCCGGCGCTGCGCCAGGGCGAAGCGGGCGCCGAACGCCTGGTAGCCGCGGAGCGAGACCCGGCGCCGGGTGTCGTCGAGCGGCTGGGCCCGGACACGCTCGGCGACCTCGCCGGGCAGATGGCCCTCCGCCGCGGCCGGGTCCGGGGTCCGCGCGGAGACCTCGGCGAGCAGGCCGTAGTACTCGGCGGACCGCAGCTCGAAGTCGACCAGCGCCGCGACCTCGCTCGCGGGGCCGCGCAGCAGGTCCACGGACGCCTGCGCGATCAGCTCCGGCACACCCGCCCGCTCGGCCCGCGCCGTCAGCTCGCGCACGGCGGCGAGGGCGGCCGGCGCGCGCTCGCGCCCGGCGCGGCCCGCCAGCAGCATCCGCAGCCGTCCGGCGGCGGGCGCGGCGTCGGCCAGCAGCGGCCCGAGGCGCGCGGCGAGCGTGGCGGCGGCGTCGACGGCCCGGCGCGCCTCGGGTCCGGCCTCCACCAGCACGTGCAACGCCACGACCAGGGCGGTGGTGCGCGGTTCGGGACGGTCGACGTCGATGTGCACGGCGACGGCGTCGCGGGCCGCCTCGGCCATGCGGCGGGCCGCGGCGACCGCCTGGTCGGCGGTCTGCGCGCCGACTCCGGGAATCTGCCGCAGCCGGTACGGCCCCGCCTCCAGCACATCCCCCACCGTGCGGAACCCGGCCCGCTCGACCTCCCCGAGCCGCAGCCGCCCGCCGGTGGCCTCCTTCAGCCGGGCCACCGGAATGCCGTCGAGCTCCCGCGCGGCGAGGTCGTCGTACAGCGGCTTCAGCGCGGTCCGTACGGCGTCCACGGCCCGTTCGTGATCGGCGACGACCGCGCCCGCGGCCCGGTACAACCGCTCCCCGCGCCCGACCGCCTCCCGCTCACTGCGCCCCATACGCCCCCGGACCCCCTCACCGTGTCCCGGGCATCCTTTCACCGCGGAACCCCGCGGAGCCCGCGGAGCCCGCGAGCCGTCCGGCGCCCGCGAAGGGTTCCGCGAAGTCGCTACCGTGGTGCCATGACCGCGCTGCCGGACTGGATGCCTCCCTCACCACGACGCTCATGGCCCCGGCGTCGGCGGGCTCCTTCCGGGACAGCCTGAAGCGCCCCGTGCCGTTCGCCGTCACCCTGGACCTCACCACCCTGACCCCACCGCGCGACAGCGGGGTCTGACCGCGGGGGTGCCGCCGCCCCTGGGTAGGGTTGCCCGCCATGGGCGACCACGTCACGCAGCGGCAGACCGGCCGGACCCCGATGGCGCAAAGCGGTGCCGTGTGGGGCTGACCGACGGCTACACGTGGATCCTGCCGGCGGTGACCGTCGTCGGGTGGACGCTGGCATGGTGGAGACCGCGGTGGGTCCGGTGGAGCGTGGTGTCCGCCGCGATGGTCGTCTCGGTGCTCCTCTTCGCCAAGGGGCTCACGATGCCGTCGGCGCCGCTTCCCCCGCAGAGCGGCTGCACCCGGCAGCAGGTCCAGTGCATGGACTGGCTTCCGATCTACTGGATGGTGGCCGGCCTGATCGGTCTCGCCTGCTGCCTGGTACTGCTGCTCGTGACGACCGTGACGGACATCGTCCTGTGGGCGCTGCGCAGGGCCGCCGCGAGCCGCTTCAATGGGTCCGTGATCACTGCGCACGAGACCGCCGCCCTCCTCCCCGACCCCGAGCGACTCCGTGCCCATCTGCGCGCACTGGCCGTCCTGGACGCGACGATCGGCGACGATCCGCGGTTCTGCCAGTACACCTTCGACGCCGCCTGGGGACCCGGCGTCGAGGCGGCCCTGATGGACAACGGCTCGGGGGACGACTACGCCGTCCTGTTCACTTCGGCCGGGGTGCTCATACGCGGCTTCGACCACGAGTCGCGGATGAGTCCGTACGGGACCGATGACGAGCAGCTCTGGCCCGGCCTCGTCGACGACGTGCCCACGGCGCTACGGCCGCTCCTGGACGAGCCGGCCTTCCACGACGAGGGGGTGGACGTCCTCCGGGCCACCGTCTGCCTGTGGCGGGAGACCGGCGACACGGCCTGGCGCACCGGCTCGGCCCTCGCCTTCCCGGCCGGCAGCGAGGACCCGGACGGCTCCGGCTTCCTCTTCCGTCTTCTGACGGACCGCTCCCCCGAGGCCGTCCAGGCCCACTTCGAGGACTACTACGAACGCCCCGTCCCCCTCGACGCCGTCCGCCACGTCCTGGCCGGACACCCCCTGACCCCTGCGATCACCGCGACCCTCAACCCACCTGTGGAGCAGGTCGGCAGGGACGGCGGCTGACACCGCGCCAGAACCTTCGGCGACGGTCCGGCGCGGCAAGGGCGAAGGGGCAGACTCGGCGGAGCCCCTCGGTCAGTAGTGATAGCGGGCCGCGAGAATCACGATCTCCCTGTCGGTGACCAGGTAGACAAGGCGGTGCTCGTCGTCGATCCGCCGTGACCACGCCCCAGGCAGGTGATACTTGAGCGGCTCAGGCTTGCCGATCCCCGTGAAAGGATCACGCTTGACGTCTTCGATGAGCTTGTTGATCCGAGCGAGCATTGTGCGGTCGTGCTTGAGCCAGGACGTGTAGTCCTCCCAGCCCTGATCCTCGAAGACGAGCCTCACCGGTCACCCGCACCAGAATCTGCCGGCCCCGGATCGATCAGCTCACGCTCCGACACATTGATGTTGCCCAGGGCATTCTCGTAAGCCTTGAGCAGGCGGCGCGCATTCGCAGGCGAGCGCAGCAGGTACGAACCCTCGCGCAGCGCCGCGTAGTCCTCGGCCGAGACAAGTACGGCGTTGCCATGCTTGGAGACGATCTCGATGGCCTCGTGGTCGTCATTGACCTTCTTGATCAGCGGAAAGAGGGCCTTACGGGCTTCGCTCGCAGTGATCGACATGGACTGCCCCCTCTGTTCAAGTGGTACCAAATAACGTACCACTGCCGGCCTCCTGGAGCGAGGCTGAGCGCGTGACGATCCGGCAGAAAGCCCAGCACCGTCCCAGCCCGGAAACAGGTCAAGAGGGCCGACTCGGACGAGTCAGACCCTCTTGACCTGCACATTCGGCAAGGGCGCCGTGGCGAAAACGCGACTACACGTTGAAGCGGAACTCCACCACGTCGCCGTCCTGCATGACGTACTCCTTGCCCTCCATGCGGGCCTTGCCCTTGGCGCGGGCCTCGGCGACCGAGCCGGTGGCGACCAGGTCGTCGAAGGAGATGACCTCCGCCTTGATGAAGCCCTTCTGGAAGTCGGTGTGGATGACTCCGGCGGCCTCGGGGGCGGTGGCGCCCTTCTTGATGGTCCAGGCGCGGGACTCCTTGGGGCCTGCCGTCAGGTAGGTCTGGAGGCCGAGGGTGTCGAAGCCGACGCGGGCCAGCGTCGCGAGGCCGGGCTCGGTCGCGCCGACCGACTCCAGGAGCTCCATGGCGTCCGCCTCGTCGAGCTCGGCGAGGTCCTGCTCCAGCTTGGCGTTGAGGAAGATCGCCTCCGCGGGGGCGACCAGCGCGCGCTGCTCGTTCTTGAAGTCGTCGTCCGTCAGCTCGTCCTCGTCGACGTTGAAGACGTAGAGGAACGGCTTGGTGGTGAGCAGGTGCAGGTCGTGCAGGAGCTCGGCACGCTCCGAGCCCTGGACGATGCCCTGGCCGAAGAGCGTGTCGCCCTTCTCCAGGATCTCCTTCGCCTCCTCGACCGCCTTGACCTTCGGCCCGATGTCCTTCTTGATCCGCGACTCCTTCTGGAGGCGCGGCAGGACCTTCTCGATGGTCTGGAGGTCGGCGAGGATCAGCTCGGTGTTGATCGTCTCGATGTCGTCCTTCGGCGAGACCTTGCCGTCGACGTGGACGACGTTCTCGTCCTTGAAGGCGCGGATGACCTGGCAGATCGCGTCGGACTCGCGGATGTTCGCGAGGAACTTGTTGCCCAGGCCCTCGCCCTCGGACGCGCCCCGGACGATGCCGGCGATGTCGACGAAGTCGACGGTGGCCGGCAGCACCCGCTGCGAGGAGAAGATCTCAGCCAGCTTGGTCAGGCGCGCGTCGGGGACGCCCACCACGCCCACGTTGGGCTCGATCGTGGCGAACGGGTAGTTGGCCGCCAGCACGTCGTTCTTGGTCAGGGCGTTGAAAAGGGTCGACTTGCCGACATTCGGCAGACCGACGATTCCGATCGTGAGCGACACGTTGCGTCTTCCCGTACGTGAGTGGGCGTGAGGCCGGGCGGCCGATCCACCAGTCTACGGCGTGTCGGCGCCCGGACCGGTGGCCGTGTCGAACACCTGGGCAAGCTCTGCACAACGACCCCCGTCCGGCGTGTCCCAGGGGGGATTCTGCACATAAACAGACCTAAGTTGGTGCAGTGGAGCAGCACAGGACACGACCTCAGCAGCCCGGAGCACGCCGCGGCACGCCGCGCGCGCCCCTGCCGCCGCAGGCCCGCCGCCGCCCGCCGGGGGACGTACGCCGTCCGGGGCACGGTCCTTCGGGGGCGACGCGGCCGCAGGGCGCGGCCCGTCCGCAGCCGCGCTCGCGCAGACCCCGGCTCACCGGGCTCGGCGCGGGACTCTTCAGCGGGGCGCTGATGCTGCTCCTCGGCGCCCTCGACGAGGCGCTGTCGGGCGCGTCCCTCACCGTGTACGGCGTGCTGTTCCTCGCCGTGTGCGTGCTGACCGCGCTGTGGGTGCGCGGGGGCGACGTGCTCACCGCGCCCGTGGTGCTGCCGATCGCCTTCGCCGTGGGCCTGCTGCCCGTCGCCGACGGGGGCGGCGGGACCGCCGGGCGCCTGATGGGCCTGTTCACCGCGCTCGCCACCCAGGCCGGATGGCTCTACGGCGGCACGCTGGTGGCGGGTGTCATCGTGATCGTGCGCCGGGTCCGGCTGGTGCGCAGGCGCCGGAAGGGTGACCGGACGGGGTGAGTCGGGCGGAGTGAGTCGGGCGGACCGGGGGCCGCACGGCGCCCCCGGTCCGGGTCCGGGTCCGGGTCCGGGTCCGGGTCGGGTCTGTCAGTTGTCCTTCGCTGCGTGCATCGCCGCGCCCACGATGCCCGCGTTGTTCTGCAGCTGGGCCGGCACGATCTCCGCCTTGATGCCCTCGATGAAGTGCAGGAACTTCTCCGACTTGCGGCTGACGCCGCCGCCGATGATGAACAGCTCGGGCGAGAAGAGCATCTCCACGTGCGCGAGGTACTTCTGCACGCGGTGCGCCCAGTGCTCCCACGTCAGCTCGTGGTCGTCCTTGGCCTTGCTGGAGGCGCGCTTCTCCGCGTCGTGCCCGCCCAGCTCCAGGTGGCCCAGCTCGGTGTTGGGCACGAGGGCGCCGTCGATGAACAGGGCGCTGCCGATGCCCGTGCCGAACGTGAGGAGGATGACCGTGCCCTTGCGGTCGCGGCCGGCGCCGAAGTTCACCTCGGCGACGCCCGCCGCGTCCGCGTCGTTGACGATCGTCGTCGGCAGGCCGCCGAGCCGCTCCGTGAACAGCGCCCGCGCGTCCGTGTCGATCCAGCCCTTGTCGACGTTGGCCGCGGTGCGGATGGTGGAGCCGCCGGTCACCACGCCGGGGAAGGTCAGGCCTACCGGCCCGGTCCAGCCGTAGTGCGACACGACCTCGCGCACGCCGTCCGCGACGCCGTCGGGCGTGGCCGGCTGCGGTGTGAGCACCTTGAAGCGCTCCTGGGCGAGGTCGCCCTTGTCGAGGTCCACAGGGGCGCCCTTGATGCCCGAACCGCCGATGTCAACGCCGAAGATCTGCATGGCACCACGTTACGTCGTACGACTGACGGTCACGCGGTGACCCGGGGCGGAAGGCGGCGGGACGGCGCGGGTGGGCAACCCACGCCCCCGCGCCGCTCACGCTCCCGCGCGGCTCACGCCTCGCCGGTGCCCGTGCCGCCGCGCTCGGCGACCAGGGTCGCCGCCTCCTCGCGCAGGTCGCGGCGGAGCTCCTTCGGCAGCGAGAAGGTGATCGACTCCTCGGCCGCCTTGACGATCTCCACGTCACCGAAGCCGCGCTCGGCGAGCCACTCCAGGACCTGCTCGACCAGCACCTCGGGGACGGACGCGCCCGAGGTCACGCCGACCGTGGTGACGCCGTCCAGCCAGGACTCCTCGATCTCGCTCGCGAAGTCCACCAGGTACGCCTCGCGGGAGCCGGCGAGCTTGGCGACCTCGACGAGCCGCTTGGAGTTGGAGGAGTTGCGGGAGCCGACGACGATGACGAGCTCGGCCTCCGCGCCCATCTGCTTCACCGCGAGCTGACGGTTCTGCGTGGCGTAGCAGATGTCGTCGCTGGGCGGGGAGATGAGCTGCGGGAACTTCTCCTTGAGCGCCTCGACCGTCTCCATCGTCTCGTCGACGGAGAGGGTGGTCTGCGAGAGCCACACGATCTTGGAGGGGTCGCGGACCTCCACCTTGGCGACGTCCTCGGGACCGTCGACGAGCTGGATGTGGTCGGGCGCCTCGCCGGAGGTGCCGATGACCTCCTCGTGGCCCTCGTGGCCGATCAGGAGGATGTCGTAGTCGTCGTTGGCGAAGCGGACGGCTTCCTTGTGGACCTTGGTGACCAGCGGGCAGGTCGCGTCGATGGTGGCGAGCCGGCCGCGGGCGGCCTCCTCGTGGACCACGGGGGCCACGCCGTGCGCGGAGAACATGACGATGTTCCCCGGCGGGACCTCCTCCGTCCGCTCGACGAAGATCGCGCCCTTCTTCTCCAGGGTCTGCACGACGTACTTGTTGTGGACGATCTCGTGGCGGACGTACACCGGAGCGCCGTACTGCTCCAGGGCTTTCTCGACGGCGATCACGGCGCGGTCCACACCCGCGCAGTAGCCACGGGGGGCGGCGAGCAGGACACGGCGGCCAGGAGAAGCAGTCATGGCACCCATCGTAAGGCCGCGCCCGGGGCGCACCGATCGCGTCACCCCTGCGCGCGGGCCACGCCGCTCGGGGCCCCGGCCGTGTCGGTGGGTGCCGTTAGGCTCGCCGCCATGGCTGTGAACACGTCCGCGGACACGCCCATCCCCGTCGGTGAGGTGTCGCGGCTCATCGGGGGATGGATCGACCGGCTCGGCGCCGTGTGGGTCGAGGGGCAGATCACCCAGCTCTCGCGGCGGCCGGGCGCGGGCGTGGTGTTCCTGACGCTGCGCGACCCGTCGTACGACATCTCCGTGAGCGTGACCTGTTACCGGCAGGTGTTCGACGCGGTCGCCGACGTGGTGAGCGAGGGCGCGCGCGTGGTCGTGCACGCCAAGCCGGAGTGGTACGCGCCGCGCGGGCAGCTGTCCCTGCGGGCCGCCGAGATCAAGCCGGTCGGCGTCGGGGAGCTGCTGGCGCGGCTGGAGACGCTGAAGAAGGCGCTGACCGCGGAGGGGCTGTTCGCGCCCGAGCGCAAGAAGCCGCTGCCCTTCCTGCCGCAGCTCGTCGGGCTGGTCTGCGGACGCGCGTCGGCGGCCGAGCGTGACGTGCTGGAGAACGCGCGGCACCGCTGGCCCGCCGTCCGCTTCGAGGTGCGCAACGTCCCCGTGCAGGGGGTGCACGCCGTCCCGCAGGTGGTGCAGGCGGTCAAGGAGCTCGACGCGCTGGACGACGTGGACGTGATCATCGTCGCCCGCGGCGGCGGCAGCGTCGAGGACCTGCTGCCGTTCTCCGACGAGCAGCTGGTCCGCGCGGTCGCCGCCTGCCGCACGCCGGTGGTCTCCGCCATCGGGCACGAGCCCGACACGCCGCTGCTCGACTACGTCGCCGATCTGCGCGCCTCCACGCCGACCGACGCCGCCAAGAAGGTCGTACCGGACGTGGGCGAGGAGGCCGAGCGGGTGCGGTCGCTGCGCGACCGGGCGCGGCGGTGCGTCGCCGCGCACGTGGAGCGCGAGGAGCGCGGGCTGGCGCACGCGCTGGCGCGGCCGTCCATGGAGGACCCGCACCGGATGGTCGACGAGCGGGCCGACCACGTCGCCTCGCTGGCCGAGCGCGCCCGGCGCACCCTGGGGCATCTGCTGGACCGCGCCGACTCGGAGCTGTCGCACACCCACGCGCGCGTGGTGGCGCTGTCGCCGGCCGCGACCCTGAAGCGGGGGTACGCGGTGCTGCAGCGCGCGGACGGACACGTGGTGCGCGCCCCGGACGAGGTGACGGCGGCCGAGGCGCTGCGCGCGCGGGTCGCGGAGGGCGAGTTCACGGTACGGGTCGACGAGTGACCGAGAGCGGGCAGCGGCCGAAGCGGCCGACGAAGGCGGAGAGCGGAGAGAGCGGGCGGATGACCGGCAAGACGGACGAGGTCCTCGGGTACGAGCAGGCCAGGGACGAGCTGATCGACGTCGTACGGCGGCTGGAGGCCGGTGGTACGACGCTGGAGGAGTCCCTGGCGCTGTGGGAACGGGGCGAGGAGCTGGCGAAGGTCTGCCGGCGCTGGCTGGAGGGCGCCCGGGCCCGGCTGGACGCGGCACTGGCCGCCGAGGAGGAGGGGTCGGGGGGCGCGGGGGCGTCGGCCGACGGTGCCGGGGACGGCGGGACGGGCTGAGGGGGGCGGTGTGAAGGGGATCACGACCCGGAGTTTTCGTTGAACTTTGAACTTCGGGCACCCCTGACGTACTGTCTTCACGTCAGCCTAACCGGACCGCGGTCCGGTACGGACCCCGACGCCCTACCGAGGTAGCTCACCATGTCTCTCGCCCTTGACGCCGCCGCTCAGGACCTCCTCTTCCGTGAGGCCCGCACCGCGAACACCTTCACCGACGAGCCGGTGACCGACGAGCAGGTCCAGGCCATCTACGACCTGGTCAAGTACGGCCCGACCTCGATGAACCAGTCGCCGCTGCGCATCACCCTGGTCCGCTCCGCCGAGGCCCGCGAGCGCCTGGTGCAGCACATGGCCGAGGGCAACGCGAAGAAGACCGCCACCGCCCCGCTGGTCGCGATCCTCTCCGCGGACAACGAGTTCCACGAGGAGCTCCCCGCGCTCTTCCCGCACTTCCCGCAGGCCAAGGACGCGTTCTTCGGCGACCGCGGCGTCCGCGAGGGCAGCGCCGCGCTGAACGCCACGCTCCAGGCCGCGTACTTCATCATCGGCGTCCGCGCCGCCGGTCTGGCCGCCGGCCCGATGACCGGCCTGGACTTCGAGGGCGTCCGCAAGGAGTTCCTCGACGACGACCACACCCCGCTGATGGTGGTCAACATCGGCAAGCCGGGCGAGGACGCCTGGTTCCCGCGCTCGCCGCGCCTGGAGTTCGACGAGGTCGTCACGACGGTCTGACCGGCCGCGCCGTGCGGCGCGCCCGCGCGCTGACACGGACACGAGCAAGGCCCCCGGTGAACCACCGGGGGCCTCTCTCGTGTCCGCCAGCGGATGCGAGGGGTGAGGGAGCGAGGGGGCGACGGGGCACCGAGGGCGCGGGCCAGGGGTGAGCGCCGGGGGCTCACGCCATCTTCAGTGCCTGTGCCATCTTCGTCAGCTGCTCGAAGGACGCCGTGCCCGCCACCACCGTGGTCGAGCCCTTGGTGCCCTCCAGCACCAGGGCGTCGTAGCGGCCGCCGGTCCAGCGGGTCCAGGTGCGGCCGCCGATCTCCTCGGTGGTCTTCGTCGCCGACCCGCCCTGGCTGGCCTGGTCGATGAAGTCGGCCCGCTTCTGAGTGGACTGCTCGATCGTCACGTACTGACCGTCGGGGTCGCTGAAGCCGAGGTGCCACGCGTTGCCGGCCGAACCGTCGAAGCTGACGGAGGTCGCCTTCCAGGACTGCGACAGCCCCTCCGGCGCGGCCACCGGGTACGCGGCAGCGCGCCGCGCCGTGAGCAGTTCGACGCGGTAGTCGACGCGCTTTATGTCAGGAGCGTGGTCGTCGTGCGGGATGAAGAGGTAGATGACCGCCGCCGCGATCCCGATCAGGCCCAGGGAGAGAACCATGTCCCGGACCGTCTTCTGCTTGCCGTTCGAACCTGCCACGCCCCCTATCGTCGCAGGTGCCTGTCGCGCTCATCCGTGGGGGGCCCTGCTCATTCTGTTCACCTGACGATAGAGTCGAAGGAACACCCTCGTCCGGCCGTCGTCGTATCAGAAAGGTGCGCTCCGATGACCGAGAACCACCACCTGCCGTCCGAACTGGAAGTTCCCTCCGAAGCCCCCGACCGCAACCTGGCCCTGGAGCTCGTCCGGGTGACCGAGGCCGCCGCCATGGCGGCCGGCCGCTGGGTCGGACGGGGCGAGAAGAACGGCGCCGACGGCGCCGCGGTGCGCGCCATGCGCACCCTCGTCCACACCGTCTCGATGAACGGCGTCGTCGTCATCGGCGAGGGCGAGAAGGACGAAGCGCCCATGCTGTTCAACGGCGAGCGCGTCGGCGACGGCACCGGGCCCGAGTGCGACATCGCCGTCGACCCGATCGACGGCACCACGCTGACGGCCAAGGGCATGCCGAACGCGATCTCCGTCCTGGCCGCCGCGGACCGCGGCTCGATGTTCGACCCGTCCGCGGTCTTCTACATGGACAAGCTGGTCACCGGCCCCGAGGCCGCCGACTTCGTCGACATCGACGCGCCGGTGGCGGTGAACATCCGGCGCGTGGCCAAGGCCAAGCGGGCGACCGTCGAGGACGTCACGGTGTGCATCCTCGACCGGCCCCGCCACGAGGGCCTGATCAAGGAGATCCGCGAGGCGGGTGCCCGGATCAAGCTGATCTCCGACGGCGACGTGGCGGGCTCGATCTACGCGCTGCGTGAGGACACCGGCGTCGATCTGCTGCTCGGCGTGGGCGGTACGCCCGAGGGCATCATCTCGGCGTGTGCCGTGAAGTGCCTCGGCGGCACGATCCAGGGCAAGTTGTGGCCCAAGGACGACGCGGAGCGGCAGCGGGCGATCGACGCGGGGCACGACCTCGACCGGGTGCTCACCACCGACGACCTGGTCTCCGGCGAGAACGTGTTCTTCGTCGCGACCGGGATCACGGACGGGGAGCTGCTGCGCGGGGTCCGGTACCGGTCGGAGATCGCGACCACCGACTCGATCGTGATGCGGTCGAAGTCGGGGACGGTGCGGCGGATCACGTCGGAGCATCGACTCAGCAAGCTGCGGGCGTATTCGGCGATCGACTTCGACCGGGCGAAGTGACTCCGCCGGTCCGGCTGTTCGGGGCTCCGGGTGGCTCGGGATGCCAGGTGGCTCCGGGTGGCTCGGGACGCCGGGTCGGTGCGGGTGCGTGGGGGCTGGTCGCGCAGTTCCCCGCGCCCCTCGGTGGGCCGGGTTCGCGTCTGTGCGGACGTGACCGTCGGCCCGTCGACCACTGATGTGAACGGAACAGGGCGCCCCCGGTGCGGTGGGGGCGCCCTTTGTTCTCGGGGCGGTTCAGCCTGCCTGGGCTATGCGGGCGGGGCGGGCCGCCTTCTTCAGCTCCATGTCGCGGCGGCGGCGACGGGCCAGGACCACGCGGCGCTCCGCCGCGGTCAGGCCGCCCCAGACGCCGTACGGCTCCGGCTGGAGGAGGGCGTGCTCGCGGCACTCGACCATCACCGGGCAGCGGGCACAGACCCGCTTGGCCGCCTCCTCGCGGGAGAGCCGGGCGGCCGTCGGCTCTTTCGATGGTGCGAAGAACAGGCCGGCCTCGTCGCGCCGGCACACCGCCTCGGTGTGCCAGGGGGCGTCTTGGTCCCGCGCTGGCCCCCGCTGGGCCGGAACGGCAGCTACCTGCAGGGACGAATGCGGCGGTTGCAGCACGGTCTACTCCTGACGACGGCTTCGCGAGCGAGAGACGATGCAGCAGCCCTACCCGCTGTGCGCGCGCCTATGCACTGAGTTCCGAACCACTGCATTTCGGGCCCCCGCGCACGCCGCCGTACGACGACCGGAACCGGACCGATTCGTTTCGAATACGGTCCGATTCACGACCGTCAACGATCCAGGTGTTTCCGCAAAGTCTTGTCGAGCTTGTCCTGAACCTTGTCCTGGACCCGGTCGAGAATGTCCGACACACGCTTTCCGCGCCGCGGCCGCGCGTCCACGTTGCCCAGCACGGCCCAGCCGTCGACATAGACCACCGGCGCGTCGGACTCGACCGAATCCAGCGTGTTCACCGTGAAATTGCCCAGCACGCCGCCACCGGTACCGCGCAGGGTGATGTTCTCCGGCACCCGGATGTCGACGCTGCCGAACACCGATATCGCCTTGATGACGACCTGCTGGTACTCGAAGATCGCCTCGCTGAGATCGATCTCGACACTGCCGAAGATCGCGTACGCGTGCAGCCGGCGCCCCGCGCGCCAGCGGCCCTTGCGCACGGCGGCGCTGAACACGGCGACAACGTTGGCGTCCGCCTCGTCGGGCACCGCGCCGACGGTGGGGCGCGGCGGCACCGGCGTGTAGGCGGGGGCCGTGGCGCGCTGGTGCGCGGCCGGCAGGTCGCGGATGAAGACCTCCAGCTCGCCCACCGTCTTGGCGTGCAGCACGCCCTCGACGCGCTCGGCGTGCTCGTCGGCGGTCAGCCGGCCCTCGGCCAGCGCCTCGCGCAGGATGTCGGCGATGCGGTCACGGTCGGCGTCGGAGGCGCGCAGCTCGGCGACGGGGGGTGCCGGGGCCGGCTGCGCGGCAGGCTTCTGAAGGTCCACGGCAGCAGCGTACCGAAACGCGATAGATCGCGACTAGGGGGCGTCGCACACGCGTGTCGGGACCGGCGCGGGGCGGCCCGGGGACGGTTCGGGACCGGCGCGGGGGCTTTGGGGGTGCGAACTGAGCCTTACCTCACAAGCTCGTCGAAGGCCGCAGGTTCTACGCTGGTGGACGCTGCCAATGGAGGCACGCCGCTGTCTGTCGAGTGAGGAATGGGCTCCGATGCCTGAGTTCGCGTACACCGATCTGCTCCCCCAGGGAGAGGACACCACCCCCTACCGGCTGGTGACCTCCGAAGGTGTCTCCACCTTCGAGGCCGACGGACGGACGTTCCTCAAGGTGGAGCCGGAGGCGCTGCGCAAGCTCGCCGAGGAGGCCGTCCACGACATCCAGCACTACCTGCGCCCGGCCCACCTGGCGCAGCTGCGCCGGATCATCGACGACCCGGAGGCCTCGGCCAACGACAAGTTCGTCGCGCTCGACCTGCTGAAGAACGCGAACATCGCGGCCGCGGGCGTGCTGCCGATGTGCCAGGACACCGGCACGGCGATCGTCATGGGCAAGCGCGGGCAGAACGTGCTGACCGAGGGCGGCGACGAGGCGGCCCTCTCGCGCGGCATCTACGACGCCTACACCCGCCTGAACCTGCGCTACTCGCAGATGGCCCCGCTGACCATGTGGGACGAGAAGAACACCGGCTCGAACCTGCCCGCCCAGATCGAGCTGTACGCCACCGACGGGGGCGCGTACAAGTTCCTGTTCATGGCGAAGGGCGGCGGCTCAGCCAACAAGTCGTTCCTCTACCAGGAGACCAAGGCCGTCCTCAACGAGGCGTCCATGATGAAGTTCCTGGAGGAGAAGATCCGTTCGCTGGGCACGGCGGCCTGCCCGCCGTACCACCTGGCGATCGTCGTCGGCGGTACGTCCGCCGAGTACGCGCTGAAGACCGCGAAGTACGCCTCCGCGCACTACCTGGACGAGATCCCGGCCGAGGGCTCCGAGCTGGGCCACGGCTTCCGGGACAAGGACCTGGAACAGAAGGTCTTCGAGCTGACGCAGAAGATCGGCATCGGGGCGCAGTTCGGCGGCAAGTACTTCTGCCACGACGTGCGCGTGGTGCGCCTGCCCCGGCACGGCGCGTCCTGCCCGGTGGCCATCGCGGTCTCCTGCTCGGCCGACCGTCAGGCGGTCGCCAAGATCACCGCCGAGGGCGTGTTCCTGGAGCAGCTGGAGACGGACCCGGCGCGGTTCCTGCCGGAGACCACGGACGAGCACCTGGAGCAGGACGGCGACGTCGTCCGGATCGACCTGAACCAGCCGATGGAGTCGATCCTCGCGGAGCTGTCCAAGTACCCGGTGAAGACGCGGCTCTCGCTGTCCGGGCCGCTGGTCGTGGCGCGCGACATCGCGCACGCCAAGATCAAGGAGCGGCTGGACGCGGGTGAGGAGATGCCGCAGTACCTGAAGGACCACCCGGTGTACTACGCCGGTCCGGCCAAGACGCCCGAGGGGTACGCCTCCGGGTCCTTCGGTCCTACGACGGCCGGGCGCATGGACTCCTACGTCGAGCAGTTCCAGGCGGCGGGCGGCTCCAAGGTGATGCTCGCGAAGGGGAACCGGAGCAAGCAGGTCACGGACGCGTGCGGGACGCACGGCGGGTTCTACCTCGGGTCCATCGGTGGGCCGGCGGCCCGGCTCGCGCAGGACTGCATCAAGAAGGTCGAGGTCGTCGAGTACGAGGAGCTCGGCATGGAGGCGGTCTGGAAGATCGAGGTCGAGGACTTCCCGGCGTTCGTCGTGGTCGACGACAAGGGGAACGACTTCTTCCAGGATCCGGCGCCGGCGCCGACGTTCACGTCGATTCCGGTGCGGGGGCCGGGGCTGGCGTAGCGCTTCGGGCGGGGCGGCGGGTGCGGAGTCTCGCCCCCGCCGCCCCTTCCCTTTCCCGCCCCCAGGGGCTCCGCCCCCTCGCCCCGGACGCGGGTGCGGGTACGTCGTGGCCGGTCGCGCAGTTCCCCGCGCCCCTGGGCAGGCGGCCCACCACCCCACCAAGGGGCGCGGGGAACTGCGCGATCAGTCGGGTGAAGGGGCCTGCCCCTTCGGGCTGGACGGGATCGTTCTCAGGCGCCCCGGTGGGTCCCCGCGCGTTCGTCCGTCGGGCGGCGTTGGGACGGCAGGTGGGCGGCCGGGCGGGTCGGGGCGGGGCGGTGGCGGGGCAGGCGGGTGCGCCAGGTCAGGGACGCGGCCGTCGCCGTGAGCGCCAGGGCGGTCGGGACGGGCCCCGCCGACAGGACCACCGCCAGTGTCGCCGCCAGGATCGACAGCAGCATCAGGAGATTCGCGATCAGCTCCGTCCGATGGAAACGCAATTCGGAATCCTGATCGCGCCCCGGTCCCTCCATGGACCCAACCTCTCGCATGTGCACAGCCGTACGGCAGAACGTGAACTCCCCGATGAGGGCGTGCGGTTCGCCTTCCTCCGGACGCCGGGCTCATATGTACCATCGGCCGCACCCGGCAATCGGGCCACAACGGCCCCGTGGGTTCTCCGATAAAACGCGAGGACGGCACGGTTCTTGGGCGCGCCGGGGAGCTGACACACTGAACGGGAAGGAAAGGAAAGGAGGGCCTCCCCGTCTCGGCCGTCCTCATGCGCCTTGAGGGGCACGGGTGTTCGGGGATGATCGACCTTGTCCAGGCATCGCAGGTCCCCGATCGAGGAGTTCGGCAACGAGCTCCGTGAATTCCGCAGGTCGGCGAATGTCACCGTCGAGCGGATCGCCAAGATCAGCTATCGCAGTCCGCAGCGGATCTACAAAGCGTGGTGCAAAACCGAACTCGCGCCGTGGTCGCTGATCGAGGACGTGGTCCGCGCCATCTCCGAGGAGTGCCAGTACCCGGAGGAACGGGAACTGGAAACCGTCGAACACTGGCAGCGCCGCTATCGGTCGGTGCAGCAGGAGATCGAGTCGGGGAAGGACGTCATCACCTCGCTGCTCGACCGGCTGGTGGAACGGCTCGACGAGCACACCGCGCGTGCGGAACGGCTGGAGCGGACCGTGGAGTTGCTCACCGGCGAGGTCGCCGAGCTGCGCCAGTCACGGCCGCCGTCACGGCCCCAGTCGCCGCCGGAGTCCCAGCCGCAGGCGCAGGCGCAGCCGGCGAGCGGTGCGGCCCTCGCCCACGGTGCCGTGCTCCACGAGATCCGCCGGCACATCGACGTCTTCGAGCAGGAGGCCCGGCGGCTGCGCGAGGAGTCGCAGGCCGCCGAGCGGCGGGCCCGGGAGCTGGCCGGTCACGCCCGGCAGGTGCAGACCCACGCCGACGAACTCCGCCGCACCCTCTCCGCCCTCCCGTCCACACCCGACCTGCCCGGCCTGCCCGCGCCCGGCCTCCCCGGCCTGCCCGCGCCCGGCCTCCCCGCGCCCGACCTGCCCGGCCGCCCACCTGCCGTCCCAACGCCG
>NZ_LAVA02000054.1 GCF_000974985.2 Streptomyces mangrovisoli | reverse complement strand
CCGAGGAAATCGGGTCGAGAAAAGATCTGATAGAGTCGGAAACGCAAGACCGAAGGGAAGCGCCCGGAGGAAAGCCCGAGAGGGTGAGTACAAAGGAAGCGACCGTTCCTTGAGAACTCAACAGCGTGCCAAAAGTCAACGCCAGATATGTTGATACCCCGTCTCCGGCCATCACGGTCGGGGCGAGGTTCCTTTGAAATAACACAGCGAGGACGCTGTGGGCGAGAGGATTATTCCTCCTCTTGCCCCGCTCTCGTGTGTGTGCACCGGCTGTATTAATTTACTGGCCGAGTAAACATTCACGGAGAGTTTGATCCTGGCTCAGGACGAACGCTGGCGGCGTGCTTAACACATGCAAGTCGAACGATGAACCACTTCGGTGGGGATTAGTGGCGAACGGGTGAGTAACACGTGGGCAATCTGCCCTGCACTCTGGGACAAGCCCTGGAAACGGGGTCTAATACCGGATAACACCCTCATCCTCCTGGATGAGGGTTAAAAGCTCCGGCGGTGCAGGATGAGCCCGCGGCCTATCAGCTTGTTGGTGAGGTAACGGCTCACCAAGGCGACGACGGGTAGCCGGCCTGAGAGGGCGACCGGCCACACTGGGACTGAGACACGGCCCAGACTCCTACGGGAGGCAGCAGTGGGGAATATTGCACAATGGGCGAAAGCCTGATGCAGCGACGCCGCGTGAGGGATGACGGCCTTCGGGTTGTAAACCTCTTTCAGCAGGGAAGAAGCGAGAGTGACGGTACCTGCAGAAGAAGCGCCGGCTAACTACGTGCCAGCAGCCGCGGTAATACGTAGGGCGCAAGCGTTGTCCGGAATTATTGGGCGTAAAGAGCTCGTAGGCGGCTTGTCACGTCGATTGTGAAAGCCCGAGGCTTAACCTCGGGTCTGCAGTCGATACGGGCTAGCTAGAGTGTGGTAGGGGAGATCGGAATTCCTGGTGTAGCGGTGAAATGCGCAGATATCAGGAGGAACACCGGTGGCGAAGGCGGATCTCTGGGCCATTACTGACGCTGAGGAGCGAAAGCGTGGGGAGCGAACAGGATTAGATACCCTGGTAGTCCACGCCGTAAACGGTGGGAACTAGGTGTTGGCGACATTCCACGTCGTCGGTGCCGCAGCTAACGCATTAAGTTCCCCGCCTGGGGAGTACGGCCGCAAGGCTAAAACTCAAAGGAATTGACGGGGGCCCGCACAAGCGGCGGAGCATGTGGCTTAATTCGACGCAACGCGAAGAACCTTACCAAGGCTTGACATACACCGGAAACGTCTGGAGACAGGCGCCCCCTTGTGGTCGGTGTACAGGTGGTGCATGGCTGTCGTCAGCTCGTGTCGTGAGATGTTGGGTTAAGTCCCGCAACGAGCGCAACCCTTGTCCCGTGTTGCCAGCAGGCCCTTGTGGTGCTGGGGACTCACGGGAGACCGCCGGGGTCAACTCGGAGGAAGGTGGGGACGACGTCAAGTCATCATGCCCCTTATGTCTTGGGCTGCACACGTGCTACAATGGCCGGTACAATGAGCTGCGATACCGTGAGGTGGAGCGAATCTCAAAAAGCCGGTCTCAGTTCGGATTGGGGTCTGCAACTCGACCCCATGAAGTCGGAGTCGCTAGTAATCGCAGATCAGCATTGCTGCGGTGAATACGTTCCCGGGCCTTGTACACACCGCCCGTCACGTCACGAAAGTCGGTAACACCCGAAGCCGGTGGCCCAACCCTTGTGGAGGGAGCTGTCGAAGGTGGGACTGGCGATTGGGACGAAGTCGTAACAAGGTAGCCGTACCGGAAGGTGCGGCTGGATCACCTCCTTTCTAAGGAGCATCTAGATCTCGCAAGAGATCCAGAGCCACTACGCAGGCAAACGTCCTGCGGTGGTCAGCTCATGGGTGGAACGTTGACTATTCGGCCGGAAGATTCGGGTCGGAGGCTGCAAGTACTGCTCGCAAGAGCGTGGAAAGCATGATCTCCGGACGGGTTCCGGCCGGGCACGCTGTTGGGTATCTGAGGGTACGGCCGGTAACGGCTGCCTTCAGTTGCCGGCCCCAGTGCACTCGAAACCGTAAGGGTTCGGGGTGATGGGTGGCTGGTCGTTGTTTGAGAACTGCACAGTGGACGCGAGCATCTGTGGCCAAGTTTTTAAGGGCGCACGGTGGATGCCTTGGCACCAGGAACCGATGAAGGACGTGGGAGGCCACGATAGTCCCCGGGGAGTCGTCAACCAGGCTTTGATCCGGGGGTTTCCGAATGGGGAAACCCGGCAGTCGTCATGGGCTGTCACCCGCTGCTGAACACATAGGCAGTGTGGAGGGAACGAGGGGAAGTGAAACATCTCAGTACCCTCAGGAAGAGAAAACAACCGTGATTCCGGGAGTAGTGGCGAGCGAAACCGGATGAGGCCAAACCGTATGCGTGTGAGACCCGGCAGGGGTTGCGTATACGGGGTTGTGGGATCTCTCTTTCACAGTCTGCCGGCTGTGAGGCGAGTCAGAAACCGTTGATGTAGACGAAGGACATGCGAAAGGTCCGGCGTAGAGGGTAAGACCCCCGTAGTCGAAATGTCAGCGGCTTGCTTGAGAGACACCCAAGTAGCACGGGGCCCGAGAAATCCCGTGTGAATCTGGCGGGACCACCCGCTAAGCCTAAATATTCCCTGGTGACCGATAGCGGATAGTACCGTGAGGGAATGGTGAAAAGTACCGCGGGAGCGGAGTGAAATAGTACCTGAAACCGTGTGCCTACAAGCCGTGGGAGCGTCGGATACGTGCTTGCACGTATCTCGTGACTGCGTGCCTTTTGAAGAATGAGCCTGCGAGTTTGCGGTGTGTTGCGAGGTTAACCCGTGTGGGGAAGCCGTAGCGAAAGCGAGTCCGAACAGGGCGCTTCAGTAGCACGCTCAAGACCCGAAGCGGAGTGATCTAGCCATGGGCAGGTTGAAGCGGAGGTAAGACTTCGTGGAGGACCGAACCCACCAGGGTTGAAAACCTGGGGGATGACCTGTGGTTAGGGGTGAAAGGCCAATCAAACTCCGTGATAGCTGGTTCTCCCCGAAATGCATTTAGGTGCAGCGTCGTGTGTTTCTTGCCGGAGGTAGAGCACTGGATAGGCGATGGGCCCTACCGGGTTACTGACCTTAGCCAAACTCCGAATGCCGGTAAGTGAGAGCACGGCAGTGAGACTGTGGGGGATAAGCTCCATGGTCGAGAGGGAAACAGCCCAGAGCATCGACTAAGGCCCCTAAGCGTACGCTAAGTGGGAAAGGATGTGGAGTCGCACAGACAACCAGGAGGTTGGCTTAGAAGCAGCCACCCTTGAAAGAGTGCGTAATAGCTCACTGGTCTAGTGATTCCGCGCCGACAATGTAGCGGGGCTCAAGCGTACCGCCGAAGTCGTGTCATTGCAGCAGATAGCCCCAACGGGTGCTGTGATGGGTAGGGGAGCGTCGTCTGCCGGGTGAAGCGGCACCGGAAGGTAGTCGTGGACGGTTGACGAGTGAGAATGCAGGCATGAGTAGCGATACACACGTGAGAAACGTGTGCGCCGATTGACTAAGGGTTCCTGGGTCAAGCTGATCTGCCCAGGGTAAGTCGGGACCTAAGGCGAGGCCGACAGGCGTAGTCGATGGATAACCGGTTGATATTCCGGTACCCGCTGTGAAGCGTCAAACATCGAGCATCGTGATGCTAAGGCCGTGAAGCCGCCCCGGAGCCTTCGGGCAAAGGGGAGTGGTGGAGCCGCCGGCCCAAGCGGTTAGTAGGTGAGTGATGGGGTGACGCAGGAAGGTAGTCCATCCCGGGCGGTGGTTGTCCCGGGGTAAGGGTGTAGGCCGCAAGGTAGGCAAATCCGCCTTGCACATCAAGGCTGAGACCTGATGCCGAGCCGATTGTGGTGAAGTGGATGATCCTATGCTGTCGAGAAAAGCCTCTAGCGAGTTTCATGGCGGCCCGTACCCTAAACCGACTCAGGTGGTCAGGTAGAGAATACCGAGGCGTTCGGGTGAACTATGGTTAAGGAACTCGGCAAAATGCCCCCGTAACTTCGGGAGAAGGGGGGCCATTCCTGGTGAGAGCACTTGCTGCTCCAGCTGGGGGTGGCCGCAGAGACCAGCGAGAAGCGACTGTTTACTAAAAACACAGGTCCGTGCGAAGCCGTAAGGCGATGTATACGGACTGACGCCTGCCCGGTGCTGGAACGTTAAGGGGACCGGTTAGTCACTCTTCGGGGTGGCGAAGCTGAGAACTTAAGCGCCAGTAAACGGCGGTGGTAACTATAACCATCCTAAGGTAGCGAAATTCCTTGTCGGGTAAGTTCCGACCTGCACGAATGGCGTAACGACTTCTCGACTGTCTCAACCATAGGCCCGGTGAAATTGCACTACGAGTAAAGATGCTCGTTTCGCGCAGCAGGACGGAAAGACCCCGGGACCTTTACTACAGTTTGATATTGGTGTTCGGTTCGGCTTGTGTAGGATAGCTGGGAGACTTTGAAACGTGGACGCCAGTTCACGGTGAGTCGTCGTTGAAATACCAGTCTGGTCGTGCTGGATGTCTAACCTGGGTCCGTGATCCGGATCAGGGACAGTGTCTGATGGGTAGTTTAACTGGGGCGGTTGCCTCCTAAAGAGTAACGGAGGCGCCCAAAGGTTCCCTCAGCCTGGTTGGCAATCAGGTGTTGAGTGTAAGTGCACAAGGGAGCTTGACTGTGAGACCGACGGGTCGAGCAGGGACGAAAGTCGGGACTAGTGATCCGGCGGTGGCTTGTGGAAGCGCCGTCGCTCAACGGATAAAAGGTACCCCGGGGATAACAGGCTGATCTTCCCCAAGAGTCCATATCGACGGGATGGTTTGGCACCTCGATGTCGGCTCGTCGCATCCTGGGGCTGGAGTCGGTCCCAAGGGTTGGGCTGTTCGCCCATTAAAGCGGTACGCGAGCTGGGTTTAGAACGTCGTGAGACAGTTCGGTCCCTATCCGCTGCGCGCGCAGGAATATTGAGAAGGGCTGTCCCTAGTACGAGAGGACCGGGACGGACGAACCTCTGGTGTGCCAGTTGTTCTGCCAAGGGCATGGCTGGTTGGCTACGTTCGGGAGGGATAACCGCTGAAAGCATCTAAGCGGGAAGCCTGCTTCGAGATGAGTATTCCCACCCACTTGATGGGGTAAGGCTCCCAGTAGACGACTGGGTTGATAGGCCGGATCTGGAAGCACGGTAACGTGCGGAGGTGACCGGTACTAATAGGCCGAGGGCTTGTCCTCAGTTGCTCGCGTCCACTGTGTT
>NZ_LAVA02000053.1 GCF_000974985.2 Streptomyces mangrovisoli | reverse complement strand
CGACCCGATTTCCTCGGCGCTTTCCAGGTTCTCGCTTTCGCGCTTTCCTTTCCGGCGGTTCCGACTTTATCAGAGATTCTGAGTCGGAATTCCCGCCCCCCGGGAGTGTCTCCGGCGCACACGAAGTGGCCGGGCTTCCCCTCAGGCGGAGACGTAAACGTACTGGAGCGGGCCGCCCCGATGCAAATCGAGGCGGCCCGCTCCAGGTGAACGTGCCGGACGGGCCGGACGCGATCAGACCTCCACGACGACCGGGAGGATCATCGGCCTGCGCCGATAGGTGTCGGAGACCCACTTGCCGAGCGTCCGGCGGATGAGCTGCTGGAGCTGGTGCGGCTCCACCACCCCGTCCTGCGCCGAGCGCTCCAGGACCTCATTGATCTTGGGGATCACGTCGGCGAACGCGGAATCCTCGATACCGGAACCACGGGCCTGGATGTGCGGGCCACCGGTGATCTTGCCGCTCGACGAGTCCACGACGACGAAGACCGAGATGATGCCTTCGTCGCCGAGGATCTTGCGGTCCTTCAGCGCCGGCTCGCCCACGGCGCCGACGGAGAGCCCGTCGACGTAGACGTATCCGGCCTGGACCTTGCCCGTGATCTTCGCCTTGCCCTCGACCAGGTCGACGACGACGCCGTCCTCGGCGATCACGATCCGGTCGTGCGGCACCCCGGTCAGGGCGCCGAGTTCCGCGTTGGCCCGCAGATGACGCCATTCGCCGTGCACCGGCATCAGGTTCTTGGGCCGGCAGATGTTGTAGAAGTACAGGAGCTCGCCCGCGGACGCGTGCCCGGAGACGTGCACCTTGGCGTTGCCCTTGTGGATGACGTTGGCGCCCCAGCGGGTCAGGCCGTTGATCACGCGGTAGACCGCGTTCTCGTTGCCCGGGATCAGGGACGACGCCAGGATCACCGTGTCACCGTCGACGATCCGGATCTGGTGGTCCCGGTTGGCCATGCGGGACAGGGCCGCCATCGGCTCGCCCTGCGATCCCGTGCAGACCAGGACCACCTCGTGGTCCGGCAGGTCGTCCAGGGTCTTGACGTCGACCACCAGGCCCGGCGGGACCTTCAGATAGCCGAGGTCACGGGCGATGCCCATGTTGCGGACCATGGAACGGCCGACGAAGGCGACCCGGCGGCCGTACTCGTGGGCCGCGTCCAGGATCTGCTGGATGCGGTGCACATGGCTGGCGAAGCTCGCCACGATGATCCGCTTGCGGGCACTCGCGAAGACCTGGCGCAGCACGTTGGAGATGTCGCGCTCGTGCGGGGTGAAGCCTGGGACCTCGGCGTTCGTGGAGTCGGTGAGCAGGAGGTCGATGCCCTCCTCGCTCAGCCGGGCGAACGCGTGCAGGTCCGTGAGGCGGTTGTCCAGCGGCAGCTGGTCCATCTTGAAGTCGCCGGTGTGCACGACCATGCCGGCCGGGGTGCGGATGGCGACGGCGAGCGCGTCCGGGATGGAGTGGTTGACGGCGATGAACTCGCAGTCGAAGGGGCCGATGCGTTCGCGGTTCCCCTCCGCCACCTCGAGGGTGTACGGACGGATGCGGTGCTCCTGGAGCTTGGCCTCGATGAGCGCGAGGGTCAGCTTGGAGCCGATCAGCGGGATGTCCGGCTTCTCGCGGAGCAGGAAGGGCACGGCGCCGATGTGGTCCTCGTGGCCGTGCGTGAGGACGATGCCCTCGATGTCGTCGAGGCGGTCCCTGATGGACGAGAAGTCCGGCAGGATCAGGTCGATTCCGGGCTGCTCCTCCTCGGGGAAGAGCACTCCGCAGTCGACGATCAGCAGACGGCCGCCGTACTCGAAGACCGTCATGTTGCGGCCGATCTCGCCGAGGCCGCCGAGTGGGGTGACCCGTAGGCCACCGGCGGGAAGCGGCGGGGGCGGGCCGAGTTCAGGATGCGGATGACTCAAAAGACTCTCCTCACCACGCACGCCACGTACCGGTGGGCACGTGGCGCGCATGACGTTCGTGCAGAAGCAGTTGTCGTTGTGGAGTGCGGGCACCGGTGGCCCGCTATTCAGTTGTGAAGTCCGATCGCGGGCAGTGCCTCGCGAACAAGTCCGTTGTCAGAGCTGTACCCCGCCGGCGGCAAGATCGATCTTGAGCTGCTCGATCTCCTCCGCGGTGCACTCCGCCATGGGCGGGCGCAGCGGCCCGGCGGGCAGCCCCTGGAGGGTGAGCGCGGCCTTGGTGGTCATGACGCCCTGGGTGCGGAACACGCCGGTGTAGACCGGGAGCAGCTTCTGGTGGATCTCCGTCGCCTTCTGGACGTCACCGGCGGTGAACGCCTCGACGAGGGCCCGCAGGTCCGGGGTGACGAGGTGACCGACGACCGAGACGAAGCCGACGGCGCCGACCGAGAGCAGCGGCAGGTTGAGCATGTCGTCGCCGGAGTACCAGGCGAGGCCCGACCGGGCGATGGCCCAGCTCGCGCGGCCGAGGTCGCCCTTGGCGTCCTTGTTGGCGACGATCCGCGGGTGTTCCGCGAGCCGGACCAGCGTCTCCGTGTTGATCGGGACGCCGCTGCGGCCGGGGATGTCGTAGAGCATGACCGGCAGGCCGGTCGCGTCGGCGACGGCGGTGAAGTGCCGGTAGAGGCCCTCCTGCGGGGGCTTGTTGTAGTACGGCGTCACGACCAGCAGGCCGTGCGCGCCGGTGCGCTCCGCCGCACGGGCCAGCTCCACGCTGTGGTGGGTGTCGTTGGTGCCGACGCCCGCGACGACGTGGGCGCGGTCGCCGACGGCTTCGAGGACGGCCCGTACGAGATCCGATTTCTCCGCATCGCTGGTGGTCGGCGACTCACCGGTGGTGCCGTTGACGATCAGGCCGTCGTTGCCTGCGTCCACCAGGTGGGTGGCGAGCCGCTGCGCGCCGTCGAGGTCGAGTGCGCCGTCCGCCGTGAAGGGCGTGACCATGGCGGTGAGGACCCGCCCGAAGGGGGTCTGCGGAGTCGAGGTCGGAGCCATGGGTAACACGCTACTCGCTGCTCAACACAGGGTCTGCCCTCGGGGCTGTCGACAAGTCGCGACAAATGCGGAGCCCGGCACTGCCTGCTCGGGGGTTCAAGCAGTGCCGGGTCCGTTTGATCAGGCTAGATGAACTTCGCTAAATGCCGCAATACGGACACTTCGCGAGGCTGACCCGTACACACGTTCCGCGCGGGGGAACAGGGCTTCGGCACGGGCTCCGCTACGGGGCCACGCGCCCGTTCTGGTTGTAGGCGGCGTACGTCAGCGGCATGAGGCGCGCCCACTCTGCCTCCATCTTCTCGCCCACCATCTCGATCTCCCGCTGCGGGAAGGACGGCACCTTGGCCAGCTCGTGCTGGGTGCGCAGACCGAGGAAGTGCATCAGGGAGCGGGCGTTGCAGGTGGCGTACATCGAGGAGAAGAGGCCGACCGGGAGGGTGGCGCGCGCGACCTCGCGGGCGACGCCGGCCTCCAGCATGTCCTGGTAGGCGGCGTAGGACTGCCGGTAGGACTCCTCCATGGCCGTGGTGACGGCCTTCTGCTGCTCCGGGGTGCCCTGGACGAACTCGTACCTGCCGGGGCGGCCCTGCTGGACCAGCTTGCGGTCCTCGCCGGGGACGTAGAACACCGGCTGGAGCTCCCGGTAGCGGCCGGACTCCTCGTTGTACGACCAGCCGACCCGGTGCCGCATGAACTCGCGGAAGACGAAGATCGGGGCGCCGATGAAGAAGGTCATCGAGTTGTGCTCGAACGGGCTGCCGTGCCGGTCGCGCATCAGGTAGTTGATGAGGCCCTTGGAGCGCTCGGGGTCCTTCTTCAGCTCCTCCAGGGACTGCTCGCCGGCGGTGGAGACGCGGGCGGCGAAGAGGACGTCGGCGTCCGAGGCGCTGGACTTCACCAGCTCGACGGTGACGTCGCTGCGGAACACGAGCGACTCGCGGGTGGTCACGGGGCGGGGTCCTTCCCATTCCTGCGGCGGTTCACGTCCACCCTACGGGGCACCCGGGGCCCCCTCGACCACCACCCGGAGCTGAAGACTCATCAGCGATTTTCCGGACATGGGCACCTTTTGTGATACTCGATCGTCCGTATCAGTGATGGACGTACTTTCGACCCGAAATCCGGGCGACCCGACCCCGTAAGGAGTGGCAGCCACGATGTTCCGTCGGCGCGAGCCCGTTCCCTTCGCCTTCCTCGCCGAAGCCGACAGGTTCCGCAGCAATGTCACCCCGCCGCCGCGGCAGCGATCGTCCGCCAGCCGCATAGCCGGGCAGTGGCTGCTGGGGCTGGTCGTCGTGGCGGGGCTGGTGGGCTCGCTGATCGTGGGGATGCCGGCGCTGGCGACGCCGTCCGACACGCCCGCGCAGCAGTCCCAGGCGGTCCAGGGGCGCTGAGCCCGGACCCGGGAGGACGCACCGCCCACCCCCATGGCCCCCCGCAGGTGGTGGCCGAACACCCGGCCGGATAGCCTCACGGCACAGCCCATGCATGGATTGAGTGAGGACCAGCCGTGCCCCTGCCCTTCCTGACGGCCGACCGCGCGTTCGAGGCAGCCGACGACATCGCCCTGCCGCACCACGACCGTGAGCGCTGGCGGCGCCCCTACCGGCCCGGCCCGTGGCGGGTGGGCGCGGCGGCACTTCTGCTGCTGCTCGCCTCCTACGTGCTGTTCGCGGCGGTGATCATCGCGCTGACCGGAGAGGCGAGTTCCGCGGGGGGCTGCCTGGGCGTCGCGTTCGTCATCATCGTCGCCGCGCTGCGGATGCTGCGGATGGGCGTGTGGGTGAGCGCGCGGGGTCTGCGGCAGGTGGGCTTCCTCGTGACCCGTACGGTGCCGTGGGCCAAGGTCGCGGCCGTACGGACGACACAGCAGCCGGTGCGCTGGCTGGGGCTGCCGCGCACGGTGCAGGGGCAGGCGCTCCTGCTCGTACGACGGGACCGCTCGGCGGACGGTACTCCGGTCCTGCTGACCACCCACGGCGCCGACTTCCTTGGCCGCCTGCAGGCATTCGACCGGGCGGCGGACGCGGTGGAGGCGTGGGCCGCGGAGAACACAGGCGGCTGACCGCCGGGCTCAGCGGTGACCTGGCCGGTCAGCCGGTCGGGATGGCCTGTGCGGGAACGTCGTGCCCGGTCGCGCAGTTCCCCGCGCCCCTTTCGGGGCACGGCTGCGAGGAGCCCCTGAAAGGGGCGCGGGGAACTGCGCGAACAACCCCCACCGGACCGGCACCCGAGCACCTCCTCGACACCTCAGGCGGCCCGGGTCATGGTCTGAAGCGCGCGGTCAGCGGCTCGCGTGGAGGGCGATGGCTCGTTGCATCGCCTTGCGGGCGCGGGGGGTGTCGCGGGCGTCGTGGTAGGCGACGGCCAGGCGGAACCAGCTGCGCCAGTCGTCGGGGGCGGCCTCCGTCTCGGCCTTGCGCAGGGCGAAGACCTCGTCGGCGGAGTCGCGTTCGATGCGGCCGCTCGGGGTGCGGCGGAGTTCGTCGACCGGCAGGCCGCCCTCCGCGTCGAGCTGCGCGGCGAGCTGGTTGGCCCGCCGTACGAACTGGGTGTTCTTCCAGAGGAACCACACGCCGATGACCGGCAGGATCAGCACCGAGATGCCGAAGGTGACGGTGACCAGCGTGCCGGCCTCGATGAGCATGACGCCGCGGCTGCCGACCAGGACGAAGTAGAAGACCAGGACGGCGGCCGTGACGGTGTAGGAGATCTTCGCGCGCATGACGTCAGTTCGCACTCAGGTCCAGGAAGTGCTCCAGGCCGAAGGTGAGGCCGGGAGCGTGCACGACACGGCGGGCGGCCAGCAGGATGCCCGGCATGAAGCTGCGGTGGTGCAGCGAGTCGTGACGGATGGTCAGGGTCTCGCCCTCGCCGCCCAGCAGGACCTCCTGGTGGGCGAGGAGTCCGCGCAGCCGGATCGCGTGCACCGGGACGCCGTCGACGCTGGCGCCGCGCGCGCCGTCCAGGGCGGTGGCGGTGGCGTCCGGCGCGGCCGGCAGGCCCGCCTCGGCACGGGCCTCGGCGATCAGCTGGGCGGTGCGCGTGGCCGTGCCCGACGGGGCGTCCACCTTGTTCGGGTGGTGCAGTTCGACGACCTCGACGGACTCGAACCAGGGCGCGGCGATCTGCGCGAACTTCATCGTCAGCACGGCGCCGATGGAGAAGTTCGGCGCGATGAGCACGCCCGTCTCCGGGGAGTCAGCGAGCCAGCCCTTGAGCTGCGTGAGGCGGTCCTCGGTCCAGCCGGTGGTGCCGACGACGGCGTGGATGCCGTGCCGTACGCAGTAGCCGAGGTTGTCCATCACCGAGTCGGGGGTGGTCAGTTCGACGGCGACCTGGGCGCCGCTGACCGCGAGCGTCTCCAGGTCGTCGCCGCGGCCGAGGGCGGCGACGAGTTCCATGTCCTCGGCGGCCTCCACGGCCCGGACGGCCTCCGAGCCGATCCGGCCCTTGGCGCCGAGGACCGCCACACGCAGCTTGCTCATCTGTTTCGCTTCCTTACCGAGGGCGGGGTTACGCGACCGCTTCGTGCAGACGGGCGGCCTGCTTGTCCTTGAGCGGGCCGATGACCGACAGCGACGGGCGCCGTCCCAGGATGTCGCGGGCCACCGCGCGGACCTCGTCCGGGGTCACCGCGGCGATCCGGGAGAGCATGTCGTCGACGGACATCTGCTCGCCCCAGCACAGCTCACTCTTGCCGATGCGGTTCATGAGCGCGCCGGTGTCCTCCAGGCCGAGGACCGTGGAGCCGCGCAGCTGGCCTATCGCGCGGACGATCTCGTCGTCCGACAGGCCGTGCTCGGCGACGTGGTCGAGCTCGTCGCGGCAGATCTTCAGCACGTCGTGGACCTGCGAGGGCCGGCAGCCGGCGTACACGCCGAACAGGCCGCAGTCGGCGAAGCCGGAGGTGTACGAGTACACGCTGTAGGCCAGGCCGCGCTTCTCGCGGACCTCCTGGAACAGGCGCGAGGACATGCCGCCGCCGAGGGCGGTGTTCAGCACGCCGAGCGCCCAGCGGCGGTCGTCGGTGCGGGCGAGGCCGGGCATCCCGAGCACGACGTGCGCCTGCTCGGTCTTGCGGCCGACCAGCTCCACGCGGCCCGCGGTGCGCAGGGCACGGCGGCCGTCGCGCGGGGCGATCGGCGTGGCGGCCGTGTCGCGCAGCGCGCCGGCCTTCTCGAAGGCGGCACGGACCTGTCGTACGACCTTGGCGTGGTCGACGTTGCCGGCGGCCGCGACGACCAGGTGGGTCGGGTCGTAGTGCTTCTTGTAGAAGCGGCGGATGCGGTCCGCGGTCAGGGCGTTGACCGTGTCGACGGTGCCGAGGACCGGCCGGCCGAGGGGGTTGTCGCCGAACATGGTGTGCGCGAACAGGTCGTGCACGCAGTCGCCCGGGTCGTCCTCGGTCATGGCGATCTCTTCGAGGATGGCGCCGCGTTCGACGTCGACGTCCTCCTCGAGGATCAGGGAGCCGGTCAGCATGTCGCAGACGACGTCTATGGCGAGCGGCAGGTCGGCGTCGAGCACGCGCGCGTAGTAGCACGTGTACTCCTTCGCCGTGAACGCGTTCATCTCGCCGCCGACGGCGTCGATGGCGGAGGAGATGTCGAGGGCGCTGCGCCGGGAGGTGCCCTTGAAGAGCAGGTGCTCCAGGTAGTGCGTGGCGCCGTTGAGGGCGGGGGTCTCGTCGCGCGAGCCGACATGCGCCCAGATGCCGAAGGTCGCGGAGCGGACCGAGGGCAGGGTCTCGGTGACGATGCGCAGGCCGCCGGGGAGGGTGGTCTTACGGACCGTGCCGATGCCGTTCTGCCCCTGGATCAGGGTTTGGGTACGGGCGACGGCCCGCGCCTCCGAAGAGGTGCGGGCCGTCGCCTTGGAGGTGCTTGACGTCACTTGTCGCCCGCAGCGGAGCTGCTACCGGACGCGGCGTCCTTCGTGTCCTCGGCGGCGTCCTCGCCCTCGATCACGGGGATCAGGGAGAGCTTGCCGCGGGAGTCGATCTCGGCGATCTCGACCTGGACCTTGGAGCCCACGCCGAGCACGTCCTCGACGTTCTCCACGCGCTTGCCGCCGGCGAGCTTGCGGATCTGCGAGATGTGCAGCAGACCGTCCTTGCCGGGGAGCAGGGAGACGAACGCGCCGAAGGTGGTCGTCTTGACGACCGTGCCCAGGTAGCGCTCGCCGACCTCGGGCATCGTCGGGTTGGCGATGCCGTTGATCGTGGCGCGGGCGGCCTCGGCGGACGGGCCGTCGGCGGCACCGATGTAGATCGTGCCGTCGTCCTCGATCGTGATCTCGGCGCCCGTGTCCTCCTGGATCTGGTTGATCATCTTGCCCTTGGGGCCGATGACCTCACCGATCTTGTCGACGGGGATCTTCACGGTGATGATCCGCGGCGCGTTCGGGGACATCTCGTCCGGCGTGTCGATCGCTTCCATCATCACGTCGAGGATGTGGAGGCGGGCGTCACGGGCCTGCTTGAGGGCGGCGGCCAGGACGGAGGCGGGGATGCCGTCCAGCTTGGTGTCGAGCTGGAGGGCGGTCACGAACTCCTTGGTGCCGGCGACCTTGAAGTCCATGTCGCCGAAGGCGTCCTCCGCACCGAGGATGTCGGTGAGGGTGACGTAGTGCGTCTCGCCGTCGATCTCCTGGGAGATCAGGCCCATGGCGATACCGGCGACGGGGGCCTTCAGCGGCACACCGGCGTTCAGCAGCGACATGGTGGAGGCGCAGACCGAGCCCATGGACGTCGAGCCGTTGGAGCCGAGGGCCTCGGACACCTGACGGATCGCGTACGGGAACTCCTCGCGGGCCGGCAGGACCGGGACGAGGGCGCGCTCGGCGAGGGCGCCGTGGCCGATCTCGCGGCGCTTCGGGGAGCCGACGCGGCCGGTCTCACCGACGGAGTACGGCGGGAAGTTGTAGTTGTGCATGTAGCGCTTGCGGGTCACCGGGGAGAGGGTGTCCAGCTGCTGCTCCATGCGCAGCATGTTCAGCGTCGTGACGCCGAGGATCTGCGTCTCGCCACGCTCGAAGAGCGCGGAGCCGTGCACGCGCGGGATGGCCTCGACCTCGGCGGCGAGCGTACGGATGTCCGTCACGCCGCGGCCGTCGATGCGCTTCTTCTCCTTGATCACGCGCTCGCGGACCAGCTGCTTGGTGAGCGAGCGGTAGGCGGCGGAGACCTCCTTCTCGCGGCCCTCGAACTCCGGCAGGAGCTTCTCGGCGGCGAGCGCCTTGACGCGGTCGAGCTCGGCCTCGCGGTCCTGCTTGCCGGCGATGGTCAGCGCGGAGGTGAGCTCCGGGCGGACGGCGGCGGACAGGGCCTCCAGGACGTCGTCCTGGTAGTCCAGGAAGACCGGGAACTCACCGGTGGGCTTGGCGGCCTTCGCGGCGAGGTCGGCCTGCGCGCGGCACAGGACCTTGATGAAGGGCTTCGCGGCCTCGAGACCGGCGGCGACGACCTCCTCGGTCGGCGCCTCGGCGCCGCCCTCGACGAGCTTGATGGTCTTGTCGGTGGCCTCGGCCTCGACCATCATGATCGCGACGTCGCCGTCCTCCAGGACGCGACCGGCGACGACCATGTCGAAGACGGCGTCCTCGAGCTCGGTGTGGGTCGGGAACGCCACCCACTGGCCGCGGATCAGCGCGACGCGGACGCCGCCGATCGGGCCGGAGAAGGGCAGGCCGGCCAGCTGCGTCGACGCGGACGCGGCGTTGATCGCCACGACGTCGTACAGGTGGTCGGGGTTGAGGGCCATGATCGTGGCGACGACCTGGATCTCGTTGCGCAGGCCCTTCCTGAAGGACGGGCGCAGCGGGCGGTCGATCAGGCGGCAGGTGAGGATCGCGTCCTCGGAGGGGCGGCCCTCACGGCGGAAGAAGCTGCCGGGGATCTTGCCGGCGGCGTACATCCGCTCCTCGACGTCCACCGTGAGGGGGAAGAAGTCGAGCTGGTCCTTGGGGTTCTTGGAGGCGGTGGTGGCCGACAGCACCATGGTGTCGTCGTCCAGGTACGCCACGGCGGAGCCGGCGGCCTGCTTGGCCAGGCGGCCCGTCTCGAAGCGGATGGTGCGGGTGCCGAAGGAGCCGTTGTCGATGACGGCCTCGGCGTAGTGGGTCTCGTTCTCCACTAGCGTTTTCTCCTCGTCCTCGTCCCTCACTGCCCGTGTGGCAGGGGAACGTTCGCGGAGAGGCGCTCCGTGCGGTGCGGGCCGGTCTTCGATCGAAGCACCCGGGGTTCGTTTTCGCCCGGGGGCCACTACCGAGGACCGGCGGCGGCGTGGTGCGCGTCTCCTCTTCGTGTGGTGCAAGTCGTGCGTCGTGCGTTGTGCTACCACACTACAAAGCGTGAGTGACACTCCGCACGTTTCCGCACGTACGGCCATCCGCACGTACGGCGATCCGCAGGTGCGGCATTCCGCACGTACGGCAAAGGGAGCGGCCCCGGATCTTTCCGGGAACCGCTCCCCTTGAACGTCTTACTTGGCGCCGGCCGCACCGCGGCGGATGCCGAGGCGGTCGACCAGCGCGCGGAAGCGCTGGATGTCCTTCTTGGCCAGGTACTGCAGCAGGCGGCGGCGCTGACCGACCAGGATCAGCAGGCCACGGCGCGAGTGGTGGTCGTGCTTGTGGGCCTTGAGGTGCTCGGTCAGGTCGGAGATCCGGCGCGACAGGAGCGCGACCTGGACCTCGGGGGAGCCGGTGTCACCCTCGGAGGTGCCGAAATCGGCGATGATCTGCTTCTTCGTTGCGGCGTCGAGCGACACGCGTTCTCCTCATATGTCTGTAGTGCCCACCGAGCGCCCCCGGTCTGCTACTCGGGGGAGCTTCCGTGACTCGGAAGGCGGGATCCGTCGGACGCGGTTTCGGGCAGGACCCGCAAAGCGCGGACACGAACGGCCGTCACTCAGGGTACCAGGCCGACGTGGGCGCCTTCGCCCACGTGCCGGAACACCCTCGGGGGCACGCACGGCCCCACTAGGGTGACGCCGGTCAATCGTGTACGGCGGGACATCGTGTACGGCGGGAAGGGGTCGCTCGGCATGACGGAGACGGCGGAGGAGATCAAGGCCCGCAAGGAGCGGGAGCGGGACGAACTCTACGGTCTGGACATCTCGGGCGTGGAGTGGGAGTGCGCGCCGGGCACCGAGCGGGACGAGGAGCGGGTCGAGATCGCCCGCCTCCCCGGCGGGGCCGTCGCCATGCGCTCGTCGCTCGACCCGGCCACGGTGCTGCGCTACACGGAGGCGGAGTGGCGGGCGTTCGTGCTGGGAGCCCGGGACGGGGAGTTCGATCTGGAACCGGCACCGGGGGACGGGGCCGCGGCCGCGGAGTGAGACGGTCTGCACGAGCAGGACGAAGGGGCGGCACGCGCGCGTGCCGCCCCTTCGTCGTCGTCGGACACGCCCTGGGGCGCGACACGCCCTAGCTGGTCATCGCCCGCGCCCGCTCGTAGACGTCGAAGACCGCAAGGGCGAGCGGGATCAGGGTGAGCAGGACGAAGCTCTCGGCGATCTCCAGGAAGCGGCCCCAGAACGGGGTGACTCCGCGTCGCGGGGTGATCAGGCCGATCGCGGTGACCAGGGCCGCCGCGGCGGCGACGGCGGCCGCGAGCCAGACGCTGCGGATGTCGAGGGCGGTGTGGTCGCCCTGGAGGGCGTCGCGGAAGTAGGTGTGCGGCGGGTTCAGGGCGAGCCCGAGGCCGAGCAGGACCAGGGCGGCGAGACCGGCCGCGAGGGTGGCCCCGACCTGCGCCGTGTAGCGGAAGAGGTGGGCGCGCATGAGCAGGGCGACGCCGGTGGCCAGGGCCAGCAGCTGGGCCCACATGTTGCTGGAGAAGCCGAGGACGATCGAGGCGCCGACCGCGACGAGGGCGCAGCCGCCGACCAGGCCGACGAGGAGTTCGTGGCCGCGCCGGGCCTGGGCGGCGACGCGCTCGGCGTCGACGGGCTGCTGGGCGGCGCTCTCGCCGGACTCGCCGTAGCCGCCGCGGGCGGTGCTGGGCGCCTCGAAGCCGATGGGCAGCCGGGCGAACCGCATGGACAGGCCGGGCAGGAAGGCGAGGGCGCACACCGACAGGGGCGCGCAGATCGCCGCCGTCTCGATGGGCCTGAGGTCGGTGAGGGTCGCGATGAAGGTGGTGATCAGGCCGATCGCGGAGGCGAGCACGAAGGCGACGAAGGGGCCGTCGCCACCGGGCGAGACCAGGGTGAGCACGACGGCGGCGACCAGGACAGCCGTGCAGGCGAGCAGGAACTGCAGCCGCCCGATGCCCTGGCCCGCCGAGAGCGCGAGCAGGCCGGAGCCCGCGACGGCGATGTTCGGCAGGGCGCCGAGACCGAGGGCGACGGCGGATCCGCGGTCGTCGTAGACGCGGGCGCGGACGCAGGCCACGGTGGTCAGCAGGATGCCGGTGACGGCGGCCAGGATGCCCTGGAGGCTGTGCATGTCGTGGCGGACCTGGGAGTTCCAGGCCACGAACGCGAGCAGCGCGGGCAGGATGCCGCCCGCCACGAGACCTGCGGCGCGGGTGAGTTCACCGTTCCACAGGGCGCGGTCGCGGGTGACGGCGGAGGCCACCGCCTCGGAGACGTCGTCGAAGACGGCGGGCGGCAGCGACTCGGAGAACGGGCGCAGGGTGAGCAGTTCGCCGTCGAGGATGCGCTGCGCGGCGAAGGAGCGGGCGCTGTCGAGGACCGTGCCGTCGCGGCGGACCAGGTGGTAGCCGACGGGCGCGCCCTCGGCGGGGCTCTGCTGGGCCAGCCGCAGGACCTCGGGGTACAGGTCGGCGACCGGTACGTCGTCGGGCAGGGCGACGTCGATACGGCTGTCGGGTGCCACGATGGTCACCCGGCAGAAGCCGAATCCGGTGCCCGTCCCGGAAGGGGCCGTGGTGCCCGTTCCGCCGGTCGCGCCGGCCGGCGCGGAGGCCGTCATGCTCACCTGCTGCTCCCCCTCGTAGGCGACGGGGCGGCGCGCGGGTCGCCGAGCCCCCTCCGCCCGTGAAAATCCTGTGTAGGTTGTGCCGCGTTGTCCACGTCACCGGTCAACTGCGGCGCCGGCTTCGGGCCTTCACGCGAGACGTCGGCTGCGAACGCTGCGTTTTCGCCCGGTTTTCCCGTATCGATTCGCAACTGCTCACACGTCTCACGGGCACCCTACCGCCCTCCGCCCGCAGTGGTTGTCAGTAGGATCGCGCTTCGCGGCCGGCGTCCGCCTGACACGGGGCGGTGGACGAAACAACCCGGTCCGGCAAGGGAATTGGTGCGTAGTGAGCCACATCGTCGTCAAGCGCCCGCCTCGGGCACTGCCGGGGGACGTGCCCACGGACGAGGTCGTGCTTCAGTCTCCGCCGGAACTCCCGCGGGGGCAGCAGGAAGGCGCCCTGATGCAGCTCCTGCCCATGCTCGGCATGGGCGGTTCGGTGGTGTTCTTCTTCAACCCGCAGGCCCAGCCCTTCATGAAGATCATGGGTCTGGTGATGATCGCGTCGACGATCGGCATGGGCGTCTCGATGCTGGTCCGCTACCGGCGCGGAAACCAGGGCCAGATGGCCGACATGCGCCGCGACTACCTGCGGTACCTGTCGCAGACCCGGCGTACGGCGCTGCGGACCGCCCAGGTCCAGCGGGACGCCCAGTACTACCTGCACCCTTCACCGGAGCAACTGTGGGCGCTGGTCGCCGAGGGCAGCCGGGTGTGGGAACGGCGGTCCGGCGACGAGGACTTCGGGCAGGTGCGGGTGGGTCTCGGACCGCAGGGCCTGGCAACTCCCCTGGTGCCGCCGGAGACCGCCCCCGTGGACGAGCTGGAGCCGCTGACCGCGGGCGCGATGCAGCGCTTCCTGTCCACCCACGGCACCCTCGACGACCTGCCGATGGCGGTGTCGCTGCGCGCCTTCTACCACGTCACGGTCAGCGGCGACCCCGGCACCGTGCGGGGCGCGGCGCGCGCCCTCACCGCCTCCCTGGCCTCGCTGCACTCCCCCGAGGACCTGGTCGTCGCCGTGGTCACCGGGCGCCAGTCGTCGCCCGAGTGGGAGTGGGCCAAGTGGCTGCCGCACGCACAGGCGCCGGGCCTCGCCGACGGCGCGGGCAGCCAGCGGCTCATCACGACCGACCCGGTGCAGCTGGAGGACCTGCTCGGCTCGCGCCTGGAGGGCCGGCCCCGGTTCCACCCGGGCGGAGCACCGGTCCCCGAACAGCCGCACGTGGTGGTCATGCTGGACGGTGTCTCGCTGCCGCCCACCTCGCTGCTGGCGAGCCCCGAGGGACTCCAGGGCGTGACCGTCGTCGAGGTCGTACCCGGTGAACTCGCCTCCGGACGCGGCGACCTGTCCGTCGTCGTACACCCGAAGGAACTGCGTCTGGAGTCCGCGCACGGCATGGTCTACGAGGGCACGCCCGACGTGCTGTCGTACGAGGCCGCGGAGGCCCTGGCCCGGCAGCTGGCGCCGCTGCGCATGGCGTCCGGCGGCGACGACGACGAACCGCTGCTGGCGAACCTGGAGTTCACCGATCTGCTGAACCTCGGGGACGCCGCGTCGGTCGACACCCGGCGGACCTGGCGGCCGCGTTCGCAGTCGGAGCGGCTGCGGGTGCCGATCGGCCTCGGCGAGGACGGCCGGCCCGTGATGCTCGACCTCAAGGAGGCCGCGCAGGAGGGCATGGGCCCGCACGGCCTGTGCGTCGGCGCGACCGGTTCCGGCAAGTCGGAGCTGCTGCGCACCCTGGTCCTCGGCCTCGCGGTGACCCACTCCTCCGAGACGCTGAACTTCGTCCTCGCGGACTTCAAGGGCGGCGCCACCTTCGCGGGCATGGCGCAGCTCCCCCATGTCGCGGCCGTGATCACCAACCTCGCCGACGACCTCACCCTCGTCGACCGGATGGGCGACTCCATCCGCGGTGAGCTCAACCGCCGCCAGGAGATGCTGCGCGACGCGGGCAACTACGCCAACATCCACGACTACGAGAAGGCGCGCGCGGCCGGCGCCCCGCTCCAGCCGATCCCCTCGCTGGTCCTGGTGATCGACGAGTTCAGCGAACTGCTCACCGCGAAGCCCGACTTCATCGAGATGTTCGTGCAGATCGGCCGCATCGGCCGTTCGCTGGGCGTGCATCTGCTGCTCGCCTCGCAGCGCCTGGAGGAGGGCCGGCTCCGCGGCCTGGAGACCTATCTGTCGTACCGGATCGGTCTGCGCACGTTCTCGGCCGCCGAGTCGCGCGCCGCGCTCGGCGTCCCCGACGCCTACAACCTGCCGAACGTGCCCGGTTCGGGCTTCCTGAAGTACGGCACCGACGAGATGGTCCGCTTCAAGGCCGCCTACGTCTCCGGCGTGTACCGCTCCAGCTCGCAGGCCGCGGCCGCGCTCGGCGGCCCGCTCCCGGTCGACCGCAGGCCCGTGCTGTTCACCGCCGCGCAGGTCCCGGTGCAGTACGTGGCGGTGCCCCGGCAGCGTGAGGAGGCCCCCCGGGGCGAGAAGGACGACGCGCTCGCCGACACCGTGCTCGACGTCGTCGTACGACGTCTGGAGGCGCAGGGCCCGGCCGCGCACCAGGTGTGGCTGCCGCCGCTGGACAGCCCGCCGTCGCTGGACTCGCTGCTGCCCGGCCTCGCGCCGGTCGCGGGCCGCGGCATGACCCAGCCCGGCTACGAGGGCGCGGGCCGCCTCGTCGTCCCGCTCGGCCTCGTCGACAAGCCGTACGAGCAGCGCCGCGACCCGCTGTGGGTGGACTTCGGCGGCGCGGCCGGTCACATGCAGGTCCTCGGCGGCCCGCAGTCCGGCAAGTCGACGCTGCTGCGCTCCCTCGTCGCGTCGTTCGCGCTCACCCACACCCCGCAGGAAGTGCAGTTCTACGGGCTGGACTTCGGCGGTGGCGGCCTGTCGTCCGTGGCCGGGCTGCCGCATGTCGGCGGGATCGCCTCGCGGCTCGACCCGGAGAAGGTGCGGCGCACCACGGCCGAGGTGTACGGCGTGCTGACCCGCCGCGAGGAGTACTTCCGCACCGCGGGCATCTCCTCGATCGCGGAGTTCCGCTCGCGGCGGGCGCGCGGCGACATCTCGGTGACCGACCAGCCGTGGGGCGACGTCTTCCTCGTCATCGACGGCTGGGGCAACTTCCGCACGGACTACGAGACGTTGGAGCCGCTGGTGCTGGACATCGCGGCCCGCGGTCTCGGTTACGGCATCCACCTGGTGCTCTCCGCGTCGCGCTCCATGGAGGTCCGCGCCAACCTCAAGGACCACCTGATGAACCGCCTGGAGCTGCGGCTGGGCGACCCGATGGACTCGGAGTTCGACCGCAAGGTCGCCGCGAACGTGCCCACGGGTGTGCCGGGCCGCGGCCAGACGCCGCAGAAGCAGCACTTCATGGCGGCCGTGCCGCGGATCGACGGGCTGTCGTCCGACACGGACCTGGCGGAGGCGGCGCAGGCCCTCGCGGCCGAGGTCAGCCGCCACTGGCAGCAGCCCGGCGCCCCCGAAGTGCGCCTGCTGCCGAGGAAGTTCCCCGACGCGCAGCTGCCGGGCGGGGACCGCTTCCCGGACCGGGGTGTCTCCTTCGCGCTCGACGAGGACAACCTGGAACCGGTGTTCGTGGACTTCGAGCAGGACCCGTTCTTCCTCGTCTTCGGCGAGAGCGAGTCCGGCAAGTCCAACCTGCTGAAGCTGCTGATCAAGCGGCTCACCGAGCGCTACGACGGCGACAGCTGCAAGCTGTTCGTGGTCGACAACCGCCGGTCCCTGCTGGGGGTGACGCCCACCTCGCACCTGGCGGAGTACATCCCGATGTCGAACCAGATGCAGCACCACATGGACGCCCTCGCGGACCTGATGCAGCGCCGCACGCCGACCGCGGACGTCACCCCGGAGCAGCTGCGCGACCGCAGCTGGTGGCGGGGCCCGACGGTCTACGTGGTCATCGACGACTTCGACCTCGTGTCGACGTCGAGCGGCAACCCGCTGGCCGGCCTCACGGAACTGCTGCCGTTCGCCCGCGACGTCGGCGTCCGCTTCATCATCGCCCGCTCCACGGCGGGCGCGAGCCGGGCCGGCTACGAGACGTTCATGCAGCGCATCAAGGAACTCGGCGCGCAGGGCGTGGTCCTGGCCGGCGACCCGGCCGAGGGCGACCTCCTCGGCGGCGTACGGCCGCGGCCGATGCCGGCCGGGCGCGGCATCTTCGTGTCGCGGCGGCGGGGGAAGCCGATGGTGCAGGTCGGGCTGGTGGGCGACGGGGAGTAGGCCCACCGCTGTCCGGGGCCCCGTTCCGCCGTCTCGGCGGGGCGGGGCTCTGGTGCGTCTCGGTGGGGCGGGGGTCGGAAAGGGGCGAGGCAGGGGCGAGGCAGGGTCGGGGCAGGGGCCGGGCATGCGGAAGGGTGGGCGCCTCCCGCGCGCGCCCACCCTTATCTACGACCGCCTGCCGCGGCCCGGCTGCCTACTGGAAGTAGGAGGCGGCCTTCTTGTCGCCCTCCATGTAGGTACCGCCCGACTGGTACACGACGTGACCGATGCCGGCCAGCGCGGTGTGGATGTCGCCGGCTTCCTTGTCCCACTTGTGCAGCTTCTCGTTGAAGGTGCCCTGGGCCTGGCCCTCCCAGTACTGGAGGCTCTTCACCACGAGGTTGCGCAGCTCCGCCAGGTCCTGCTCCAGCTGCTTGGCCTCGTTGCCGATGTTGGTGGCGGCGTGGTCGAGCCCGTCGTAAGTGACCGACAATCCGTCGGAGTTATTGGCCATGCCTGTCTACCTCGTCTCTTTCGTGATCAGCAGGGCTCAGCAGGCTCAGTAGGAGCTCAGCGAGGAGATGGGGGTGGTGGACGCGCCGTCCTGCACGTCGATCTTCGCGACGGCGGCGCGGACCTCGTCTTCCTTCGTGTCCTTGATGTTGCGCGTCTTGGTCATCGCCTCGATGACATCGCCCAGGATGGTGCCGATGTTCTTGAGCGACTCGTTGATCTCGTACTGCTTCTTGTCGAAGGCGGCACGGCCGATGCCCTGCCACTTGCCCTCGAGGCCGTCGATGACGGCCTGAAGCCGGTGGACCCGGGTGCTGATGCCCTCGTACTTCTCGTACATCTGCTTCTGGAGAGCGACTACCGCTGCATCTTCGAGCTTCTGGTCTGCCATGATCAGCCAGTCCTTCCTGTCTGCGTTGTGTGAACCGACTGTCCCGGCGGACAGCGGTGTACGACGTCACCCGGCGCGGCGCGCCCGCACCACCGCGAACCCCGCGCCGCCGGCGACGATCACCGCGAGCGCCGCACCGATCGCGACCCACAGCGACGTGCTGCCGCCGGAGTCCTCACTCGATCCTGCCGCGGAAGTGGCGCCGCCTGAAGTGGAGTCGGAGGCTTGTGACGAGGCTGGTGCGGAAGGGGTGGGGGTGTTGGCGGAGTTGGCCAGGAGGTTGCCACCGTTCGCGTCAGCGAGAGGGTCCTCGTTGGCGGGGCCCGGGTCGTAGTGGGGGTTCGCGAGGACGATGCGCGGGCGGACGAAGCCGTAGCCCGCGTACTTGCTCGGGTTGTCCTTCGCCCAGGTCCGGCCCGCGGTGTCGATCAGCGCGCGGGTCACCTGGTTGACGGTCCAGTCGGGGTGGGCGGACCAGATGAGGGCGGCTGCTGCAGAGGCGATCGCGGACGAGGCGCTCGTGCCCTTGCGATCGCAGTACGAGCGGAGGGTGGCGTCGCACCATCCGGGGATCGACTCGCCCGGCGCAGCGAGATCGACGTAGCCTCCGCTAGTCGAGAACTTGGACACGCTCAACGACTTGTTCACGGCGGCGACACCTACGACGTAAGGATAGGAGACGGGATAGCCCATCCGGCTCTTGCCCGAATCCGTGTTGCCGGTGCCGGCGATCAGCAACTTTCCCTTCGAGGCGGCGTATTTGATGGCCGCCTCCTCCTCCGGGTCCACATAGGGTGAGTCGAAGGACATGTTGATGATCTTGGCGTCGCTGTCGGCCGCGGCCCTGATGGCATCCGCCGGTTCGGGCGTCTTGGCCTCTTCCGACTTCTTCACGCCCTCAAGTCGGATGCGGTACGGGACAATCTTCGCCCCCGGCGCCAGCCCCTTGACGCCGCCGCCCACACCCGTCCCCGCGATGAGCTCGGCCATGCTCGTGCCGTGACCTTGATAGTCGTCGGTAGCGTGGTACGCGACCGCTTCGGGGGTCTCGTCAGTGAGCACCTGTCCCTTGAGCGACGGCGTGTTCGGGTTGACCCCCGTGTCGATGACCGCGATCTTGACGCCCTTGCCCGTACTGACCTTCCACATCTGCTCGGCCTGCATTGACTTGAGGTACCACTCCTGCGACTGGGCATCGTAGGCAGTGGCGCTCGGCGCGAATCCGACGCTCACGACGCCCAGAGCGCCGACGAACGCGCCCACGGCGCGCGTCCGTCCCGCACGGCGCGTCCTGAGGAGGGCAGCCTCGTCGACTCGCCTGCCGGTCTCTGACTTCATGGTGTCTGTGTGTCCTCGTTCGCGCTCAGTCGACGACCGGCGGCACGTCGCGCCGGGGCTCGTCGGGCAGATGGGTCTCTTCATCCTCGACCAGGTAGTCCGGGCGGGCTGTGCCCTCATCGTGCTCCCGGTCACGGGACCTTCCATGGCCGCCAGTTCCGCGCACGAGACCAGAGCCTCCACGGGTCATGCCGTTGCGTTCGGCCCGCGCGGCGGAGTTGGTCGCTGCCGGACGGCCCGTGACGGCCTCGGACGAGCCCGTACCGGCACGCGAGGTGGGCGAGTTGGCGCCGGTCCGCCCCGTGGATTCGGCGGCGCCGAAGACACCCCGCTGACCGGGGCGCCCGGTCGCGGGCCGCGCACCGGTCTCCTCCTCGGCACCGATGACGTTGCCGCGCGGGATGCGCGAGCCGTTCTTGCCCGAGCCGGTCGCGGACGTGGGCCGTCCTCCGACGACGCCGTTCGAGCGCCCCGCGCCGGTGGACGGGCCACCCCCGGCCCGCGTCCCCGTGGCACGCGGGGTGCCTCCGGTGACGCCTCGGCCCATGGCGGAAGCCTTGCCCCCGGCGCCGGATCCCTTGGTCAGGGAGCGGCCGGCCGTCTCGGTGGCGCGGCCCATCTGGCCCGTGGTGCCACGTCCCGACGTACGGCCCGTGCCGGACTCGCCCATTCCGGAGGTGCCGGCGCGCCCCTGCGTCCCCAGGGTGCCGCGCATACCGCCCGCTCCGCTGATGCCTCGCCCGGACACGGGCAGCGGACCGACGGGGCTGGGCTCGATGGTGCTCGCGCCGCCACCGACCGAGGGGCTCCCCGTCGCCGGCGGATTGTGGCCGGTGGACGGAACCGTCGTCGTCGGCAGGGTGCCCACCGTGTCGATGTGCGTGTGCGCCGGCGCCGTGGGTGTGTCCGCGTGAGGGACGGTCCCTGGAGTGTGCGTCACGGGCGCCGGGGTGTCCGTCGTCTGGTGGCCGACCGTGTGAGTAGCTGGTGTCGCGGACGAGTGGTGCGCGGACGACGCTGCTACGGAGGTGTGTCCCACAGCTGCCGCATTGGATGCACTGCCGGAGTCCCAGATGCTTCCCCCCTTCGGCTTCGGCACCCCCACATCCGGCATCGACTCAAAAGTGGGCGCCGTCTCGTTCAGCGTCGCCAGTTCGTCCCGGGACACCGCGTAGTACGACGACAACCGATTCATCTGGTTGATCGCCTCTTGGCGGTTGCTCTCCTGGTGCACGGCGGCGGTGTACGCGTCGTTGGTCTTGACCTGCTTGGCCTTGGGGAAGGCCGTGGGCGCCTTCGGGGTGCTGCGCGGGTCGCGCGGCGGCATGGCGTTGCGCACGGACGCGAGGCCCACCGCGGCGGCCGTGATCTGGTCGCCCGCCCCGCCCGCGAAGTCGCTCAGCGCATGCGTGTTGGTGACCAGCGAGCGGCCCCAGGTGCGGAACGCGTCGCCCGACTCGCCCACCCAGGTCACGTTCTCGATGTGCCCGCCGAGTTCGGTGGCGGCCGACTTGATGGCGTCACGCGCGTCCCAGAGCGCCTTGCCGGAGGACTCCAGGTCCTCGGGGTCGGTCGCCTCGACGATGTCGACCATACGGTTCAGGTGGTAGTCCTCGAACTGCGTACGGCCGTGCATCGAGTGACCGTACGCCGTCGAATCGACCGCCGAGCGCATGATGTTGTTGAGGAAGCCGCCCGACTTCGGCTTGTCCTCGATGCCCCGGGCGAAGTCCGTGAAGCTGTTCTGGCCGGAGACGCGGTCCAAGTCCGCCTTGTGCTTGTCCGTCATCGTCACGCCTTCACGTCAGTGCCGTCGCCGCCGCTGGCGCTGCTCTTCTTCGGCTGGAGCTTGTCGATCTCCGTCTGGATCTCCCAGAACCGCCGCCGCTGGTCCTCCTCCAGCGCGTCGAAGCCCTTGTGCGCGCCCTGGACCGCGATGCCGATCGCCTCGATCTGGAGGTGCAGGGTCTTGGACAGGCTGGTCAGCTTCTCGTGGACCGCGTGGTACTGCTCGTAGAGGCCGTGCGCCTCAGGGAAGTCGCCCTGGGTGCCGCTGTTGAGCGAGCCCGCCCTGATCGTCTGCGCGCTGACCTTCGTCGGATTGCCCGCCGACGACTCCAGGTCGCGCAGGACCCCGTCGACCCGCTTCATGAACGTGGTCAACGCCTCTCCACTGGCTTCCAGGTTCGCGGCCCTGGTCGCCGACACGCCCCCCACCATGTCTGCCGGAAGCACGACGCTCCTCCCCGTTTTCTCCCCGTCACCCCGTGATACGCGCCGAGCGGGACCGATCGCTCACCCGCCCTACGATCGCAAAGCGAGCCGTTCCTCTCAACGCCTTTACCACTGTAGTCAAACGGCACATCAGGTCCAACCAGGGTGTGTGTTAACTCAGTTACGGCCTAGCATCAGGCGCCGCGCTTTGCCCGGAATCACCGGTTTGCTGCGAAGGATCGTGAAGGCTCAACTACCGCACGGTGTCGGGCCACTGACTGACCGTGAGCGTCATGGGCGGGCGACAACAACCCTTCCCCGGCACGCGGCGCCCGTTCATTCATCCGTGGGTCGGCATGAACTCGCGCAATCCTCCACCCGGGAGAGTGATCGGCAAGCCCCGAACATGGCGAGAAATTTCCCTGTTCCGGGTTGCCGACTTGACCTGGCCCGGCTTCCGGAGGTGGCATCGTCCAACCGAGTCGGGCTCTGGAGCACGAATTCACGGGGGACAGTGATGCACGCGTGACGTGGGACGAATGGGAGCACCTCAAGGCCTCGGCGGCCGAACGGCAGTCGCCTCACACCCATCTCGACCAGGTGGCGGCCGACTCCGGTGGCGGATCCGCGGACTCGGGCGACCTGGTGGTGCACCAGGACGATCTGGGTGCCGTGGGGCACGAGGCGCACGTCCTCTACGACCACGTGCGCGCGCAGGCCGACATCGCCGGGGCGGGGGCGGACAAGAGCGGGGCCGGCACCACGATGCGGGCCGCCGCCGAGCTGAAGTCCCATGGCCTCGCCATCGGCGGCGCCCTGGAGACGACCGTCACGGTGTGGACCTCACAGGTCGACTCCGTGCTGCAGGCGTGCGCACATGTCTCGAACCACCTCGACTACAGCCGGAAACGGCACGCGGAGGACGACGAGACGATCGCGGCGGCCGTACGCGAGCGTGACGGCTCCGCCCTGTCCGTCTCGCAGCTCGACCAGTACTTCGAGTAGGGGGCCCCGATGGCGTTCACGTTCACCGACCTCATCGAGGTCGACCTCGGCAAGCTCGCCGCGTCCGTCTCGGACTGGAAGAAGACCGTCGACGGGCTCAAGGCGACCGCGGAGAACGCCCGCAAGGGCATGCAGGCCACATCCGACGCCGCCCGCTGGGCCGGCGTCAACGCGACCGTCACCCGGGAGTTCATCACCAAAACCACGAAGGAGATCGCTGACCTCCACACCGAGGCGAACAGCATCTTCCAGGTGCTCGACGACGGACAGACGGAGCTCGCCTCTCTCCAGCGGCAGCTCAAGAAGGCCGTCCAGGAGGACGCTTCGAGTCTCGGCGTCCGTGTGGAGGACATCGGCGGCGGCAGGGTTCGATGCTTCTTCCCGCATGTCCGGGGGGATTCGGACGAGCACACCCACGAACAGCTCGGCGGCCGACAGGAGTTGGAGGGGCGGATCAACCGGATCCTCGCCCACGCCGCGGAGATCGACGCCTCTGTCGCCCGGGCGCTGGCCAGGAGCCACGGCGGCGATGCCCACAACGCGGGACACAGCGCCTACGCGTCCCTGAACGACGCCGAGGTCGAGCGCGCTCTGGAGCTGGCGCACAAGGGCCACCACATGTCCGACGCGGAACTGCGCGAGCTCAACAGCCTGCTCCGGTTCAACTCCACCGAGAAGGACGGAGAGTTCGCGACCGAGTTCTACAAGGGCCTCGGCGGACCGGAGAAGACCCTGGAGTTCTACGCCGAGATGTCCGTCGACGGCACCGGCGCCGACGCGACGAAGACCCGGCTCGACGAGGTGCGGGACCTTCAGAAGGCCATGGGCCAGACCCTGGCCGACGCCACGGACCCCGACCACAGGTACCACCTGCCCGAGAGCTGGAACTCGGAGTTCCGGCGCCTGGGCACCCGGCAGATCGGCTGGGAGCGCGGGCAGATGAACAAGCCGTACGGGTATCAGGTCCTCGGCGGGCTGCTCCGCTACGGCGACTACGACGCACGCTTCCTCACGCCGATCGCGGAACACATCACGCAACTCCACCAGAAAGACCCGTACTTCTTCCTGGAGAACAAGCCCGCCGGCAATCCCGACCTCTACGGCTTCAATCCGTCGGGGAGACTCGGGACGGGCAACGACCCGCTCAACAGCGTGCTGGAAGCCCTCGGCCACAGTCCCGGGGCCGCCGAGAAGTTCTTCACCCAGCCGCCCACCGCGTACAACGAGGACGGCACGGTCAGGACCGGCGGTCGCGTCGGCTTCGACTCCTACCTCGACCTGTTCACCGACAAGGATTTCGAGTGGACGATCGACACGAATGACACGAATGTCTTCGCCGACCAGGACAAATCGAAGAACGCGCTGAACTTCGGTCCCGACGCGCTCGGGCACGCGCTCGAAGCGGCCACGACGGGACGGCCGTACGACAGCGACGACACCGCCGACGCGATCAGGCACACCGCGGCACGCGCGCACCTGGTGAGCGAGATCGTCGACAAGTTCGGCGCGAACCCGGAACTCATCCGGCACAACGAGAACGGCGACGTGGACGAGGACTCGGGACCGCTGTACGCGCTGCGTGACAGCCTCGGCGACATCACGTCCGAGTACATGGGGGACTTTCAGCGGACCATGTACCAGGAGGATCCCGGCAGTGATCTCTTCCCCGCCTTCGGCGAACCGGCCGATCTGGACACGGGGCACACGGTTCGCTTCCTGAGCGAGGTGGGGCAGGACCCCGACGCCTATGCCACGATCACAAGCGGCCAGCAGGCCTACACGAGCCAGGTCGTGGACCACGTCATCAACGGCGACAGCCAGTCGACGGCATCACTGGACGGACGCGTGGGAGCCGCCGTGGCCCCCGGGTCGGTGATCGCCGGCATCATGAGCGACTCCAGGGCTCACGCGATCTACGAGTACCACGCCGCGGCCGACGCCGATTACAACGAAGCGGCAGCCGACAAGCAGAAGTGGGTGAACCGCGTTCTCGGCATGGGCATCGAGAAGGTCGGCGAACGCGTTCCCGTCGCGGGTGCTCCGCTCGAATGGGCCTCGGAGGACATCCAGGAGTCCATCATGAAGAGCATCGAGCAGGACACTTCGAATGAGGCGGGTGCGGAGGCCAGTTCGAGCTACACCTCCGGGCGCCGCGCGGCCATCGAATCGGCTGAGTCCGCTGTCGATCACGCCTTGATGAACAATCAGGCCATCAATTCCGACACGGCCGACGACTTGAGGAGGGCCGTACGCGAATCCGCCGGTGCCAGCCACTCGGAGGGCGCCCAGTGGAACTCGGAGGGCAAGGCACCGTGAAGATCACGTCAGACGTTCTGCGGGGAGTCTCACTGTTCGTCGCAGCGGTGGCGACGGCGGCGTGCTCTTCGGACCAGCCCGACCACGAGTTCACCGTTCCGAAGACCCTGTGCGGAATATCCGTCCCGGTTGACGCCCTCACCCGCCTGCTGCCCGCCTCCGGCAAGAAGCTCACGGCCGAGCAGGACGGACATGTGGACGACGGCACCATGTTGTGCAACGTGTCGGTCGACGGACACGAGGTACTGGTGGTCAGCCAGGAGCGCATCACCGCCGGTGCCACGGCACGGGGTCTGCTGGTCGAACGGCTCTCGATCTGGGATCAGAAGTCGGCGCAGGGCGGCTCCATCGCGTACGTCGATCACGCCGCGACGTCGGTCGTCGAGTGCCGAGGAGCCGCGGTCGAGGAGGAGGACATCAGCACCTTCATCAGCGTGCTGAAGCCCGGCCGTTCCGACGAGTCCGCCATGAAGACCTTGATCTCCGGCTACACCGCCTCGCTCGAGAAGCGGAAGCCCTGTCTGCCGAAGCCCTGACCGCCGGCCTTCGTCAGGCGGGGTCGTGCAGCCTCGCGCGGCGGCGTCTGGTGTCGCGTACGGCCACGGCGGTGCCGGCCAGCCCCGCCACCAAGACCCCCGCGCCGACGATCACATACGTGGCGAGGCGGGTGTCGCGTTCCTCGGCTGTCTCGCCCACGGGCAGCGGGGCCACCGACGGGGCCTCGGCGCCGGTCACTCCGCCCTCGGGGCGCGGTGATTCGACCGGGTGCGCGGGGTCGACGTCGGTGAGGGCCTTCACGGGGTCGACCACGCCCCAGCCGACCAGGCGGTCCCGGCCGGGGATGGAGCGCTCGGCGGTCTCCTCGATCTGGGCGACGATCTCCTTCGCCGTCCAGTCGGGGTACTTGGACTTCAGCAGCGCGGCGACTCCGGCGACGTACGGGGCCGAGAAGCTGGTGCCGTTGTCCGAGCAGTGGCCGCCGCCGGGGACCGTGGAGATCATGTCGACGCCGGGGGCCGCCACACCGACGAAGTCGCCGGACTGGGAGAAGGACGCGCGTTCGTTGTTGCGGTCGGAGGCCGCGACCGCGAGGACGCCGTCGTAGGAGGCGGGGTAGGTGACCTTGACGTTGCCGCCGAGTCCGTCGTTGCCCGCCGAGGCCACGACGACGATCTGCTTGGCCAGGGCGTAGCCCACGGCCTGCTGCAACTTCCCGTCCGGTTCCACCGCGTTGGCCGTGTCCTGGGAGATGTTGATGACGTCCGCGCCCTTGTCGACGGCGTAGCGGATGGACTCGGCGAGGGTCTCGGCGGTGCCGTCGCCGTCCGCGTCGTTCTGCTTCACGGGGATGATCGTGGCGTCGGGGGCCAGGCCCACGAAGCCGGTGCCCGAGTGCGGCCGGGCGGCGATGATGCCGGCGACCTTGGTGCCGTGACCGACTGTGTCGGTGGTGCCGTGGGTGTTGCCGCGGTCGATCTTCTCGCCCTTGGTGTTCTTCGGGGGGAGGAAGTTCCTGCCCAGCGACCCGTTCACCGCCTTGGTGAGTTGCGGGTTCTTGACGTCCACCCCGGTGTCGATCACCGCGACCTCGACGCCCTTGCCGGTCGACTGGGCCCACAACTCGTCGAGGTTGACGCGTTGCAGGGCCCAGGGGCGGCCCGAGTAGTTTTTCGACGGGAACGTGCACTCGCCGCCGTCGTCCGCGTGGGCCACCGCGGCCGGCAGGGCGAGGACGGACGTCGTCGCCGTGAGTGCCGTGGCGGCGGCCAGGACGGCGGCCCGCCGCGCACCCGCCCGCATCCTCGAATCCCAGTCCTTCAGCATCGGTTCGCTCTCCCCCGCCGCGCCTAGGAGCCCTGCGGCTGCCGTGCCGCCGCCTCGGACAGTCGCGGCCCCGTCGGCAGGAACGTCGACCATTCCGCCGGGATCGGCACGGGGGTCACCTTGTCGTAGCCGAGGCGGGTCTGGGCGATCTGGGCCTCGCTGGCTTCCTGCTTGCGCTGCGCGTCCGAGGTGCCGATGCCCTGGTCGTCGGTGGCGCTGTCGCTGTTGGACTGGAGGGCGTAGCGCAGGCCGGTGTCGGTGACGAGGAAGACGCCGCCCGCCTTGGTCTCGGTGCCCTGGAACTGCCGGTAGAGCTGGCCCGATCCGGGGGTGACGTAGGCGCTGGAGGAGCCGGTGGGCAGCTGCGCGGGGAAGCCTGTGCCGACCCAGGTGGAGAGCGTCGTCGTACCGTTGCCGGAGTCGACCGAACGCAGCACGTCGCACACGGTGTTGGCGCCGCTGGTGGCGCTGGAGCCGTCGTTGACGGTCCTCGGGCGGTACGTCGGCCACTTCTTGTCGGCGGCGAACGTGGTGCTGTCGGCGACGGCGCCGGGGCTGACCTGCTGCGCCTCACCGGCCTGCCCGACCCCGACGAGGTCGCCGCTGTTGAGCAGCAGCGTGGCGGTGAACTCCGAGATCCGGGCCACCTTGCCCCGGAGCACGACGTAGTACTGCATCACCCGGCCGTCGGGGGCCTTGATGACCTCGCCGACCTTGTCGTACTGGTCGAAGCCGGAGAGGGCGCCGGCCTTGCTTCCCGGCTGCCCGTCGATCGTGGGAATGGCGATCGGGTCGCCGGTGTGCAGGGTGTCGAGCCATTCCTGGGAGACGCGCTGCGGGGCGCGGCCCTGGGTGTCGAGGGCCTTGAGGAGTTCTTTGTCCTGCGCGTCGCCGACCTGGTACTTGTAGCCGTGCGCGTCGACGACCCACTGGGTGGTGCCGTCGGGGCCGACGACGTACATGAGGTCGCCACCGGAGAGCCTGCCGCCGCCCTCGGTCTTGGACCAGTCCTTCTCGGCGAGGACGAACGCGGCCTTCTGGATGGTCCGTCCGCCGGCGCTGGGCCGTTCGCAGACCGCCCAGTGCTTCGCGGACACGGCCTCGCCGTCGGAGGGGAGCCGGTCGGGGGCGTAGGGGATGCCGATGGTGGCGCCGTGCGGGGGCTTGCCGCTGTCGAGGACCTTCTCGTCGACGGTGATGACGTCGGCCTTGCTCGGGTCCAGCAGCAGTTTCGCGGAGGCCATGTTGAGCACGGGGTGCAGCTGCGTCTCGTGGCCCGTCTTCAGCACCACGTACCGGGTGGTGGACTTGCTCGCCACGATGACGTGCGCGCCGGGGGTGTCCCAGCCCTTCTGCGCGGTGGGGCTGAACAGGCCGACCGCGCCGAACACGGCGAGGATCACGATGCCCACGACGACACCCGGCACCAGGGCGCCCAGCGGCTTGGGCGCGCCCTCCTCGGAGCCCGTCGGCGAGGGCTGGAGGAAGGATGCCAGGGTGCGGCGCTTCGCGAAGGTGTAGGCGTTGAGTTCGTCCCGCCGTGATGCCATCTGTGTCCGCTCTCTCCCCGTTGCGGAGCCGTGGGGGACCTGTGAAGATCCGGCCCCCGCCCGTGGTCGCCTCTGTTGACTCAGCTGCCTCAGCTGTCAGATGCGCCCCCTACTATGCCTGTTGCCGGGCCGTGCGCGTGGCACGGGTAGGGTGCTCAGACCTTGCGGGAACCTGGGTGCACGGTTTTTCGGGAGAGTTCGGGGGTTTTGGAGTGATGGCTGCCGCATCGCGGACCCGGTCGCGATCGCAATCGGGGGCACAGCCGGACGAGACGGGCCGTTCGGGCCCGCGTGGCTCCTCTGTCGCCGCGCAGCGCGCCGGGGCCTCGGCCGTCGCGGGTCGGGGTGCCGCCACTCCGCATCTGAAGTCCCGTTCCGGCCGGGGTGGTTCGTTCGGGATGCAGCGGCTGGTGCTGCTGGAGCTGGCCGCCGCGCTGGTGGTGTGCGGCTGGCTCGCGGGCCCCGTGGCGCTCGTCGCGGCGGGCGCGGTCGCGGCGGTGCTGGTGGTGCTCGCTCTGGTACGGCGCCGTGGGCACTCCCTGCCGGAGTGGCTGGGGACCCTGCTGGCGCTGCGGGCGCGCAAGCGGCGCGCTGCGGGCGCCCAGGTGTCGGCCGGCACCGACGCCGGGCTGGCGCCGGCGGTCGAATGCGACCCGAATCTGCGGACGTTCAGCCTGGGCCGCGGCGACGACCGGCGGCCGGTGGGCATGGTCGGCGACGGCGGCTTCCTGACCGCCGTACTGCAAGTGGAGTCGGACGCGGGCGCGTTGCGGGCGGAGCGGGGGCTGCGGCCGCTGCCGGTCGGGCTGGTGCGGGACACCCTCGACGTGGACGGCATCCGGTTGGAGTCGGCGCAGATCGTGGTGCACACACAGCCCGCGCCCGCGCTGCACCTGCCGCAGCAGTCGGTCGTGGTGAGCAACTACGCGCCGTTGCAGGCGCAGACCGGCTCCCCGGCGGTGCGCATCACGTGGATCGCGCTGAAGCTCGACCCCGAGCTGTGCCCGGAGGCGGTCGCCGCGCGCGGTGGCGGCCTGGTCGGGGCGCAGAAGTGCCTGGCGCGGTCGGCGGAGCACCTCGCGAGCCGGCTCTCCGGGGCGGGGCTGCGGGCCAATGTGCTCACCGAGGAGGAGCTGACGGCGGCCATCGCCACGTCCGCGTGCGCCAACCCGATGGTGACCGCGCAGGCCGGCCGCGGTGACGCGCCGCAGCGCCGGACCGAGGAGTCGAGCCGCAGCTGGCGCTGCGACAACCGCCGGCACACGACGTACTGGGTGCGCCGCTGGCCGCAGTTGGGCGGTTCGGGGCTCTCCCTGGCGCAACTGGTCGCGCAGTTGACGGCCGTGCCCGCACTGGCGACGACGTTCAGCCTGACGCTGGCCCGCGGCGAGCAGCAGGACGTGTCCCTCACCGGGCATCTGCGCATCACCGGGCGCAGCAGCAGCGAACTGAGCACCGCCCGGCGCGATCTGGAGCAGTCGGCCCGGCAGGTGCGGGCCGGGATCGTCCGCCTGGACCGCGAACAGCTGCCCGGTGTTCTGGCCACTCTGCCGCTCGGAGGTGCCCGCTGATGGCCCCGACCTCATCGACGACGACCTCGGGCGCGGGCACCGCGTCCGGCCCGGGGGCGTTTGCGGTCCCCGGTTCCGGCGACGGACGGTCCGCGGGCGTCGGGGCGCGGCTGCGCGCCGGATTCGGGCTGCTCGGACCGCGCCATCCGCGGCACACGCTCTCCGTGGACCAGGTCGACGCGCTGTCCCTGCCGATCGGGGACGACGGCGTCGTGGTGGGCGTGAACACCGAGGGGCTGCCCGCCGTGCTCGGCGTCAACCGGCCCACGCCGTACGACATCGTGCTGATCGGCGGGCTGTGGACCGCGCAGGTCCTCGCGCTGCGGGCGGCGGCGACCGGCGCGCGGGTGGCCGTGGAGACGGGCCGGGCCGCCGCGTGGATGCCGATGGTGCACGCCATGGGCGGCGGGCAGAACGGCCTCGCGGTGCACGACGTCGGCCGGGTGCCCCCGCAGGGCGCGTCGGCGGGCACGCCGGTGCTGGTGGTGCGGGACTGCGGGATGCGGCCGCCGCGCGGGCGGGTGGCCTCGGCGCCCTGGCAGTCGGTGCTGACGCTGCTGCCGTATCTGAGCCCGGTGGCACCCCGGTTGATGCGGCAGGCGCGGCTCGTGGGCGTGCAGCGCGTCTCCCCCGACGAGGCCACCGAGATCGGGCGGGTGATCGGGCTGCCGCGCCCCGAACTCGAGTCTCTGCCCTCGCTGCCCGACGGCGTCACGCTGTGGTGCACCGAGCGGGACCGGCAGTACGTCATGACCCAGCCGACGGACCCGGAGACGGGACTGCTGGGCATGGCACGGCGGATGGACTGAGCAGCGCCTGCCGTACGTCTCCGGTCCGCGTGGACGGCGCCAGGGTGCCGGTCCGCGGAGGCGGCGGCGTGAGGGAGCCGGTCCGCGTGGTCGGCCTCAGGGTGCCGGTCCGCGGAGGCGGCCTCAGGGAGTCGTCCGCGGGGCCGACGGGTGGCCCGGACGCGGCAGTTGGGGACCGATGTCCGACTTGCCGGTATCCGGCGTACATCAACGGGTGGGCGGGCCTGCCGGGCCCGCCGACTTGGTGATTAGGCTGGGGCAGGGCACGTCGCGAGTACCCGTGAGCGGGTCGTGCGCGCTCCAGAGGCCCAAGGGGGGCGTTCCGGCGGCCGGTTCGGCGGCCGCGGCCGCCACCAGCACGCCACGAGGGCGAGTTCGACCACTTCAGGAGGCACAGTGAACAGCGATCGGGACGGGATCCGCGGGGGCTGGGGCACACCCGACGACGACCAGCCCGACGCCGAGTCCGCCATCGACATGACGGGCGAGTTCACCATCGACTACGCGCCGCCGGCCTGGTACACGCAGAACGCGTCCGGCGCGACGGGCGGCGGTGCGGCGGGCCCGGCCGGGCCCGTGTCCCCGGCGGCTCCGGCGAGCGGCTCCGTGCCGCCTCCGCCGCCGGTCGGCGCGCCGGTGCCGGTCCCGGACCTGCCGCCGGCGTGGTCGCGCCCGCAGTCCGCCACCCCGGCGGCGCTGGGCGCGCAGGGCGGCGACCACGGTGACCCGGGCGGTCTGTCCGGCCCGGGTGACTCCGCCGGTTCCGGCGCCCCGTCCGACGCGGGCGCGTTGTCCGGGTCAGGGTCCGGGACCCAGTCCGAGGTCGGCGCCCTGTCCGGGCCCGGCGACCCGCTGTCCGGGTCCGGCGCCCTGTCCGCGTCCGGCGGCCGGCCCACGTCCGGCAGCCGGCCCGCCTCAGGCGGTCCCTCCGGCATCGGCGACTCCTCCGCCTTCGCGGACGAGGAGGACGGAAGCGGCGACCTCGTCAGCGGTGCCACCATGCGGATCTCCTCGGTCGCGCTACGGCGCGAGATCGCGGAGCGCGCGGGTACGGCGGGAGACGCCGAGCAGGCCGCAGGCGCGCCCACCGCGGCCCCCGAGGAGCCCGTGGCGCACGCGGACGCGCCCACGTCCGGGGGTACCGCCGCGCAGGAGCCCGGCTCCCCCACCGATGGAGCGGACGCCACGGCCGAAGCCGGGGAGACGCCGGCCGACGCGCAGGGGCCGGACGCCGGCCCCGCGGACGCCGAGCACACCGGTTCCGCACACACCGGTTCCGTGCACACCGACTCCGCACGCACCGACTCCGAGCACACGGACGACCCAGAGGTCGCGGAGGCCCCCGGCGCGGACGCCGCCCCGGTCACCGGAGCCGACGCGGCGCCCGCCGCCGACGCGCCGCAGCACGGGCCCGGCGACCCGCAGGCACCCCACTCGGCCGAGGCGTCCCGGGACTCGCAGGCCCAGGACGGTTCCGAGGGTGCCCTGGGCGGCCACGACGGCGTCGCGGGCGCCCAGGGCGAACAGCCGCCCGCCCCGGTGACGGCCCCGTACCCGACCCAGGCCCCCGAGGCCGCGCAGACCGCCCACACCGCCGCCCAGGACGCGCCGCCCGCGTGGGCGCCGCCGCCCGTGCCGCAGCAGGGCGTACCGCCGCTGCCGCCGTCGTACCAGCCCGCCGCGCCCGCCCCGGCGGCGCAGTGGCCCGCGCAGCCTCAGCAGCCGTACCCGCCGATGCCCCCGCAGCCGCAGGCCCCGCAGCAGCCGTTCCAGCCGCAGGCGCCGGATCAGGCGCCCGCCGCCTGGCAGCAGCAGGCCGCCCCGCAGTCCGGCGGCTACGCCTACCCGCCCGCGGCCCCGGACGCGGCCGCCCCGCAGGCTCCGGCCCCGCAGCAGCCCATGCCCGCGCCGCCGCAGCCCCAGGCATCGGGCGGCTACGCCTACCCGCCGCAGGAGGCACAGGCCCCGACGGCCCCGCCCACCCCCGCCCAGCCGCAGGCCTCCGGCGGCTACGCCTACCCCCCGGCCGCGCAGCCCCAGCCCCAGCCCCAGACATCCGGCGGTTACGCCTACCCGCCGCAAGAGGCACAGGCCCCCGCGGCCCCGCCC
>NZ_LAVA02000052.1 GCF_000974985.2 Streptomyces mangrovisoli | reverse complement strand
CCTCGGAGGTGTGGGGGCGGTCGCCGGGGGCGGGTGGGGGCTCGGGCGCATGGGGGCGGTCGCCGGAGGCGGGTGCAGGCTCAGCGGCCTCGGACGCGCCGTCGCCGGAGGCGGGTGCGGGTTCGGGGGCCTCGGAGGCGTGGGCCCGGTCGCCGGAGGCGGGAGCGGGCTCGGCGGCCTCGGGCGCGCTGCCTCCGTCGCCCGACGTGGGTGGGGGCTCGGACTCGTGGGCGGCGCCCGAGACGCGGCCCGCCCTCACCGCACCGCTCCCGCCGCGAGCGCGGCCTCCACCTCGTCGGGTGTCGGCATCGCGGACGAGCACTCCAGCCGGGAGGCGACGATCGCGCCCGCCGCGTTGGCGTAGCGCATGGTCCGCTCCAGGTCCCAGCCGGCGAGCAGCGCGTGGCAGAGCGCGCCGCCGAACGCGTCCCCGGCGCCGAGCCCGTTGAGGACGCTCACCGGCAGCGGCGGCACCTCGGCCGTGCCCCCCTCGCTGTCGACGGCGAGCACGCCCTTGGGCCCCTGCTTGACGACGGCCAGCCGGACGCCCGCGTCGAGCAGCGCGCGGGCGGCCGCGTGCGGCTCGCGCACCCCGGTGGCGACCTCCACCTCGTCGAGGTTGCCGACGGCGACGGTGGTGTGGCGCAGCGCCTCTGCGTAGAAGGGGCGCGCGGCGTCGGGGTCCGGCCAGAACATGGGCCGCCAGTCGAGGTCGAAGACGGTGGTGCCGGACGCGGCGCGGTGGGCGAGGGCGGCGAGCGTGGCGGTACGGCTGGGCTCCTCGCTCAGTCCGGTGCCGGTGACCCAGAAGACCCGCGCCTCGCGCACGGCGTCGAGGTCCAGTTCGTGGCGGTGGATCTCCAGGTCGGGGGCCTTGGGCAGGCGGTAGAAGTAGAGCGGGAAGTCGTCGGGCGGGAAGACCTCGCAGAAGGTGACGGGCGTGGGCAGGTGCGCGACCGGGGTGACCCAGCGGTCGTCGACGCCGAAGCCGCGCAGTTCGTCGTGGAGGTAGGCGCCGAACGGGTCGTCGCCGGTCCGCGTGATCACCGCGCTGCGCCGCCCGAGGCGGGCCGCCGCCACCGCGACATTGGTCGCCGAGCCGCCGAGGAACTTGCCGAAGGTCGTCACCTGGCCCAGGGGGACACCGGTCTGCAACGGATACAGATCCACTCCGATCCGTCCCATGGTGATCAGGTCGTACGCCATCGAGTTCCCTTCGTCCCGTCCGCCGTGCCGCCGTACCGCCGTGTCGCCGTACCGTCGTCGAGCCTCGCGCGCCGCGCGCCCCGCACCCGGTCCCTCCCCGGTTTTCTAGCCCCGCGTACGAAGCCCTGTCAATGTTTTGTCCGGACATTCGGACCAGATCTTGCCCGCCCTTCTCCGGATCGACGCACGGCCGTCACACCGCCGCCGCCTCGCTCCCCATCTTCCGGCCGGGGCCGAGGTCGCGCGCGTCGTTGCACTTTCAACTCTCCCTGTGCCGTAGCACGATGGGGGCCTCGTACCGACCGCGCGGGGAGGGCGGAAGGCGATGACGAGCACAGTGCGCACCCGATCGGGCAGCGGTCCCGGCGGCTCCTGGGAGACGGCCTGCGCGCCGCCCCACCCCCGGCTGCGGCCGGGGGTGCTCAGCTACCGCGGCATCCGGCTCGACCTGGACGGGCCCCGGCGCCGGCTGGAGACCCCCATCGGGGTGTCCACCCTGCTCCTCGGCTTCGAGGGGCCGATACGCATCTCCCGGGCGGGGCGTGCGCAGCTCTCGCTCACCTCGGTCTGCTCGGGGCTGGCCACGACCCCGGTGATGGGCGAGCACGACGGGCGGGTCGCCGGGATCGAGGTGCTGCTCGCACCCTGGGCCGCGTTCACCCTCTTCGGCACCCCGCAGCACGAACTGGCCGACCAGGCCGTCGACCCCGACGAACTGCCCCGGCCGCCCGGCGCGGCCGGGGCCGGCGGCCCGGCGCGCGGCGTCCGCGGGCTCACCGCCGCCCTGGCCGCGCTGCCCAGCTGGCCGGAACGTTTCGCCTTGCTGGACGACGTGCTGGCCCGCTGGGCCACGGCGGGCGCGCCGACCTCCTCGCGCGTGGTGCGCGCCTGGTCCGAACTCGTGCGTACGGCGGGCGCGATACCGGTGCCGCGCCTGGCCGACGAGGTCGGCTGGAGCGTGCGGCACCTGGAGAACCGTTTCCGGCAGCAGATCGGCCTCGGCCCCAAGGCCGCGGCCCGGGTGCTGCGGCTGCAACGGGCCCGGCGGCTGCTGGCGTCCGGGCACGGACCGGCCGGGACCGCGGCGGCCTGCGGCTACTACGACCAGGCCCACCTCAGCGGCGAGTTCAAGGCGATGACGGGCTGCACGCCCAAGGAGTTCGCGGCCGCCCGGCACGCCCCGGTGCCGGCCCCGGGCTCCGACCGGGTCGCGGGCCAGGCCACCAGCCTGGTGCTGACCTCCGCGGCCGGCCGCAGTGCGGATTTTTCCAAGACCGGGACGGTCCGCGTCAACCAGGCTGTCCCTCCGGCCAGTTGATCCCGGAGATCTGGGGGGTCCGGCGCTCCCGGCGCGCGTACGGGGGGCTCCGGAGCGGTTCCCGGGAGAACTGCGGGGAAGCCGGTGGGTCGGCCCCGGCGCAGCGGGTCCGGCCCACCAAAGGCTTTCCGCGCGCGGGCGCAGTACCGCGCGCCGCGCGCGCTCCGGTGCCGGGCCAGGGGTTTTCCGCGCCCGCATGTCAAGACGCCGCGCCCGTGAGCCGTTGTGCGCCCTTGCGTCACTTCTGCCACAAACACTCCCCCCGTGTCACGGATGTCGCGTGTACGCGGGTTACCGGTCACACCCGGTGCACAGCCGCTTCCCCGCCTTCGGTACGCCTCGTTCACGGGGCACAGGCTTGGTGATCGCCAGCGCAGTGCCCGGCTCCCCCGTCGACCGTCCCCCGGTCGCCCCCGCGGCACGCGCGGGGAGGTGCACGTCATGACCGACCGAAGGCTCTGGTCGTACAAGGAGATCGCGGCGCACATCAAGGTGCAGACGGACACCGTCCGCTCCTACCGCAAGCACGGCCTGCTGCCCCCGCCCGACCATGTCGAGGCCGGCAAGCCCTACTGGTACGCCGAGACCGTCCACGCCTGGGTCGCCTCCCGGCCCCGCAACCGCGGACGAAGACTGGATTGAGGGCTCGGCGCCCCCCGATGCCCCTGCTCCCCGGCACCCCTGGTCCTCGGTGCCCCCGGTGGTCCCGGCGCTCAGCAGCGCCAGGGCTCGGCGACCGTCACCCCCGCGCCCGGCGCCGTCCCCATCGCGGCGAGCGCCGAGGGGACCGCGTCCAGCCCGATCGTCGACGTCACCAGCAGAGCGGGGCGCAGCACCCCGGCCCGGACCAGTTCCAGCATCGGCGGATAGGTGTGCGCCGCCATGCCGTGGCTGCCGAGGAGTTCGAGCTCCAGGGCGATGGCACGGGCCAGCGGTACCGGGGTCCGGCCGTCCGGCGAGGGCAGCAGGCCCACCTGGACATGACGGCCGCGGCGGCGCAGGGACTCGACCGAGGCCGCGCAGGTGACCGGTGAGCCGAGGGCGTCCAGCGAGAGGTGGGCGCCCCCGGAGGTGAGGTCGCGGACCGCCGCCGCCGGGTCCGGTACGGCCGTGGCGTCCACCGTCCGCACCGCCCCGAACTCCCTTGCCAGCCGCAGGGCTTCGGACGAGACGTCGACGGCGACCACACGGGCGCCGGACGCGGCCGCGATCATCACCGCGGACAGGCCCACCCCGCCGCAGCCGTGCACCGCCACCCACTCCCCCGCGGCCACCCGGCCCTGCTGCGTCACCGCCCGGAAGGCGGTGGCGAACCGGCAGCCGAGCCCGGCCGCGGTGGCGTACGACAGGTCGTCGGGCACGGCCACCAGGTTGACGTCGGCATGGTCCAGCGCGACGAACTGGGCGAAGGAGCCCCAGTGCGTGAAGCCGGGCTGGGTCTGGCGCTCGCAGACCTGGTGGTCGCCCGCCCGGCAGGAGGGGCAGTCACCGCAGGCGCAGACGAAGGGCACGGTGACCCGGTCGCCGGGGCGCCAGCCGGTGACCCGTGGGCCCACCGCCTCCACCACACCGGCCAGTTCATGGCCGGGCACGTGCGGGAGGGTGATGTCCGGGTCGTGGCCCGCCCAGCCGTGCCAGTCGCTGCGGCACAGGCCGGTGGCCTCGACCCGCACCACCACGCCGTGCTCCGCGGGCGCCGGGTCCGGGACCTCCCGCACCTCGGCCGTCTCGCCGTACCGCTCGAAGACCACCGCCCGCATCGCACGCCCCTCAGTCGCCCACCGGAGTAGCCCACCGGATCGGATGATCACCGATCCACCGATCCGGCCGGAACGCTACCCGCCGCACACGGTCGTCGCCGCGCCGGTCGCGCTACCCCCGCGCCTCCACCGATTCCCCGTCCCGGCCGCTCTCCACCCTGGAGGATGCCCCGGCGGACGTCGCGGAGGCGGGCTCGGCAGCGGGCTCGGCAGCGGGCTCGGCGGACGTCGCGGAGGCCGGCTCGGTGGCGGCCCGTGAAGCCGGTTCCCCCTCACTCAGGCCGAACCGCGCATGGAAGCGGCGCAACGGGGCCGGAGCCCACCAGGTGGCGCGGCCCGTGAGGCGCATGATCGCCGGGACCAGCAGGCTGCGCACGACCATCGCGTCCATCACGACCGCGAGCGCGATGCCGAGGCCGAGCATCTTGGTGTTGGTCACGCGCGAGGTGCCGATCGCGACCATCACCACGGCCAGGATGACGGCCGCCGCGGTGATCAGCCCGCCCGTGCGCTGCAACCCGTGCCGCACGGCCTCGCGGTGGTCCCCGGTGGTGTCGTACTCCTCCTTGATGCGGGAGAGCAGGAAGACGCCGTAGTCCATGGAGAGGCCGAAGGCCACGCAGAACATCAGCACGGGCAGGGTGGTCTCGATGGAACCGGGGCTGGTGAAGCCGAGCAGCCCGGAGAGGTGCCCGTCCTGGAAGACCCAGACCACCGCACCGAACATCGCGGTGAGGCTGAGCGCGTTGAGCAGCACCGCCTGGAGCGGGATCACCACGCTGCCGGTGAGCAGGAAGACCAGCAGCAGGGTGACGACGACGATGAAGGCCGCCGCCCAGGGCAGATGCCGGGATATCGCGTGCTTGGAGTCGACCAGCACGGCCGCCGTGCCGGTCACCTTCGTCTCGAACGGGGCCCGCACCGCGCGCAGATCGCCCACGAGCCGCTGCGCCGGGTCGTCGACGGCCTCGCCCCTGGGCAGCACCGTGAAGTAGGCGGCGTCACCCTGCACCAGCGGGCCCTGCACCTGGGCGACCTCGGGCAGGGCGGCGATCCGCTGCTTGTACGCGGCGTACTGCGCGGTGGTCGCCCTGCCCTCCGCGAGCACTTCGAGGCCACCGCCGGGGCTGCCCGGGAAGCCGTCCCTGATGTGCTGCTGGACCACGTGGGACTCCGCCGAGGACGGCAGCTGGCGGTCGTCGGCGGTGCCGAACTTCACGCCCAGGAAGGGCAGTCCGAGCACGATCAGCACGACGGTGGTGGCCACGGCGAAGAGCGGGGCGCGGCGCATCACCAGCGTCGCCGTGCGGGCCCAGGCGGTGCCGTCGGCGCCGGACGGGCGCGGGGCGCCGCCACGGTCTCCGCGACGGAAGGCGCGGCGCAGGTCCAGTGCGTCGACCCGCCTGCCGAGCAGGACCAGCGCGGCGGGCAGCAGGATCAGGGCGGCCGCGGCGGCCAGCAGCACCACGGCGATGCCGGCGTAGGCGAAGGAGCGCAGGAAGTACTGCGGGAAGACCAGCATCGCCGCGAGCGAGACCGCGACGGTGAGCGCGGAGAACAGGACCGTGCGGCCCGCGGTGCGCAGGGTGGTACCGACGGCCGTCAGCGGATCGGCGCCGGTGGCCAGTTCCTCGCGGAAGCGGCGCACGATGAACAGGGCGTAGTCGATGGCGAGGCCGAGGCCGAGGGCCGTGGTGAGGTTCAGCGCGAAGACGGAGACGTCGGTGAACTCCGTCAGACCCCGCAGCACCGCGTTGGTGCCGAGGATCGAGACGATGCCGATGCCCAGCGGCAGCAGGGCCGCGACCGCGCTGCCGAAGACCATCACGAGCAGCACCAGGGTGATGGGCAGGGCGATCAGCTCGGCGCGGGTGAGGTCCTCCTTGATGATCGTCTGCATCTCGTGGCGGACGGCGACCGGGCCGCCGACCTTGACCGTCACCGGGCCGTGCGTCCCGCGGAAGGCGGGTGTGATGCGGTCGAGGGTCTCGCCCATCGCCTTCTCGTCGCCGGTGATGCGGGCGGCGATCAGCGCCTCGTGGCCGTCCTTCGCGCGCAGCGAGGGGGTGCCCGACTGCCAGTAGGAGCCGACGCCTATGACGCCCTTCTCGCCCGCCAGCCGCGAGGTGAGCCGGCGGGCCTCGGCGGCGACCGCGGGGTCGTCGACCGAGACGCGGCCGGAGCCGACCAGGAGCAGCAGGTTGGGCTGGGAGGCGGGGAACTCCCGCTCCAGGGCCTTGGTCGCGTAGGTCGACTCGGCGGCCGGGTCCTCCCAGCCACCGCTGCCCATGCGGTCGGCGACCCCGCTGCCGACCACCACGGCGAGGGCGGTGAGCACCAGGGCCACCAGCAGCGACAGCCGGGGGCGGGCGGTGACGAAGCGGGTCCAGCCCTCCGGACGGCGCGGCCCCGCCCCGTCCCGCGGCAGCCCGCTCCCTGTCCGCGCCGGCGTGTTGACTTCGGTCATCGTGCGGTGTCCCCTTCACCGTGATCCCTGCCGGGTGCGGATCCGCCGTGCGCGGAGGGCATGCAGCATGGGTATGTCCGTAGAATCGAAAACACGAGATATCGCTCGCGTTCCACCAGAATGCGAGCGACCACTCGCGTTTGTCAATCGCGTTCGGAGAGTTGGGGAAAACGCGTGCCCGACCACCAGGAGAAGGAACAGCCGCGCCGCCGTCAGGCGCGCGGCGAGCGGCGCATGGCCCAGTTGCTGGAGGCCGCCGCCGCCGTCTTCTGCACCACCGGCTACACGGCCGCCAGCACCAATGCCATCGCGCGCGAGGCGGGCGTCTCCCCCGGCACGCTGTACCAGTTCTTCCCGAACAAGGAGGCCATCGCCATCGAGCTGGGCGAGCGGCTGGTGCACGAACTGCGCGACACCTACGGCGAGGCGCTCGCCCCGGTGGACCCGGCGACCCCGCTGGAGGAGGCCGTCGGCGCCGCCGTCGACCGGTTCATCGCCTTCAACTGCAACCACCCGGTCTTCTTCGCCCTCATGCACGGCCCCGACATCCCGGGCCGGATCGCCGAGGAGCACGACGCGCTGCACGCCACGCTGCTGAGCCGGATCGCCGAGCTGCTCTCGTCGTTCCTGCCGGAGGACACGCCCGGCGCGGACGTCACGCGCACCGCGCAGATGGTCCTCGGCGTGTACAAGGCGGGCCTGGAGCTGGTGCTGGCCCACGAGGGCGCCGAGCGCGAGGCGTACGTGCAGGAGCTGAAGGACGTCCTCGTCCGCTACCTGGCCCCGCTGGTGGGCCCGCGCCTGGGCCGCCCCGCCGGCACGCCGGCGACCACCGACTGACGCCGACACCCGCCGACCGAAGACCGACACGCGCCGCTCGGCGGGCGCCGACCGACGACCGCCGGTCGCCGCCCGCCGAGCGTTGAGTCATACCCCCTAGGGGTATAGTCTTGTGGTACGGGCCCCACCGTGGGTCACGTGAGCCCCACACGCCTCTGCGAGGAGAACGACATGACCGCCCAGACCGACACTGCGGGTTCCGTCACCACCGTCTACAAGGTGAGCGGGATGAGCTGCGGACACTGCGAGGGCTCCGTCTCGGGCGAGATCGCCGGGATCGCGGGCGTCGGCTCGGTGAAGGCCGTCGCCTCCACCGGCGAGGTCACCGTCGTCTCCGAGGCCCCGTTGGACGAGGCCGCCGTGCGCGCCGCGGTCGACGAGGCGGGCTTCGAGCTCGTCGGCACGGTCTGAGCACACCCGAGCAGCCCGCGCCGCGCGCCTGAACAGCCCGCGTCACGCACTCGCCCGGCGCACCCGCTCCGGGCACCCCCGCGCACCCCGCCCGGAGCCCCGCTCCGCGCACCCGTTCCCCGACCGGGCCGCCCCGACCAGCTGATACTGGATCCGTGCGGTCCGGTCCGATGTCTGGAGTCCGGACATGACCACCACCACCCAGCCGCCGATAGCCGACGCGTCGGACGCGTCGCAGGTCGAGCTGCTGATCGGCGGGATGACCTGCGCCTCCTGCGCGGCCCGCGTCGAGAAGAAGCTCAACCGGATGGACGGCGTCACCGCCACCGTCAACTACGCGACGGAGAAGGCGAAGGTCAGCTACGCCCCGGGCGTCGAGGTCGCCGACCTGATCGCCACCGTGGAGCGGACCGGGTACACCGCCGAGCAGCCGCCCCCGCCGCCCGAGCCGGACCCCGCGCCCGCCGGCCGGGCGGCGGACGCCCCCGGCGAGCCGCGCGACCCGGCGCTCGACGCGCTGCGCGAGCGGCTGACCGTCTCGGCGCTGCTCGCCCTGCCGGTCGTCGTGCTGGCGATGGTGCCCGCCCTCCAGTTCGACAACTGGCAGTGGCTGTCGCTGACCCTGGCCGCGCCGGTCGTCGTCTGGGGCGGCCTGCCCTTCCACCGGGCCGCGTTCACGAACGCCCGGCACGGCGCCGCCACCATGGACACGCTGGTCTCCCTCGGCACGCTGGCGGCCTTCGGCTGGTCGCTGTGGGCGCTGTTCGGCGGCGACGCGGGGATGCCCGGGATGCACGACGCGTTCCGCCTCACGGCCTCGCGCGCGGACGGCGCCTCCACGATCTACCTGGAGGTGGCCTCCGGGGTCGTCGCGCTGATCCTGCTCGGCCGCTATCTGGAGGCCCGCTCCAAGCGGCGGGCGGGCGCGGCGCTGCGGGCGCTGCTGGAGCTCGGCGCGAAGGACGTCGCCGTACTGCGGGCGGGCCGGGAGGTGCGCGTCCCCGTCGCGTCACTGACGGTCGGGGACCGTTTCGTCGTACGGCCCGGGGAGAAGATCGCGACCGACGGCACCGTCGTCGAGGGCGCCTCCGCGGTGGACCTGTCGATGCTGACCGGCGAGTCGGTGCCGGTGGACGTGGGCGTGGGCGACGCGGTCACCGGCGCCACCGTGAACGCCGGCGGCCGGCTGGTCGTCGAGGCGACCCGGGTGGGCGCCGACACCCAGCTCGCCCGGATGGCGCGGCTGGTGGAGGACGCGCAGAACGGCAAGGCGCGGGTGCAGCGGCTCGCCGACCGCGTCTCGGGCGTGTTCGTGCCGGTGGTGATGGCGATCGCGCTCGGCACGTTCGGGGTGTGGCTCGGCGTCACCGGCGACACCGCCGCGGCCTTCACCGCTGCCGTCGCCGTGCTGATCATCGCCTGCCCGTGCGCGCTGGGCCTCGCCACGCCGACCGCGCTGATGGTCGGCACGGGCCGCGGGGCGCAGCTCGGCATCCTGATCAAGGGTCCGGAGGTCCTGGAGTCGACCCGGCGCGTCGACACGGTCGTCCTGGACAAGACCGGCACGGTGACCACCGGACGGATGACGCTCGGCGAGGTGCACGTGGCCGAGGGCGCCGACGAGCGGGAGGTGCTGCGGCTCGCGGGCGCCCTGGAGCACGCCTCCGAGCACCCGCTCGCGCGGGCGGTCGCACAGGGCGCGCGGGAGCGCGTGGGGGCGCTCCCCGAGGTGTCGGGCTTCGAGAACGTCCCCGGCCGGGGCGTGCGCGGACGCGTGGAAGGCCGGGAGGTGACCGTCGGACGGCTGTACGACAGCCTGCCCGCGGAGCTGGCCCGCGCGAAGGACGAGGCCGAGCGGGACGGCCGCAGCGCCGTGGTGGTCGGCTGGGACGGGACCGCGCGCGCGGTCCTCGCGGTGGCCGACGCGGTGAAGGAGACCAGCGCCGAGGCGGTGCGCGAGCTGCGCGCGCTGGGGCTCACCCCGGTGCTGCTGACCGGCGACAACCGGGCGGTGGCCGAGGCGGTGGCACGGGCCGTCGGCATCGACGAGGTGATCGCCGAGGTGCTGCCCGAGGACAAGGTCGACGTCGTACGACGGCTCCAGCGCGAGGGGCGGACCGTGGCGATGGTCGGCGACGGCGTCAACGACGCGGCCGCGCTGGCCGCCGCCGATCTGGGCCTGGCGATGGGCACCGGGACGGACGCAGCGATCGAGGCGGGCGACCTGACGCTGGTGCGCGGGGATCTCCGGGCGGCCGCGGACGCGATCAGGCTGGCGCGCCGGACGCTCGGCACGATCAAGGGCAACCTGGTGTGGGCGTTCGGATACAACGTGGCGGCGCTGCCGCTGGCCGCCGCGGGACTGCTGAATCCGATGATCGCGGGGGCCGCGATGGCCTTCTCGTCTGTGTTCGTGGTCACCAACAGTCTGCGGCTGCGCACATTCCGCTGAATCCCGGGCGACCCCGAGGCTGCCCAAGACCACTCAAAAGGGACTCCGCGGGACCGGCACAACGGCGTTACCGCAGGTTACTTCGATTTTCACCGAAGCCGAAGTAAGAGTCCCCCTAGAGTCCGGCGCGCGGCTCACATAAGCTCTTCACAAGCCTCGCGCATCATCCTTACGCTGGGGCCTCGATCGCTGCTATCGGGCTCTTGCGCATCTACCGGACATATGCAAGAGACGCAGATCACAGTGATGTGAACGTAACCATCGAAGGGGTTCGAAGGTCTAAGTTGACGATGTCAGAAAGCGTCTTGGGGGGCGCCGACTGGCATCTGAGGATGTCTTGGGGGACTTCCTCAGAGGTGCGTTGCCGGGACACGCACGACGAGAAGCTTTGAGCGGCCCTCTCGTCCGTGCGCTGTCCCGGCAAGACCGCACACCCATGAGTACGGCGAGATCCACTCGTTTGCTCAACAGCACCACAGCAAGATCAAAAAAAGACGCGGCACGTCGGCGACGACATGGCGCGTCCAGTGAGACAGCGAATTCAGGCGCTGTCCTCCTCAGACGCCCGGCCGGATCCCGTGGGGGGAATCCGCACCGGGACATGGGAAGGCGCCCTGGTCGTCGGCCCGTGGGGGGACCGGCGTCAGGGCGCCTTCTGCTGTCTTGCTGCGGCTCGCGCCGAGGGCTCAGCGCTCCTCGACCGGGACGAAGTCGCGCTCGACGACGCCCGTGTAGATCTGGCGCGGGCGGCCGATGCGGGAACCCGGCTCCTTGATCATCTCGTGCCACTGGGCGATCCAGCCCGGCAGCCGGCCGAGGGCGAACAGGACCGTGAACATCTCGGTCGGGAAGCCCATCGCGCGGTAGATCAGACCCGTGTAGAAGTCCACGTTCGGGTAGAGGCTGCGCGAGACGAAGTAGTCGTCGGAGAGCGCGTGCTCCTCGAGCTTCAGCGCGATGTCCAGCAGCTCGTCGGACTTGCCGAGCGCCGAGAGGACGTCGTGCGCCGCAGCCTTGATGATCTTCGCGCGCGGGTCGAAGTTCTTGTAGACCCGGTGGCCGAAGCCCATCAGGCGGACGCCGTCCTCCTTGTTCTTCACCTTGCGGATGAAGGAGTCGACATCGCCGCCGCTGGCCTGGATGCCCTCGAGCATCTCCAGGACGGACTGGTTGGCGCCACCGTGCAGGGGGCCCCACAGCGCGTTGATGCCGGCCGAGATCGACGCGAACATGTTCGCCTGCGACGAGCCCACCAGGCGCACGGTCGACGTGGAGCAGTTCTGCTCGTGGTCGGCGTGCAGGATGAGCAGCTTGTCGAGGGCGGAGACGACCACCGGGTCGAGCTCGTACTCCTGCGCCGGCACCGAGAACGTCATGCGCAGGAAGTTCTCGACGTAGCCGAGGTCGTTGCGCGGATAGACGAACGGGTGACCGATCGACTTCTTGTACGCGTAGGCGGCGATCGTCGGAAGCTTGGCGAGCAGCCGGATCGTGGAGAGATTGCGCTGCTTCTCGTCGAACGGGTTGTGGCTGTCCTGGTAGAAGGTCGACAGCGCCGAGACGACGGAGGACAGCATCGCCATCGGGTGGGCGTCGCGCGGGAAGCCCCGGTAGAAGTTCTTGACGTCCTCGTGCAGCAGGGTGTGCTGCGTGATCTCGTTCTGGAACGAGGTGAGCTCGTCGATCGTCGGCAGCTCACCGTTGATCAGCAGGTACGCCACCTCCAGGAAGGTGGAGCGCTCGGCCAGCTGCTCGATCGGGTAGCCGCGGTACCGGAGGATGCCCGCCTCGCCGTCGAGGTAGGTGATCGCGGATTTATAGGCGGCGGTGTTGCCGTAGCCGCTGTCCAGAGTCACCAGACCGGTCTGGGCGCGGAGCTTCCCGATGTCGAAGCCCTTGTCGCCGACGGTGCTGTCGATCACCGGGTAGGTGTACTCGCCGTCGCCGTACCGCAGTACTACAGAGTTGTCGCTCACGTCTTCCCTCACCGACGTAGTGCCTCATCTTCGAGGTGCCCTGACTGTCTCTACCATCCCCCATTTGGCGCAGGAGAGTGCACTCGGGGTCGACCATTGGGCCTATTGGCGGCACTCAGTGCCGCCAACCTGCTCATCCTGCCCGGTCGCCGTCCCTTCTGGAAGGGCTCTGTGACCTTCACGACTCATTTGATCGATCATTTTTTGTGATGAGCCTGACGTCGAGCGCCGTGCAGCGCCGTCCGGCCGACACCGTGCGCACCGCCTGGCCTATCGCCTTGCGCGAACCGACCAGCACGACAAGCTTCTTGGCCCGTGTGACCGCCGTGTACAGCAGGTTCCGCTGGAGCATCATCCATGCGCCGGTGGTGACGGGGATCACCACCGCGGGATATTCACTCCCCTGGGAACGGTGAATGGTCACGGCGTAAGCGTGCGCCAGTTCGTCCAGTTCGTCGAACTCGTACGGCACCTCCTCGTCCTCGTCCGTCAGCACGGTGAGGCGCTGTTCCACCGGGTCGAGGGAGGTGACGACACCGACGGTGCCGTTGAAGACGCCGCTCTGGCCCTTCTCGTAGTTGTTGCGGATCTGGGTGACCTTGTCGCCGACGCGGAACACCCGCCCGCCGAACCGCTTCTCCGGCAGCTCGGGACGGCCGGGGGTGACGGCCTGCTGGAGCAGGCCGTTGAGGGTGCCCGCGCCGGCCGGGCCGCGGTGCATCGGGGCGAGGACCTGCACGTCCCGGCGCGGGTCGAGCCCGAACCGGGCCGGGATCCGCCGGGCCGCCACGTCGACCGTGAGCCGCCCGGCCTCCTCGGTGTCCTCCTCCACGAACAGGAAGAAGTCCTTCATGCCGTCGGTGATCGGGTGCTGCCCGGCGTTGATGCGGTGCGCGTTGGTCACCACGCCGGACTGCTGGGCCTGGCGGAACACCCGCGTCAGCCGCACGGCCGGGATCGGGCTGCCGTCGGCGAGCAGATCGCGCAGCACCTCCCCGGCGCCGACGCTGGGCAGCTGGTCCACGTCGCCGACGAACAGCAGATGGGCGCCGGGCGGGACCGCCTTCACCAGCTTGTTGGCGAGCAGCAGATCCAGCATGGACGCCTCGTCGACCACCACCAGGTCGGCGTCGAGCGGCCGGTCCCGGTCGTAGGCCGCGTCGCCGCCGGGCTTCAGCTCCAGCAGGCGGTGCACGGTGGACGCCTCCGCGCCGGTCAGCTCCGCGAGGCGCTTGGCGGCGCGGCCGGTGGGCGCGGCCAGCACGACCTTGGCCTGCCTGGCGCGGGCCAGCTCCACGATCGAGCGGACGGTGAAGGACTTGCCGCAGCCCGGTCCGCCGGTGAGGACCGCGACCCTCCGGGTCAGCGCCAGCCGTACGGCCGCCTCCTGCTCGGGCGCGAGCTCGGTGCCCGTACGCCCCTTCAGCCAGCTCAGCGCCTTGTCCCAGACGACGTCACGGAAGCCGGGCATCCGGTCCTCGTCGGTGCGCAGCAGGCGCAGCAGCTGGGCGGCGAGGGAGAGTTCCGCGCGGTGGAAGGGGACCAGGTAGACGGCGGTGACCGGATCGGGGCCGCCGTCCGGGTCCGGCACCTTCTCCCGTACGACCCCCGGGTCGCCGCCGTCCTCGGGGACCCGGGCCAGCTCGTCCAGGCACTCGATGACCAGCCCGGTGTCGACCTGCAGCAGCTTCACGGCGTCGGCGATCAGCCGTTCCTCGGGCAGATAGCAGTGGCCCTGGTCGGCGGACTGGGACAGCGCGTACTGCAGGCCCGCCTTCACTCGTTCGGGGCTGTCGTGCGGGATGCCGACGGACTGGGCGATCCGGTCGGCGGTGAGGAAGCCGATGCCCCAGACGTCGGCGGCGAGGCGGTAGGGCTGGTTCTTCACCACCGAGATCGACGCGTCGCCGTACTTCTTGTAGATGCGGACGGCGATCGACGTGGAGACCTCGACGCTCTGGAGGAAGAGCATGACCTCCTTGATCGCCTTCTGCTCCTCCCAGGCGTCGGCGATCTTCCGGGTGCGCTTGGGGCCGAGCCCGGGCACCTCGATCAGCCGCTTCGGCTCCTCCTCGATGATCCTGAGGGTGTCGACGCCGAAGTGCCGGGTGATGCGGTCGGCGAAGACCGGGCCGATGCCCTTGACCAGGCCGGAGCCGAGGTAGCGGCGGATGCCCTGGACCGTGGCCGGCAGGACCGTCGTGTAGTTCTCCACCGTGAACTGCTTGCCGTACTGCGGGTGGGAGCCCCAGCGGCCCTCCATCCGCAGCGACTCGCCGACCTGGGCGCCGAGCAGCGCGCCGACCACGGTGAGGAGGTCGCCCGCCCCCCGGCCGGTGTCGACGCGGGCGACCGTATAGCCGTTCTCCTCGTTCGCGTACGTGATGCGTTCGAGGACCCCTTCGACCACCGCCTGGTTGGACATGGCTCGACGGTACCGGTGGGGTCGGACATCCCGGACCCGACCCGGACCCGACCCGGACCCGATCCCGCCCCGCCCGGACCCCGATCCCGCCCCGCCCCCGACCCGACCCGGAAACCGTGCTGCGCGACCCGCCCGGGAGTTGGCAGGATGCGGGGACCGCCCGAACACCCGTGCGCGGGCCTTCTTCCCGGGAGTCGATGCATGTACGGCTACGACCTCCTGGTCGTGGGTTCGGCCAACGCCGACCTGGTGATCGGTGTGGAACGGCGGCCGGACCCGGGCGAGACGGTGCTCGGCTCCGACCTGGCCGTGCACCCCGGCGGCAAGGGCGCCAACCAGGCGGTGGCCGCGGCCCGGCTCGGCGCGCGCACCGCGCTGCTGGCCCGGGTCGGCGACGACGCGCACGGCCGGCTGCTGCTGGACTCGCTGCGCGGCGCGGGCGTGGACACGGTGGGCGTACTGGTGGGCGGGGCGCCGACCGGGGTCGCGCTGATCACCGTGGACTCCGGCGGGGACAACGCGATCGTGGTGTCGCCGGGCGCGAACGGCCTGCTGACACCGGCCGACGCGCGCGCCGCGACCAGCCTGTTCCATGCCTCCCGGGTGGTGTCGGCGCAGCTGGAGATCCCGCTGGAGACGGTCGTGGACGTCGTACGGGCGCTGCCGCCCGAGACGCGTTTCGTGCTGAACGCGTCGCCGCCCCGGGCGCTGCCCGCCGAGGTGCTGGCCGCCTGCGACCCGCTGATCGTCAACGAGCACGAGGCCCGGGTGCTCCTGGGCGGGTCCCGGGTGGGCGAGGACCCCGCGGACTGGGCGCGGATCCTGCTGGCCAAGGGCCCGCGCGCGGTGGTGGTGACGCTGGGCGCGCGGGGCGCGCTGGTGGCGTCGAGGGACGGCGTCGCGCACGTCCCGGCGCTCGACGTGACACCGGTGGACACGACGGGCGCGGGCGACGCGTTCACCGCGGCGCTGGCCTGGCGGCTGAGCCGGGGCGAGCCTCTCGTCGAGGCGGCGGCCTACGCGGCCCGGGTGGGTGCGGCGACGGTCACCCGCAGGGGTGCGCAGGCGTCGTTCCCGACGGCGCGGGACGTGGCGGCCGCGCGCAGCTGAGGGCGGACAGCTTCGAGGGGGTCCCACCCGTCGGTCGGACCCCCTCGGCTCTTCCCCTCCACATCAGAACCCCCGCGATCCCCCCGGATCCCCCTCCAAAGGTCCTGATGCCACGTACGACCCGCGAGGTCGGGAAAGGGTTGCACGGCGATTCCAAGATTTTTCCGGTGCCGCGGGGCCGGGATCAGTCGAAGACGTGGGCGGCGAACCGGCGGACCGTGTCGGCGAACAGCTCGCGCCCGGGGCGGGCCCACAGGTCCTCGTTGAAGAGCTCGACCTCGATGAGGCCGGTGTGTCCCGCGGCCTCCGCCAGGGCCCGCCAGGCCCGCAGATCGATCGCGCCGTCGCCGAGCGGGCCGCGGCCGTTGAGCACGCCGTGCGGCAAGGGCGTGATCCAGTCGGCGAGTTGGAAGGCGAGCAGGCGGCCGCCCGCGCCCGCGCGGGCGATCTGCTCCGGCGCCCGGTCGTCCCACCAGATGTGGTACGTGTCGACCGTGACGCCGACCTGCTCCGCCGGGAAGCGTTCCGCGAGGTCCAGGGCCTGCGCCAGGGTGGAGACCACGCAGCGGTCGGCGGCGAACATCGGGTGCAGCGGCTCCAGGGCGAGGCGCACCCCGCGCTCCTCGGCGTACGGCCCCAGTTCGGCCAGCGCGTCGGCGATCCGCTCGCGCGCCCCGTGCAGGTCCTTCGAGCCCGCCGGGAGCCCGCCGGAGACCAGCACGAGGGTGGTGGTGCCGAGGGCGGCCGCCTCGTCGACCGCGCGGCGGTTGTCGTCCAGGGCGGCGGCCCGCTCGCCCGGTGCGAGCGCGGTCAGGAAGCCGCCGCGGCACAGCGTGGTGACGGTGAGCCCGGCGTCGCGCATGAGCCGGGCCGCGGCCGGGACGCCGTAGGACCGGACCGGTTCGCGCCACAGGCCGACCCCGGGCACCCCGAACTCGACGCAGTTGTCGGCGAGTTCGGGAAGGGTCAGCTGCTTGACGGTCATCTGGTTGACGGACAGGCGGGTGAGCGGGTCGAAGGCCCGGTCCGCGGTGGGCCGGGCGAGCGGGTCGGCGGTCCGGTCGGCGATGGGCCGGGTGAGCGGGTCGGTCACTGGGTCACTCCGTGCAGCGCGAGGAGGGTCCGCATCCGGTGCTCTGCCTGCTTCGGGTCCGGGAACAGGCCGAGACCGTCCGCGAGTTCGTAGGCGCGGGCGAGGTGCGGGAGGGAACGGGCCGACTGGAGGCCGCCGACCATCGTGAAGTGCTCCTGGTGTCCGGCCAGCCAGGCGAGCAGGACGACCCCCGTCTTGTAGAAGCGGGTCGGGGTCTCGAAGAGGTGCCGGGCCAGCGGGACGGTCGGGTCCAGCAGGGCGCGGAAGCCGGGCCCGTCGCCCGCGTCGAGCCGCCGTAGCGCCCGGGCCGCCGACGGTCCCAGCGGGTCGAGGACACCGAGCAGGGCGTGGCTGAAGCCGAGTCCGTCGCCCTCGATCAGCTCGGGGTAGTGGAAGTCGTCGCCGGTGTAGCAGCGCACGCCCGCCGGCAGGCGACGGCGCAGGTCCTTCTCGCGCCGGGCGTCGAGCAGGGAGATCTTGACCCCGTCGACCTTGCCGGGGTGGTCCGCGACGACGTCGAGGAACACCTCCGTCGCCGTGTCGAGGTCGGCCGAGCCCCAGTAGCCCGCCAGGGCGGGGTCGAACATCGGGCCGAGCCAGTGCAGGATCACCGGCCGGGCGGACTGGCGCAGCAGCCGCCCGTAGATCTCCCGGTAGTCGTCGGGCCCGTCGGCCGCCGCCGCCAGCGCGCGGGAGGCCATCAGGACCGGCTGGGCGCCGCACTCCTCGACGAGGGCGAGCTGTTCCTCGTAGGCGGCGCGGACCTCGGCGAGGGTGCCGCGGTCGAGCTGGTCGGTGCCCGCGCCGCACGCGATCCGGCCGCCGGCCGCCCGCGCCTCCGCGCTGCTGCGGCGGATCAGTTCGGCCGCGCCCGCCCAGTCCAGGCCCATGCCACGCTGGGCGGTGTCCATGGCCTCGGCGACCCCGAGCCCGTGGGCCCACAGATGGCGGCGGAAGGCGAGGGTGGCGTCCCAGTCGACCGCGGCGGGCAGGCCGGGTCCGGCCGCGGCGAGCGGGTCGGCCACGACATGCGCCGCCGCGAGGACCGTACGGCTGGTGAAGGGGGCGCCGGGGGTGAGGTCGAGGGGCTCGGCGCGGGGTTCGTAGAGCCGCGTCCCGCCGTCCGGGCCGGGCAGTCGCAGGGTCACAGCGCGATCTCCGGTACGTCGATGCGGCGGCCCTCGGCCGAGGAGCGCAGGGCCAGTTCGGCGAGCTGGACGCCGCGGGCGCCGGCCAGCAGGTCCCAGTGGTAGGGGGCGTCGGCGTAGACGTGCCGCAGGAACAGCTCCCACTGGGCCTTGAACCCGTTGTCGAACACGGTGTTGTCTGGGACCTCCTGCCACTGCTCGCGGAAGGCGTGGCCGGCCGGCACGTCGGGGTCCCACACCGGCTTGGGGGTGGTGGAGCGGTGCTGGACGCGGCAGCCGCGCAGCCCGGCGACTGCGGAGCCCTCGGTGCCGTCGACCTGGAACTCGACGAGTTCGTCGCGGTGGACGCGGACCGCCCAGGAGGAGTTGATCTGCGCGATCGCGCCGCCGGCCAGTTCGAAGACGCCGTAGGCGGCGTCGTCGGCGGTGGCGTCGTAGGGCTTGCCGCGCTCGTCCCAGCGCTGCGGCAGGTGGGTGGTGGCGAGCGCCTGCACGGAGGTGACCCGGCCGAACAGCTCGTGCAGGACGTACTCCCAGTGCGGGAACATGTCGGCGACGATGCCGCCGCCGTCCTCGGCACGGTAGTTCCACGACGGCCGCTGGGCGCTCTGCCAGTCGCCCTCGAAGACCCAGTAGCCGAACTCGCCGCGGACGGAGAGGATCCGGCCGAAGAAGCCGCCGTCGACCAGCCGCTTCAGCTTGAGCAGGCCGGGCAGGAAGATCTTGTCCTGTACGACGCCGTGCCGGACACCCTTGTCGCGCGCGAGCCGGGCGAGTGCGAGGGCCCCGTCCAGGCCGGTGGCGGTGGGCTTCTCGGTGTAGACGTGCTTGCCCGCGACGATCGCCCGGCGGAGCGCGTCCTCGCGGGCGGCGGTCACCTGGGCGTCGAAGTAGATCTCCACGGTGGGGTCGGCGAGGACCGCGTCGAGGTCGGTCGAGACGTGTTCCAGGCCGTGGCGTTCGGCGAGCGCCGCCAGGGCGGACGCGCGGCGACCCACCAGGACCGGCTCCGGCCACAGCACGGTGCCGCCACCGAGCTCGAGTCCGCCCTGTTCGCGCAGGGCGAGGATCGAGCGGACGAGGTGCTGTCGGTGACCCATCCGCCCGGTCACACCGTTCATGGCGATACGCACCGTCTTGCGTTTCACTGCGTCCCCTTAACGTCCGCGGAGCCCCCGGCACGGCCGGGCATCCCGAGCAGCAAGCGCTTTCTATATCCGTCGACGCTATCCGCTCATCCCATTTCTGTACAAGACCGTGACAAGGCCGAGTCGTTCGAGGGGGCGAACAACTCGGGATATTGGCCTTATGGTCTGCAGGAACGCGCCAGGGGGGCGCCGCGGGAACCGGGACGGGTCCGCGGCGGTCTGGTACGACGGCGTACGACGACATGCGCGACCGGAGGACGACAACATGACGGTGACCCTGGCGGACGTGGCTGCCCGCGCCCAGGTCTCGCCCGCGACGGTGTCGCGCGTGCTCAACGGCAACTACCCGGTCGCCGCCTCCACCCGCGAGCGGGTGCTGCGGGCCGTCGACGAGCTGGACTACGTCCTCAACGGCCCCGCGAGCGCGCTCGCCGCCGCCACCTCCGACCTGGTCGGCATCCTCGTCCACGACATCGCCGACCCGTTCTTCGGGATCATGGCGAGCGCGATCCAGGCGGAGATCGGCGGGACGGGCGGACGCGCCGGGGGCGAGCGGCTGGCCGTCGTCTGCAACACCGGGGGCCTGCCGGAGCGGGAGCTGACCTATCTCACCCTGCTCCAGCGGCAGCGGGCCGCGGCCGTGGTGCTCACCGGCGGGGCCGTGGAGAACGCGCCGCACGCGGCGGCGGTCGCCACGAAGCTGCGCAAGCTCGCGGAGGCCGGGACGCGGGTGGTGCTGTGCGGGCGGCCGCCGGTCGTGGACACGCCGGCGATCGCGCTCGCCTTCGACAACCGGGGCGGGGCGCGGCAGCTGACGGAGCATCTGCTCGGGCTCGGCCACCGGCGGCTCGGCTACATAGCGGGCCCCGAGGAGCGCACCACGACCCGGCACCGGCTGGAGGGCCACCGGGCCGCGCTGGCCGCGCAGGGCATCGAGGACGACCCGCGGCGGACGGTCCACGGGCGCTACGACCGGCGCTCCGGGTACGAGGCCACGCTGGAGCTGCTGCGCCGGGATCCGTCGCTGACGGCGGTCGTCGCGGCGAACGACTCCGTCGCGCTGGGGGCGTGTGCCGCGCTGCGGGAGTCGGGGCTGCGGGTTCCCGACGACGTGTCGGTGGCGGGCTTCGACGATCTGCCGTTCAGCGTGGACGCGGTGCCCTCGCTGACGACGGTCCGGCTGCCGCTGGCCGAGGCGGGGGCCCGTGCCGGGCGGATCGCGATGGGGCGGGAGGAGGCGCCGCCCGGGGGGATGGCGACGGTTCGCGGGGAACTCATGGTGCGGGGGTCCTCCGGGGTTCCGCGGCGGTGAGGTGAGGTGGGTGGGGGCTCGGGTGCGGGGGCTGCCGCCCCCACGCCCCTGCCTTCGGCCTGGACGGCCTCGTCCTCAATCGCCGGACGGGCTGGAGGTGCCTCGGACGGCGCTGCGGGAAGTGACGGGGACGGGCCGGGGGGTCTCGGACGGCGCTGCGGGAAGTGACGGGGACGGGGGCGGACCGGCGGAGTGGGCCCCGTGGACGGGACGAAGGCGCGAGGCTAGCCTCTTCGGCAGGTATCTCTGACTGAGTCAACTGTCTTCGCCGGGGGCGGACCATGACCGTTCAGGACATTCGGGCCTTCAACCGCTTCTACACCAACGTCATCGGGGCGCTCGACTACGGGCGGCAGCTCTACGCGCCCTACACGCTCACCGAGTCGCGGGTGCTGTACGAGCTCGCCCACGCGGCGCGGACCGACGCGGCCGACCTGCGGGCCGGGCTCTCGCTGGACGCGGGGTATCTGAGCCGCATCCTCAGCAAGTTCGAGAAGGACGGGCTCGTCGTGCGGGCGCCGTCCGAGGAGGATCCGCGGCGGCGGCGGATCGGCCTGACCGCGCGCGGGCGGGAGACCGCCGCCCTGCTGGAGGAGCGGGCGCGGGACAGCGTCGGTTCGCTGCTGGAGACCGTGGCGCCCGCCGACCGGCCCCGGCTCGCGGAGGCCCTGCGGACCGTGCGCACGCTGCTGTCCGGCGGGCCGGGCCCCCGGCCCGAGGACGTCGTGCTGCGCGAGCCCGCCGCCGGCGACCTGGGCTGGATCGTGCAGCGCAACGCCGCCGTGTACGCCGCCGAGTACGGCTGGAACACCGACTACGAGGGCCTCGTCGCCCGGATCGTCGCCGACTTCGCCGAGGACCACGACCCGCATCTGGAACGGGTGTGGATCGCCGAGCTGGACGGCAGGCCGGTGGGGTGCGTGATGTGCGTGCGCGACGAGGCGCCCGGCACCGCGCGGCTGCGGCTGCTGCTGGTCGAGCCGGAGGCGCGCGGGCTGCGCATCGGCGACCGGCTCGTGGCGGCCGTGATCTCCTTCGCCCGCGAGGTCGGCTACCGCGACCTGGTGCTGTGGACCAACGACGTCCTCTCCGCCGCCCGGCACCTCTACCGGCGCCACGGCTTCGTCCTCGGCGCCGAGACACCGCACCGCTCCTTCGGCAAGGACCTGGTCGGGCAGGACTGGCGGCTGGATCTGCACGGCGCGCGCGAGTGACCGGGGGCGGGGCCGCGGCAGTAAGGTCCGAGGCATGAAGCTGGCCTTCTCCACCCTCGGTGTGCCCGGTCTGCCCATGCCGGACGTGATCCGGCTCGCCGCCCGGCACGGCTATCACGGTGTCGAACTCCGCGCCCACCCGGAGGAACCCGTCCACCCCGGTCTGCCACCGGGTGAACGGGCCGACCTCGCCGCCGCGTTCAAGGGCGCCGGGATCGAGGTGCTCGGGCTCGCGGGGTACGCCCGGGTCGCGGCGCCCGGCGACGACGGACCCGTGCTCGACGAGATCCGCGCCCTGCTGGAGCTGGCCCGCGACCTGGACGCGTCCTTCGTGCGGGTGTTCCCGGGGGCCGCCGACGGCCAGGACCCGGCCGAGGCGGACGCCGTCGCGGCCCGGCGGCTGGGCACGGCCGCCGAGGACGCCACGGCGCTCGGCGTGCGGGTGCTCCTGGAGACCCACGACTCGCACCCCACCGGCGCCGCCGCGATCCGTGCCCTCGGACCTGTCGGGCACCGCGGGGTCGGCGCCCTGTGGGACGTGATGGCGGCCTGGCGGGGCGGCGAGCAGCCGTCGCAGACCTACGCCGCCCTCGCGCCGTACCTCGGCTATGTGCAGGTCAAGGACATCGCCTCCGCCGACGACACCACGCCGGTGCCGCTCGGCGCCGGGGTGCTGCCGCTCGCCGACACCGTCGAGGTGCTCTCCCGGCACGGCTGGGACGGCTGGCTGTGCTGGGAGTACGAGAAGCGGTGGTACGCGTCCGTCCCGCCGCTGCCGGACCTGCTGGACGCGGGGCGGGAGCATCTGGGACGGCTGCTCAACGACTCGGCCTGAGGCCCTGCGGGCGGCTGCTCAACGACTCGGCCTGAGGCCCTGCGGGCGGCTGCTCAACGACTCGGCCCGAGGCCCCGCGGGCGGCTGCTCAACGACTCGGCCCGAGGCCCTGCGGGCGGCTCGGACCGCGGGCGGGGGACCGGCCCTCGGTGAGGGTCCCGGCCGCCGTCGCGCACCCGGGCCGGCCGGGCCGGTCCGGGCCGTCGGATAACGGTTGGCGCAGGTCAGGGCCGTGCGGTTACTCTCCGCGCCATGCATCCCCTTCTCCCGCCGGGTCCCGGCACGCCCTCATGAGCATGGCCCGCACCCTCCTCGACACCCGGCCGCTGCGCACCTCGCCCGTCTACCGGCGGCTGCTGATCGGGCGGACGGTGTCCGTGCTCGGTGGCTTCATGACCATGGTGACCGTCATGTACCAGGTGTGGCACATGACCGGCAGCACGGTCTGGAGCGGCGCCGTCGGCGTGGCTCAGGCCGTCCCGCTGGTCGGTGTCGGCCTGTTCGCGGGGGCCTGGGTCGACCGGGGCGACCGGCGCCGGGTCTATCTCGGCGCCACGGTCGGGCAGGCCCTCTGCTCGGCGCTGCTCGCGGTGCAGGGGTTCACCGGTCATGTGCCGGTCGTGGCGGTGCTCGCGCTGGTCGCCGCGCAGTCCGCGTGCGGCGCCGTGGGCGCCCCGGCGGCGGGCGTGTTCATCCCCCGGCTGCTGCCCAAGGACCAGGTGGCCGCGGGCCTCGCCCTGAACCAGGTGGCCTGGCAGGCGATGATGCTGGCCGGTCCGGCGCTGGCGGGCCTGGTGCTCGGCTGGCTCGGCATGGGCGCCTGCTATCTGCTCGACGCGCTGTCCTTCGGTCTCTCGTTCTACGGCGCCTTCGGCCTGCCTCCGCTGCCGCCCGAGGGCGAGCCGTCCCGCCCGGGTCTTGGCGGTGTGCTCGACGGGCTGCGCTTCCTGGTCGGGCACCGGGCGGTGCGCGGGGCGCTGGTCACGGATCTGGCCGTCACCGTGCTGTCGTTCCCGACGAGCCTGTTCCCGCTGGTCAACGCCGAGCGGTTCGGCGGCGACCCGCGCACGCTCGGCCTGTTCCTGACCGCGATGGGCGTCGGCGGCACGGCGGCGGCCGGGCTGTCCGGCTCGCTGACCCGGCTGGGCCGACCGGGGCGGGTGATGCTGTGCGCCTCGGCGACCTGGGGCGGAGCGCTGGCGCTGTTCGGGCTGGCCGGCACCGCCTGGGCGGGCCTCGCCCTGCTGGCGGTCGCCGGGGCGGCCGACGCCGTCGCCGTGATCTCCCGCAGCACCCTGGTGCAGACCCGCACTCCGGACGCTCTGCTGGGCCGGGTGACGGCGGCCGAGCAGATCGTCGGCCAGGCCGGACCGGACGCGGGCAATCTGCGCGCCGGCCTGCTGGCCGCCCGGAGTTCGGGCACGACGGCCCTGGTCACGGGCGGGGTGCTGTGCGTCCTCGCGGTCGCGGCGGTGGCCGCAGGAACGCCCGAACTGCGCGCTAGCGCACCGGAGCCGGCCGAGGCCTGAGCGGGACGGACCCCGCCAGGCACCACTCCAGTACGGCGGGCCAGGGGCCGTAGCCCGCGTCGAGGTCCAGGTGGGCCGCGCCGGGGAGGAGGTCGGTGGGGATGCCCAGGGGCGCTCCGAAGACGGTGGCGGCGCCCTCGGGGCAGTAGGGGTCGTCGTCCCCGGCGACGAGACGGGTCGGGCCGGGCAGCGACAGACCGGCCGACAGAGGCGGCGCGAACCCGGCGACCTCCGGGTGTAGCGCGAGGACCGGGCCGGACGGCGGGGCGACGAGCAGGACGCGGCCGACCGCGAGACCGTCGAGCCCGCGCGCGGCCGCGTGCAGCCACAGCACCGCGGAGGCGCTGTGGGCGAGCACCACCTGGTCGGCGGCGGGGCCGGGCAGCTCGCCCAGGTGCCGGGTGAGCTCGGCCAGCCACACCTCCAGGTCCGGGTCGTCGGGGTCGGGCAGCTGCGGGTAGGTGACGTGGTGCCCGAGTGCGGTGAGGCGGCCGGCGAGCCAGTGCTGCCAGTGTCCGGCGGGGCGGTGGTTCTGCCAGCCGTGCAGGATCAGGAAGGCGCTCATGGCGTCGATGGTTTCCGATCGCCGGGATCCAGGTCCAGTTAATCTTTTCCGGTGGAACCGTTAAGCGTGCCCTTCACTCTCGATCCGCGCCGGCTCGCCGTGCTGCGGGAGCTGCGGCGCCGCGGGAGCCTCGCGCGGACCGCCGAGGCCCTGCATCTGACCCCCTCCGCGGTCTCCCAGCAGCTCGCGGCGCTCGCCCGCGAGGCCGGCGCGCCGCTCACCGAACGGGACGGCCGGGGCGTGCGGCTGACCGGCCAGGCGCGGGTCCTGCTGGCCCACGCCGACCTGATCGCGGCCCAGCTGGAGCGGGCGCGGGCGGACCTGGCGGCGTACGGGCGGGGCGGGCGCGGTGCGGTGACCATCGGCTGTTTCTCCAGCGGGATCCTCGGGCTGCTGCCGGGGGCGCTGCGGGCGCTGGGCGAGAGCCTGCCGGGGGTGCGGGTGGACGTGGTGGAGGCCGAGCCGCCCGACGTGTTCACCGCGCTCGACGCGGGCCAGGTCGACCTGGTGGTGGCGGTGGACTTCGCGGCCGCGCCGCCGCACACCGACACCCGCTACGACCGGGTCGACCTGCTGACCGACGTGCTGGACCTGGTGCTGCCCGCCGGGCATCCGCTGGCGGGCCGGGACCGGGTGGCGCTGCGGGAACTGGCCCGGGACGCCTGGATCGTGGGGTCCGCGGCCGGCTGCTGCGGCGCGGTGGCGCGGTCGGTGTGCGCGGCGGCCGGCTTCACGCCCGACGTACGGCACGCGGTGGACGACTGGGCGGCCCTCGCGGCGCTGGTGGAGGCGGGGCAGGGGGTGGCGCTGGTCCCGCGGCTGGTGCGGGAGGTGTACGCACACCGGCGTCTCGCGCTGCCGCCGCTGGCGGGCGGGCCGCCGTCCCGGAATGTCTTCGCGGCCGTGCGGGCGGGCGCGGAGGGCGACCCGGTGCTGACCGCCGTACGGGACCAGCTCGTGCGGACGGCCGACGCGCTGGGGACGCGGGCGGGTGTTCCGGGACCTGGGCCGAACGGGGGTCCCGATTGACGTCACATCAGGAGCATTCACCCCTCCCCCACCATTTCCGCGTTTCGCGCCGATTCCGGGAACCCGGCCCGGGGTTCGGGCGTCAAAGCGGCGAGTTGCCGGATGAGTCACCGCAGAGCGGCGTCGGCTTCGCTGCTGGCTGCGATCGCTGACCAACCCTCTCCTCCGCCTGCGGCCGGCGACATGCCGCCATCGGCGCGCCCCCCTCCAACAGCGCCGATGGCGGCCCCTCTTCCCGCGACGGCCGCTGCGCGCTCCCTTGACTGGCAGAAACTTCCCGGATATTGCTGACTCCTCGTAAGTTTCCTTCAGCGTTTCGCGGACCTCCTGCGGAAGGAGCGCACGTGCCCGACACCAGCACGGGAAGCAGAGGAAGCAGAGGAAGCAGAGAAGGCGGAGCGGGCCGAGGGGGCGGGACCGGCGGCGGGCCCTCCAGACGGGCCGTGCTCGCCGCGACCGCCGGGGCCGGCGCCGCGATGACCGTCGGCGGCACCGCGCACGCCGCCGCGGCGCCCGCCGCCGCGACCGAGCGGCGGCTGCGCGCGATCGTCTCCGGCATGACGCTTCAGGAGAAGGTCGGCCAGCTGTTCGTGACCCGGGTCTACGGAGCCTCCGCCACCGCCCCCGACCAGGCCGACATCGACGCCAACCTCAAGGAGCTCGGCGTCCGCACGGCCGCCGAACTGGTCGCGAAGTACCGGGTCGGCGGCTTCATCTACTTCACCTGGGCCAACAACACCAAGAACCCGCACCAGATCGCCGAGCTGTCCAACGGCCTCCAGCGGGCGTCCCTCGCGCAGCCCCGCGGCCTGCCCGTCCTGGTCACCACCGACCAGGAGCACGGCATCGTGTGCCGCGTGGGCAAGCCGGCCACCCTCTTCCCGGGGGCCATGGCGATCGGCGCGGGCGGCTCGCGGGCGGACGCCCGCACCCTCGGCCGGATCTCCGGCGCCGAGCTGCGCGCGATCGGCATCAACCAGGACTACTCCCCCGACGCCGACGTGAACGTCAACCCGGCCAACCCCGTCATCGGCGTGCGCTCCTTCGGCGCCGACCCGGCCGCGGTGGCCGCCCTGGTCGCCGCCGAGGTGCAGGGCTACCGGTCCTCGCGGGTCGCCGCGACCGCCAAGCACTTCCCGGGGCACGGCGACACCGCGGTCGACAGCCACTACGGCTTCCCGGTGATCACGCACAGCCGCGAGCTGTGGGAGAAGCTGGACGCGGTGCCGTTCCGGGCGGCGGTCGCGGCCGGCATCGACTGCATCATGACCGCGCACATCATGGTCCCGGCGCTCGACGACTCCGGCGACCCGGCCACCCTCTCCCGTCCGATCCTCACCGGCATCCTGCGCGAGGAGCTCGGCTACGACGGCGTCGTGGTCACCGACTCGCTCCAGATGCAGGGCGTGCGCACGAAGTACGGCGACGACCGGGTGCCGGTGCTCGCCCTGAAGGCGGGCGTGGACCAGCTCCTGGACCCGCCGTCCCTGGACGTGGCCTGGAACGCGGTGCTCAACGCGGTGCGCGGGGGCGAGCTGACCGAGGCCCGGCTCGACGAGTCGCTCCTGCGCGTCCTGCGGCTCAAGTCCCGGCTCGGCCTGCTCGACGACCCCTACGCCGCGACCGACCGCGTCGACCGGGTGGTGGGCACGCCCGCGCATCTGGCCGCCGCCGACCGCATCGCGGAGCGGACCACCACGCTGCTGGTCAACGAGGGCCGGCTGCTGCCGCTGTCGCGCCGCAGCCACCGCAGGGTGCTGGTCGTGGGCGCCGACCCGGCCTCCCCCTCGGGCACCACCGGGCCGCCGACCGGTGTCCTCGCGGCCGCGCTCACCCGCCTCGGCTTCACGGCCACGGCGCTGTCCACCGGCACGGCGCCCGCCGCGGCGGCGATCGACGCGGCGGTCACGGCGGCGGGCGGGGCGGACGCGGTGGTCGTGGCGACGTACAACGTCACCGCGGGCAGCGCGCAGCAGACCCTGGTCCAGCGGCTGGTCGGCACCGGCCGGCCGGTCGTCGCGCTCGCGGTCAGGAACCCCTACGACGTCGCCCAGCTGCCGGGCGTCCCGGCCGTCCTCGCGTCCTACTCGTGGACCGACGTCGAACTGGGCGCCGCCGCGCGCGTGATCGCCGGGCGGGTCGCGCCGCGCGGGCGGCTGCCGGTGGACGTGGCGCGCGCGGACGACCCGGCGCAGGTGCTGTATCCCGTCGGGTACGGACTGACGTACTAGCGGTACGCCGCGCACCCCCGCCGCCACCGCCAACTGGCGCAAAGCCTCCGGGATCTCTGGCGTGCGCCCGCCGTCGCGGGCCACGCTGGGCGGGGTGCAGGGGGGTGCACGATGCGTGGAGGACGCGGCGCGGGCGTGAGACGCGCCTTGCCGGTGCTGCTGTGCGCCCTGCTGGCGGGCTGCGAGGGTTCGTCGGCGGGCGACGGCGACGGACAGCTGGGCGGCGCCAGGCCCTCGTCCGCGGCGCAGGCGTCCCCGGGCTACGGCGCGCGGTTCCTCGCCGTCGACGAGTGCAGTTCCTTCGGTACGACGAGCTTCACGGAGGTGCCCTGCACCAGCGAGCGGGCGGCGGCACGGGTCGTGGCGCGCTACGACGGAGCCGCGAGCGGGGGGCCGGCGTGCTCGGCGACCACCGACTTCGTGCTGCACATCAACGCGCAGGACCCGACCCCGGGCGACGGCGGCGCGATCCCGCGGGGTTACGCCTGCATGCGCAACCTGGAGCCCCCGCACCCGGGCGATCCCGGGCAGGGCGGGGGGCCGCGCACGATCGTCGGCGACTGTGTGCGCGGGGACGGCAAGGACCGGGTCCGGGAGACCGCCTGCGCCGCGACGGGCAAGGAGAAGCCGCAGTTCAAGGTGGTCGAGGCGGTGCGGAAACGGTCTTCCTGCCCGGCCTCCACGGCCCTCTACGTCCAGCTCGGCGGCGCGGTGCCGGTGGGCTGCGCCCGCCGGGTCTGAGCACCCCGGCACACCCCGGCGATCCGGCGACCCGGCGGCTCGGGGGCCTCAGGGCCTCGGCGGCTCAGCGGCTCAGCGGCTCAGCGGCTCAGCACAGGATCCAGCCCGAGCTGACCGAGCCGCCCGCCACCCGGCCCTTCAGCCAGACGCAGCGGTGCCCGGCGTGCACGGTGACCGGGCCCGCCCGGTGGGTGTAGCTGCCCCGGTCCACGACCGGGCGGTTGCCTCGGGCCTGGACGCTGACCATCATCGTGCGCCGGGTGCCCGGGTGCCGGGGCAGGGTGACCGCGCAGACGTAGCCGTTGCGCTTGTAGACGTGCACGGTGCCGGTCGAGAAGGGCAGCGTGCGCACCTCCCGGCCCGCGCAGGTGGTCGCCGACGCCGCCTGGGCGCTGCCCGGGACGGCGAGCGCCAGCAGCCCGGCCCCGGCCAGTGACGCCAGCCCCAGCGCGAGCCGCCTGCGTATCGCACCACTGTCCACGGTCGTCCCCTCCTGTGTCGCAGCCACGAGCCCGCCATGAACGTACTGGTGTACGGACGCAGAACGTATGCCCGATGGTTGCACGGGCCCGCCGGCCGCCCTCAGGGGGCGGCCGGCGGGTGGGACGGCGCGTGGCGTCAGCGGGTGGCGCCGACCGGTTCGTCCGGCTCGGCGGCGCCGACGAAGGTGCGCCACAGCGCCGCGTAGCGGCCGTCCAGGGCGAGCAGCTCGTCGTGGGTGCCGTCCTCGGCGACCCCGCCGTGGTCCATCACCACCACCCGGTCGGCGCGCGCCGCGGTGGTCAGGCGGTGCGCCACCACGAGCGTCGTACGACGGCCCGCGAGCCGGTCGGTGGCCTGGTTGACCTGGGCCTCCGTCGCCAGGTCCAGGGCGGCCGTGGCCTCGTCGAGCAGCAGCACGTCCGGGTCGACCAGCTCGGCGCGGGCCAGCGCGATCAGCTGCCGCTGGCCGGCGGAGAGGTTGCGGCCCCGCTCGGCCACCTCGTGCAGATAGCCGCCCGTGAGGGTGGCGATCATCTCGTGCGCGCCGACCGCGCGGGCCGCCGCCTCCACCTCGGCGTCGCTCGCGTCGGGGCGGCCGTAGGCGATGGCGTCGCGGATCGTGCCCGGGAAGAGGTACGCCTCCTGCGGTACGACGCCGAGACGGTGCCGGTACGCGGTGAGGTCGAGGGCGCGCAGATCGGTGCCGTCGACGGTGACCCGGCCGCCGGTGGGGTCGTAGAACCGGGCCACCAGCTTGACGAGGGTCGACTTGCCCGCGCCGGTCTCGCCGACGAAGGCGACGGTCTGCCCGGCCGGGATGCGCAGGTCGACGCCGTGCAGCGCCGCCTCGGCGCCGCCGCCGTAGGCGAAGTCGACGTCCTCGAAGGCGATCTCGCCGCGCAGCACGGGCACGTCCCGCGGCTCGGCGGCGGCCCCGGTGGAGGCCGGTTCACGCAGCAGCTCCTGGATGCGGCCCAGCGAGACGGTCGCCTGCTGGTAGCCGTCGAAGACCTGGGAGAGCTGCTGGACCGGGGCGAAGAACAGGTCGATGTAGAGCAGGTAGGCGACCAGCGCGCCGGTGGTCAGGGTGGCCGCGTCGACCCGTCCGGCGCCCGCGACGAGCACCGAGGCGGCGGCGACCGACGACAGGAACTGCACGAACGGGAAGTAGACCGAGATCAGCCACTGGCCGCGGATGCGGGCCTGGCGGTAGCTGCGGCTGCGCTCGGTGAACCGCCGCCCGCTGTCGCCCTCGCGCCGGAACGCCTGCACGATCCTGAGGCCCGACACCGACTCCTGGAGGTCGGCGTTGACCACCGAGACCCGCTCACGGGCCAGTTCGTACGCCTTCACGCTGGCGCGCCGGAAGAAGAAGGTCGCGACGACCAGCGGGGGCAGCGTCGCGAACACGACGAGCGCGAGCTGCACGTCGATCACGAGCAGGGCGACCATGATGCCGAAGAAGGTGACGACCGAGACGAAGGCGGTGACCAGACCGGTCTGCAGGAACGTCGACAGGGCGTCGATGTCGGTGGTCATCCGGGTCATGATCCGGCCGGTCAGCTCGCGCTCGTAGTAGTCGAGGCCGAGCCGCTGGAGCTGGGCGAAGATCTTCAGACGGAGCGCGTACAGGACGCGTTCGCCGGTACGGCCGGTCATCCGGGTCTCGCCGAACTGCGCCGCCCACTGCACCAGCACGGCGAGCAGGCCGAGCAGCGAGGCCGCCCAGACCGCGCCGACGGCGAGCTTGCTGACGCCCTGGTCGATGCCGTGCCGGATCAGGATCGGCAGCAGCAGTCCCATCCCCGCGTCGGCGGCCACCAGCGCGAGGCTGACCAGCAGCGGCAGACCGAAACCGCGCACCAGGCGGCGCACGCCGTAGGACGCCTCGGGCAGGACGGCGCGGGCCTCGTCGACGTCGGGGGTGTCGGTGGCCGGGGGCAGCGCCTCGACCTGGGCGAGCAGGCCGGGGGTAGCGGGCATCCCGGACAGCGCGTGGTCGCGGGGCGCGCGGTCGCCGCTCCACAGCCGGGGGGTGACCCCGCGCTCGGCGTCGAACTCGGCGTCCAGCTCGTCGCGGACGGAGGTGTCCTCCTCGGGCACGGCGGCCGGGGTGTGGCCCGGGGAGACCCCGCCGAGCTCGTCGGGGTCGGTGAGCAGCCTGCGGTAGAGGGCGGAGCGCTCCTGGAGCTCGTCGTGGGTGCCGAGGTCGGCGAGGCGGCCCGCCTCCAGGACGGCGATGCGGTCGGCGAGCGCGAGGGTGGAGCGGCGGTGGGCGATCAGCAGGGTCGTACGGCCCCGCATGACCTCCTTCAGCGCCTCGTGGATCTCGTGCTCGACCCGGGCGTCCACCGCGGAGGTCGCGTCGTCGAGGACGAGTAGCCGGGGGTCGGTGAGCAGGGCGCGGGCGAGCGCGACGCGCTGGCGCTGGCCGCCGGAGAGGGTCAGGCCGTGCTCGCCGACCGTGGTGGCGTACCCCTCGGGCAGGTCCTGGATGAAGCCGTCGGCCTGGGCGGCGCGGGCGGCCTGCCGGATCTCCTCGTCGGTCGCGTCGGGGCGGCCGTAGGCGATGTTGTCGCGGACGGTCTCGGAGAAGAGGAAGGAGTCCTCGGGGACCAGGCCGATCGCGGCGCGCAGCGAGTCGAGGGTCAGCTCGCGCACGTCGTGCCCGCCAACCAGGACCGCGCCGTGGGTGACGTCGTAGAAGCGGGGCAGCAGCAGCGAGACGGTGGACTTGCCGGAGCCGGACGAGCCGACGACGGCGAGGGTCTCGCCGGGGCGGATGGTGAAGCTGAGCCCGTCGAGGACCGGGCCGCCCTCGCCGTAGCCGAAGGACACGTCGTCGAACTCGACGGTCGCGGGCGCGTCGGCGGGCAGCTCGCGGGTGCCGTCGCTCATGGTCGGCTCGGTGTCGATCAGCTCCAGGACGCGCTCGGTGCCGGCCCGTGCCTGCTGGCCGACGGTGAGCACCACCGCGAGCATCCGGACCGGGCCGACGAGCTGCGCGAGGTAGGTGGAGAAGGCGACGAAGGTGCCGAGGGTGATGTGGCCGCGGGCGGCCAGCCAGCCGCCGAGCGCCAGCATGGCGACCTGGCCGAGGGCGGGGACGGCCTGGAGCGCGGGGGTGTAGCGGGAATTCAGCCGGATGGTGCGCAGCCGCGCCGCGAACAGCCTGCGGCCCACCGCGCGCAGCTTGCCGGTCTCCTGCTCCTCCTGCCCGAAGCCCTTGACCACGCGGACGCCGCTGACCGCGCCGTCGACCACGCCGGCGACGGCGGCGGCCTGCGCCTGCGCGTACCAGGTGGCGGGGTGCAGCCGGGAGCGGCTGCGCTTGGCGATCCAGCCGAGCGCGGGGGCGACGGCGAGCGCGACCAGGGTCAGCGGGGGCGACAGCCACGCCATGATCGCCAGCGAGATCACGAAGAGGACGACGTTGCCGATGGTCATGGGCAGCATGAACAGCAGGCCCTGGATCAGCTGGAGGTCGCTGGTGGCGCGGCCGACGACCTGCCCGGTGGACAGCTCGTCCTGGCGGCGCCCGTCGAGGCGGGTGATCGACGCGAACATCTCGGTGCGCAGGTCGTGCTGGACGTCCAGGGCGAGGCGGCCGCCGTAGTAGCGCCGTACGAAGGTGAGGACGTAGACGACGACCGCGGCGCCGACCAGGGCGAGCGCCCAGGGGGTCATGCCGCGGCTGTGGTCGCCGATGACGTCGTCGATGATCACCTTGGTGACCAGGGGGACGACCGCGAGGACGGCCATGCCGGCCAGGGAGGAGCCCAGCGCCAGCACGACGTCCCGGGGGTGACGCCACGCGTACCCGGCCAGTCTGCGTGCCCAGCCCTGTGTCTGCGCCTGTCGCCCTGCCACGCGGGTGCCTTCCGATCGTCCTGATCTACCGGAAGGCACCAACACGCGCGGCCTGCGATTTCATCCCGCGTTCACAATCTCCCGCCCGGGGGGGGCCGCCGATTCTTCCCCTGCGGCCCGGTGGGGGCTGGTCGCGCAGTTCCCCGCGCCCCTTTCGGGGCACCTGGCCGCAGCTCCCTCAGGGCGCGGGGAACTGCGCGAAAGGGCCCCACCGGGCCGCGGACGGGCACGAAGCCCATGGATCTCCCCCGGACGGGGATCAGCCGCCGCCGGCCACCAGGTCCTTGTGGATGACCTTCGCCACGTTCTGGATCGTGGTGATGCCGTAGCTCATCGAGCTGTTGCCGTGGGTGAGGACGGTCATCATGTAGTCGTGGCCGTGCCCGCTGAACGTGCCCAGGCTGTGCACCCGCCACCCGTTCGTGGACCGCTGCAGCCAGCCGTTCTTGACGTGCACAGTGGCGTTGGACGGCGCACCGTACGGGGTGCCCCAGCGCTGCGAGGACACGACCTGGTTCATCAGCTTCAGGATGTACGCGCGGGCGTTGTCGCTGAGCACCGTGTTCTTCGCCGTGACCAGCTTCAGCAGCTTCTGCTCGTCGGTGACGTTGATCTGCGTCAGGCCCCAGTAGTTGTTGCTGCCCGGGACGGTCTTGGTCATGCCCGCCGCGGCGAGGAAGCCCTTGATCTTCGTCACGCCCAGCTGCTTCCACAGCTTGCTGGTCGCGTCGTTGTCGGACTGGGTGATCATGGCCTTGGCGAGCGTGGTCTCGGTGCTGGTGAGGTAGCGGTTGTGCTTCTTCGCGTCCCACAGCAGCGTGGCGAGCACGGTGACCTTGACGGTGCTGGCCGAGTCGAACGAGGTCGTGGCGCGGAGCGTGCACGTCGTCTTCGTGGTGCGGTCGTAGAGACCGACGGCGATGGTGCCGCTGCGCCCGGACACCGCGGTGGCGATGTCCTTCTGCAGTTTGGCGGCGAGCGCCGCGTGGGTGGACGACGAGCAGCTGACGGCGGTGGCCGCGGAGGCGGGTGCGGCCGCGGCCACCAGCGGTATCAGCACCCCGGCGCCGACGGCGGCCGCCAGGCCTCTGGCGCGTAGGGAGTTCCAGTGAGTCATGCCCCTGTTGACTCATGGCCATGACCGAATGGTTGTGCGGATGGGGGACACCGTTGGGCAAAGGCTTGACGCGCCGTGACCCGGGCCTGGGGGGTTCACAGGAAACGGCCAGCCACGCCACAGCACCCACCCACCCCGGCCGGGCAGGCTGCCCCTCGTGACATCTGCCACGGACCCCCACACCCATACGCCCGCGTCCGCCGACTGGCCGCCCCCGGCGCCACCCGCGGACCCACCCGGGACCGCGCCGCGCTGGTCGCTGCCCGCGCTGATCGCGATCCTGGTCCTCGCGGGCGTGCTGTACTCCTGGAACCTGTCCGGCTCCGGCCTGAACTCGTTCTACAGCGGCGCCGTCTGGGCCGGCACCCAGAGCTGGAAGGCCTGGTTCTTCGGCTCGCTCGACCCGGGCAACTTCCTGACCGTCGACAAGCCGCCGCTGGCCACCATGGTCATGGGGCTGTCCTGCCGGGTGTTCGGTTTCGGCACCTGGCAGATGATGGCCCCGATGATCGTGCTGGCGCTGGCCACCATCTGGATCCTGCACTCCTCGGTGAAGCGGATCTGGGGCCACGCCGCGGCGACGATCGCCGCGCTGGTGCTGGCCCTGACCCCGATCACGGTCGCGATCAACCGCGACAACAACCCCGACACCCTGCTGGTCTTCCTCATGGTGTCGGGCGCGGCGCTCGCCCTGCGCGCCACCCGCGACGAACGGCTGCTGCCGCTGCTCGGCTCGGCGGCCTGCTTCGGCCTGGCCTTCAACACCAAGCTGCTGGCCGGCTGGATCGCGCTGCCCGCCGTCTTCGCGCTCTACCTGTACGCGTCGAAGGCGCCCTGGGCGAAGCGGATCCTCCGACTGCTGCTGGCCGCGGTGGTCCTCGCCGTCTCCAGCTTCTGGTGGGCGCTCGCCGTGTCGCTGGTCCCGGCGTCCTCCCGGCCCTACATCGGCGGCTCCACGGACGGCTCCGCCTGGGACCTGATCATGGGCTACGACGGCCTGGGCCGGGTGTTCGGCGGCGAGGGCAACATGGGCGGCGGAGGCATGGGCGGCGGAGGCGGCTTCTCCGGCGCGTCCGGCATCGGCCGGCTGTTCAACGACACCCTCGGCGGCCAGATCTCCTGGCTGCTGCCGTTCGCGGCGGTCGCGCTGGTCGGCGGCCTGATCCTGTGCGGGCGGGCCCCGCGCACGGACCTGCGGCGCATGGGCCTGGTGACGTGGGGCGGCTGGACCTTGCTGCACTACGTCATCTTCGCGACGGCCCAGGGCACGATGCACCCCTACTACACGACCGCGCTCGCCCCGGGCATCGCGGCGCTGTGCGGCGGCGGTGGCGTGATGCTGTTCCGGGCCTACCGCACGGACAAGCGCTGGATGTGGGTGCTGCCGGCCGCCTTCGCGGTCACCGGCCTCTGGGCGGTCGTGCTGCTGCGCCGGGCCTCGGGCTGGAACACCTGGCTGTGGCCGACGGTCGGCCTGCTGACGGTGGCGGCGGTCGCCGGACTCCTCGTCTTCCGCTCCGGCCGGCGGGTACGGCTGCTCGCGGTGTCCCTCGCGGCGGCGGTGGTCGCGTCGATCGCCGGACCGGCGGCGTACTCCTTCGCGGTGCCGTCCTCCGGTGCCGGCGCGATGGGCGGGACCAACCCGACGGCCGGCCCGTCGACGGGCGGCTTCGGCGGGCCCGGCGGGGGCGGCGGGGGCGGTCGCGGCGGCTTCCCCGGCGGCGGCGAGATGCCGAGCGGCTCGCAGCAGAACGGACAGGCCTCGGGCGGCTTCCCCGGCGGCGGGGAGATGCCGGGCGGCGGTCAGCTGCCGAGCGGCGGCGAGATGCCGAGCGGTGGCCAGATGCCGAGCGGCGGGGAGCTGCCGAGCGGTGGCCGGATGCCGGGCGGCGGCGAGGCACCCTCCGGCGGGCGCGGCGGCATGGGCGGCGGCGGCATGGGCGGCGGCGCGAGCAGCGAACTGATCTCGTACCTCAAGAAGCACCAGGACGGCGCCAAGTGGCTGCTCGCGGTGGCCAACTCGTCCAGCGCGGCAGAGATCGAGCTGAGCGCCCGCGAACCGGTCATCTCGATGTGGGGCTTCACCGGCTCCGACAACGCGATGACGGTCGCCAAGCTCAAGGAGCTGGTGAAGAAGGGCGAGTTGCACTACATCCAGACCGGCGGCGGCTTCGGCGGCGGCGGGATGGGCGGCGGCGGGATGGGCGGCGGCAACAGCCTGAGCACCGAGGTGTCGAACTGGGTGAAGCAGCACGGCACGGAGGTCAAGGAGAGCGCCTACAGCAAGAGTTCGGCGTCGAAGAGCAGCGGCTCGTCGTCGAAGTCGAGCACGTCGGGCTCGTCCGGCACGAGCACGTCGAACACGTCGACGCTGTACCGCCTCGACCCGTCGGACGTCGACTGACGTAGATCCGGCACCGAAGAGGCCCCCGACCACACGGTCGGGGGCCTCTTTTGGTTCGGCTTTTTACATTCCGTTCACCCGCTTGTCCTCATGTTCATGTCACCCTCCTTCTTGCCGTCTCATCAACCCGCGTAGATGGGAATCTCTTTATGCTGGCGACACGCATCCGGCAGTGGAAGTCGGTGGCCCTGACGACCGCCGCCGTCCTGGTGGGCCTCACCGTTCCGGCGCTCACGGCGACCCCGGCCGCCGCGACGACCACCGCGTACGACTCGACGTACTACAAGAACGCGATCGGCAAGACGGGGACCAGCCTCAAGTCCTCCCTGCACACGATCATCAGCGCGAACGTCACCAAGCTGTCGTACTCGGCCCTGTGGGACGCGTTGAAGGTCACCGACCAGGACCCGAACAACAGCAGCAACGTGATCCTGCTGTACTCGGGGATCTCGCGCAGCAAGACCCTCAACGGCGGTGACAGCGGCGACTGGAACCGCGAGCACGTCTGGGCGATCTCGCACGGCGACCTCACCACGTCCACCGGTCCGGGCACCGACCTGCACCACATCCGTCCCGAGGACGTGGCGGTCAACGGCAAGCGCGGCAACCTCGACTTCGACGAGGGCGGCTCCACCTTCACCAACAGCGGCGGCAGCAAGGTCGACTCGGACTCCTTCGAACCGCGCGACGCCGTCAAGGGCGACGTGGCCCGCATGATCCTCTACATGGCCGTCCGCTACGAGGGCGACGACGGGTTCGCGAACCTGGAGCCCGACGACAAGGTCAACAACGGCTCCAACCCGTACATAGGCAAGCTCTCGATCCTCAAGCAGTGGAACGACGAGGACCCGCCCGACTCCTTCGAGGAGAACCGCAACAACGTCATCTACACCACCTACCAGCACAACCGGAACCCGTTCATCGACCACCCGGAGTGGGTGGACTCGATCTGGTAGGCGGGCCCGCGCACGGCAGCGCCCCGGCGATCACGCCGGGGCGCCTCGGCGCGGTGGGTCCGGGCCCGGTCGGTCCCGGCCCGCACGGGTCGGGGCGGTCAGTCCTGGCGGTCCAGATGCGTCGGCGCGAACATCCGCAGTCGTGCCGGGAGTACGACCACCGAGGGGCCCGGCGTGGACAGCGCCTTCGCCAGGTCGGCGGAGAGCGTCTCCGGGGTCGTCCGGGTGCCCGGGACGCCGAACGACTCCGCCAGGGCCACGAAGTCGGGGCCGGTCAGGTCGGTGACCGCCGCCTCCTGGGCCGCCCCGTCCACGGCCGTGGTCTCGCCGAAGGTGTCGGTCAGGTACTCGCGCAGGACGCCGTAGCCGCCGTCGTCGACGATCAGCCAGGTGACGTCCAGGCCGTACTGACGGGCCGTCGCCAGTTCCGCGACGGAGTAGAGGGCGCCGCCGTCGCCGGAGACCGCGAGCACCGGGCCGGTCGGGTCGGCGACGGCCGCGCCCAGGGCGGCCGGGAAGGCGTAGCCGAGGCCGCCGGCGCCCTGCGCCGAGTGCAGGGTGTTGGGCGCCTTCGCGTCGAACGCGGCCCAGGCCCAGTACGACAGGATCGTCATGTCCCAGAAGGACGGGGAGGTGGCCGGCAGGGCGCGTCGGATCGACGTCAGCAGGCCCTGTTCCAGGGTGAGTTGCTGACCGGTGATGCGTTCGTCGATCTTCTCCAGCACCTCGCGCACCCGGATCGGGGCGGTGGCGTCGGTGCGTTCGGGCACCGTCTCCAGCAGGGCCTGGAGGGCGAGGCGGGCGTCGGCGTGGATGCCGAGGGCCGGGTGGTTGGCCTCCAGCTTGCCGAGGTCGGCCTCGATCTGGATCACCCGGCCGCGCGGCCTGAACGTGTGGTAGTTGGAGGAGAGTTCGCCGAGGCCGGAGCCGACCACGAGCACGACGTCCGCGTCCTCCAGGAAGTCGGTGGTGTGCCGGTCCTCCACCCAGGACCGCAGGGAGAGCGGGTGCGTCCACGGGAACGCGCCCTTGCCGCCGTACGTCGTCACCACCGGCGCGGCCAGCCGCTCCGCGAGCTGCCGGAGCTTGCGCGAGGCGTCCGCCCGGATCACCCCGCCGCCCGCGACGATCACCGGGCGGGCCGCGTTCGCCAGCAGGTCGGCGGCCACGGCGGTGAGTTCGGGGCGCGGCACGAGGTCCTCCGGGGCCGCGTCCACGCCGGTCACCACCGGGAGGGAGGCCGGGGCCAGCAGCACGTCCTGCGGGATCTCCACCCACACCGGGCCGTGTGGCGCGGTGAGCGCGGACTGCCAGGCGGCGGCGAGCGCCGAGGGGATCTGCGACTGGCTGCGGACGGTGTGCACCGACTTGACCACCCCGCGGAACGAGGCGGCCTGGTCGGGGAGTTCGTGCAGGTATCCGCGCCGGCCGCCGCCGAGGCCGGCCGTCGGCACCTGGCTGCCGATCGCCAGCACCGGGGCGCTGGCCGCCGCGGCCTCCTGGAGTGCCGCGAGCGAGGTCAGCGCGCCGGGGCCGGTGGACAGCAGCAGCGGGGCGGCCTCGCCGGTGATCCGGCCGTAGGCGTCGGCGGCGAAGCCCGCGTTGTTCTCCACCCGCAGGCCGACGTAGCGCAGGGCGGAGCGGCGCAGCGCGTCGAACATGCCGAGCGCGTGCTGGCCCGGCAGTCCGAAGACGGTCGTCGCGCCGAGGGAGGCGAGCGTCTCCACGACGAGGTCTCCGCCGCACCGCCCGGGGGGCGGGTTCAGGGCCGCCGCGGTCTGCGCGGCGGTCGGGCGGAGCACCAGGTCGTGGTCGTGGGTCACGGCGCCTACGCGTCCTTCCGGGCCTCGGCGATCTGGCGGGACATGATCGTGGTGAGTTCGTACGCCGTGTGCGAGGCGGCCACCGACGTGATCTCGGCGTGATCGTACGCGGGCGCCACCTCGACGACATCCGCGGAGACCAGGTTGCAGGAGGCGAGGCCGCGCAGGATCTCCAGGAGCTCGCGGGAGGTCATGCCGCCCGCCTCGGGGGTGCCGGTGCCGGGCGCGTGCGCCGGGTCGAGGCAGTCGATGTCGATGGAGATGTAGAGCGGGCGGTCGCCGATGCGCTGGCGCAGCTGGTCGGCGATCTCGTCGGCGCCGCGGCGGTAGACGTCCGCGGAGGTGACGATGCCGAAGCCGAGCTTCTCGTCGTCGGTGAGGTCCTGCTTGCCGTAGAGCGGGCCGCGGGTGCCGACGTGGGAGAGCGCCTCGGTGTCGAGGATGCCCTCCTCGACCGCCCGGCGGAACGGGGTGCCGTGGGTGTACTCGGCGCCGAAGTAGGTGTCCCAGGTGTCGAGGTGGGCGTCGAAGTGCAGCAGGGCGACCGGGCCGTGCTTCTTCGCGACCGAGCGCAGCAGCGGCAGGGCGATGGTGTGGTCGCCGCCGAGGGTCATCAGGCGGGCGCCGGTGCCGAGCAGGTCGTCGGCGGCGGCCTCGATCGTCTCGACGGCCTCGTTGATGTTGAACGGGTTCACGGCGATGTCGCCGCCGTCCGCGACCTGGGCGAGGGCGAAGGGGGAGGCGTCCTGCGCCGGGTTGTAGGGGCGCAGCAGGCGGGAGGCCTCACGGATGGCGTTGCCGCCGAAGCGGGCGCCGGGGCGGTAGGAGACGCCGGAGTCGAACGGCACGCCCACGACGGCGACGTCGGCCGTGCCGACCTCGTCCAGGCGGGGCAGCCGGGCGAAGGTCGCGGGGCCCGCGTACCGCGGGATGCGCGAGGAGTCGACGGGGCCCCGGAACGTGCCGTTGCTGCTCATGAGGTACTGCCTTCTTTCCTACGCTTCGCCGCGTATGTACCGCTCTTGTCCGACTCTATGGGGGGTGGTGACCAGGAGCGCGGCCTTGGACGGGGCCGCGCCTCCGGACCGACCCTAGGTCGCCGGAGGGCGGCTGCGAAGTGTACGTTTCATCCATCGAGGACGGATCTCATGGAGGGAACGCACACCATGCCGGATCCCGCGGTCCCGCCCTCGCCGCCCGTGCCGCTGACCGCCCTGCTGGCCCGGGAGGACCTGGCGCTGCGGCGGATCGCCGGGCCGGCCGCCGAGGACACCGCGATCCACTGGGTGCACACCTCGGAGATGGCCGACCCGTATCCCTATCTGCTGGGCGGCGAGCTGCTGCTCTCGGCGGGCGTGCACATCCCGGAGGGGGTGCTGGGCGACACGGCGGCCGACGGGGCCGCCGCCGCGTACTTCGACTCCTACGTCGCCCGGATCGTCGCGGCCGGCGGGGCCGCCCTGGGCTTCGGGCTGGCGCCCGTGCACGACACGGTCCCGCCCGCCCTGGTCGCCGCCTGCGACACCCACGGCCTGCCGCTGCTCGAGGTGCCGCCGCAGACCACGTTCTCCGGCATCGCGCGCGCGGTCTGGCAGCTCATGGCGCAGGCCCGGCTGGCCGAGCTGCGCCGGGTCACCGAGGCCCAGCAGAGCCTCGCCTCCGCCGCCGCCCGCCCCGACCCGGTCCCCTCGGTCCTGCGCCGGCTGGCCCGCCGGGTGGACGGCCGGGCGGTGCTGTACGGACCGGACGGGACACGGATCGCGGAGGCGGGGAGTACGCCCGCGACCGCGCCCGCGAACCCCGCGGGCGCCGCCGCCGATCCCGCGGACGCCGACGATCCCGCGGGCGCGGCGCTCGACGCGCTGGCGCGGGTCGTGCGGCCCGGGCGGGCCGGGGCGCCCGCCTCCGCGACCGACACCGTCGCCGGGGTGCATCTCGCCGCCTACGCGCTCGGCGCCGGAGGCGGCTTCGTGCTCGGGGTCGCCGCGGCGCGGCGGGAGCCCGGGGACCACACGATCGCCTCCGTCGCCGCCGTGCTGCTCTCGCTGCTGACCGGGGAGCACCACAGCGGGGCGGGCGCGGCCCGCTCGTCGGCGCTGGTGCGGCTGCTGCTCGGGGCGCCGCCCGCCGAGGTCGCGCCGCTGCTCGGGACCGGGGACCGGCTGGTGGTGCACGCCCGGCCGGACGCGCAGGCCGCGGACCCGGTGGCCGCCTCGGCGCTGGGCGCGGCCCTCGGCTCCCCGCTGGTCGACCTCGCGGACGACGTCGTACGGGTCCTGGTGCCGGCCGATCGCGCGCCGGAGCCGCAGCCCGGCTGGACGCTCGGCGTCAGCGCGCCGGCCGCCGCGCCGGACTGGCCGGCCGCCGACGCGCAGGCCGCCCGCGCGCTGGCCCGCGCGCGGGCCACCCGTAGCCCGCTGGTCCGGCACGGCGCCCGCACCGCCCTCGCCGACCTGGTGCCCGACGCGGACGCCGCCGCCCACGCGAGCGCCCTGCTCGCGCCGATCGCCGCGGCCCCGGCACTCACCGAGACCCTGCGCACCTGGCTTTCCCTGCACGGAAGTTGGGACCGTACGGCGGTGGCGCTCGGCGTGCACCGCAACACCGTGCGCCAGCGGATCGCCCGCTGCGCGGCCCTGCTGGAGACCGACCTGGACGACCCGGACGTACGGATGGAGCTGTGGTTCGCGCTGGGCAGGGCGCCGCGCACGGCCGGGCAGTGACGCACGTCCCATCCCGGGCTGCGGGACAGTGGGGACGGTCACAGTGTGCTGCTCCACAATGGTTGTCATGCCGATACCCGGGACACCCAGCCGCGCCGAGCTCGTCGACCACCTGAAGCGCACCCGCATCGCCGGGGAGGTGGCCACCCCCCGTGAGAACAACCTGCTGCACTACCGCAAGCTGGCGAACGGCGACCGTCACTACTGGCTCGGCCTGGAGCTCGGGGACCGGTGGCGCGACGAGCAGGACGTGCTCGCGGTGATGGCGGAGCGGGTGGGCGTGAACGACGACCCGGAGCACCGCTACGGGCAGGACACCATCGACCCCGAGCTGACGATCGACGCCCTGGAGCGGCTGGCGGGCCGGCTGAGAAAGGCGGCCGAGGGACGGCAGCGGGTGCTGCTGGCCACCGGTCACCCCGGCGGCCTGCTGGACGTGCACCGCGCGACGGCGGTCGCGCTGCGCGCCGCGGGCTGCGAGATCGTCGTCATCCCGGAGGAGCTCCAGACGGACGAGGGCTACGTCATGCAGTTCGCGGACGTGGCGGTCCTGGAGCACGGGGCCACGCTGTGGCACACCCACTCGGGCGAGCCGATGCGGCAGATCCTCACCGCCCTGGAACGCGAGGGCCGCCCGCTGCCCGACCTGGTGGTCGCCGACCACGGCTGGGCGGGGTACGCGGCCCGGCACGGCGTCGACTCCGTCGGCTACGCGGACTGCAACGACCCGGCGCTGTTCCTGGCCGAGGCCGAGGGCACCCTCCAGGTGGCGGTACCCCTCGACGACCATGTGCGCAGCCCGCGCCACTACGACCCGATGACGGCGTACCTGCTGGACGCGGCGGGCCTGGCGGCGGACCCCGCCACCAGCGCCGACCGGGGCGTCCCGGCCGCCTGAGCCGGCCGGCCGGGGGCTGCCCGGGGCCGCCCCGTCCGGGGCCGCCCGAGCCGGCTCGCCCGGGAAGAGCGCCCGGCCTCCTCACGAGAGCGGGAGGTCCGCGCTCAGTCCTCGCCGTGCGGGACGCGGATCACGCCCTCCTGGATGACGGAGATCGCGAGGCTCCCGTCCTGCGTGTAGATGCGGGCCTGGCCGAGGCCGCGCCCGCCGGACGCGGACGGGGACTCCTGGTCGTACAGCAGCCACTCGTCCGCGCGGAACGGCCGGTGGAACCACATCGCGTGGTCGAGGGAGGCGCCGACGACGTCGCCGACCGCCCAGCCGCCGCGCCCGTGCGCGAGCAGGACCGAGTCGAGCAGGGTCATGTCGGAGACGTACGTGGCGAGCACGACGTGCAGCAGGGGGTCGTCCGCGAGCTTGCCGTTGGTGCGGAACCAGACCTGGGAGTGCGGCTCGCGCGGCTCGCCGAACCGGCCGAACGGCGGATCCTCGACATAGCGCAGGTCCACCGCCTCGCGCGCCTCGACGAACTTCTCCACGACCACCGGGTCGAGGTGGCCGTAGCCGCGCAGCCGCTCCTGGGAGGTCGGCAGGGTGGCCGGGTCGGGCGCGGGCGGCATCGGGGTCTGGTGGTCGAGGCCGTCCTCGAAGACCTGGAAGGACGCCGACAGCGCGAAGATCGGCCGGCCGTGCTGCACCGCGACCACCCGCCGGGTGGTGAAGGAGCGCCCGTCACGGATGCGCTCGACGGTGTAGACGATCGGCGCGCCCGGGTCCCCGGGGCGCAGGAAGTACGCGTGCAGGGAGTGTGCGTGCCGCTCGGCGGGGACGGTGCGCCCCGCGGCGACCAGCGCCTGCGCCGCGACCTGCCCGCCGAAGACGCGGGGGACGACGGCGGACCGGGACCGGCCGCGGAAGATGTCCTCCTCGATCTGCTCGAGGTCGAGCAGATCGAGGAGGTCCTGAAGTGCCTGGCTCATGAGTCAGTTGTATAGGCCAGTGATTGCCGGCCGCTTACAGACCCATGTCCTTGGCGATGATCGTCTTCATGATCTCGTTGGTGCCGCCGTAGATGCGGTTGACCCGGTTGTCCGCGTACAGGCGGGCGATCGGGTACTCGTTCATGAAGCCGTAGCCGCCGTGCAGCTGGAGGCAGCGGTCGATCACGCGGTGCGCGACCTCGGTGCAGAACAGCTTGGCGCTGGCGGCCTCGGCGGGGGTCAGCTCGCCCGCGTCGAGGGCCTCCAGGGCGCGGTCGGCGACGGCCTCGGCCGCGTCCACCTCGGCCTGGCAGGCGGCCAGCTCGAACTTGGTGTTCTGGAAGGAGGCGACCGGCTTGCCGAAGACCGTGCGGTCCTGGACGTACTCCTTGGCGAACCGGACGGCGGCCTTGGCCTGGGCGTAGGCGCCGAAGGCGATGCCCCAGCGCTCGGAGGCCAGGTTGTGGCCGAGGTAGGAGAAGCCCTTGTTCTCCTCGCCGAGGAGGTCCTCGACGGGCACCTTGACGTCGACGAACGCCAGCTCGGCGGTGTCGGAGGTCTTCAGGCCCAGCTTGTCGAGCTTGCGGCCGACGGAGTAGCCCTCGGACTTGGTGTCGACGGCGAAGAGGGAGATGCCGAAGCGGCGGTCGTCCTCCTTGGGCGCCGAGGTGCGGGCGCAGACGATCACGCGGTCGGCGTGCACGCCGCCGGTGATGAAGGTCTTGGCGCCGTTGAGGACGTAGTGCGTGCCGTCCTCGCTGAGCTTGGCGGTGGTCTTCATGCCCGCGAGGTCGGAGCCGGTGCCCGGCTCGGTCATCGCGAGGGCCCACATCTCCTCGCCGGAGACGAACTTCGGCAGGAAGCGCTTCTTCTGCTCGTCGGTGGCGAGCATCTTGATGTACGGCAGGCCGAGCAGCACGTGCACGCCGGAGCCGCCGAACTGGACACCGGCGCGAGCGGTCTCCTCGTACATCACGGCCTCGAACTTGTACGAGTCGATGCCGGCGCCGCCGAACTCCTCGTCCACGCGGATGCCGAAGATGCCGAGTTCGGCGAGCTTGTAGTAGAAGTCGCGCGGCGCCTGGCCGGCGGCGAACCACTCGTCGTAGACCGGGACGACCTCGGCCTCGATGAAGGCGCGCAGGGTCTCCCGGAACGCCTCGTGGTCCTCGTTGAACACAGTACGGCGCACCGCCGCCTCCTCCGCCTGGGGCTGTCCTGTCCGAGCGCCACGGCACATGCCGCTGTCACGGCACCTGTCTAAGCGCTTGCTCACTCAACCGTACCGGCGGGTATCGAGGTGAGTCCAGGGGCGGCCGGTGCACGGACCCGTAATGCTCGTCACTCCGCAGCGGCGAACGCCCGCCCCTCGGACCGGCCGGCGCGCGTCACTCCGCACCCGCGGCGGCGAAGGCGCCCCGCGCCATGCGGTGCAGCAGCTCGGCCGTGACCGAGCGGCCGGGCAGCGCGCCGGGGCGGGCCAGATGGGGCGTGGAGTTCAGCAGGCCGAAGACCGAGTGCACGGAGGAGCGCGCCGCCGGTTCGGTGAGGGCCGGATACAGCTCCCGTACGACCTCCACCCACAGCTCGACGTACTGCCGCTGGAGCTGGCGCACCAGCTTGCGGTCGCTGTCGCGCAGGCGGTCCAGCTCACGGTCGTGCAGGGTGATCAGTGGGCGGTCGTCGAGGGCGAAGTCGATATGGCCCTCGATGAGCGAGTCCAGCACCGCCGACGGGTCCGCGGCGGCGCCGGACTCCGCGAGCCGGAGCTTGGCCCCGGTCAGCAGCCGGCCGCTGATGCCCACCAGCAGCTCGGCGAGCATCGCGTCCTTGCCCGGGAAGTGCCGGTACAGGCCGGGGCCGCTGATGCCGACGGCGGCGCCTATCTCGTCGACCCCGACGCCGTGGAAACCGCGCTCGGCGAAGAGGCGGGCGGCCTCCTTGAGGATCTGCTCACGCCGGGTGGGGGCGTCGGTTCTGGTGACCATGCAGTCAATTCTAGACAGGGAGGTTAGCGGTCGTTAACCTGAGGGAGATGGTTAACGCTCATTAACAGTCGACCACTGGGTGAGGGGCCGCAAGAATGCACGAGGCACCGGAGCTGACGAGCGCGGCGGACCCCGCGTCGGACGCCTGGCGAGCCAACGAGGAGGCGCACCGCGCGCTCGGCGAGGAGCTGCGCGCGAGGCTCGCCGCCGCGCGGCTCGGCGGCGGCGAGAAGGCGCGCGCCCGGCACACCGCGCGCGGCAAGCTGCTGCCGCGCGACCGGGTGGACACGCTGCTCGATCCCGGGTCGCCCTTCCTGGAACTGGCTCCGCTGGCCGCGGAGGGGATGTACGACGGGCAGGCCCCGGCGGCCGGGGTGATCGCCGGCATCGGCCGGGTGAGCGGGCGCGAGTGCGTGATCGTGGCCAACGACGCCACCGTCAAGGGCGGCACGTACTACCCGATGACGGTGAAGAAGCACCTGCGCGCGCAGGAGGTGGCCCTGGAGAACCGGCTGCCCTGCCTGTACCTGGTGGACTCCGGCGGCGCCTTCCTGCCGATGCAGGACGAGGTCTTCCCCGACCGGGAGCACTTCGGGCGGATCTTCTACAACCAGGCCCGCATGTCGGGGGCCGGCATCCCGCAGATCGCCGCCGTCCTCGGCTCGTGCACGGCCGGCGGGGCGTACGTCCCCGCGATGAGCGACGAGGCCGTCATCGTCCGGAACCAGGGCACGATCTTCCTGGGCGGCCCGCCGCTGGTGAAGGCGGCCACCGGCGAGGTCGTGACCGCCGAGGAGCTCGGCGGCGGCGAGGTGCACTCCCGCGTCTCGGGCGTCACCGACCACCTCGCCGAGGACGACGCGCACGCGCTCAGGATCGTCCGCGACATCGTCGCCACGCTGCCCGCGCGCTCCACCCTGCCCTGGGAGGTGACCGCGGCGATCGAGCCCAAGGTCGACCCCTCCGGGCTGTACGGCGCGGTGCCGGTCGACTCCCGCACCCCCTACGACGTCCGCGAGGTCATCGGGCGCGTCGTCGACGGCTCGCGGTTCGCGGAGTTCAAGGCGGAGTTCGGGCAGACCCTGGTCACCGGCTTCGCGCGGATCCACGGGCACCCGGTGGCCGTCGTCGCCAACAACGGCATCCTGTTCTCCGAGTCCGCCCAGAAGGGCGCCCACTTCATCGAGCTCGCCGACCAGCGCGGCATCCCGCTGGTGTTCCTCCAGAACATCTCCGGCTTCATGGTCGGCAAGGACTACGAGGCGGGCGGCATCGCCAAGCACGGCGCCAAGATGGTGACCGCGGTCGCCTGCACCCGGGTGCCGAAGCTGACCGTCGTCGTCGGCGGCTCCTACGGCGCGGGCAACTACTCGATGTGCGGCCGCGCCTACTCCCCCCGCTTCCTGTGGATGTGGCCCGGCGCCAAGATCTCCGTCATGGGCGGCGAGCAGGCCGCCTCGGTGCTCGCGACCGTCAAGCGGGACCAGCTGGAGGCGGGCGGCGGGTCCTGGCCCGCCGAGGACGAGGAGGCCTTCAAGGCCCCGATCCGCGCCCAGTACGAACGCCAGGGCAGCGCCTACTACGCCACCGCCCGGCTCTGGGACGACGGCGTCATCGACCCGGTGGAGACCCGGCAGGTGCTGGGACTCGCACTGACCGCCTGTGCCAACGCGCCGCTGGGTGACCCCCAGTTCGGCGTCTTCCGGATGTGAGGAGGGGACCCGTGTTCGACACCGTGCTCGTGGCCAACCGCGGCGAGATCGCCGTGCGGGTCATCCGTACGCTGCGCGCGCTCGGCGTGCGGTCCGTCGCCGTCTTCTCCGACGCCGACGCAGACGCCCGGCATGTCCGGGAGGCCGACACCGCGGTCCGTATCGGGCCCGCGCCGGCCGCGGAGAGCTATCTGTCCGCCGAGCGGCTGATCGAGGCCGCGGCCCGCACCGGCGCCCAGGCCGTCCACCCGGGCTACGGCTTCCTCGCGGAGAACGCCGCGTTCGCGCGGGCCTGCGAGGAGGCCGGGCTGGTCTTCATCGGGCCGTCCGCCGACGCGATCGCGCTGATGGGCGACAAGATCCGCGCCAAGGAGACCGTGCAGACGGCCGGGGTGCCGGTCGTGCCCGGCTCCAGCGGCAGTGGCCTGAGCGACGCGCAGCTCGCGGACGCGGCGCGCGAGATCGGCGTGCCCGTGCTGCTCAAGCCCAGCGCGGGCGGCGGCGGCAAGGGCATGCGCCTGGTGCGCGAGCTGACCGCCCTGGAGGAGGAGATCGCGGCCGCCCGCCGCGAGGCCCGCGCCTCCTTCGGCGACGACACCCTGCTGGTGGAGCGGTGGATCGACCGGCCCCGGCACATCGAGATCCAGGTCCTCGCCGACGGCCACGGGGGCGTGGTGCACCTCGGCGAGCGCGAGTGCTCGCTCCAGCGGCGCCACCAGAAGGTGATCGAGGAGGCGCCCAGCGTCCTGCTCGACGAGGCCACCCGCGCCGCGATGGGCGAGGCGGCCGTGCAGGCGGCCCGCTCCTGCGGCTACCGGGGCGCGGGCACGGTGGAGTTCATCGTCCCGGGCCGCGACCCTTCGGCGTACTACTTCATGGAGATGAACACCCGCCTCCAGGTGGAGCACCCGGTCACCGAGTTGGTCACCGGCCTCGACCTGGTGGAGTGGCAGCTGCGGGTGGCGGCCGGGGAGAGGCTCGGCTTCGTGCAGGACGACGTACGGCTGACCGGGCACGCGATCGAGGCGCGGATCTGCGCCGAGGACCCGACCCGCGGCTTCCTGCCCTCGGGCGGCACGGTGCTGCTGCTGGACGAGCCGGACGGCGACGGGGTGCGCACCGACTCCGGGCTCAGCGAGGGCACGGAGGTCGGCAGCCTCTACGACCCGATGCTGTCCAAGGTCATCGCCTACGGCCCCGACCGCGCGACCGCGCTGCGCAGGCTCCGCGCCGCCCTCGCGGACACGGTGACACTGGGCGTGCAGACCAACGCGGGCTTCCTGCGCCGGCTGCTCGCGCACCCGGACGTGGTCTCGGGCGATCTCGACACCGGGCTGGTGGAGCGAGTGGTGGACGACCTGGTCACCACGGACGTGCCGGACGAGGTGTACGAGGCGGCGGCGGCCGTGCGGCTGGACGCGCTCAGGCCCCGGGGCGAGGGCTGGACCGACCCGTTCTCGGTGCCGAGCGGCTGGCGGCTCGGCGGCACCCCGAAGCCCGTCGGCTTCCACCTGCGGGTGCAGGACCCGGTGGAGTACGTCCCCCGCGGCGCCCACGCCGTCGCCGGGGACACGGTCTCGGTCACCCTCGACGGCGTCCGGACGACCTTCCGCCGGGCCGGCGACTGGATCGGCCGGGACGGCGACTCCTGGCAGGTGCGCGACCACGACCCGGTCGCCGCCTCGCTGACCCGTTCCGCGCACGCCGGCGCCGACTCGCTGACCGCGCCCATGCCGGGCACGGTGACCGTGGTGAAGGTGGCCGTCGGCGACGAGGTGACGGCCGGACAGAGCCTGCTCGTGGTCGAGGCGATGAAGATGGAGCACGTCGTCTCCGCCCCGCACGCGGGCACCGTCGCCGAGCTGGACGTGACGCCCGGCTCCACGGTCGCCATGGACCAGGTGCTGGCCGTCATCGCGCCGCACGAGAGCGAGCAGGCCGACCGGAGCGAGGAGGCGGGGGCATGACCGCCGAGGGCATCGAAGGAACGGACACTACGGCCGCGGCGGGCCCCCGCGCGCTGCCCATGGCCGTACCGGCACCGGGTCTGCCCGCGCGGGTGCGCATCCACGAGGTCGGCGCGCGCGACGGGCTGCAGAACGAGAAGACGGCCGTACCGGTCGAGGTGAAGGCGGAGTTCATCCGCCGGCTCGCCGACGCGGGGCTCACCACGATCGAGGCGACGAGCTTCGTGCACCCCAAGTGGGTGCCCCAACTCGCCGACGCGGAGCAGCTGTTCCCGAAGGTGAGCGAGCTGCCCGGGGTCGCGCTGCCGGTGTTGGTGCCCAACCAGCGGGGCCTGGACCGCGCGCTCGCGCTCGGCGCCCGCCGGGTCGCCGTCTTCGCCAGCGCCACCGAGTCGTTCGCGAAGGCCAACCTCAACCGCACGGTGGACGAGTCGCTCGCCGTCTTCGAGCCCGTCGTACGGCAGGCGAAGGACGCGGGCGCGCACGTGCGCGGCTATGTCTCCATGTGCTTCGGCGACCCCTGGGAGGGCCCGGTCCCGCTGCACCAGGTGGTCCGCGTGTGCCGGGCCCTGCGCGACATGGGCTGCGACGAGCTGAGCCTCGGCGACACCATCGGCGTCGCCACCCCGGGCCATGTGCTCGACCTGCTCGCGCAGCTCAACGAGGAGGGCGTGCCGACCGACGAGATCGGCGTCCACTTCCACGACACCTACGGCCAGGCCCTGTCCAACACCCTGGCCGCGCTTCAGCACGGCGTCACCACCGTCGACGCCTCCGCGGGCGGCCTCGGCGGCTGCCCGTACGCCAGGTCCGCCACCGGCAACCTCGCCACCGAGGACCTCGTGTGGATGCTGCGCGGACTCGGCATCGACACCGGCGTCGATCTCGGCCGTCTCGTCGCCACCAGCGTGTGGATGGCCGAACAACTGGGCCGCCCCAGCCCGTCCCGCACCGTCCGAGCCCTCTCCCACCAGGAGCAGTGATCACAGCCATGGACTACCGACTCTCCCCCGAGCTGGAGGAACTCCGGCGCACCGTCGAGGAGTTCGCCCACGACGTGGTCGCGCCCAAGATCGGCGACTTCTACGAGCGGCACGAGTTCCCCTACGAGATCGTCCGCGAGATGGGCCGCATGGGCCTGTTCGGGCTGCCGTTCCCCGAGGAGTACGGCGGCATGGGCGGCGACTACCTGGCGCTCGGCGTGGCGCTGGAGGAGCTGGCCCGGGTCGACTCGTCGGTCGCGATCACCCTGGAGGCGGGCGTCTCGCTCGGCGCGATGCCGATCCATCTGTTCGGCACCGAGGAGCAGAAGCGCGCGTGGCTGCCGCGGCTGTGCTCGGGCGAGGTGCTGGGCGCCTTCGGCCTGACGGAGCCCGACGGCGGCTCGGACGCGGGCGCCACCCGCACCACCGCGCGGCTCGACGAGGCCACCGGCGAGTGGGTGATCAACGGCACCAAGTGCTTCATCACCAACTCCGGCACGGACATCACGGGCCTGGTCACGGTGACGGCGGTGACCGGCCGGGGGCCCGACGGCAGGCCGCTGATCTCGGCGATCCTCGTGCCCTCGGGCACCCCCGGGTTCACCGTCGCGGCGCCGTACTCGAAGGTCGGCTGGAACGCCTCGGACACCCGCGAGCTGTCCTTCGCGGACGTGCGGGTGCCCGCGGCCAACCTGGTGGGCGAACAGGGGCGCGGCTACGCGCAGTTCCTGCGCATCCTCGACGAGGGGCGGATCGCGATCGCGGCTCTCGCGACGGGTCTCGCGCAGGGCTGTGTGGACGAGTCGCTGAAGTACGCGCGGGAGCGGCACGCCTTCGGCCGGCCGATCGGCGCCAACCAGGCCATCCAGTTCAAGATCGCCGACATGGAGATGCGGGCGCACACCGCGCGGCTCGCGTGGCGGGACGCGGCGGCCCGGCTGGTGTCGGGCGCCCCGTTCAAGAAGGAGGCGGCGCTCGCCAAGCTGCACTCCTCGACGGTGGCCGTGGACAACGCGCGGGACGCCACCCAGATCCACGGCGGCTACGGCTTCATGAACGAGTACCCGGTGGCCCGGATGTGGCGCGACTCCAAGATCCTGGAGATCGGCGAGGGCACCAGCGAGGTCCAGCGGATGCTGATCGCGCGGGAGTTGGGGCTCACGAGCTGAACAGCGGGCCCCGCGCGGCCCGCCGGGCGGGGAGACCGCCGGGCGGGCCGTTCGCGCGTCCGGGGACGCCCTGCGCGCGCGGCGGGACCGGTCCGACACGAACCGCCGCCGGGGCGGCGGGGCCGTCCCTCCGCGAACCGCCACGGCACATCCGGGCCGTTGCGCCCACGTGCCGGGGCCGACCCGCCCTCTGGACATCCGCTGAGGTTAGGCTAACCTACCTTCGAATCGCCCGGCGGACAGTCCGCCCCGTTCGAAGGCAGCCGACCCATGCCCAATGCCCGTGTCACTCACCTCTCCCGCCGCGGCATCCTCGCCGCAGGAGGCGCGCTCGGCCTCGGCGCCGCGCTCGCGGCCTGCGGGGACGACGACGCGAAAAGCGGTGGCTCGGGCGCGAAGACCACGGCCGCGGCGTCCGGCCCCTGGTCCTTCAAGGACGACCGCGGGCAGACCGCGAAGACCGACAAGACCCCGGCGAGCATCGTCGCGTTCATCGGTGTCGCGGCGGCGCTGCACGACTACGGCGTCGAGGCCAAGGGCGTCTTCGGCCCGACGAAGACCTCGGACGGCAAGGCCGACGTCCAGGCCGGCGACCTCGACATCACCAAGGTGACCAACCTCGGCAACGAGTGGGGCCAGTTCAACATCGAGAAGTACGCGGCCCTCGCGCCCGACCTCCTCGTCTCCACGATGTTCGACAACGTCGGCACCCTCTGGTACGTCCCCGAGGAGTCCAAGAAGAAGATCCTCGCCGTCGGCGCCCCGAGCGTCGGGATCTCCGTCTACGACCGCCAGCTGACCGAGCCCCTGCAGCGGATGCTCGCGCTCGCCAAGTCCCTCGGCGGCGACGTCACTTCGGACCAGGTCACGCAGGCGAAGAAGCGCTTCGAGGACGCGGCCGCCCGGCTGCGCGCCGCCACCAAGGCCAACCCGGACATCAAGGTCATGGCCGGTTCCGCGAGCCAGGACCTGTTCTACGTCTCCGGCTCCAACCTCTCCATCGACCTGGAGTACTTCAAGGCCCTCGGCGTGAACTTCGTCGAGCCGTCGGAGAAGTCCAAGGCCAAGGGCGGCGGTTGGTACGAGTCGCTGAGCTGGGAGAACGTCGACAAGTACGCGGCCGACATCATCATGATGGACAACCGCACCTCGGCCATCCAGCCCGCCGACATCACCGAGGGCACCTGGAAGAAGCTGCCCGCGGTCAAGGCCGGCCAGGTCATCGCCCGCAACCCCGAGCCGATCCTGTCCTACGACAAGTGCGCCCCGCTGGTCGAGGACCTCGCCGCGGCCATCGAGAAGGCCAAGAAGGTCGGCTGACGCCCCGCGTCACCCCTCCCCGACCGACTCCCCCTCCCCCCGAGTCACCTCTCCTCGCGTCACAGGAGCACTCATGACGACGGCCGTGGCCGCCCCGTTCCGTTTCTTCTCCCTCCGGGTCGTACGGACGAGGCGGCTCGGCCCGTCTCTGGCCCGGGTCACCTTCACCGGTCCCGATCTGCACGCCTTCCACTCCCACGGGCGGGACCAGTCGCTGTCGCTGTTCCTGCCCCGTCCCGGCCAGAGCGAGCCGGTGGTCCCCCTGGACCTGGACGACACCTGGCGGCAGCGCTGGAACGCCCTGCCCGAGGACGTGCGGGCGGTGATGCGGTCGTACACCCTGCGGGCGCAGCGCCACGACCCCGACGAGATCGACATCGACTTCGTGCTGCACGGGGTGGAGCCCGGCGCCCCCACCCCGGCCGGTCCCGCCTCCCGCTGGGCCGCGGACGCCGCGCCCGGCGACCGCGTCCTGCTGCTCGGGCCGGCCGTCGCGGACAACCACGCCATCCGCTTCCGTCCGCCCGAGGACACCGATCTGGTGCTGATGTGGGGCGACCAGACCGCCCTTCCGGCCGCCTGCGCCGTCCTGGAGTCCCTGCCGGCCGGCACCCGCGCCCGGGTCTGGCTGGAGGTGCCCGACCCCGCCGACATCCAGCGGCCGGCGACCGCGGCGGACGTGCGGATCGACTGGATCGTCACGGGGACGCATCCCGCGCCGCACGACGGCCGCGACGACACCGGCACCCCTCGCTTCCCCGCCCTCGACGCCGTCCGCGCCGCCGAACTGCCCGCAGCCGCACGCCCGTACGTCTGGATCGCCGGCGAGGCCGGGCGGATGAAGGCGCTGCGCCGGCACTTCGTGGGCGAGCGCGGGATCGACCGGCGCCGTGTCACCTTCGTGGGCTACTGGCGCCAGGGACTGAGCGAGGAGCAACTGCGCGCACGCGGCGAGTGATCGCCTGCGCGTGATCGCGGGCGCGTGATCGCGGGCGCGTGATCGCGGGCGCGTGATCGCGGTCACCCGAGGGGCGGAATCCGTTTAGATCAACTTAGGTTAGGCTAACCTTAGTTGGAGAGCGGTTCCGCCCCTTTCCGTCACCCCGCACGGACCGTCCCCACCGGAGGACCCCCACATGCGCTCGCACCTGCTCAATGACCTCACCGCGGAGCACTACCGCCGCTCCGTGACCGAAGGAGTGGAGCGGGTGGCGGCCAGACTCGCCACCACCGACCGGCCGTTCACCGGCGTCACCCCCGACGCCCTCGCCCCGCTCGTCGACCGGATCGACCTCGACCGCCCGCTGTACGACACCGGCGCCGCCCTGGACGAGCTCGAGGAGGTCTACCTCCGCGACGCCGTCTACTTCCACCACCCCCGCTATCTCGCGCACCTCAACTGCCCCGTCGTGATCCCCGCGGTGCTCGGGGAGGCGGTGCTCTCCGCCGTCAACTCCTCGCTGGACACCTGGGACCAGTCGGCGGGCGGCACCCTGATCGAGCGGAAACTGATCGACTGGACCGCCGGCCGCATCGGCCTCGGACCCGCCGCCGACGGCGTGTTCACCTCCGGCGGCACCCAGTCCAACCTCCAGGCGCTGCTGCTGGCCCGCGAGGAGGCCAAGCCCGGACCGGACGACGGGGACCACCCGGCCTCGCTCGCGAAACTGCGTGTCTTCGCCTCCGAGGCCAGCCACTTCAGCGTCCGCAAGTCGGCGAAACTGCTGGGCCTCGGCCAGGACGCGGTCGTGTCGATCCCCGTCGACCACGACAAGCGGATGCAGACCGTCGCGCTCGCCCGCGCGCTGGAGAACTGCGCACGCGACGGCCTCGTGCCGATGGCCGTCGTCGCCACCGCGGGCACCACCGACTTCGGCTCCATCGACCCGCTGCCCGAGATCGCCGAACTGTGCGAGCAGTACGACGTGTGGATGCACGTCGACGCCGCCTACGGCTGCGGACTGCTCGCCTCCGTGCGCCACCGGGACCGCATCGACGGCATCGAGCGCGCCGACTCCGTCACCGTCGACTACCACAAGTCCTTCTTCCAGCCGGTGAGTTCGTCCGCCGTGCTGGTCCGGGACGCGGCCACCCTGCGGCACGCCACCTACCACGCGGACTACCTGAACCCGCGCCGGATGGCCGAGGAGCGCATCCCCAACCAGGTCGACAAGTCCCTCCAGACCACCCGCCGCTTCGACGCCCTCAAGCTGTGGATGACGCTGCGCACGATGGGCGCCGACGGCATCGGCGAACTCTTCGACGAGGTCTGCGACCTGGCCCGGGAAGGGTGGCGGCTGCTGGCCGCCGACCCCCGCTACGACGTCGTCGTCGAGCCGTCGCTGTCCACCCTCGTCTTCCGGTACATCCCGGCCACCGTCACCGACCCGGCCGAGATCGACCGCGCCAACCTCTACGCCAGGAAGGCCCTGTTCGCCTCCGGGGACGCCGTCGTCGCGGGCACCAAGGTCGGCGGGCGCCACTACCTGAAGTTCACCCTGCTCAACCCCGAGACCACCGCGGGCGACATCGCCGCGGTGCTCGACCTCATCGCCGGCCACGCCGAGCAGTACCTGGGAGACTCCCTTGACCGCGCTTGCTGAAACCCCGGACAGGACCTACGACTTCGTGGGCATCGGGCTCGGCCCCTTCAACCTGGGACTGGCCTGCCTGACCGAGCCCATCGACGGGCTCGACGGCCTCTTCCTCGACGCCAAGCCGGACTTCGAATGGCACGCGGGCATGTTCCTCGACGGCGCCCACCTGCAGACCCCGTTCATGTCGGACCTGGTCACCCTGGCCGACCCGACGTCGCCGTACTCCTTCCTCAGCTACCTGAAGGAGAAGGGCCGGCTGTACCCGTTCTACATCCGGGAGAACTTCTACCCGCTGCGCGTCGAGTACGACGACTACTGCCGCTGGGCCGCCGGGAAGCTCTCCTGCGTCCGCTTCTCCACCACCGTCACCGAGGTCCGCCACGAGGACGGGATCTACCTCGTGCACACGGCGGCCGGCGAGACCCACCGGGCCCGCCGGCTGGTGCTCGGCACCGGCACCGTGCCCTATGTGCCCGAGGTCTGCCGGGAGTTGACGAAGGACGTCGTCCACACCGCGCAGTACATGCACCGCAAGGCGGAGCTCCAGGCGAAGAAGTCGATCACGATCGTCGGCAGCGGGCAGAGCGCCGCGGAGATCTACCACGAGCTGCTCGCCGAGATCGACGTCCACGGCTACCAGCTCAACTGGGTCACCCGCTCCCCGCGGTTCTTCCCGCTGGAGTACACCAAGCTGACCCTGGAGATGACCTCCCCGGACTACATCGACTACTTCCGGGCGCTGCCCGAGGAGACCCGCTACCGGCTGGAGAAGCAGCAGAAGGGCCTGTTCAAGGGCATCAACTCGGACCTCATCGACGCGATCTTCGACCTGCTGTACCAGAAGAACGTCGAGAGCGGCGACACCCCCCTCACCACCCGTCTGCTCACCAACTCCTCGCTCGTCGCCGCCCGTCGGGACGGCGACGGACACACCCTGGGCTTCCACCAGGACGAGCAGGACAAGGACTTCGAGATCACCACCGAGGCCGTCGTGCTGGCCACCGGCTACCACTACGAGCCCCCGGCCTTCCTCGGCCCGATCCGCGACCGCCTCCGCTTCGACGGCCACGGCCGCTTCGACGTCGCCCGCAACTACTCCGTCGACGTCACCGGCCGCGGCGTGTTCCTGCAGAACGCCGGCGTGCACACGCACAGCATCACCAGCCCCGACCTCGGCATGGGCCCGTACCGCAACTCCTGCATCATCCGCGAGCTGCTCGGCACCGAGTACTACCCGATCGAGAAGACGATCGCCTTCCAGGAGTTCTCCGTATGAGCACCACCACCGCCGGCATCGGCATCCTCACCCTGCGCCCCCTGGACCCGCTGCGGGACGCCGAGTCGCTGCACGCCTGGGTCACCCACCCCAAGGCGGCCTTCTGGATGATGCAGGACGCCCGCCTGGAGGACGTCGAGCGCGCCTACATGGAGATCGCCGCCGACGAGCACCACCACGCCCTGCTGGGGCTGCGCGACGGCACCCCCGCCTTCCTGATGGAGCACTACGACCCCGCGCACCGCGAACTCGTCGGGCTGTACGAGCCGCGGCCCGGCGACGTCGGGATGCACTTCCTGGTCGCGCCGACCGACCGGCCCGTGCACGGCTTCACCCGGGCCGTCATCACCGCCGTCATGACCCACCTGTTCGCCGACCCGGCGGTGCACCGGGTCGTGGTCGAACCGGACGTCGCCAACACCGCCGTGCACGCCCTGAACGCGGCCGTCGGGTTCGTGCCCGAGCGGGAGATCGTCAAGCCGGAGAAGAAGGCGCTGCTCAGCTTCTGCACCCGCGAGGACTTCGAGAAGGCGGTGTCCGCATGAGGCCCGCCGACGCCGTCACCCACCTGACCCCCGAGCACTGGGAGCGGGCCAACCGCCTGCTCGTGCGCAAGGCGCTCGCGGAGTTCGCGCACGAGCGGCTGATCACGCCCGAGCCGGAGCCGGACGGCACGGGGTTCACCGTCCGCGGCGACGACGGCCTCACCCGCTACCGCTTCACCGCCGAACGGCGCGCCCTGGACCACTGGCAGGTGGCCGCCGACTCCATCACCCGGACGCGTGACGGCGCCGAACTCCCGCTCGCCGCCCTGGACTTCTTCATCGAGCTGAAGGACTCCCTGGGCCTCGCCGACGAGATCCTGCCGGTCTATCTGGAGGAGATCTCCTCCACCCTCTCCGGCACCTGCTACAAGCTCGCCAAGGAGCAGGTCGCCTCCGCCGACCTGCTGGAGCGCGGCTTCCAGGCCATCGAGACCGGGATGACCGAGGGCCACCCCTGCTTCGTCGCCAACAACGGCCGGCTCGGCTTCGGCGTCCACGAGTACCTGGCGTACGCGCCGGAGACCGCGAGCCCGGTCCGCCTGGTCTGGCTGGCCGCGCACCGCTCGCGCGCCGCGTTCACCGCGGGCGCGGGCATCGAGTACGAGTCCTTCCTGCGCGCGGAGCTGGGCGAGGAGACCGTCGAGCGCTTCGCCGCCACGCTGCGCGGGCGCGGCCTCGACCCGGCGGACTACCTGCTCATACCCGTCCACCCCTGGCAGTGGTGGAACAAGCTCTCCGTCACCTTCGCCGCCGAGGTCGCCCGGGAGCTGCTGGTCTGCCTCGGCGAGGGCGACGACGAGTATCTGGCCCAGCAATCCATCCGGACCTTCTTCAACCGCTCCCACCCCGGGAAGCACTATGTGAAGACGGCGCTGTCCGTGCTCAACATGGGCTTCATGCGGGGCCTCTCGGCCGCCTACATGGAGGCGACCCCGGCCATCAACGACTGGCTCGCCCAGCTGGTCGCGAACGACCCGGTGCTCAAGGAGTCCGGCCTGTCGGTCATCCGCGAGCGGGCCGCCGTGGGCTACCGGCACCTGGAGTACGAGCAGGCGACCGACCGCTACTCGCCGTACCGCAAGATGCTGGCGGCGCTGTGGCGGGAGAGCCCGGTGCCGGCGCTCCGGGACGGCGAGTCGCTCGCCACCATGGCGTCCCTGCTCCATGTCGACCACACGGGCGCGTCGTTCGCGGGCGCCCTGGTCGAGCGGTCCGGGCTGGCCCCCACCGAGTGGCTCAGGCGCTATCTGGAGGCGTACTACGTCCCCCTCCTGCACAGCTTCTACGCCTACGACCTGGTGTTCATGCCGCACGGCGAGAACGTGATCCTGGTGCTGGAGGACGGCGTGGTGCGGCGGGCGGTCTACAAGGACATCGCCGAGGAGATCGTGGTGATGGACCCGGACGCCGTGCTCCCGCCCGAGGTGCGGCGGATCCGCGCCGAGGTGCCGGAGGACATGAAGCTCCTGTCGATCTTCACGGACGTCTTCGACTGCTTCTTCCGGTTCCTCGCCGCCCAGTTGGCGGCCGAGGGCATCCTGGCCGAGGACGCCTTCTGGCGGACGGTCACCGAGGTCAGCCGCGCCTATCAGGACTCGGCACCCGAACTCGCCGACAAGTTCCGGCAGTACGACCTGTTCGCGCCCGAGTTCGCGCTGTCCTGCCTGAACCGGCTCCAGTTGCGCGACAACCGGCAGATGGTCGACCTGGCGGATCCCTCCGGCGCGCTCCAGCTGGTCGGCACCCTGCGCAACCCGCTCGCCGTGTTCTGACGCGGGCGGCGGCCGGTGGGACCATGCACCCATGGCCGAGATCCTCCAGCGGGACGGCGCGTGGGTGCTCCACGGCGACGCCCTGCGGCTGACGCCCGGCCGGCACCGGAGCGTCAGCCCGTTCCGCCGGACCCTGGGCGAACTGGACGTACCACTGCGGGCACTCGCGGGGGTCTCGTTCGAACAGGGCCGGCGGGCCGGGCGGCTGAGGCTGCGGCTGCGCGACGGCGCGGACCCGCTGCTGCACGCCACCGGCGGCCGGCTCGGCGCGGGCGACGACCCCTACCGGCTGCTCGTGGACGCCGACCGGTACGGCGTCGCCGGATATGTCGCCGAGGAGGTGCGCGGCGCGCTGCGGCTCGACGCGCCACCGGCCGAACCGGTGGCCGCCTGGCTGCTGCCGGGGCCCGCGGTGCCGGTGTCGGCGTCCGCCGGGGACGGCACCGCGAGCTTCGACGGCGAGCGGGTGCGCCTGGAGTGGAACCGGCGGACGGAGGACGCCAAGGCCGCGGCCGGCGCCCGCACCCTGCCCGTCGCGGACATCGCCGCGGTGGAGTGGCGCCCGGCGACCGGGCCGGCGAACGGCTTTCTGCGCTTCACCGTGCGCGGCGCGCCGTGCGGGGCGCCCCCGAGGTACGACCCGCACGCCGTGGAGCTGTGGGGCTTTCGCGGGGACCCGCTGACGGCGCTCGTCGCGGCGGCCGTGCGGGCACGGCTGCCGCACCCGCGGGCGGCGGGCGGCCCCGGGGCGGCTCCGGCCTCGAAGGTGCCCGCTCAGGCCGCGCGACCGCCCGCCGGAGACGGCCACGACGCGCTGCTGCGACGGCTGCGCGAACTGGGCGAGCTGCGCCGCGCGGGCGTCCTGACGGACGCGGAGTTCACCCTGGCCAAGCGGGCGGTGCTCAGACGCCTGTGAGGACGGGCGACCGGCGGCTGCTGCCTCGGAACGGTGGACCCCGCCCGGGCCGGCCGCGGGGCGGTGGAGGGCTGGTCGCGCAGTTCCCCGCGCCCCTTTCGGGGCACGGCTGCCCGGGCCCCTGAAAGGGGCGCGGGGAACTGCGCGACCAGCCCCCACCGGCCCGCAGGGTGATTGATCAGGGGCGCGGGGAACTGCGCGAACGGCCCGACCGCCCCCGCGGAACCCGCCCGCGCGGGGGCCGCGGGCGGGTCCGTCGGGGGCGGCGCGTGGTGGTACGGGCGGCCCGGCGGGCGCCGGAAGGCGCGGCCGGGCCGCCCGTGTGCGTCGCGCCGCCTACTTGGCCTTGCGCGCCACCGTGAAGTGGTCGATGCGGTCGCCGGTCTCGGCGATGCCGGAGACCACCAGCTTGGCGTAGTGGCCCCGCGGCGCCGGCTCGACGTCCACGCGCAGGAACGAGTAGTTGAGGTAGCGCACCCGCGACCAGGTGACGGTCTCGTTGACCTTGCCGTCCTTGGTGTTGATGAAGGAGGCGACGGAGTCGACCTCGTTCAGGTGGCCCTCGTAGGAGTCCGGCGCGGTGAACGCGTACAGGCTGCGGCCCGCGGCGCCCGCCGTGACGTACACGGTGCCCTCGGTGTCCGAGTAGGCCGTCTCGCCGATCGGCAGCTTCTTGACGACCTGGTTGCCCTTGATCACGTCGGTGCGCTCGTACTGGTGGTTGTGGCCGTTGATGACCAGGTCCACCGAGTACTTGTCGAACAGCGGCACCCACTCCTGGCGCACGCCCCCCTCCGAGGCGTGCGCGGTGGAGGTGCAGTAGGCGCAGTGGTGGAAGAAGACGACGACGAAGTCGATGTCCTTCGACGCCCGGTACTTCTTCAGCTGGCCTTCCAGCCACGTGGTCTGGGTGCCGCCGGAGATGCCGAGGTTGGCCGGGATCTCGAAGGACACGTCGTTCGGGTCCAGCGAGATGATCGCCGTGTTGCCGTGCACGAAGGTGTAGACGCCCGGCAGGTTCTTCTTGTCCGGCCCGTTGTCGGGGAGGGTGAAGCGGGCCTCCTCGCCGCCGTAGCCGTTGGGCGAGTACCAGGCCTCCATGTCGTGGTTGCCGTAGGAGACCATCCACGGCACGGACTTGGCGACCGACTCGGTCTGGGCGAGGAACTGGTCCCACACCCGCGAATCGAAGCCGGTGTCGGCGGTCTTGCCGGCGCCGGACGGGTCGGCGTAGGCGATGTCGCCGGCGTGCAGGTGGAAGGTGGGGTTCTGGCCGAGGATCAGGGCGTCGTTGGCCAGGCCGTGGTAGCTGACGCCCTGGTCGCCGAAGGCCGTGAAGGTGAACGGCTCCTTCGAGGAGGGGGCGGTCGTGAAGGTGCCGAGGGTGCCCAGCAGGTGGCGCTCGGCCGGGTCGAAGCCCGCGTGGCCGACGCCGTAGTAATACGTCTTGCCGGGGCGCAGGTTCGTGAGCTTGGCGTGCAGGTAGTACTGGTAGTGGTCGGCGCTGGCACCGACACCGGCCGGGGTGTAGAGGGTGCGGACCTCGGCGGAGATCTTGCGGGAGAGGTCCCACGGGGAGGCGCCGATCCGGATGAACGGCTTGTCCACGACGACGGGGACCTGCCAGGAGACGGTGATCTCCGTGCGCGGGTCGCTGCCGTAGGCGAGGTGCCGGCCGAAGGGGGCGACGAGGGCGCCGTCGACCTTCTCGGACGAGGTGGCGGTGGACTGGGTGGGCACCGCGGCCTGGGCGGTACCGCCCGCCACGAAGGTGCCGCCCGTGACGGCGCCGAGCGTCACGGCACCGCCTCTGATCATCGTGCGCCGGGAGAATCTGGCGCGCAGGTACTCATGCTGCTCGGCCATGCTCATGCGCTCGGCGAGCTGGTCGGGTACGCCCATGCGAGGAATGTCCATGGCGTCTGAAACTCGTCTACGCGGGCAACGTGGCGCAGGACACGGGATGGACATTGCGCGAACAGCACCTCATGAGAGATCCAACAGCCCCTTGCCCGGAATCGGGCAGGATTCTTGCGAAACCGGGACCGGTGCCTCAGGATCTACCGAGTGCACGACGAACTCCTCGATCATCTGACGCGGTCCACCGCCCTCACCCGGGGCGAGGCACTGCGCGTGGTCCAGGACGTGCTCGCCTTCTTCGACGAGACGACGGAGGCGTACGTCCGTCGCCGCCACCGCGAACTCCAGGCACAGGGCCTGGTCAACGCGGAGATCTTCGGACGGATCGAGGCGGACCTGAGATACCGGGCGGTGGCGCCGCCGGAGCTCACGCTCCGGCAACTGCGCCGCATCGTCTACGGCTGAGCCGCAGCCCAAGAGCCGGAAGAACACCGGAAGCACCGGAAAGGCCGGAAGCACCGGAAGCACCGGAAGACATCGTCCACGGCGGGGCCGTGGTGCCGAGAGAGCTGGATACCCATATATGTGCGGAATCGTCGGATACATCGGGAAGCGTGACGTCGCCCCTCTGCTGCTCGAAGGTCTGCAGCGTCTGGAGTACCGCGGCTACGACTCGGCCGGCATCGCCATCACCTCCCCGAAGACGCCCGGCCTGAGGACGGTCAAGGCCAAGGGCCGGGTGCGCGACCTGGAGGCCAAGGTCCCCGCCCGCTTCAAGGGCACCACCGGCATCGCCCACACCCGCTGGGCCACCCACGGCGCCCCCTCCGACGTGAACGCCCACCCGCACCTGGACGCCGAGGGCAAGGTCGCCGTCGTCCACAACGGCATCATCGACAACGCCGCCGACCTGCGCCGCAAGCTGGAGGCGGACGGCGTCGAGTTCCTCTCGGAGACCGACACCGAGGTCCTCGTCCACCTCATCTCGCGCTCCCAGGCCGCGACCCTGGAGGAGAAGGTCCGCGAGACCGTGCGGCTCGTCGAGGGCACCTACGGCATCGCCGTGCTGCACGCCGACTTCGCCGACCGCATCGTGGTGGCCCGCAACGGCTCCCCCGTCGTCCTCGGCATCGGCGAGAAGGAGATGTTCGTCGCCTCCGACATCGCCGCGCTGGTCGCCCACACCCGCCAGATCGTCACGCTCGACGACGGCGAGATGGCCACCCTCAAGGCCGACGACTTCCGCACCTACACCACCGAGGGCACCCGGACCACGTCCGAGCCCACCACCGTGGAGTGGGAGGCCGCCTCCTACGACATGGGCGGCCACGACACCTACATGCACAAGGAGATCAGCGAGCAGGCCGACGCCGTCGACCGCGTGCTGCGCGGCCGTATCGACGAGCGCTTCTCCACCGTGCACCTCGGCGGCCTGAACCTGGACGCCCGCGAGGCCCGCCGGATCCGCCGGGTCAAGATCCTCGGCTGCGGCACCTCGTACCACGCCGGCATGATCGGCGCGCAGATGATCGAGGAGCTGGCCCGCATCCCCGCGGACGCCGAGCCGGCCTCGGAGTTCCGCTACCGCAACGCGGTCGTCGACCCCGACACCCTCTACATCGCGGTCTCCCAGTCCGGCGAGACGTACGACGTGCTGGCCGCCGTGCAGGAGCTCAAGCGCAAGGGCGCGCGCGTCCTCGGCGTGGTCAACGTGGTCGGTTCGGCGATCGCCCGCGAGGCGGACGGCGGCGTCTACGTGCACGCGGGCCCCGAGGTCTGCGTGGTGTCCACCAAGTGCTTCACCAACACCACGGTCGCCTTCGCGCTGCTCGCGCTGCACCTCGGCCGCACCCGCGACCTGTCGGTGCGCGACGGCAAGCGGATCATCGAGGGCCTGCGCAAGCTGCCCGCGCAGATCTCCGAGATCCTGGAGCAGGAGGCGGAGATCCAGAAGCTGGCCGAGCAGTTCGCCGACGCCCGCTCCATGCTCTTCATCGGCCGGGTCCGGGGCTACCCGGTGGCCCGCGAGGCCTCCCTGAAGCTCAAGGAGGTCTCCTACATCCACGCCGAGGCCTACCCGGCCTCCGAGCTCAAGCACGGCCCGCTGGCCCTGATCGAGCCCGCCCTGCCGACGGTCGCGATCGTCCCGGACGACGACCTGCTGGAGAAGAACCGCGCCGCCCTGGAGGAGATCAAGGCGCGCAGCGGCCGGATCCTCGCGGTGGCCCACCGGGAGCAGGAGAAGGCGGACCAGACCATCGTGGTCCCGAAGAACGAGGACGAGCTGGACCCGATCCTCATGGGCATCCCGCTCCAGCTGCTCGCTTACCACACGGCGAAGGCGCTGGGCCGGGACATCGACAAGCCCCGCAACCTGGCGAAGTCCGTGACCGTCGAGTAGCGGATTGCGCGACCGGAGTGCGAACGGACCCTCGCGTGTGCCACCTGACACGCGGGGGTCCGCCGCTGTTCCGCCGGAGGCGCCCGGCGCCCCGGCGTCGGCTGCCGTTCAGCCGGTGGCCGTCACCCCCCGGCCGGCAGCGCGACGGGGCAGGGCCGTCGGCCAGTGCGCGAGCGACGCGGTGGCCGCGTACCAGGCCACCGCTCCCGCGGCCACGGCGACCCAGCCGCCGATCTTCGCCAGGGAGCCGTTGTCGGCGAACTGCGCGATCGCCAGCAGCACCAGGGCGGCGAAGAACAACCCGTAGGTGCCCTGTGTCAGTTGGTCCCCGCCCGCCAGGGTGAGGGTCAGCGCGACCAGGGCGAAGAGCAGCAGGAACATCCCTGCCGCGTTGGCGGATGCGGTGGTTCCGGCACCGACGGCCCAGGTGAACCAGAGCGCGCCGAGGGCCGCGTAGGCCGTACCGGTCGTGGTGTCCCGGTCGCGGAACGCGAGCAGACCGGCGACGAACAGAGCAACTCCGCCCACATAGTGGGCCAGTGACACGGCGTCGGCGGCCGATACGCCGTCGATCACATCCGTGTATCCGAAGCCGAAGGCCAACAGGGTGATTCCCAGGGCGAGTCGGCCGACGACGGTGGTCGTGCTGCTTCCCGCGGAGACGTCGTTGTCCACGGCGGGCTCCCTTCCTGCATGTGCGGTCGTGCGGTGAGCGATATATGCCCTGACTTCACAAGGGCACAAACACGCCCGCGCACGCGCGGGCTCACCCGTCCGGGAAAGGGGCTCCACCGCGCCCGGCAGCCAACCTGCCTGGGCGAACGCGGAGTTACGGAATGACGACGACCGGGCGCTGCGCGCGCTTGGCGAGCCGCCCCGCCACGGAGCCGAAGATGCGGCCCACGATGCCGTGCGTCGAGCCGACGACGATCGCGTCCGCCCCGTACTCCCGCCCCACCTCTTCGAGTTCGTGGCAGATGTCGCCGCCGCGCTCGACCAGGATCCACGGCACCTCGGAGAGGTAGTCCGCGCAGGCGAGTTCGAGGCCGAGCACCTCGGTGCGGTGGTCCGGCACGTCCACGAAGACGGGCGGCTCGCAGCCCGCCCACACCGTGGTGGGCAGCCGGTTGGCCACATGCACGATGATCAGGCCGGAACCGGAACGGTGGGCCATGCCGATCGCGTAGGCGAGGGCACGCTCACTGGAGGTCGAGCCGTCGAAGCCGACGACCACTCCGTGCAGGAATGCGGGATCGCAGGAAGGGCGCGCCTCTTCCGCCGCCAAGGGGTCGGACGCCGTGGGATCGGCGACCCGCCGCTTGCGGTCCGCGGGTTCGAAGAATTCGTGACCGGCCATGGGATTCTCGGCGTTTTGATCCTCGTGGGTGGGGACGACAGTGTGCGGCGGAGCTGTGTCCGGGAATCATCTTCCCAACCCCATACCCGCAAGGGTACGGCGGCACGCCTCCTTAAGCCCAGACCTCGCGCTCCACCGGCTCGCGGCCGAAGCCCGTCGGGGCACACCCGTCCGCGAGGGTTCCCCGGAGCATGCACGAGGGGGCGCCCGTCACGCAATGGTTGCTGCCTCGTACAGGCGGTTTGCACAGCGTTCACTTACCGGAGGCACGTGCTCCGCACGCCCCGCGACGCGCGCCCCGCGGCGCCCCGCCGCGCCGCCGGGGGTACTCCGCCGCCCTTTCCCGGGCCATCCTGTCCCCCTCCGGGACCCGCGCCCCGCTCCGCCGTCCGGCCCCGCGCCCGGGCACGCACAGTGACCGACCGGTCGAACGGCCGTTGAACCCGGGGAACCCCCGTCGTGAGGAGCACGCCATGTCCGGACCCCGCCCCTCCCCCGAGTCCCACCCCGGCAAGGAGGCGGCGACGGACGTGGTCCGCTGGGCGGCCTTCAGCTGCGTCCTCGTCCCGGTGGTCCTCGTCTGGTACGGCACCTCGCTGGCCGGGGCCACCGGGACGGCGCTGGGCCTGGCCGCGGTCACCGCCGCCTGCCGGGTGCTGCTGCGCCGCTCCGAGCGCGGCGCGGCCCGGCCGCTGCCCGACGACGCGGTGCCGGCGCCCCGCGGCCGGCACCACCGGGGCACGGTCGGCGCCCACCGGGGCGGGCGGCGCACGGAAGGGCATACACCGGTCGACTGACCGGTTTCCGCGCACGCGCCCGTATCTTTTCAGCCAACTTCACGCCACCGCGCATCCCCTACCCCTGACACCCCCCAACCCCCGTGCCACCTGCGGGAACAGAGTCCGCGAGGGCCCACGCACCCTACGTGGATTGGCCACTGCCACGAGGCGCACTTCCCTGCACGGCCCACGAGTGCAACGCTTCGTGATCGAATGCTTCACGCCAAGTTGCCATGTCGACAATGAGCCGGGTGGCGAACTGGCCACGCCGGCATCACGCGACACAGTAGATTCGATCTTGACTGTTACGGCGGGGGACTCGTGCAGGACCGAGGGGAAACGTGTTGGAGCGACAGACCCGAAGGGATCAGGGCGCCGCGACCACCGAGGGGGGCTTAGCAGGATGAGCCACGACTCCACTGCCGCGCCGGAAGCCGCGGCCCGGAAGCTTTCCGGGCGACGCCGCAAGGAGATCGTCGCGGTGCTTCTGTTCAGCGGCGGCCCCATCTTCGAGAGTTCCATACCGCTGTCGGTGTTCGGGATCGACCGCCAGGACGCCGGCGTGCCGCGCTACCGACTGCTGGTGTGCGGCGGTGAGGAAGGCCCACTGCGGACCACAGGGGGCCTGGAACTCACCGCGCCGCACGGCCTGGAGGCGATCTCGCGGGCGGGCACGGTCGTCGTGCCCGCCTGGCGTTCGATCACCTCGCCGCCACCGGAGGAGGCGCTCGACGCGCTCCGCCGGGCCCACGAGGAGGGCGCCCGCATCGTCGGGCTGTGCACCGGCGCCTTCGTCCTCGCGGCGGCGGGCCTGCTGGACGGCCGCCCGGCGACGACCCACTGGATGTACGCGCCGACGCTGGCCAAGCGCTATCCGTCGGTGCACGTCGACCCGAGGGAGCTCTTCGTCGACGACGGGGACGTCCTCACCTCCGCGGGCACCGCGGCCGGAATCGACCTCTGCCTGCACATCGTGCGGACCGACCACGGCAACGAGGCGGCCGGCGCGCTGGCCCGCCGGCTGGTCGTCCCGCCGCGCCGGACGGGGGGTCAGGAACGCTACCTGGACCGCTCTTTACCCGAGGAGATCGGCGCCGACCCGCTCGCCGAGGTCGTCGCCTGGGCGCTGGAGCACCTGCACGAGCAGTTCGACGTCGAGACGCTGGCGGCGCGCGCCTACATGAGCCGGCGCACCTTCGACCGCCGCTTCCGGTCGCTGACCGGCAGCGCGCCGCTCCAGTGGCTGATCACCCAGCGGGTGCTTCAGGCGCAGCGCCTGCTGGAGACGTCGGACTACTCCGTGGACGAGGTCGCGGGCCGCTGCGGCTTCCGCTCGCCGGTCGCCCTGCGCGGGCACTTCCGCCGCCAGCTGGGCTCGTCGCCCGCCGCCTACCGGGCGGCCTACCGGGCGCGCCGCCCGCAGAGCGAGCGGCCGGGCGACTCCGACGGCACGGCCACGGCGGGTCCCGGTGCTCCCGGTGCCCTCGGTGGCGGTGCCGGGCTGCCGACCCCGCTGCACCCGGAGGGTCCGGTGCCGCACCAGGCCCGCCGTACGGCGGCGGCGAGCGCGGTGGGCGCGCCGGCGCACCTGTCGGCGGCGCTGGACGGCCGGGACCCCTATGTCCCGACCAGGGCCAGCCTGCCGGGGCAGCGCAGCGGAGCATGACGTGAGGAACGCGGGGGTGACGGCCGGTGCGCCGCCACCCCCGCGCCCGCACACCGGGCTCGGCGAGGGTGTCCCGGCCGTCCCTCGCGCCACAAGGTCACCGCACGACCGGCCCGCCTCGCCCCACCGGGCCGTAAGGTGAGACACATGAACGATCGCATGGTGTGGATCGACTGCGAGATGACCGGCCTCTCGCTGTCCGACGACGCGCTCATCGAGGTGGCCGCCCTCGTCACCGACTCCGAGCTGAACGTACTCGGCGAGGGGGTGGACATCGTCATCCGCCCGCCGGACGCGGCGCTGGAGACGATGCCGGAGGTGGTGCGTCAGATGCACACCGCGTCGGGGCTGCTCGAGGAGCTGGCCGGCGGCACCACCCTGGCCGACGCCGAGGCGCAGGTCCTCGCCTACATCCGCGAGCACGTCAAGGAGCCCGGCAAGGCGCCGCTGTGCGGCAACTCCGTCGGCACCGACCGCGGCTTCCTGCTCCGGGACATGCCGACGCTGGAGGAGTACCTCCACTACCGCATCGTCGACGTCTCGTCCGTGAAGGAGCTCGCGCGGCGCTGGTACCCGCGGGCCTACTTCAACAGCCCGGAGAAGAACGGCAACCACCGGGCCCTCGCCGACATCCGCGAGTCCATCGCCGAGCTGCGCTACTACCGCGAGGCCATCTTCGTGCCGCAGCCCGGACCCGACTCCGACACCGCCCGGACGATCGCGGCGAAGCACGTCGTGCCCGCGCAGTAGCCCGCCGCGCACCGGCGCGGCGGCCCCCCGGAAAAGGCGTGCGCGAGCACCCCTTCGGACCCTGTACACTTTTTCTCGGCCGGTCGGAGAAGGCAGTAGCCGAACCGAAGCGGTCATGGTGGGTGTAGCTCAGCTGGTAGAGCACCTGGTTGTGGTCCAGGATGCCGCGGGTTCGAGTCCCGTCACTCACCCTGAGTAGTCAGCCGGTGACCTCGATGCAGATCGAGGTCACCGGCTGATTCGTTTTCCGGAGGAGGTGGCCGCCCTGCGCGCCGTGACCGTCGGCACGGAGACCGTCCGCACCGCCCGCCTCGACCTCGTCCCGTTGCGCCCCGCGCACGCCGACGAGATGGCCGCCGTACTCGGCGACCCGGCGCTGTACGCCTTCACCGGCGGCGCGCCCCTCTCCCGCGCGGAACTTCGCGCCCGTTACGAGCGCCTGGCCGCCGGGTCACCGGACCCCGGCGTTCTCTGGTGCAACTGGGTGCTCCGGCTGCGCGCGGACTCCCGGCTCGCCGGCACGGTCCAGGCCACGCTGGTGCCCGCGCGGGACCTCGCCGAGATCGCCTGGGTCGTCGGGACCGCCTGGCAGGGCCGGGGGCTCGCCACCGAGGCGGCCCGGGGGCTCGTCGGGCGGCTCGCCGCGCACGGCGTCCGTACGGTCGTCGCGCACGTCCACCCCGCCCACCTGGCCTCCGCCGCCGTGGCCGCCGCGGCCGGGCTCACCGCGACCGACGAGGAGCAGGACGGCGAGGTGCGCTGGCGGCTCGACCTGCCGGCCGGGCCGGCCGCCGACGCCGGCTGAGTCGGTGCAACGGCTCAACTTATTCACCGGGGCAACCGGCGCTTAGACTGCTGTCATGTCGGAGACCACGGGTTCGGGCCGGGCGGCGAGCGCGCCGCCGCCTTCGCAGTCGCAGCCGCCGGGGCGGCGCGAGCGGAAGAAGGCCGCGACCCGCAAGGCGCTCGCGGACGCGGCCCTGGAACTCTTCCTCGCCCACGGCTACGACCAGGTGAGCGTCCGGGACGTCGCCGAGGCCGCGGACGTCTCCACCACCACCCTGTTCAAGCACTTCCCCAGCAAGGAGGCGCTCGTCTTCGACCTGGACTCGGACCAGGAGGCGGCCCTGGTGGCGGTGGTGCGCGAGCGGGCGCCGGGAACGTCGGTGATCCAGGCCCTGCGCGTCCACATGCTGGGGGCCCGCGTCGTCGCGGCCGGCGGGCGCGACGAGGAGCTCGACGTGTTCAACCGGCTGGTGCGGAGCACCCCGGCGCTGGTCGAGTACCACCGGCGGATGTGGCTGCGGCACGAGCACGCGCTGGCCGAGGCCGTCGCGGCGGATCTCGGCGTGGCCGCGGACGATCCCCGCTGCGCGGCCCTCGCGCACTTCGCTCTGGAGGCGCGGGCGCTCGCCGGTACGACGGCGGATCCGGCCGCGACCGTGAACGCGGCGTTCGATCTGCTGGAGCGGGGGTGGCAGGTGCGCGGGGTGCGCTGACCGCGCGGGTCGGCGGGGTTCTTCGGTCGGCTGTCCGGTGCGGGTGCGTCGTGGTTGGCCGCGCAGTTCCCCGCGCCCCTGAGGGGGTTGGCGTGACGCTCGGTGTGTCGCGGGCGGTCACCGAGACCCTGGAGGGGTACGGACCGTTGTCGGGTGCGGGACCGTCGCGGTTGGCCGCGCAGTTCCCCGCGCCCCTGAGGGGGTCGGCCGGGCGTCGGTGTGTCGCGGGCGGTCGCCGCGGCCCTGCAAGGGGCGCGGGGAACTGCGCGACCGGCTACGACGCACCCGCACCGGCCGGCCGCCTCCTCCCGAAGGGCCGGGGACCGCCCCCTCCTGGGGGGGGATTGCACGGCCGCGGGGTCAGGACGACGTGCGGTGGACCAGTTGGGTCGGGAGTACCGCGTGGCGGCGTTCCAGGTCGCGGGAGACTGCCGGGCGGCTGTCCGCGATGTCGTTCAGGAGGAGCTCGATCATGGCGCGACCCATCTCCTCTATGGGCTGGCGCACGCTGGTCAGCGGCGGGTCCATGTGGCGGGCGATGGCCGAGTCGTCGTAGCCGACGAGCGCCACGTCGTCCGGGATGCGCCGGCCCGCCTCGCGCAGCACCTGGCGGGCGCCGGACGCCATGACGTCCGAGCCGGCGAAGACCGCGTCCAGCTCGGGGCAGCGCTCCAGCAGCCGGGTCATGGCCCGGCGGCCGCCCTCCTCGGTGAAGTCGCCCGGCTCGATGAGCCGTTCGTCGACCACGTGCCCCGCCGCGCGCAGCCCCTCACGGTAGCCGTCCACGCGCCGCTGGGCGCCGTAGACGTCGAGCCGGCCGGTGATGTGCGCGACGGTCCGGCGGCCGCGCGCGAGCAGGTGCTCCACGGCCTGCCGCCCGCCGCCGAAGTTGTCGGAGTCCACGGAGGTGAGCGTCTCCGCCGAGGAGCGCGGGCCGCTGATGACGGCGGGGATCTCCAGCTGGCCGAGCAGATCGGGCAGCGGGTCGTCCGCGTGCACGGAGACCAGCAGCACGCCGTCGACCCGGTGCGCGGCGAGGTACTCCGCGAGCCGGCGCCGCTCGCGGTCGCTGCCCGCGAATATCAGCAGCAACTGCATCTCGGTCTCGGACAGTTCGGCCCCCACACCACGCAACATGTCCGAGAAGTACGGTTCCGCGAAGAACCGGGTCTCGGGTTCGGGGACGACGAGGGCGATCGCGTCCGTGCGGTTGGCGGCCAGGGCGCGGGCGGCGTTGTTCGGAACGTAGCCGAGCTCCTCGACGGCCGCCTCGACGGCGGCCCGGGTCGCCTCGCTCACCCGGGGCGAGCCGTTGATCACCCGGGAGACGGTCCCCCGTCCCACCCCGGCGCGAGCGGCGACCTCCTCGAGAGTGGGGCGACGACCGCCCCGGCCTCGAGTTCCGTGGCTTGCCATGGGCTCTGCCTCCCGTCGACCGTGCATGGGCCTGGAATCTAACAGCCGATCCCCGACCGCCCCCGCCCCGCCGGGGACCGAATCAGGTCCGACCGGGACGAGAGGGCACGAAGCCCCGAGTTAGCTAACAGGCAGATAACTGAACGCATCTCAGCGTGCTTGCTCCCTTGACACCCCCGCACGAACCGGCGACTCTTCAACACATCACTTGTGGGAGCGCTCCCACAGTACCTGACACATACACGTCCCGCACGTTCCCCGCCCGAGCCGCAGCGAGAAACAACGGGCCCAACAGTGCAGTTGGCCGGGGGGTCGGCACGTCAGGCAACAGGAGGACGCAAATGCGTACGAGTACCCGACGGTCCAGCAGGTGGATGGCTCTCGCAGCTGTCGCCGCGCTGACTACGGGACTGCTGGCCGGCTGTTCCAAGGACTCCGACGACAGTTCCTCGGACAACAGCGGCAGCAACGCCAACGGCAAGACGACGCTGACCATCGGCGACTTCGGCGTGTTCGGCTACAAGCAGGCCGGGCTGTACGACGAGTACATGAAGCTGCACCCGAACATCAGCATCAAGGAGAACGTCACCACCAGCACCTCCGTCTACTGGCCGAAGGTCCTCACCCGCCTGCAGGCCGGGTCCGGCACCGACGACATCCAGGCGATCGAGGTCGGCAACATCACCGAGGCCGTGCAGACGCAGGGCGACAAGTTCGTCGACATGAGCAAGTACGTCGACAAGTCGCAGTGGCTGGACTGGAAGAACGCCCAGGCCACCACCAAGGACGGCAAGCTGATCGGCCTCGGTACCGACACCGGTCCGATGGCGATCTGCTACCGCAAGGACCTGTTCAAGAAGGCCGGCCTGCCCACCGACCGCGACAAGCTCGCCGCCATGTGGAAGGGCGACTGGTCGAAGTACGTCGACGTCGGCAAGGACTACATGAAGAAGGCGCCCAAGGGCACCAAGTTCGTGGACTCCGCCGCCTCGGTCTACAACGCGGCCCTCGGCGGCGAGAGCGAGCGGTACTACGACAAGGACGGCAACGTCATCTGGGACAAGTCCACCGGTGTGAAGGACGCCTGGAACAACGCGATGACGGTTGCGACCAGCAACATGTCCGCGAAGCTCAAGCAGTTCGACAAGCCGTGGGACCAGGGCTTCGCCAACGCCAGCTTCGCCACCGTGGCCTGCCCGGCCTGGATGATCGGCTACATCGAGCAGAAGTCCGGTGACTCCGGCAAGGGCAACTGGGACGTCGCGGCGGCCCCGACCGCGTCCGACTGGGGCGGCTCCTTCATCGGCGTGCCCACCGCGGGCAAGCACCAGAAGGAGGCCATCGCGCTGGCCAAGTGGCTGACCGCGCCCGAGCAGCAGGCGAAGGTCTTCGCCAAGCAGGCGAGCTTCCCGTCGACCCCGTCGGTGTACTCGACCCTGCAGCCGGCCGCCGACACCACGTCGTACTTCTCCGGCGCCCCGCTCACCACGATCTTCGGTGACTCCGCCAAGTCCATCCCGGTGCAGAACTACGGCATCAAGGACCAGCCGATCGGTACCGCGATCACCGACGTCGGCATCCTCCAGGTGGAGCAGAAGGGCAAGACCCCGGCCCAGGGGTGGTCCGCAGCCACGGCCGAGATCAAGGACGTGCTCGGCCAGTGACCAGCTCCGACCAGGCTCTCGCGCATGCCGCGTCGAGCGCCGACGCCGCGCCCGGCTCCTCGCCGGGCGCGGCCCGGGGCGCTCACGGTCGCGGTACACCGCCGGAACCGGACTCCTGGCGCCGCCGGCTGTACCGCTGGGACATGAAGGCGTCGCCGTACGCGTTCATCTCCCCCTTCTTCCTCATATTCGGGGCCTTCTCGCTGGTCCCGCTGCTCTACACCGCCTGGTACTCGCTGCACGACGTGCAGCTGTCCTCGCTCGACCACCAGACGTGGGCGGGCCTGGACAACTACAAGAACCTCTTCGCGTCCGAGTTCTTCTGGAACGCGCTGAAGAACACCTTCACCATCGGTGTGATCTCGACCGTGCCGCAGCTGCTGGCCGCGATCGGTCTGGCGCACCTGCTCAACTACCGGCTGCGCGGCTCGACCGTGTGGCGGGTGGTCATGCTCACCCCGTACGCCACCTCGGTGGCGGCGGCGACCCTCGTCTTCACGCTGCTGTACTCGTGGGACGGCGGCATGGTCAACTGGCTGCTGCACTTCGTCGGCGTCCACCCGATCAACTGGCGTGAATCCGACTGGGGTTCGCAGTTCGCGGTGTCGTCGATCGTGATCTGGCGGTGGACCGGTTACAACGCGCTGATCTACCTCGCGGCGATGCAGGCGATCCCGGTCGACCTGTACGAGTCCGCGGCGCTCGACGGCGCCAACCGCTGGCAGCAGTTCCGCCATGTGACCATCCCCCAGCTGCGGCCCACGATCCTGTTCACGGTGGTCGTCTCGACCATCGGCGCGACGCAGCTGTTCGGTGAGCCGCTGCTGTTCGGCGGGATCAGCGGGTCCAAGGGCGGCTCGGAGCACCAGTTCCAGACGCTCGGTCTGTACATGTACGACCAGGGCTGGATCATCGGCAACCTCGGCAAGGCCTCCGCGATCGCCTGGTCGATGTTCCTGATCCTGCTGATCATCGCGGCGATCAACATGCTGCTCACCCGACGCCTGAGGAAGTCCCAATGACGACGAGTGAAGTGACGGACCGGGTGCCGCTGCCTCAGACGCGTCCGGCGCCGGAACGCCGCACCCGCCGGGTGATGGGCGCGGGCAAGCAGATGCACGCGGGCCCGGTCACGTACATCGTGCTGACGGTCTTCGCGCTGGTGTCGCTGGCACCGCTGGTGTGGACCGCGATCGCCGCCTCGCGCACCGACCGCCGGCTGGCCCAGACCCCGCCGCCGCTGTGGTTCGGCGGGAACCTGTTCAAGAACCTCCAGGCCGCCTGGGACCAGGCCGGTCTCGGCACCGCCATGTTCAACAGCGTGCTCGTGGCCTGCACCATCACCGCGAGCACGGTGGTCTTCTCCACGCTGGCCGGTTTCGCCTTCGCGAAGCTGCGGTTCAAGTTCTCCAACGCGCTGCTGCTGCTGACCATCGGCACGATGATGATCCCGCCGCAGCTGGCCGTCGTGCCGCTGTACCTGTGGATGTCGAAGCTCGGCTGGTCGAACCAGTTGCAGACGGTGATCCTGCCGACCCTGGTCACCGCGTTCGGGACGTTCTTCATGCGCCAGTACCTGGTGCAGGCACTGCCCACGGAGCTGATCGAGGCGGCCCGGGTGGACGGCGCGAGCAGCCTCAGAGTGGTGTGGCACGTGGTCTTCCCGGCGGCGCGGCCCGCGATGGCCGTGCTGGGTCTGCTGACCTTCGTGTTCGCCTGGAACGACTTCCTGTGGCCGATCATCGCGCTGAACCAGCAGAACCCGACCGTCCAGGTGGCGCTGAACTCGCTGGGCACGGGTTATGTCCCCGACCAGGCGGTGATCATGGCGGGCGCGCTGCTCGGCACGCTGCCGCTGCTGATCGCCTTCCTGCTGTTCGGCAAGCAGATCGTGGGCGGCATCATGCAGGGCGCGGTCAAGGGCTGACGGTCCGCGGAGGCCGCGCGCCGCGCGCCGCGCCGCAGGGCTTCCGGGGGCCGGGCCACCGCCCGTCCCCGGTCCCTGCCCTCGCGCCTCCCGTGCCCGTCCCCCGCCGGCGCCCGCCGTATCGCCGTTCGTCCCCCACCCTCCCCCCTCCCCCTCTCCTTCCCCCTCGTTTCGACCTGTCGGGCCTTCGCGGCCCACCTTGGGAGCGCTTCCATGACTGAGTCCGCACAGCCGGTGACCCCGGTGACCTTCCCCTCCACCTTCCTCTGGGGCGCCGCCACCTCGGCGTACCAGATCGAGGGAGCGGTGCGGGAGGACGGCCGTACGCCCTCGATCTGGGACACCTTCAGCCATACGCCGGGCAAGACGCTGGGCGGCGAGACCGGTGACATCGCTGTCGACCACTACCACCGCTACCGCGACGACGTGGCGCTCATGGCCGAGCTGGGCCTGACGGCGTACCGCTTCTCCATCTCCTGGTCGCGGGTGCAGCCGACCGGCCGCGGCCCGGCGGTCCAGGTGGGCCTGGACTTCTACCGCCGCCTGGTCGACGAGCTGCTGGAGCACGGCATCAAGCCGGCCGTCACCCTCTACCACTGGGACCTGCCGCAGGAGCTGGAGGACGCGGGCGGCTGGCCGGCCCGTGACACCGCCTACCGGTTCGCCGAGTACGCGCAGATCGTCGGCGAGGCGCTGGGCGACCGGGTGGAGAACTGGATCACGCTCAACGAGCCCTGGTGCAGCGCCTTCCTGGGCTACGGCTCCGGCGTGCACGCGCCCGGCCGCACCGACCCGGCGGCGGCGCTGCGGGCCGCGCACCACCTGAACCTGGCGCACGGCCTCGGCGCCAAGGCGCTGCGGTCGGTCATGCCGTCCCGCAACCAGATCGCGATCAGCCTCAACTCCTCGGTGGTGCGCCCGCTGACGCCGTCCGCCGAGGACGCGGCGGCCGCGCTGAAGATCGACGACCTGGCCAACGGCGTCTTCCACGGGCCGATCCTGCACGGCGCGTACCCCGAGACGCTGCTCGCGGCGACCCGTTCGATCACCGACTGGTCGTTCGTCGAGGAGGGCGATCTGGCGCTGATCCAGCAGCCGTTGGACGCGCTCGGCCTCAACTACTACACGCCGACGCTGGTTTCCGCGGCGGACAGCACGGTCTCCGGCCCGCGCCTGGACGGGCACGGCCAGAGCGAGCACACCCCGTGGCCCGGCGCGGACGACGTGGCCTTCCACCAGACGCCGGGCGAGCGCACGGAGATGGGCTGGTCCATCGACCCGTCCGGCCTGCACGACCTGCTCATGCGCTACACGCGGGAGGCCCCGGGCCTGCCGATCTACATCACGGAGAACGGCGCGGCCTACGACGACAAGCCGGACCCGGACGGCCGCGTGCACGACCCCGAGCGCGTCGCGTACCTGCACGGGCACCTCTCGGCGGTACGGCAGGCGATCACGGACGGCGCGGACGTGCGCGGCTACTACCTGTGGTCCCTGCTGGACAACTTCGAGTGGGCGTGGGGCTACGGCAAGCGGTTCGGCGCGGTGTACGTGGACTACGCGACGCTGGAGCGCACCCCGAAGTCCAGCGCCCTGTGGTACGGCCGAGCGGCCCGCACCGGCAGCCTCCCCGCCACGGACGACGTGGCGTAGGCGCTCCGCTGGTTCGGCGGGTTCCGGGTCGGTCCGACGGGAGTCGTCGGACCGGCCCGGAGCCCTGCGCCCTGCCGGCGGGCCCGCGGTGTGCCGTCCGGCGGCCGCGGGGCCGTCGTGGCCGGTCGCGCAGTTCCCCGCGCCCCTTTCGGGGCGCTACTCCGCGGCGGGCTTCGACAGATCCGCGCGGTGCGCGCGGCGTACGACCGCCGTGTCTCCGGGCGGCACGGTCACCGTGCCGCCCACGACCGTTTTGCCGGTGAGGAGTTCGACGTCCGCGCCCGGGACCGCGATCTCGGCGCCGGCCCCGGCGTGGTCGACGAGGAAGAGGAAGTCGGCGTCCTTGCCGCGGCGCAGGACGGCCTCCACGCCCTCGGGGGCGGACTCCAGCACCGCTTCGACGCCCGCCGCGCGGCGGATGCCGTCGAGCAGGGCCGCCAGCGTGCCGGGGTCCGGGAGGGTGGCCAGGTACCAGGCGGTGCCGTCGCCGTGCCCGTGGCGGGTGACGGCGGGGCCGCCGGCGAGCGGTCCCGCGGTGAAGGTGGCGACGGCCTCGGCGCCCGCGAGGCGGACCCGTTCCGACCACAGGCCGGCCGTGGCCCCGTCCGGGACCTCGCCGCCGAGGGTGAGCCTCTCGTCGTCGAGGAGCGGGAACAGCTCGTCGGTGGAGACGCCGAGCGCCTCGCGGAAGGCGCCCGGGTAACCACCCAGGCGGACATGGCAGTTCTCGTCGACCATGCCGCTGTGGAAGCCGACGGCGAGGGTGCCGCCCGCGCGCGCGAACCCCGTCAGGTTGGCGGCGCCCGCGTCGTCGACGAGGTAGAGGGTGGGCGCGAGGACCAGCTTGTAGCCGGAGAGGTCGGCGTCGGGGCGGACGAAGTCGACCGCCACCCCGGCCCGCCACAGCGGCTCGTACCAGGACCGCACGAGGTCGAGGTAGCGCAGCGACTCGCTGGGCTGGGAGGGGAGTTCGAGCGCCCAGCGGGCGTCCCAGTCCCAGACGATCGCGGTGTCGGCTGCGGACGTGCTGCCCCGTACCTCGGCGAGCGCCTTCAGGTCGGCGCCGAGCCGGACCACGTCCTGCCAGATCCGGCTGTCGGTGCCGGCGTGCGGCAGCATCGCGGAGTGCCACTGCTCCGCGCCCGCGCGGGCCGCCCGCCACTGGAAGTAGGCGATGCCGTCGGCGCCGTGCGCCACGTGCGCGAGCGCGTTGCGGCGCATCTCGCCGGGGGTCTTGGCGCGGTTGACCGGCTGCCAGTTGACCGCGCCGGTGGAGTGCTCCATCAGCAGCCAGGGGCCGCCCGCCAGCGAGCGCACCAGGTCGCCGCTGAGCGCGATGTCGATCTGCGACTCGGGGTCGGTGGAGCGCAGGTAGTGGTCGTTGGAGACGACGTCCAGCTCGGGGGCCCAGCGCCAGTAGTCGAGCGCGTCGAAGGCGTGCATCACCATGAAGTTGGTGGTGGCGGGGGTGTCCGGGGCGGCCTCGCGCAGCACCTCCCGTTCGGCGGTGCACAGCGCGAGCAGTGCGTCGGAGCAGAAGCGGCGCCAGTCGAGCTGCTGGGTGGGGTTGGGGACGGCGCCGGTGGCGCGGGGCGGCAGGATCTCCGCCCAGTCGTAGTACCACTGGCTCCAGAACGTGGTGCCCCAGGCGGTGTTGAGGGCGGTGAGGTCGTCGCCGTAGCGGGCGCGCAGCCAGGTGCGGAAGGCCTCGGCGCTGGTGTCGCAGTAGCAGGCGGCGTTGTGGCAGCCGTACTCGTTGTGGATGTGCCACATCGCGACGGCGGGGTGGTCCGCGTAGCGCTCGGCGACGGCGCGGGCGATCCGCAGGGCCGCCTCGCGGTAGGCGGGGCTGCTCGGGCAGAACGTCTGGCGGCTGCCGTAGGAGAGGGTGCGGCCGTCGTGGTCGACGGGGAGCGCCTCGGGGTGGGCGCGGAAGAACCAGGCGGGCGGGGCGGCCGTCGGGGTGGCGAGGTCGGCGGCGATGCCGTTCTCGTGGAGCAGGTCGAGGATCTTGTCCATGCGGGCGAAGTCGTAGGCGCCCTCGGCGGGTTCGAGCAGGGACCAGGAGAAGATGCCGACGCTGACCAGGGTGACCCCGGCCTCGCGCATCAGCCGCATGTCCTCGGCCCAGGTCTCCTCGGGCCACTGCTCGGGGTTGTAGTCGCCGCCGTACTGGAGGCCGGGCAGGGTCAGTTCGCGCTTCATCGCTTCGCTCCGGTGAGCAGACGGCGGGTGGTGGCGACGCCCCACTCGTCGAGGGAGAGCAGGCGGTCGCTGGAGGCCACCAGGCCGCCGGTGGCCTCGACATGGGCGGCCCAGCGCTCGCGGGTCTGAACGGCGGGCCGGGCCATCAGGCAGTCGGGGTCGTTGGTCCACAGCCGGCCGTGCTGCCACTGGCGGCCGGCGCCGGTGAACTCGGCGGGGTCCTGGCCGGGCTGGCTGTAGTCGCCGGCCTCGGGGCGGCGGTGCGGCGCGGTGTCGGGGCTGACCCGCATCGCGTCGAACAGCCCGACGGAGGGGAGTTGGGGCGCTCCGCAGCCCAGCAGGTAGGCGTCCGCGCCGATGGCCTCGCGGATCAGGCCGATGCCCGCGCGGTAGGCGGTCAGGGCGTCGACGTCCTGGTGGCGCACGCCGTCCAGGGCGCCGGCGTAGAGGAAGTCGGTCTTGAAGTAGTCGTAGCCCTCGGCGCGCAGGGTGGTGAAGACCTCGGTGAGGTGGGCCGCCGCGTCCGGGTGGGTGGTGTCGAGGGCGTACAGGTCGTGGTTCCAGTTGTGCCCGGCGTGCAGTGGCGTGCCGTCGGCGGCGCGCACCAGCCAGTCGGGGTGGGCGGCCGCGAGGTCGCTCGCCGGGTCGACCAGGAAGGGCGCGGTCCAGATGCCGGCGCGGCGGCCGCGGGCGAGGATCGCCTCGGCGATGCCGGCGCGGGAGCGGAAGCGGCCGGAGAGGGTGAGCCAGTCGCCGAGGGCTTGCTGGTAGCCGTCGTCGATCTGGACGACGTCGACGGGCAGGTCGAGGGTGTCCATCGCGCGCAGGTTCTCGTGGATGTCGTCCTCGGTGACCGTCGTGAAGTACTCGTACCAGGAGCACCAGACGGTCGGGGCCGGGCGGGGCGCGGGCTGTCCGAGGCCGTCGGCCCAGGCGCCGAGCACGCCCTGGACGTCGGTGCCGGTCAGCTCCTTCACCGGGCCGTCGGCCTCGATCTCGGCGTGGTCCCCGTGGACGGTGAGCCGGATGGAGGGCACGGCGTGCAGGGGGTCGGGGGCGGCCCACAGGCGGACCGGGGAGCCGTCGCCGGGGTCGAGCGCGAGCAGGCCCTCGCCCTGGAAGGTGCCGGCGGGCACGGTGCGGCCGGGGCGGTAGCAGACCAGCGCCCAGTTGTCGTTGGTGGGGCGGTACGGAGCGGCGTCGAGGGCGTAGGCGCCGCTCGGGCTCCAGGACTGCCAGCCCTCCTCGTGGACGCGAGCGGTGCGCGGGTCCACGGGGAGGGCGGCGACGGGGGTGAACGGGTGGTGCACGGGGTTCTCTTTCACGTGGGGCCGGTTCGGGCGGGCCCGCCGTGGAGAGGGCCCGGTGCGCGGGCCCCGATGCGAGGGCCCGGTGCCAGGAGGCCCGGCTCAGCCCTTGTTGGCGCCGAGGGTCAGGCCGCTGACGAACTGCCGCTGGAGCGCGAAGTACACGATCAGGGTGGGGATGGCGGTGAGCAGGGCGCCGGCCGCGACCAGGTTGGGGTCGGTGAAGTACTGGCCGGAGAGGTTGTTCAGGGCCGAGGTGATCGGCATGTTCTCGCCGGTGGAGATCAGCACGATGGCCCAGAAGAAGTCGTTGTAGATCCAGATGGACAGCAGGGTCGCCAGCGCCGCCATCGCGGGCTTGCACAGCGGCAGCACGATCTGCCAGTACATCCGCCACACCGAGGCGCCGTCGACGAGCGCGGCCTCGGTCAGCTCGTGCGGCAGCATCCGCATGTAGTTGCTGAGCACGAAGGCGCAGAAGCCCGACTGGAAGGCGACGTGGATGAGGACCAGGCCCAGCGCGGAGTCGTAGAGCTTGCCGCTGACGGTGATGCCGGGCAGGTCGATCAGCAGGTACATCCGGTACAGCGGGGTGATGATGACCTGCTGCGGCAGCAGGTTGCCCGCGGTGAACACCAGCAGCAGGAAGAGGTTGAGCCGGAAGTCGAAGCGGCTGACGTAGAACGCGACCATCGACGCCAGCAGCAGCGTGAGCAGCACGGCCGGGACCGCGATGATCAGCGTGTTGACGAAGTAGTGCGTCATGTCGGACTGCTTGAACGCGTTCGTGAAGTTCTCGAACGTCAGCTTGTCCGGCCAGGAGACATAGCCCTTGTCGCTGGTCTCCGAGTACGGCCTGAGGGCCGCGTAGACCGCCCACAGCAGCGGGGCGAGCCAGGCCAGGGAGGTGACGACGAGGAAGGTGTGCAGCAGGACCCTGGCCGGGCGGACGGGTGCGCGCTGCCGGAGCGCGGCGGTGGGGGTGGTCATGCGCGCCGCTCCTTGCGGAAGGTGGCGATCAGGTACGGGATGATGACCGCGAGGGAGATCACCAGCAGGACGACCGCGATGGCCGACCCGTATCCGATCCGGCTGGACTCGCCGATGATGTTGTTGGTGATCAGGATCGACAGCAGCTCGGTGCCCTGCGCGCCCTTGTTGAAGACGAACACCAGGTCGAAGGCGCGCAGCGACTCGATGATGGTGACGACCAGGACGACGGTGTTGGTGGGCCGGAGCGTCGGGAAGATGACGTTGCGGAAGGTCTGCCACTCGTTGGCGCCGTCCAGCGCCGAGGCCTCGCGCAGCGACGGGTCGACGCCCTTCAGGCCGGCCAGGTAGAGGATCATCATGTAGCCGGTGTGCCGCCAGGAGGCGGCGACCAGCACGGCCCACAGGTTCAGGTGCGGGTCGCCGATCCAGTCGATGTAGTGGCCGGGCTTGTTGGCCCCGATGAGGCTGTTGATCAGGCCGGTGTCGGGGTTGTAGACGAGCTGCCAGACGAACCCGGTGACGGCGAGCGACACCACGACGGGCAGGAAGAACGCGGTCTGGTAGACGCGGCTGAACCGGATCCGCTTGTCCAGCTGCACGGCCAGGAACAGGCCGAACGGCGTCGGGATCAGGATCAGTACGACGAACCAGATGATGTTGTGCTGGACCGCGGGCCAGAACTGCGGGTTGTCGCTGAACAACTGCTTGAAGTTGTCCAGGCCGACCCACTTGATGGAGTCGAAGCCGATGCCGTCCCAGCTGGTGAAGGCGAGGGCGATGGAGGCGAGGGCGGTGACCCAGACGAGGGCCACGTGCAGGAACGTCGGCACACCCGCCATGAAGGCGAGCGTGACGCGGTCACGGCGGGTCAGCAGGCGCTTGTGGCCCTTGGGGACCCGCTTGGCGGCAGGCGCACGGCCCGGAGGCGGCACGGGTGCCGCCTCCGGGCTGGTCGTGTCGGTGTCGGTCGTCATGGGGTTGCTCACGAGGATGCGAAGATCGTCTTCTTCTGGCGTTCGATCGAGGACAGCAGGCTGTCGACGCCCTTGGGGTTCTGGAGGAACTTCTGCAGGCCGGGCTGCATCACCGTCGAGGTGAAGTCCGGGCGGGAGTCGCGGTCCATGAACTGGGTGAGGCTCTTGGCGCCGCCGATCATGTCGAACGCCTTCTTCTGGAGCGCCGAGTAGGAGGAGGTGTCGGCCTTGCTGGAGGCGGCCACCACGCTCGGGTCGGTCTTGAGGTAGGTCTCCTCGGCACCCGGGGTGCCCAGGTACTCCATGAGCTTCACGACGCCGGCGTGGTTCTTCGGGGCCTTGCTCACCATGAAGCCGTCGGTGGGCGCCTCGACGGTGTCCTGGCCGTACGCGGAGTTGATCTCCGGGAACGGGAAGAAGTCGAGGTCGGCCAGGTCGTCCTTGTTGGTGAACTGCTGGGCCACGAAGGTGCCGAGGACGTACATGCCGGCCTTCTTGGCGACGATGGTCTGGGCGGCGTCCTGCCAGGTGCGGCCCATGAAGCCGTCCTGGTGGTAGGGCAGCAGCTCGGACCAGTGGTCGAAGACGGCCTTGACCTTGGCGTCGGTCCACGACTCCTTGCCCGCCATCAGGGACTTGTGGAAGTCGTAGCCGTTCAGGCGGAAGTTGATCTGGTCGAAGGTGCCCATCGCCGGCCAGGCGTCCTTGTCGCCGAACGCGATCGGGACCAGGCCGTCCTTCTTCATCTGCTTGCACAGGGCGACGAGCTGGTCCCAGGTGGTCGGGACCTGGTAGCCGTACTTCTGGAAGACGCTCTTGCGGTAGAAGACCGCCCAGGGGTACGTCGTCATCGGGACGAAGTAGTACTTGCCGTCCTCGCCCTTGCTGAGGTTCTTCATGGCGTCGGAGAAGTTGTCCCCGATCTTCGCCCACACGTCGTCGATCGCCGTGGAGAGCTTCTTGGCCGCGAAGAACTGCATCCGGTAGCCGGCGAACCAGTTGAACACGTCGTCCGGCGTGCCCTGCAGGTAGGAGTTGATCTGCTCCTGGAAGGTGTTGTGGTCCTTGGTGTTCACCTTGACCGTGATGCCGGACTGCTTCTGGAACGCCGTGTAGACGCTTTGGTACGCCTTCTTCGGCACCGCGTCGGACGCGTTCGAGCCGAGGGAGACGGTCTTGGGGTCGGAGGAGCTTCCGCTGCCGCCGCAGGCGCTGAGAAGGGGGACCCCGGCACCGAGCGCGGCGGCGCCGGCTATGCCGCGCAGGACCGATCGGCGGCTCGCGGAGGGGAGGACGAGTCCGGACTGGGACAGAGGCATGGACGGCTCCTGAGGGCTGAGGCTCGGCTCGCCATGTGAGGCCGTGAGGGAATCCGTCGTAACCGACCAGAAACCAACTCGAACAAACATGGTGGCGCAATAACAGCCCCATTCCGGGGGGCGGTCAAGGCCCCCTCGGGCCGTTTGTCGAAACGTAATCGAGACCGTCCGTTCGCGATCACGAACAAGCAAGCGCTTAAAGGGGCGCTCAGCCTACGGCTGAGCGCCCCGTCTCCATGTTCCGTCTTGGTTACGTTAGTTGAAGGCCCCGAACGCCTTCATGAACGCGAACTTGTCCTGGACGATCGAGCTGCACGTCGCGTCGGCCGTGCCCTTGGCGCCGCCCGCGCACTGCTGGTCCCGGGCCGCCGACCACATCGACAGCCAGCCGATGCCCTTGGACTTGGCGAAGGTCACCAGCGTGCTCGCGTCGGCGACCGTGAAGGTCTCGGAGGAGACGTCGTTGACGCCGATCATCGGGGTGATGGCGAGCGCCTTCCACGCGGCGCTGTCGCCGAGCCCGAGGACGCTCTTGATCTGCGCCTGCGTGGCGGTGGCCGCCTGCTCGGCGAGGGTGGCCATGTCACCGGTGAAGGAGGGGCCGTAGTCCATCGCCATGATGTTGACCGCGGAGGTCTTCACGCCGTTGGTCTTGGCGTCGGCGAGCAGGTTGACGCCGTCCTGAGTGAGGCCCGAGGGCAGCACCGGCAGGGTGAAGGAGACGTCCAGGTCCGGGTGCTGGGCCTGAAGCTTCGCGATCGCCTGGTTGCGGCGGGTGTTCGCCGCCGTGTTGGCCGACGCGGCGCCCTCGACGTCGAAGTCCACCTTGGTCAGCTTGAAGGTGTCGATGACCTTGCCGTACGCCGCCGCCAGCGCGTCCACCGAGGAGCAGGAGGTGGCCAGCTCGGTGCCGGAGGCGCCGCCGAAGGAGACCCGCACGTCGCCGCCCTTGGCGCGCAGCGCGCCGATCTGGGAGGCCACGCCGTCCGCGGTCAGGTCGCTGACGCCGCCGAACTTCGGGGTGCAGCCGCCGCCGTCGGTGACGAAGGCCAGGTTGAAGTTCTTCACGCCGGTGGAGTTCGCCGCGCTCACCAGGTCGAACGCCGGGAAGAGAGAGGTGTCGACGTACGGCGCGAAGCCGGCCGAGGTGGTGGTGCCGGAGCCGGAGCTCTGGGTCGGGGACGGCGAGGAGGTGGTGGCCGTCGGCGTGGGGGTCGCCGACTTGGTGGCGCTGGCGCTCGCGGTCGGGGTGGCCGTCGGGGTCGAGGTCGCGGTCTCGGTGGGGCGGCCGCTCGGCTCGGGGGTGGCGGTGCTGTCCGCGGAGCAGGAGGTGTTGTCGATGAGGCAGGACTTGGGGTCGCCGCTGCCGCTGACCACGAAACCGACGGTGGCCGACTCGCCCGCCGCGAGACCGTCCGTGTCCCACTTCGGGGGCTTCACCGTGACGTGCTGGCCGCTCACGGTGAACTCGGCGTCCCACAGGGAGCTGATCTTCGAGCCGGAGGGCAGGTCGAACTCCAGGGTCCAGCTGGTCTCCCGCGCGCCGGTGTTGTTCGTGACGACGTACTGGCCGGTGTAGCCCGTGTCCCAGCTGCTGGTCTTCGTGAACACGGCGCCGACGTCGGCGGCGTTGGCGGTGGTGGTGAGGATCAGGGCGCCGCCACCCACCACGGCCGCGGTGACGATGCTGCCGATCACCTTGTTCCTGCGGCTCAACCTGCGCCGGTGCGTGCTCATTCGCCTGCCTGCCTTCATGGTTCCGGGGGAGGGGTGCGGGCAAGACGCTAGCGGCCGTGATTCGGGCAAAGAGCCTGATCCGGACGGTGGTTGAGGATCTTAGGGTGCGCTTAAGGAAGAGATCGGGGACGGTTAAAACTCGCGACGGAGGCGCTGCGCTCGGCTGCGGAGGGTGACGCTGCGGGGGCCCTGCGGGGCTCGGCTCTCTGGACACGTGCGGGCCGGTGGGGGCTGATCGCGCAGTTCCCCGCGCCCCTTTCAGGGGCTCCTCGCAGCCGTGCCCCGAAAGGGGCGCGGGGAACTGCGCGAAGGGGCCCCACCGGCCCGCGGGTTGTCGAGACGGCCGAGCCGCCCGCAGGGTCAGCGCGCCGACGCCAGACGCTTGCGCCGCCGCACGGACCCCCGGTGGCCCCGGCGGGTCGGCGCGGGGTCGGCCAGCTGGATCCAGACCCGGATCTCCGTGCCGCCGAGGACCGAGGAGCCGATCCGCACGTCGCCGCCCGTCTGTTCGGCGAGCCGCCGCACGATGTCCAGGCCGAGACCGGTCGAGCCGTCGTTGCCCGAGCCGCTGCCGCGGGCCATCGCCGCCTCCGGGTCCGCTATCCCCTGGCCGGCGTCGGAGACGAGCACGATCACCGCGTCGTCGCCGTTGTGCACGTCGACCGCGAACGCGGTGCCCTCGGGGGTGTGCCGGAAGACGTTGCCGAGCAGCGCGTCCAGCCCGGCCGCGAGGTCCGCGCGGGCCACCGGGATGCGCACCGGCCGCTCGACCCCCGCCACCCGCCACTTGCGGCCCTCGTCCTCCGCGAGCGCCGACCAGAACTCCATCCGCGAGCGCACCACTTCGGCCACGTCGCAGCCGGCGCCCGGACCGGCGGCCGCGGTCTGCGGCTTGGCCTCGCGCGCGGTGCGGATGATCGTGTCGACCTCGCGCTCCAGCTGGGCGACGGCCGACCGGGTCTGGTCGGCCGCCGGACCGTCGCCCAGCGAGGCCGCGTTGAGCCGCAGCACGGTCAGCGGGGTGCGCAGCCGGTGCGACAGGTCCGCCGCCAGCTCCCGCTCGTTGGCGAGCAGTTGTACGACCTGGTCGGCCATGGCGTTGAACGCCACCGCCGCGAGCCGCAGTTCGTTCGGGCCCTCCTCGGGCACCCGGGCGCCGAGCTTGCCCTCCCCCAGCTCGTGCGCGCCCTCCACCAGGCGCTGCGCGGGCTGCACCATCCGTACGCCCAGCCGGTCGGCGACCGCGACGGAGCCGAGGATCAGCGCGACGCCGACCCCCGCGAGCACCGCCCAGGCCGTGCCCACGCCGTTGCTGACCTCGGACTCGGGGACGTAGACCTCGACGACGGCGATCGCGCCGCTGCTCAGCGCGACCGGCTGGAGCAGCAGGAACCCGCCGGTGGCCGCGGTGGTGGACGCGCGGCCCATCCTGCGCACGGTGGTGATGTCGCGCGCGGCCGCGCGGCCCTTGCCGATGTCGATGCCCGCCTTGCCGTCGCCCGCGGGGATGTGCACGGCCATCCCGTCGTCGGTGGCCGCCGAGGCGACGACCTTCTCCAGCTGGTCGCGGTCGGTGGTGATGGACAGGGCGGGCGCGACCGCGGCGGCCTGGCGCTCGGCGTTGGAGAACGCGCGGTCCCGGGCCATCTCCTTGATGACCAGGCCGAGCGGGACGGCGAAGGCGACCACGACCATGGTGGTGACCGCCAGGCAGACCTTGACCAGAGCCCATCTCATCGCGTCGGCCCCGTTCCCGTCGGCGGCTCCAGCTTCACGCCGACCCCGCGCAGGGTGTGCAGATAGCGGGGCCGGGCCGCCGTCTCGCCGAGCTTGCGGCGCAGCCACGACAGATGCACGTCGATCGTCTGGTCGTCGCCGTAGGACTGCTGCCAGACCTCGGCGAGCAGCTCCTTGCGGGGGACGACCACGCCGGGGCGGCCGGCCAGGAAGGCCAGCAGGTCGAACTCGCGCCGGGTCAGGTCGAGCCGGGCGCCGTCCAGTTCGGCCTGGCGGCGCAGCGGGTCGACGGTCAGGCCGCCGACGCGGATCACCGACGACGGCGGGGCCTCGCCGGTGGTGGCGCGGGCGCGGCGCAGGACGGCGGCCATCCTGGCCGACAGGTGCTCGACGGAGAACGGCTTGGTGAGGTAGTCGTCCGCGCCGGCGTTGAGCAGCCGGACGACCTCCGCCTCGTCGTCCCGGGCGGTGGCGATGATCACCGGTACGTCGGTGATGCCGCGCAGCATCTTCAGCGCCTCGGAGCCGTCCAGGTCGGGCAGCCCGAGGTCCAGGATGACCAGGTCGAAACGGAAATGGGCGACCTCGCGCAGCGCCTCAAGGGCCGTGCCGACGCTGCGCACCAGGTGCGAGGCGTCGGTGAGATGCCGGATCAGCGCCGAGCGGACGAACTGGTCGTCCTCGACGACGAGCACACTTGCCATGCGCCGCACCGTACGCCATACGGGCGACGGGAATCCGGCGCCTGTGGACAACCGGAGCGCGGCCGCGGGGGACGAACTCCCCATAAGAGGAAGGACCCACTCCGTCCCGGGAGGGCTTGGACGACCGGTGGGACGCGTGGGGCGGTCGTGAGGCAGTATGACGTCGATGCGCAGAGGACTCGTACATCTACTGGCGTGGTTGCTCGCCACGGGCGCGGCGGTCACGCTGTCGTGGTGGGGCGTGCACACCGTCATGACCGGGACGGCGTACGACCCGCCGCGCGCGCTGCCCATAGCGGCGGTGGGCGCCGCCACGCAGTCGCCGCCGCCCCTGCCCACCCCGTCGCGGACGGCGCGGGCGCACTCCTCGGCGAGCGCCACCCGCAGCGCTTCGGCGAAGCCGTCGCCGTCGGCCTCGAAGTCACCCTCGGCCGCAGCCAGTTCGGCCGCGGCGGCCACCCCGTCCGCCGCCGCGACGGCCACCGGCTCGGTCAAGGCCTACGACACCGACGGCGGGCGGGTGGTGCTCGATCTGGCCGCCGACTACGCGACGCTGGTGTCGGCGACGCCGGGCACGGGGTGGTCGATGCAGGTGTGGAAGGAAGACACCTGGATCCGGGTGGAGTTCACGAAGGACGCGGACAAGGTGTCGGTGATCTGCGCGTGGAACGCCGGGCCGCCGACGGTGGACGTGGGCAACTACTGAGCCGCCGGGCGCGGTTCGGCCCCCGGTCACCCTGGCTCAGCGGAAGACCGAGGGCGGGGGTGCCGGTGAGGCGACCGCGGCCTCGTCGGTGACGGCTCCCGCGCCGCCGGTGAAGTCCCGCAGCGCACGCCCGTGTTCGACCCGGGCCGGATGCGGGTCGGAGGCGGCCCGGCGGGTGAGGTCGGCGACCGGCAGCGGCAGGTCGCAGGCGACCAGCACGGCGTTGCCGAACCGCTTGCCGCGCAGCACCGCCGCGTCGGCGACGAGGGCGAGTTCGCCGAACCGGGCGGCGGCGGTGGCTATCTGGCCGCGCAGATGCGCGAGGGGCGGGCCGTCGGCCAGGTTGGCGGTGTAGACGCCGCCCGGCCGCAGGGCGCGGCGGACCTCGTCGAGGAACTCGGTCGAGGTGAGGTGGGCGGGGGTGCGGGCACCGCTGAAGACATCGGACACGACGAGATCCGCCCAGCCGTCGGGGACCTTGGCGAGACCGGCCCGCGCGTCCGTCGAGCGCACCCGGATCCGGGCGCCGGGGTCCAGCGGCAGTTCCCGGCGTACGAGCTGCACGAGGGCGGCGTCCCGCTCGACGACCTGCTGGGTGGAGCGCGGGCGGGTGGCCGCGACGTAGCGCGCGAGGGTCAGGGCGCCGCCGCCGAGGTGCACCACGTGCAGCGGGGCGGCGGGCGGGGCGGCGAGGTCGATGACATGGCCGAGCCGCCGCTGGTACTCGAACGACAGCCGGGTGGGGTCGTCCAGGTCGACGTGCGACTGCGGGGCCCCGTCGATCAGCAGGGTCCAGGCGCGCGGCCGGTCCCGGTCGGGGATCAGCTCGGCGAGCCCCCCGTCGACGCCCTCGACGACGGCCTCGGCGTCCTGCCTGCGCCGAGCGCCCCTGGACTTTCCCATCCCCCCATTTTCGCAGCCCCCCACCCCACCCGCGCCCCGGCCCCTGCGGGGGGCTCGCCTGTCTGGACAC
>NZ_LAVA02000051.1 GCF_000974985.2 Streptomyces mangrovisoli | reverse complement strand
GGTGGGGAGGGGTGAGCGGGTCCGGGTGGGCGGCGGGGGTGGAGCCGGGCGGCTCCTCGGTCTCCGCCTCCAGGCTCTGCTGGGCCTCGGCGAGGGTGATACCGCGCTGGAAGGCCGCCATCAGGCCCGGGTCGTGCCCGGCCGGCTGATCGGATTCCGGCCGGGGGACCGGGCCGCCGCGCAGCTGGGGCGCGATGTGCTCCTGGGCCCGGCGCCGGGGCAGCCCCGGTTTGCCGATGGTGCCGCGCACCGCGCCGGTGCGCGGGGTGGGCGGCGCCGCGGTGTGCTCCTCGACGGCCCCGCGGTCGCCGGGGCGGATGCCCGGGACGGCCTCGGCGGGGTTGGGCCGCTCCCCCCGGGAGTCGCGTACGGGCAGCGGCGGGCCGCCGTGCGCGGTCCGCCCCTGCCGCCGGGAGGCCCGCCCGGACGGCGCCGGACGCTCCTTGCCGTTGCGGGCCTGCGGCAGGCTGATCCCGCCGGTCGAGGCCGACGGCTCCGGTACGGCGATCCGGCCGGTGGAGGTGAGGGGATCGGGTACGGCGATCCCGCCGGTGGAGGTCATCGCATCCGGGACCGCGAAGCCGCCGGTGGACGTGAACGGGTCCGGGACCGCGATCCCCCCGGTGGACGTCAGCGGATCCGGGACCGTGAAACCGCCCGTGGACGTCAGGGCGTCCCGTACCGCCGTCCCGTTCGCGGGCGGCAAGGCGCCCAGGGGGGCCGCGGCGATCGCGCCCGTGCTCGTCAGCGGGTCCCCGTGCGACGGCTGCGGGCCCTCGGTCCGTGCCGTCGGCGCGGCCGCGCCCGGCGCCGAGCCGAGCAGGCTCTGCGGGACGACGAGCACGGCCTGGACGCCGCCGTAGATGTTGCCCTGGAGGCGTACGTGGATGCCGTGTCGCCGCGCGAGCTGCGAGACCACGAACAGGCCGATGCGCCCGTCGGCCAGCAGGCTGGCGACGTTGACCTGGTCCGGGTCGGTGAGCAGGGTGTTCATCTTCTCCTGCTCGCCGACCGGCAGGCCGAGCCCGCGGTCCTCGACCTCGATGGCGAGCCCGGAGGTGACCAGGTTGGCGCGGAGCAGCACATGGGTGTGCGGGGCCGAGAACACGGTGGCGTTCTCGACGAGTTCGGCGAGGAGGTGGATCACGTCGGCGACGGCGTGCCCGCGCAGCTCCCCGTCGATCGGCGGGACGAGCTTGACCCGGGAGTACTGCTCGACCTCGGCGATGGCCGAGCGCAGCACCTCGGTCATGGAGACCGGGTTGCTCCACTGGCGCCGGGAGACCGCGCCGCCGAGCACCGCGAGGTTCTCCGCGTGGCGGCGGATGCGGGTGGCGAGGTGGTCGACGTGGAAGAGGCCCTTGAGCAGCTCGGGGTCCTCGATCTGGTTCTCCAGCTCGTCGAGCGTGGAGATCTCGCGGTGCACCAGGGACTGCAGGCGCCGGGCGAGGTTGACGAAGACCTCCAGCTTCTGCTCGCTGCCGGTCTGGCTGGAGAGCTGCGCGGCCTTGACGACGGCTCCGACGGCGCCCTCGTGGGCGCGCGCCAGGTCCGCCGCGAGCAGCTCGAAGTCGTCGGCGCCCTTCGGGGGTTTGCCGCGCGGCTTGCGCTGGGGCGGGCCCTCGCCCCGGCGCAGCGCCTCGACCAGTGCCTTGAGGTCCGCCTCGCCGCGCGCGGTGCTGCGGCGCAGGGCGGCGATGCGCTCGCTGACCGAGCCGGCCGCGCGGCCCGCGGCGACGGCGGCGATCACGATGCCCGCGAGGGCGACCGAGAGCGCCCCGGCGAGCACGATCCACAGGGCGGGGCCGGGGCGCGCGCCGGTGGAGCGGACCGTGAACAGGACGGCCGCGCAGGCGCTCAGGGCCACCGCGGTGGGGGGCAGTACGGCCAGACGCAGCAGCTGTGGCCGGATCTGGGCCTCGGGCGGCGCGGGCGCGGTGCGGACGACCGGCCGCCCGTGCCGGCCGCCCTCGCGGCGGTCTGCGCGTGCGGCCGGTGCGCGGAGGTGAGACATCGGCGTCCTCGAACTGGTCCGTCGGGCCTGTGGGTTCGCGCCTGTTGCGCGGGACGGGTGTGCGCCATGGCGTGCCGGTCGGGAGGGCCGCACCCCTGCGGCCCTGTGTCGCCCGGCGGACACTCACAGTAGTCGCCAACGCATCAGGTGTGATGGGCAGTTGACAAAGTCCCCCGAGGAGCGTCCCGCTCTGGTATGAGGGTTCGCACACAGGTCCGATGCCTGCGCGGCTGATGCGTCACAAACGGGACGAGGGATCGATCGAACCTGGTCGCAAGTGGTCGACAACGAACGGCGGGGGCTGGAGAGCCTCCGCGCTCTCCAGCCCCCGCCGTGGGGTGGTACGACCTCCGCGGTCAGCCCGCCGGGACGGTCTCCGGGGCTCCGCTCCCGTCGGCCTTGTCGTCCCGGGCGTCACCGGCCGTGTCCGCGGCGGCCCGGCCGGAACCGGCCGGGGCGTCGGCCGCGGCCCGCTCGGGGGCGCCCGGTCCGTCCTCCGCGGGCGCCTGCGCCGCCGTGTCCGCCGACGCGTCCGTTCCCTCCGCACCCGTCACCGCCGCACCCGCGGGCGCGGACCCCGCCGGCCAGCCGTCCCGCGGGGCGAGGGCGACCGAGCGCCACCAGGGCTCGGACGGCACCGTCCCGGCCGTCGGCTCGAAGGGCTCGCCGGGCCGGGGCAGGGCGACCCGGGCGCCCGCCGCGCGGCCGGCCGCGACCGTGCCCTCGCCGGGCTCCGCCCACGGGTGGGTCGCCAGGTTGAAGGTGCCCCAGTGGATCGGCAGCATCACGCCGTCCGGGCGGCCGCCCTGGAGGTCGAGATGGGCCCGCATACCCTCTTCAGGCGTCATGTGGATATCGGGCCAGAAGTCCGAGTACGCCCCGATCTGGATCATCGTGGCGTCGAACGGACCGTGCTCCGCCCCGATGTCCGCGAAGCCCTTGAAGTAGCCGGTGTCGCCGCTGTGGTAGATCCGGTGCCGCTCGCCCGCGACGACCCAGGAGGCCCACAGGGTGTGCTGCGTGTTGCGCAGGCCGCGGCCGCAGAAGTGCCGGGCGGGCGTCGCCGTCAGGGTGAGGCCGCCGACCTCGGTCGACTCGTTCCAGTCCAGCTCGCGCAGCCGCCCCGCGGAGACGCCCCAGTGCTCCAGATGGGCGCCGACGCCCAGCGGCACGGCGAACACCGTGTCGGTGCCGGCCAGCGCCTTGATCGAGGGCAGGTCGAGGTGGTCGTAGTGATCGTGCGAGATGACGACGACGTCGACCGGGCCGAGCGCGGCCAGGGGCAGCGGCACCGGGTGCAGCCGCTTGGGGCCGGCGAAGGCGAAGGGCGAGCAGCGGTCGCCCCACACCGGGTCGAAGAGCACCCGGCGGCCGTCGATCTCCGCGAGCACGCTCGAGTGGCCCATCCAGGTGAGCCGGAGGCCCGTGGCCGCGGGCTTGGCCAGGTCGGCGAGGGTGGTGGCGTGCACCGGGACGGTGCCCTTGGGGCCGCGGCGGGGCCGCTCGTCCTTGTCGAAGAACACCTTGGCGAAGTCGATCATCGACCCCGAGGGCCGGATCCGGGCGGTGCCCTCGGGGTTCTGGAACACCCCGTCCTTGTAGTGGGGGGATCTGCGGATCCGCGCCAGGCGCTCACCGCTCGGGTCCGCGCCGAACGCCGCGGGCCGCAGCGCACGGAGCCCGGAGCTCAGGGAACCCAAACCGGTCACGGTACCTCCAGGTGGGGTCGGTCAGGTTTTCCATTATGGTCGGCGCCCTCGGAAGCCCAGGTCACACGGCCCGCCCCGGGGTGTCCCCACGAGGGCACACACGGCCCTGACCTGGGCATACGAAGAAATCTTGGAGAATCCTGGGACTTCCCCGTGCGACCGCGGGCCGGCGTCGGCCGCGGTGTCGTGCGGGGCGTCCGGCCTGTTTCAATACTGGCGCCACACCGGCCTCGTACTGACCTCCGGTTCAGTGGGCCCGCCCGACGGCCGTCTCCGCCCCCACCCCTGGAGTCCCGCATGACCGCTCCGCTGCTCTCGCTCACCTGGACCGATCACGTCACCGCACGCCAGGGTTTCCTGGTCGTCGACCGGCTGGTGCGCGGGGTCGCCAGCGGCGGGCTGCGGATGCGGCCGGGCTGCACGCTGGAGGAGGTGGCGGGCCTCGCCCGCGGCATGAGCATGAAGGAGGCGCTGCACTACGACCCGGCCGGCCGCTATGTCCCGCTCGGCGGCGCGAAGGGCGGCATCGACTGCGACCCGCGGGACCCGGGGGCGTACGACCTGCTCGTGCGGTACCTGCGCGCGATGCGGCCGTACATCGAGAGCTGCTGGACCACCGGCGAGGACCTCGGGCTGAGCCAGGACCTCGTGGACCGGGCGGCCGTCGAGGCCGGGCTCGTCTCGTCCGTGCAGGCGGTCTACCCGCTGCTCGACGACGAGGCCGCGGCCCGCGAGCGGCTGGCGGACGCCTTCGCGATCGAGGTCGACGGCATCGGCCTCGACGAACTGGTCGGCGGCTGCGGGGTGGCCGAGTCGGTGCTCGCGGCGCTGGACCTGGCCGGCGTCCCGTACACCGGGACCCGGGTCTCGGTGCAGGGCCTCGGCACCATGGGCGGGGCCACGGCGCGCTTCCTCGCGCGGGCCGGGCTGACGGTGGTGGCGGTCGCCGACGTGAAGGGGACCGTCGCCAACCCGGACGGGCTCGACGTGGAGACGCTGCTCGCCGCGCGGGACGCCCACGGCACCGTCGACCGCGCGGCGTTGCGGCCCGCCGACCGCGAACTCCCGGGCGACGCCTGGCTGTCGGCGGACGCCGAGGTGCTGGTCCCGGCCGCCGTGTCGTACGCGATCGACGCCGCCGACCAGGGCCGGATCAGGGCCCGCCTGATCGTCGAGGCGGCCAACATGCCGGTGCTGCCCGCCGCGGAGGAACTGCTCGCGGCCCGCGGGGTGACCGTGCTGCCGGACGTCGTGGTCAACTCCGGTACGAACGCGTGGTGGTGGTGGACGCTGTTCGGCGACATCGGCGCGGACGCGCAGGAGGCGTTCGGCCGCACCCGCCGCTCCATGCGTGCGCTGATCGGCCGGGTGCTGGAGCGCGCGGAGGCCGACGGCAGCACGCCGCGGGCCGCCGCGCACGCGCTGGCCGAGGACCTGCTGCCGGTGATCGCGGAGCGCTACGGCCACTACCGCTGAGGCGGGTGGGGTGCGGGGTTGCCGTTAGGGTGGCCGCGTGGCGAGAGTGCGGTTGAGCGTGGCCGAGCGGCGTGAGGAACTGCTGCGGGCGGCCATCGGGCAGATCGAGGAGCGGGGCGTGGCGGCGGTCAGGATCGCCGACGTGGCCGCCGCGCTCGGGGTGAGCAACGCGCTCGTGCTGTACCACTTCTCGACGAAGGAGAAGCTGCTCGCCGCAGCCTTCGCGCACGCCGCCGAGGGCGACCTCGCGCATCTGCGCGGGCTGCTCGACCGGCGCACCACGGCGCTGCGCAGGCTGCGCGCGGCCGTGCGCTGGTACGCGCCGACGGGTCAGGCCAAGGGCTGGCGGCTGTGGATCGAGGGCTGGGCGGCGGCCCTGCGCGAGCCCGCGCTGCGGGAGGTCGCGCGCGGCCTCGACCGGCAGTGGAAGGCGGCGATCGCGGAGGTCATCGCCGAGGGCGTGGCCGCGGACGAGTTCCGCTGCCCGGACCCGACGGCCTCGGCCCTGCGGCTGACCGCGCTCCTGGACGGCCTGGCCGTCCAGCTCACGTCGTACACCGGCACGGTGTCGCGGGCGCGGGCTCAGCAGTGGGTCGACGAGGCCCTGGCCCGCGAACTGGGGCTGGAGGAAGCGGAGTTGAGGGCCTAGGGTCCCTCCGACCCTCCGGGCCGGGCTCCCGAATGCCCGTCTGCGGGTCGGTGGGGGCTGGTCGCGCAGTTCCCCGCGCCCCTTCAGGGCGTCCGGCCAGGGCGCCCCTTCAGGGGCGCGGGGAACTGCGCGAGAAGCCCCCACCGGCCCGCGGACGAACTCTCAAGCCCGCCGCAGGCGTCAGGCCACCGACTCGATGCGGGACTTGATCGCGTCGGGAGACATCGCGCCCTTCGCCGTCACGTGGTCGCCGGAGGACTCCCCGCGCAGGCGGCGGCCGATCCACGGCACCAGGTACTCGCGGGCCCAGTGGACGTCGTCCCTGCGGACCTCGAAGGTGCCGCGCGGCGGGAGCGGGGGCCAGGGCTGGTCGGGGTCGGCGGGCACCTCGACGCCGAGGACCTGGCCCGCGCGCAGCGCGACCCGGGTGTGGCCCTCGGGCGAGAGGTGCAGCCGGTCGCCGTCCCAGGCCCGCCGGTCCTGGACCGTCTTCAGCGACCACAGGTCGAGGACCGGGCAGCCGTAGCGGTCCGCGATGGCCCGGACATGTCCGTTGTACGTGGCGATCTTGCCGCGCAGGTGCTTGAGGACGGGTACGCCGCGGGTGTCGAAGCCGGTCGTCACCATGACCGTGCCGGCCGCGGCCGCGAGCCGCGCGACCGCCCGCTCGAACCGCTCGGCGACCTCGTCGGGGTCGGTGCCCGGCCGGAGGATGTCGTTGCCGCCCGCACAGAAGGAGACGAGGTCGGGTCCGAGTTCGAGGACCTGGGGCACCTGCTCCGCCACGATCTGGTCGAGCAGCCTGCCGCGTACCGCGAGGTTGGTGTAGCCGAACTCGCCCTCCGGGCGCCGGTCCGCGAGCAGTACCGCGAACCGGTCGGCCCAGCCGACGAACTGCCCGTCGGGGCCAGGGTCGCCGACGCCCTCGGTGAAGCTGTCCCCCACCGCCACGTACGACCCGATCACTGATCTGTTGTCACTCTTCGAATCGTCTGCCACAGCGATCCATGATTCACCCTGGGTTGTGACCTACGCGACCGTAGGCAGGGGTTGACGGGCGGTGACATAACCCACGCGCGCCATGCCGTCCATGGCGGAATACGCGCAGGGGCAGGGATGTTGACGCCGGGAACGTCCGGCCACCGGGCCGGGGCGCGCTCGGGGACATGCCGAAGGCCGGACCCGGGGATCGTGGGTCCGGCCTTCGGCGTTGTGGGGGGAGCGGAGCGGGGTCCGCGTCAGCCGACGGCCACGCCGTGCGAGCGCAGGTAGGCGACCGGGTCCACGTCGGAGCCGTAGTCCGGGGTGGTGCGGATCTCGAAGTGCAGGTGCGGGCCGGTCACGTTGCCGGTCGCGCCGGAGAGGCCGAGCTGCTGCCCCGGGGTGACGGACTGGCCCGCCGAGACGGAGATCTGCGACAGGTGGGCGTACTGGGCGTAGTAGCCGTCGGAGAGCTTGATGACGACCTGGTTGCCGTACGCGCCGCCCCAGCCGGCGCTGACGACGGTGCCGGTGCCGACGGCCTTGACGGTGGTGCCGGTGGGCACGACGAAGTCGACGCCGGTGTGGTAGCCGCTGGACCACATGCTGCCGGAGACGTGGTAGCCGGTGCCGATGCTGCCGCCGGAGACGGGCAGGACGTCACTGCCGGAGGTGGTGGTGGTCTTCTCGGCGGCCTGGGTGGCCGAGCTCGACTTCGAGGACGCCGAGGAGGACGACGACTTCGAGGCGGAGGAGGACGAGGAGGAGGACTTCGTGGTGCTCGCGGCGGCGCGGTGGCCGATCGACAGCTTCAGACCCGGGTGGATCAGCGACGGGTCGTCACCGACGGCCGTGCGGTTGTCGTCGTAGAGGCGCTGCCAGCCACCACTGACGTGGTGGTCCGCGGCGATCTTCGACAGGTAGTCGCCGGAGCGGACCGTGTAGGAGGTCACGGTCGCCGCGTCGGCCTTCTCCGCGCTCGCCGGAGCGGCCTGGACGGCCTTGCTCGTGACGGTCTGGGCGGCCGACTGGGGGGCGGCGTGGGCGCCGGTGGCGGCCATCAGCGGCAGCGCGAGCGCGGCGCCACCGGTACCGGCGACGGCTATCGAGCGGGTGAAGCGCAGGGACTTCGGACGGCGGTGCTTACCCTTCGCGGGCATGACGAATTCCTCTCCGGCGCCTACGAGGTGAGCTGTCGGGTTCGGACGGGAGATGTCCGGCCGCGCGGGGAGCGCGACTTCACCCCAAGCCTGTCTGCCGGGAACCGGCCCAGGCGTTCGTACCTGTGGGTCCCCCGCTCCTGCCGTGCACGGTCGAGTGTGTGCGGGCTCCGGGCGGCGGCAGGATTCGGCGGTCCGACCGGATTGATGGCGAACGTAGGCGACCGATACGCAAAGGGACAAGCAAGCCCTTCCCCGGACATGGGTTTCTCTTGATCCCTTACCGGAATTCACGGTCACCCTCCGTGCATTCCGCCCGATCTTCATGGGTCAATCGCCCAGAGAATCCGCATTGATTACGTGAGCATGACGGGCGACAGAGGGTCACGGTTATGACCCTGCTCACCCGCCGCCGCTCCAGGAATCCTTATTCCAGGCGGAGTTGTAATGAAGGTGCCAATTCGGACAGAAGCCTCAGATGCGGCAGTAGTGGAGAACTGCGGCATCGGCGCCGCCGCGCACACAACTCATTGCCCCAGGAATCCATGTCGTATCGTCAAAGGCGCATCCCGCCGGCCACCCGCGAGCCGCGCCGACGGGAGGGATGGGAGGAGCCCCCGTGACACAGCAGGTCCCCTCGACCGAGCCCGAACTGGCCGGAGTGCGCAATTTCCGGGACGTGGGCGGACTGCCCACGGTGGACGGGCGCCGGGTGCGCCGGGGCGTGCTGTTCCGCAGCGGCCACCTCGCGCACGCCACGACGGAGGACGCCGCCTTCCTGGCGTCCCTGGGCCTGCACACGATCTTCGACTTCCGCAACGCGGCCGACAAGAAGCTGGAGGGCCCGGACGTCGAGCTGCCCGGCGTGCGCAATGTGAGCCTGCCGCTGAGCGACCCGGCCGACGGCGCCGAGTTCTGGCGGATGGTCCGCGACGGCGACATCGAGCAGCTGCGCACGATCCTCGGCGACGACAAGGGCGCGGACCGGATGATCGGCTCCTACCGCCGCATCGTCACGGAGCGCACGGGCGAGCACTCCCGTGTGCTGCACGCCATGGCCGAGGACAGCGTGCCGGCCCTCATGCACTGCGCGGCGGGCAAGGACCGCGCGGGCCTGTCGATCGCCGTGACCCTGCTCGCCCTCGGCGTGGAGCGGGACGCGATCCTCGCCGACTACCTGGAGTCGAACGCCACGCACCGCCGCTACAAGGTGCGCCGCAGCAGCTCCGACGCGGCGGCCTACTCCCCCGAGGTCATGGAGCTGCTGAGCCCCCTCTTCGACGCCCGCGCGGAGTATCTGAGGGCGGCGCTGGAGACGGTCGAGGAGACCTGGGGCGGCGTCGACGCCTATCTGGCGCAGGGCCTCGGCGTCACTCCGGAGACCCGGGAGCTGCTGCGCGAGCGCCTGCTGGACTGAGTGTGGCGGGGGTCACTTCGCCCCGACGGTGAACAGCAGGTAGACGAAGGCCGCGAAGAGGTGGCCGACGGCCAGGTAGATGATCAGCCGGATCCACAGGGCGCGGGGGAACTTCTCTTCGATGTTGCTCACGGCGTGATCTCCGTCGGGTCGGTGGGCGGGCGAGGGGAAGCAGGTCCGGGCTGCTCAGTGCGGGACCGAGGCCGCGGGCCCCAGGCACAGGGCGGCCGTGGGGCTCTGCAGCAGGGTGTGGACGAACAGCAGGTCGACCCCGTCGTGGTCCGCGGCCGCGAGCCGGTGCGGGGTCAGCGAGTCGAAGTGCGCGCTGTCCCCCGGACCGAGCCGGTGCGTGGTGTCGCCAAGGCGCAGCACCAGCCGCCCCTTGAGCACGTAGAGCCACTCCTCACCGGGGTGCACGCGCACGATGTCGCCCTGCGAGCCGTGCGGGACGTGGACGCGCAGCGCCTGCATCCCGCGGCCGGAGGCGCCGGCCTGCCAGTAGGTCCAGCCGCCCGCCCGGGTGGGTTCCATGGCGTCCGCGCGGACGACGGCGTCCCGGTCGGCGACCGTCTCGCCGAGCAGTTCGGAGACTGTCGTACCGTAGACGCGGGCGAGCGCGAGCAGCATCGGCAGCGAGGGCTGGCGCCGGCCGGTCTCCAGCCGGGACAGATGGGCGGGCGAGAGCCCGGCCGCGGCGGCCGCGGCCTCCAGCGTGAGGCCGGCGCTCCGCCGCAGGGCCCGCAGCTGGGGCGCCATGGCGGGAAGCTCGGCGGGGGTTCCCGACGGAAGATCGCCGGGAGTGCCGGACGGCAGGTCGCCGGGAGTGCCGGACGGCACGTCGCCGGGGGTGCCGGACGGCAGGCCGCCAGGGGTTTCCGGTTCGCCGGGGCCGGCCGCTGAGGAGTCCATGACTCCATTCAGCCGCAGCTTTGCCTCTGCGGCAAATTTCTTGCCTCAGAGGCAAAACGCGACGGGAGGCACGCCGGGCGTGTCCGTCAGGCGCCGGTCACCGGTTGGCGACCGCCTGCTTGATCAGCGTCTTGCCGAAGTCCCACATCAGTCCGCCCCCGTTGTGCGCGTCGTCCATCACCTCGGTGAAGGCGTCGACGAACCGGTCCACGTCGCGCTCGCCGATGACGAGCGGCGGGATCAGTTTGATCACCTCCAGGTGGTCGCCGGAGACCTGGGTGAGGATCCGGTGCCGCTGGAGCAGCGGTACGACGACCATCTGCGCGAACAGTCCCTTGCGGGCGGCCTGGAGCATGGTCCAGCGGCTGCGCAGCCCGAGCGACGTGGGCCGGCCGAACTCGATGCCGATCATCAGGCCCCGGCCGCGCACGTCGGCCAGCAGCTCGTAGCGGTCGACCAGCGCGGCGAGCCGGGACTTCAGCTGCTCGCCCGTGGCCCGCGCGTTGGCGACGATCTGCTCGTTCTCCATGACCGACAGCACGGCGAGGCCCGCCGCCATGGCCTGGGCGTTGGACCCGAAGCTCGCCGAGTGCACCAGCACGCGGTCCATCGACGAGTAGACCTTGCGGAAGATCCAGTCCTTGCCGAGGGTGGCGCCGACCGGGACGTACCCGCCGGACAGCGCCTTGGCCACGCACACGAGGTCCGGCTCGACGCCCTCCTCGTGCTGGTAGGCGTAGAAGTCGCCGGTGCGGCCGAGGCCGGTCTGCACCTCGTCGGCGATGAGCAGCGCCTTGTGCCGGTGCAGCAGCTCCTGCGCGGCGCGCAGATAGCCGGGCGGCGCCTCGTGCACGCCCTTGCCCTGGATCGGCTCGACGATCAGGGCGGCCACGTCGCCCTTCTTCAGCTCCCGGGCGAGCGCGTCGAGGTCGCCGAGCGGGATCGCGGTGTCGGGCAGCAGCGGGGCGAAGCCGTCACGGAACCCGGACTCGCCGTTGACGGACAGGGAGCCGGTGGTCAGGCCGTGGAAGGCGTGGTCGCAGTAGAGGACGCGCGGCCTGCCGGTGGCGAACCGGGCGAACTTCAGGGCCCCCTCGACGGCTTCGGTGCCGCTGTTGCCGAAGAAGACCCGGTCCAGATGGGGGCTGTGCGCGAGGAGCCGCTCGGCGAGCAGGCCGGGCAGCGGCTGGCAGTCGAAGCGCGTGAGGTCGGCGAGCTGGGCGTCGAGGACGTCGTGCAGCGCCTTGCGGACGACGGGGTGGTGGCGGCCGAGGCCCATCACCCCGAACCCGGCGAGCATGTCGAGGTAGTCGTTCCCGTCGGCGTCCCAGAAGTGGGCGCCCTCGGCCCGCTCGTAGACCTTGTCGAAGCCGATGGTGTGCAACATGCGCGGGAGCTGGTGGTTGAGGTACTTGGTGTGCAGCTCGTAACGCTCGGCTCCGCGCTCGGCCAGCAGGGCGCCGAGGTCGAACTCCTTGCTCATTCCTTCTCCTTGACGTCCCTGTCGATGACGGCGCTCTCGATGACGCCGCCATCGATGTCGGCGCCCGTGGCGTCGGCGCCCTGAAGGGGCGCGGGGAACTGCGCGACCGGCCCGGACGGCGCCGCACCCGCCGAACTGCCCGCCGCCGCACGGCCTTCCGCGGCACCGTCCTCCAAGACACCGCGGCGAGCGAGCGTGGCCCCGATCCGCCCCGCGATCTCCACCGGCGTCAGCCCGATGTCGGCGAGCACCTCCCCCCGCTTGGCGTGCGCGAGGAACTGCTCGGGGATGCCGAACCGCCGTACCGGCACGTCGACTTCGGCGTCGCCGAGCGCGAGGGCGACCGCCCCGCCGACGCCGGAGGCGCGGCTGTTGTCCTCGACGACGGCCACCAGCCGGTGCTCGGCGGCGAGAGCGGGCAGCGCCGGGTCGACCGGTTTGACCCAGCGCGGGTCGACGACCGTGCAGGAGATGCCGCGGTCCTGGAGGAGGTCGGCGGCCTGGAGGCAGACGGGCGCCATCACGCCGACGGCGACGAGCAGCACCTCGGGCGTGCCGGGGCCCCGGTGCAGGACGTCGAGGCCGCCGATCCGGTCGATCGCCGGGATGTCGGGTCCGACCGACTCCTTGGGGAAGCGGACCAGCGTCGGCGCGTCGTCCACCGCGACCGCCTCGCGCAGCTGGGCGCGCAGCTGGTCGGCGTCGCGCGGGGCGGCGATCCTGAGGCCGGGCACGACCTGGAGCACGGACATGTCCCACATGCCGTTGTGGGAGGCGCCGTCCACGCCGGTGACGCCGGCCCGGTCCAGGACGAAGGTGACGCCGCAGCGGTGCAGGGCGACGTCCATCAGCAGCTGGTCGAAGGCGCGGTTGAGGAAGGTGGCGTAGACGGCGACGACGGGGTGCAGTCCGCCGGTCGCGAGGCCGGCGGCGGAGACCGCCGCGTGCTGCTCCGCGATGCCGACGTCCCACACCCGGTCCGGGAACCGCTCGGCGAACGGGCCGAGGCCGACGGGGTGGAGCATCGCCGCGGTGATGGCGACGACGTCGTCCCGTTCGGCGCCGATGCGCACCATCTCGTCGCCGAACACGGAGGTCCAGGAGGGGCCGCCGGAGGGCGCGAGCGGGGCGCAGGTCAGCGGGTCCATCACGCCGACGGTGTGGAAGTGGTCCTCCTCGTGGGCGAGGGCGGGTTCGTAGCCGCGGCCCTTCTCGGTGAGGCAGTGCACGAGGACCGGACCGTGGAAGCGCTTGGCGCGGCGCAGCGCGGACTCGACGGCCTTGATGTCGTGGCCGTCGATGGGGCCGACGTACTTGAGGCCCAGGTCCTCGAACATGCCCTGCGGGGCGAACGCGTCCTTGAAGCCCTTCTTCGCGCCGTGCAGGGACTCGTAGAGGGTGGCGCCGATCACCGGGGTGCGCAGCAGGACCTCCTTGCCCCAGGCCAGCACGCGTTCGTAGCTGTCGGTGGTGCGCAGGGTGGCCAGGTGGTTGGCGAGGCCGCCGATGGTGGGTGCGTAGGAGCGTTCGTTGTCGTTGACGACGATGATCAGCGGGCGGTCCTTGGCGGCCGCGATGTTGTTGAGCGCTTCCCAGGCCATGCCGCCGGTCAGCGCGCCGTCGCCGATGACGGCGACGACATGGCCGGTGCCGCCCTGCACCTGGCGGGCCTTGGCGAGGCCGTCGGCCCAGCCGAGGGCCGTGGAGGCGTGGCTGTTCTCGATGACGTCGTGCTCGGACTCCTCGCGCGAGGGGTAGCCGGACAGGCCCCCCTTCCCGCGCAGCTTGGAAAAGTCCTGACGGCCTGTCAGCAGCTTGTGCACATAGCTCTGGTGGCCGGTGTCCCACAGGATGCGGTCGACCGGGGACTCGAAGACCCGGTGCAGGGCGACGGTGAGTTCCACCACCCCGAGATTGGGCCCGAGATGGCCCCCGGTCCTGGCGACCGCATGCACCAGGAACTCCCTGATCTCCTCGGACAGTGCGCCGAGTTCCGCCTCGGACAGCGCCTTCAGGTCGCGTGGTCCCCGGATGTTCTCGAGAATGGTCACGCTCGGGCCCCCTCTCGGTCCGTGCCTTGATTCAACTCAGTCGGTCGGCTCAGCGAGCTTCAGGGCCTCCTCGATGAGGGTCTCCACGATCTTGGACTCGGGGACGGTCTTGATGACCTCGCCCTTCACGAAGATCTGGCCCTTGCCGTTGCCGGAGGCGACGCCGAGGTCCGCCTCGCGGGCCTCGCCCGGCCCGTTGACGACGCAGCCCATCACCGCGACGCGCAGCGGCACTTCGAGCCCGTCGAGGCCGGCCGCCACCTGGTCGGCGAGTTTGTAGACGTCGACCTGCGCGCGGCCGCAGGACGGGCAGGAGACGATCTCCAGCCGCCTCGGGCGCAGGTTCAGCGACTCCAGGATCTGGATGCCGACCTTCACCTCCTCCACCGGGGGCGCCGACAGCGAGACCCGGATGGTGTCGCCGATGCCCTCGGCCAGCAGCGCGCCGAACGCGACGGCCGACTTGATCGTGCCCTGGAAGGCGGGTCCGGCCTCGGTCACGCCGAGGTGCAGCGGGTAGTCGCACTCCGCGGCGAGCTGCCGGTACGCCTCGATCATGACGACCGGGTCGTTGTGCTTCACCGAGATCTTGATGTCCCGGAAGTCGTGCTCCTCGAACAGCGACGCCTCCCACAGGGCGCTCTCCACGAGCGCCTCGGGGGTGGCCTTGCCGTACTTCTGGAGCAGCCGCCGGTCCAGCGAGCCCGCGTTCACGCCGATCCGGATCGGGGTGCCGTGGTCCTTCGCGGCCCGCGCGATCTCGCGCACCTTGTCGTCGAACTGCTTGATGTTGCCCGGGTTCACCCGGACCGCGGCGCACCCGGCCTCGATCGCCGCGAAGACGTACTTCGGCTGGAAGTGGATGTCCGCGATCACCGGGATCTGCGACTTGCGGGCGATCGTCGCCAGCGCGTCCGCGTCGTCCTGCGTGGGGCAGGCGACGCGGACGATCTGGCAGCCGGACGCGGTCAGCTCGGCGATCTGCTGGAGGGTGGCGCCGATGTCGGACGTACGCGTCGTCGTCATCGACTGGACCGACACCGGGGCACCGCCCCCGACGGTCACCGGTCCGACCTGGATCGCCCGCGACACGCGTCGCGCGGCGACCGGCCGGGCCGGGACCTCGGGGACGCCCAGGGACACGGCCGTCATGGCGTCACTCGCGGTTTCCGGAGACCGTCTCGCGCATGGCGCGCAGCGACTCCTTGAGGGATCCCATGGTGGCGAGCACGGCGGTGGGCTCGTAGCCACAGTGCGCCATGCAGTTGGCGCAGCGCGGGTCCTTGCCGCGGCCGTACTTGTCCCAGTCGGTCTTCTCGATGAGTTCGCGGTACGTCGGCACGTAGCCGTCGCTCATCAGGTAGCAGGGGCGCTGCCAGCCGAAGAGGGAGTAGTTGGGGATCGCCCACGCCGTGCAGGGGAAGTCGACCTTGCCCTCCAGGAAGTCGAGGAACAGGGGCGAGTGGTTGAGCCGCCACTTCTTCCGGTTGCCGCCGGAGAAGGCCTTCTTGAACAGCTCGCGGGTCTGCTCGACGCCGAGGAAGTGCTCCTGGTCGGGGGCCTTCTCGTAGGCGTAGGCGGGCGAGATCATCATCTCGTCGACCTTGAGGTCGTCGTTGAGGAAGTTGAGCACCTCGATGATGGTCTGCGGGGTGTCGGTGTTGAAGAAGGTCGAGTTGGTGGTCACCCGGAAGCCGCGCCGCTTGGCCTCCTTGATGGCCGCGACCGCCTCGTCGAACACGCCCTCCTTGGCGACGGACTCGTCGTGCCGCTCGCGCAGCCCGTCGATGTGCACGGCGAAGGCGAAGTACGGGGAGGGGGTGAACTTCTCCATCTTCTTGCGCAGCAGCATCGCGTTGGTGCAGAGGAAGACGTACTTCCTCTTGGCCACCAACTGGCGCACGATCTCGTCGATCTGAGGATGCATCAGCGGTTCGCCGCCGGCGATGGAGACCATCGGCGCACCGGATTCGAGGACGGCGCCGACGGCCTGGGCGACCGGCATGCGCTGCTTGAGCACGCCGGCCGGGTGCTGGATCTTTCCGCATCCCTCGCACTTGAGGTTGCAGGCGAAGAGGGGTTCCAGCTCGACGATGAGCGGAAACTTGTCCCGCCTGCGAAGCTTCTGTTCAGCCAGGTAGGTAGCGACCTTGATGGACTGGCGCAGCGGCATGGCCATACGGCTCACCTCCGGGGGAGCAGCAAAGAACGGTGCCATTCGAAGAAAGCGGGAAGTACGGACCGAAGCACGCGGAAGGCTGATATTCCTCCGCGTACCGTGCCGATCCGGACGAGTTCATGTTCAGGAGCGTCCACGACCACCCGGACGGCCGCAACCGGGCGTTCGCCCACGTGCACGGCGCTCAGCAGGGTGGCGGCGGACTCCATGTCGACGGCGATCGCGCCGGTCGCGAGCAGGTCGGACCGCTCGTGGCCACGGACGACGTGGTCGGATCCGGTGAGCGGCCCGGTGTGCACGGTGCGTCCGGGCAGGGCCCGCACCAGCTCCTTGACCAGCAGTTCCACGCCGACGCACGGCACGCTGCCGCGCGGGTCGCGGGTCTCCTCGGCGACGACGAGGTCGCCGGGGTGCATGCCGGGGGCGAGCCCGGCGCAGAAGCCGGTGGCCAGCACGGCCGCGTCGGTGAGCACCGGGTCGGCGAGGACCCGGGTGACCGAGCGTTCGGCGGCCTTCGGCCCCATGCCCGTGCGCAGCACGGTGACCGGCCCGCCCGCGCCGCCGCGGTCGCTCATGCGCAGGGCGAGGTGCTCGATGCCGAGCGCGCAGGCGATCAGCAGCGGGGCGGAGACGGGCTGTGTGCTCATCAGCCCCCCTCGGCCTCGGTGCGTGGCGCTGCGCCCGCGGCTTCCTGGTGCACGTAGCGGCCGAGCGCGGTGAGCGGGAAGACCTGCCGGTACAGGTGGTAGTTGATGGAGAAGTCCCAGGGGAAGCCGGTGCCGGTGAAGTACGGCTCGTCCCAGGAGCCGTCCTCGCGCTGGGTGGCGGCGAGCCACTCGATGCCGCGCTCGACGGCCTTGGAGTCCCGCTCCCCGGCCGCGAGCAGGGCCATCAGCGCCCAGGCGGTCTGGGAGGCGGTGGACGCGCCGCGGCCGCTCCACTCCCCCGCGTGCTTGTAGGAGCGCAGGTCCTCGCCCCAGCCGCCGTCGTCGTTCTGGACGGTCTCCAGCCAGGTGACCGCGCGGCGGATCGCGGGGTGGGAGACGGGGAGTCCGGCGGCGGTGAGGGCGGGGACCACGGACCCGGTGCCGTAGACGTAGTTGACGCCCCAGCGCCCGAACCACGAGCCGTCGGGCTCCTGTTCGGCGAGGAGCCATTGGATGCCGCGCCGGGTGCGCGGGTCGTGGGAGAGGCCCTCGAAGGCGAGCATCTCCACGACGTGCGCGGTGACGTCGGCGGACGGCGGGTCGATGACCTCGCCGAAGTCGCAGAAGGGCAGCCGGTTGGGGAATCTGCTGGTGTTGTCGCAGTCGAAGGCGCCCCAGGCGCCGTTCCTGGACTGCATGCCGAGGTTCCAGCGCACCCCGCGCCCGATGGCCTTCTCCACCCGCTCGGGGTCGTGGTGGCGGACCCGGCGCAGCGCCAGGACCACCTCGGCGGTGTCGTCGATGTCGGGGTAGTTGTCGTTGTGGAACTCGAACGCCCAGCCGCCGGGCGGCAGTCCGGGCCTGCGCACCGACCAGTCGCCGGGGCGTACGACCTGTTCGCCGAGCATCCAGTCGGCGGCCTTGACGAGTTGCGGGTGGTCGGCGGGCAGGCCGGCGTCGGCGAGGGCGATGGTGGCGAGACAGGTGTCCCAGACCGGTGACTGACACGCCTCGATCATCCGGGCGCCGTCCTCGCGCCAGATGGCGTAACGATCCAGCGATTCCAGCCCGGCCCGCATGACGGGGTGTTCGAGGTCGTAGCCGAGCAGGTACAGCGCGATGACCGAGTACACGGCCGGCGGCTGGATGCCGCCCCAGCAGCCGTCGTTCTCCTGGCGTTCGACGATCCAGCGGGCGGCGGTGTTGAGGGCGGCCTTGCGCAACCGGCGTACGGCGACGGCGCGGTAGCCGCGCACCACCTTGTCGAGTCGCTGGAACAGGCCGTCCCAGGTGGTCGCCGGAGCCAGCGGCTGCGGCGGGTTGGGCAAGGCGGGGTCGGTGTGCAGTTCGTCGAGCGGGAACGGCGCGGGGCGCACGGGCCGCTTGGCGGAGACGACGGTCAGGGGAACGATGGTCTGCCGGGCCCAGCAGCCGAAGTTGTAGATGTTGAGCGGGAACCATTTAGGGAAGTACAAGAGTTCCGGGGGAAGTTCGGGCAGGTCCTCCCATTTCCACCAGCCGAACAGCGCCAGCCAGATCCGGGTGAAGACACGGGCGGCGGCGATCCCGCCCCGCTCGCGGACCCAGGCGGAGGCCTTCGCCATGTGGGGGTCGTCGGGTGCGTCGCCGGCCAGCCTGAGCGCGACGTACGCCTCGATGGTGGCGGAGAGTTCACCGGGGCCGCCGTAGAAGGTGGCCCAGGTGCCGTCCTCGCGCTGCTCGCCGCGGATGAACAGGGCGGCGGCCTGGGTGGTCGCCTCGTCGCGGATGCCCAGGAACTGGCGGAGCAGCAGGTCTTCGGCGTCCATGGAGACATTGGTCTCCAGGTCGCCCTTCCACCAGCCCTGGGCGTCCTGGCGGGACAGCAGATGGTCGGTGGCGCGCCGGACGGCGCGTGCGGCGGCTTCTTGTACCCCGGCCGTCACGGGCGTGGTGAGCTGCGTTTCGCTGGCCGAGGCTGCGCGGGGCGGCAGGGCCCCGGTGCTTCCGTCGGTCGTCGCTGTCATGGCTTCCCCTTCGTGCAGTCGTGCAAGTCGTGCTGCTGTGGGTCCGCCGTCGGCCGGTGCGTCTGGTGTGCTCGGAGCACCGGCCGGCGACTACGCGAGGGTTTTCCGACCGATAATGATCATCTCTTTCGTACGACGACGAAGTCGGCGAGCGCGACGAACTGCTCGCGCACCCGGTCGGGCATGTCGACGGCGTCGAGGGCTTCGACGGCGACGGTGTGCTGGCGGCGCGCTTCCTCCGTGGTCCACTCGCGGCCGCCGGCCTCCTCGATGAGGGCCGCGCGGGCGGCGAACTCCTCCTCGGAGAAGGTGGCGAAGTCGCTGCTCTTGGCGTCGGCCGCGAGGATCTCGCCGAGCCGTTCCGAGGCGGGGCCGCCCGCGGCGAGCGCGGCGACGACCGGCAGGGACTTCTTGCGCTGGCGCAGGTCGCTCCAGGTCTGCTTGCCGGTGGAGACCGGGTCGCCCCAGATGCCGAGCAGGTCGTCGACGGCCTGGAAGGCGAGGCCGAGGTGGTAGCCGTACTTCTCCAGGGTGTCGGCGGTGCGGTCGTCCGCACCGCCGAGCACGGCGCCGATGGAGCTGGCGCAGGCCAGCAGGGCGCCGGTCTTGTTGCCCTCCATCTCCAGGCACTCCGCGACGCTGACGCGGTCGCGGTGCTCGTAGGAGATGTCCTGGGCCTGACCGTCGATCAGGGCGCGGGTGGCGCTGGTCAGGCGGCGGGTGGCGCGGCCGGCCTCGACGGTGCCGAGTTCGAGGAGCACCTCGTTGGCGAGGGCGAACAGCGCGTCGCCGACCAGGATGGCCTGGGCGGGGCCGTGCACCTTCCAGACGGTGTCGCGGTGGCGGCGCTGCTCGTCGCCGTCCATCAGGTCGTCGTGCAGCAGCGAGAAGTTGTGGACCAGTTCCACCGCGACGGCGCCGGGGATGCCGGCCTCGGGCGCGGCACCGGTGACCTCGGCGGAGAGCACCGCGAGGGCGGGCCGCACGGCCTTGCCGCCGTCACCGGAGGCGGGGTTGCCGGCGGCGTCGATCCAGCCGAAGTGGTAGGCGGAGACGGTGTCCATGGGAGGCGCCAGCCGGTCGACGGCCGCCCGCAGTACCGGTGTGGACAAGGTCCGGCCACGCTCCAGGAGCGCGGTCACGTCCACCGCGTTCTCTCGAGCGGCCGTCTCGGCCGGGGGCACAGTGGGCACAGTCTCTCCTCTTGTTGCGGTACCGGGAATGCGGGGTCCGACCCCGTGCTCGCTGAGCGTCATGCCGCCTCCTCGACGTCGAAGAGGGCACGGGGGCGGGGCCTGCCCAGCGCGGCGAGCGCGGCGTCGGCCGCGTTCACCCCGCTGCGGACCGCGCTCTCCATGGTCGCGGGCCACCCGGTGGCGGTCCACGCTCCGGCCAGGTACAGGCCGGGGGCCTTGGTGCGGGCGCCGGGCCTCAGCCGTCCGACGCCGGGGGTGGGAGCGAACGTCGCCGTGCGCTCCCGGGTGACGAAGAAGTCCTGGACCGCGGCGCGGCGGGCACCGGGCAGCAGCCGTTCCAGCTCGGGCAGGTAGCGCTCGCGCAGGGTGGCCACGGGGGTGTCGATCTCGTCCTGGGCGGCCGACTGGGACAGCGCGAGGTACTGGCCCTCGCGCAGGCCCGAGGCGTCGGTGCGGTCGAAGACCCACTGCACCGGGGTGCCGAGGGCGGCCACGAAGGGCGCGTCGAGGACCTTGCGGTCGTAGACGACATGGACGTTGAGGATCGGCGCGGTGCCGATCGCGAGCAGGTCCTCGGGGGCGTCGAGGGCGCCGTCCGGGAGCAGGTCGTGGGCCTCGCGCTGGGCGACCGCGAGGACGACGGTGTCGGCCAGGTGCGTCTCGCCGGGAACCTGAACGCTCCAGATCCCGTTTTCGTTGGTAGAGACGGAGGTGACGCGTGTACGGACCTCGGTACGGACGCCCGCGGAGTCGAGCGCCTTGCGGGCCAGCCGGTCATGCAGTTCCCCGAGCGGGACGTGCGCCCAGCCGATGTCGGCCGCGCCCGGGTCGGACAGCAGACCGGTCTTGAACACCATCGCGGCGAGCCCCAGCGAGGCGTCGCCCGCGACCGCGTTGAGGGTGGCGACCCCGACCAGGTCCCACAGGGCCTCGACGGCACGCGCCGACTGACCGTGCGCGGTCAGCCAGCTGCCGAAGTCCTGTGCGTCCAGTGCCGGATCGGCGAGGTCGAGTCCCTTGAGCGCGAGCGCGGCGCGGCCGACCCTGGCCCGCTCGGCGAGCGACAGGTGCGGGTAGGTGGCGAGCGAGCGGCCCAGATGCAGCGGCACGGGCAGCGGATCGCGCCGCAGCCTGCCGAGCCGCCGCCCCTCGGGCCTGGTCACGTCGAGTACGGGCACGTCGAGACGATCCTGCAGCGGTGCCAGCGCCGCGCCCTCGATGCGGTCGAGGAACCAGCGGTAGGCGGTGCAGCAGCGCAGGTAGACGTGCTGGCCGTTGTCGACGGTCAGTCCGCCGCGCTGGAAGGAGAAGGCGAGGCCGCCCAGTCTCGGCCTGCCCTCGAGCAGGGTGACGCTGACACCCGCGTCCGCGAGCGCGAGAGCGGCGGTGATGCCCGCCAGCCCGCCGCCGATCACGACCGCGGTGCGCCCGCGTGTTCCGGCCGGTCCGGACGGCCCGGTCGGTACGGGTACGTCCGCAGGCGGCCCCTCGGACCGCGTGCCGTCGTTCATCGTGCGCCCTCCCCTGCCCGGCCGCGCCGCCGGTGGACCGGGGCGGCGCCTGCCGTCGCAGTCAGGGACGCCGGGCCGCGGCGGAGGGTTGCCCGCCGTTTTCCAGGGCCCGGGTCGGATGGCACCGCTTTGTCCATCAGGCGCGCCTCCTGACGGTCCTGCGGGACACATGGCGGGCGTCCAGGCCCGACAGACCGCGCACGGCGACATAGGCCTTCTCGCGTCCGGGCAGCGAGACCCGGCCGCGCAGCGTCGCCTCCGGCTCGCGCTCGATGCGGTCGAGCAGCCTGCGGTAGATGCCGGCCATCGCGGCGACGCACGCGCCGCTGCGCCGGTCGAGCAGGGGGAGCAGCCGGTAGCCCTCGGCGAAAAGGGTGCGGGCCCGGCGGACCTCGAAGTGCACGAGGCCCGCGAAGTCGGAGCCCTCCGGTGGCGTCGCCCCGGCGAAACCGGCCGAGCAGCCGAACTTGGCGAGGTCGTCGGCGGGCAGATAGGTCCGCCCGCCCTCGGCGTCCTCGCGTACGTCCCGGAGGATGTTGGTCAGCTGGAGCGCGAGGCCCAGCGTGTCGGCGTACTCGGGGGCGCGCTCGGCGCCGCGCGCGCCCGGTGCGGTGCCGAACACGCCGAGCGAGAGCCGGCCGATGGCGCCCGCGACACAGCGGCAGTAGACCTTCAGGTCGTCCCAGGTCTCGTAGGTCTCGCCGCGGACGTCCATCAGCACGCCGTCGATCAGCTCGTCCAGGCCGTCGAGCGGGATCGGGAACCGGTCGGCGGCATGGGCGAGCGCGACCGCGACGGGGTCGGTGTCGTCCTCCTCGACGCGGCCCTCGCGGACCCGGGTGAGCAGCGCCCGGGTCTCCTCGAGCCGCGCGGTCTTCACGTCGTCGGCCAGCGTTCCGTCACCGATGTCGTCCACGCGCCGGGAGAACGCGTAGAGCGCGGACATCGCGCGGCGCTTCGGCGCCGGCAGCAGCCGGATGCCGTAGGCGAAGTTCCGGGCCTGCTGCCCGGTGACGGCCTCGCAGTAGCTGTAAGCGGCGAGTACCGGTGCGGACGCGTGCTGATCGAACTCCACGGTCCGGATCACCCCTCTCCTCGCAAGGTCACGCCCACCTCACGCAGCAGCCGGATCTTGCCGGGCTTGGGCGGGCCGGGAAGTACGTCGTATTCGGCGGCGACGATCGCGTGGACCGCCGCCCTTCCCCCCGCCACGAACCCCGCGAGCAGCAGCTTCAACCTGCCGTGGACGCTACCCACGAGGGGGGCGCCTTCATTCAGGAGATCGCGGGCGCGTTGCGCTTCGTATGCGACCAGTGCGCGTACGGAGGCGCCCGCGGAGGGCGTGGCGAGATCCGCCTCCTGGACATGGAAACGTTTCATGTCCTCGGCGGGAAGGTAGATGCGGTCGCGGCCGAGGTCCTCGGCGACGTCCTGGAGGTGCTCGACGATCTGGAGCGCGGTGCAGATCGCGTCGGAGCGGCCGATCCGCTCGGGGGTCGCGGTGCCGGTGACGGCGAGGACCAGGCGGCCGACGGGGTTGGCGGACAGCTCGCAGTAGGCGAGCAGGTCGTCGTAGGTCTCGTACCGGCCGACCAGCTGGTCCTGGCGGTTGGCGGCGATCAGGCCGAGGAAGGGCTCGGGGGTCAGCGCGCAGCGGCGGACCGTGGGCTGCAGGCGGCGCAGCAGGGGGTGGCGGGGGGTGCCGTCGAAGACCCGCCGCAGGTCCGCCTCGAAGGCGTCGAGCATCGCGAGCCGGTCGTCGGCCGCCTCGGGGGCGACGCCGAGCAGGCGGGCGTCGGCGCCGCCGGGGGCGAGGTCGCCGTCGCCGATGTCGTCGACCAGCCGGGCGAAGCCGTAGACCGCCATGAGGTCGTCGCGCCAGGCGCGGGGCAGGAAGAAAGGTGCCACGGGGAAGTTCTCACCCGCGGCCTTCTCCAGGGTGGCGCGCTCGGGATCGCCGGTGCGCGCGGTGTCCGCTCCCGTCACCGTCGGCTGCCCGCGGCGGGGACGGCACGTGCTGCGTTGAGCTGGGGAGTTTCCGTAGCCATTGCCGTCACATCTCCCGTTCTACACCGCCGACCCAATACACACTATTTCGGACACGCCGCCCGGCGTCCCGCCCGGCGGCCCTGACAGAGGGTGTCGCGCATTATCGCCCTACTTGCCGCGTTTAGGGACCGGTACAGCTTACGTTGTACAACGCATGGAGCTGACGGGGGGTGTCCTGCACATCACAACAACACACCGATTGGTGTCAAGATTCCTACGCCGGGCGCGAGTTGACGCTTCCTTTGCAGACGCGGGGCCCCGCCGGACAGTTCCGGCGGGGCCCTCGGCGTGTCGGCACCGGGATCGGGCTACTTGCCCGTGAACTTCTCGTACTCCTTGAGCACCTCTTCGGTGGGGCCGTCCATGCGCAGCTCGCCGCGCTCCAGCCACAGCACGCGGTTGCAGGTGTCGCGGATCGACTTGTTGTTGTGACTCACCAGAAACACCGTGCCGGCTTCCTTGCGCAGCTCGCGAATGCGCTCTTCGGAACGTTTCTGGAACTTGCGGTCACCGGTGGCGAGGGCCTCGTCGATCATGAGGACGTCGTGGTCCTTGGCGGCGGCGATGGAGAAGCGCAGCCGGGCCGCCATGCCGGAGGAGTAGGTGCGCATCGGCAGGGTGATGAAGTCGCCCTTCTCGTTGATGCCGGAGAAGTCGACGATCTCCTGGTAGCGGGCCTTCACCTCCTCGCGGGTCATGCCCATGGCGAGACCGCCCAGGATGACGTTGCGCTCGCCGGTGAGGTCGTTCATCAGCGCCGCGTTGACACCGAGCAGCGAGGGCTGGCCGTGGGTGTAGACCTTGCCGCTCTCCGCGGGCAGCAGACCGGCGATCGCGCGCAGCAGCGTCGACTTGCCGGAGCCGTTGGAGCCGATCAGGCCGATCGCCTCGCCCTTGTAGGCGACGAAGGACACCCCGCGCACGGCGTGCACCTTGCGCACGCCGCGCTCCTCGCCCCGCTTGACGATCCGGCTGAGCGCCGAGGTGGCGCTGCCCTTGCCGGACTTCGCGCCGTTCACGCGGTAGACGATGTGCAGGTCGTCCGCGATGACTGTGGGGTACACGGTCCCCTGGGTCGGTTCAGCCACGGCCGTACCTCTCCTCCGCCTTCCAGAAGTACACGAAGCCGCCGATGGAGACGGTCACGGCCCAGAACAGGGCCAGCGCCCAGACGTGCGGCGGCAGGTTGGAGGCGCCGTAGCCGTCGATGAGCGCGAAGCGCATCAGGTCCATGTAGACGGCGGCCGGGTTCGCCTGCATCGCACGGATGAACAGCTCGGAGCGGCCCGCCAGCAGGTGGCTGATGGAGAACATGACCCCGGACAGGTACATCCAGGTGCGCAGGATGAACGGCAGCAGCTGCGCGAGGTCGGGCGTCTTGGCGCCCATCCTCGCGACGATCAGCGCGAGCCCGGTGTTGAACAGGAACTGCAGCGCGAGGACCGGCAGGATCAGGAACCAGGACAGGCCCGGGTAGCTGCCGAAGGCGATCGTGACGACGAACAGCACGATCATGGAGAACAGCAGCTGCTGGAGCTGCTGGAGCGCGAACGAGATGGGCAGCGAGGCCCTCGGGAAGTGCAGCGCGCGCACCAGGCCGAGGTTGCCGGAGATCGCCCGTACGCCCGACATGATCGAGCTCTGCGTGAACGTGAACACGAACACGCCGGTGACCAGGAACGGGAAGTAGACGTTCTGCGGCAGACCGCGGTTGGCGTGCAGGATGACGCCGAAGATGAAGTAGTACACGCCCGCGTTGAGCAGCGGGGTCACCACCTGCCACAGCTGGCCGAGCTTGGCCTGGCTGTACTGGGCGGTCAGCTTCGCCTGCGAGAAGGCCAGGATGAAGTGACGCCGTCCCCACAGCTGGCGCGCGTACTCGGCCAGCGAGGGGCGGGCGCCGCTGACGGCCAGCCCGTACTTCGCGGCGAGCTGCGCCGCGGTCAGTTGCTGGTCGGGCGACACCGTCGCGCGCGGCGCGACGGCGTCCTGCGTTGTCTCACTCACGGGTGGATCTTTCGTTCAAGAGATGCGCGGCTGCTCCGGCCCGGCGGGGCCGGGGGCCGCGGTGGGGGCCCTGGGCTCTCAGACCGAGCTTGTCAGATGACGGGGGGCCGGCCCAGTCGTGTCAACCGCCATACCGTCCGCCATTTCATGGGCCGACGGGGACCGCACGGAGTGCTCCAGCCCTCCCGGAAGCCGCCGAACCAGGCCTGGAGGGCCGGACGGGACGGCCGGCGCACGAGCGTCAGCAGCATCCACACCCCGAGATAGACGGGGACGAGAAGCGCGGGCAGATTGCGCCGTGCGAGCCACACCCGGTTGCGGGCGACCATGCGGTGATAGACCGCGTGCCGCGAGGGGGCGGTCGTGGGGTGGTACAGCACCATGTCGGACCGGTAGTCGATCATCCAGCCCGCGTCGAGGGCCCGCCAGGCGAGGTCGGTCTCCTCGTGGGCGTAGAAGAACTCGTCCGGCAACCCGCCCACCTGGGCGAACACCTCGGTGCGTACGGCGTTGGCACCGCCGAGGAACGTGGTGACCCGCGAGGAGCGCATCGGGTCGGCGGCCCGCAGCCGCGGCACGTGGCGGCGCTGCGTGACGCCGGTGTCCGGGTCGGCGATGCGGAAGCTGATGATGCCGAGCGCCGGGTCGGCGGCGAAGGCCTGCCGGCACAGTTCGGCGGTGTCGTGCTGGGCGAGCAGCCCGTCGTCGTCGAGGAAGAGCAATATGTCGACATCGCGGCCGCCGGGGCCGAACGCCGCTATGCCGACGTTGCGGCCGCCGGGGATGCCCAGGTTCTCGGGCAGCTCGACGGTCCGCACGCCCTCGGGGACGTCCGGGACGGGCGCGCCGTTGCCGACCACGACCACCTCGACCCGGTCGCCGTCCTGCTTGGCGACCGAGTCGAGCAGCGCCCGCAGCTCGTCGGGCCGGTTGCCCATCGTGATGATGACGGCGCCGACCTTCATGCCGCTCACTTCAGCCTGCTCGAAGCGAGGATGGACACCAGGTGCAGCAGGGTCTGGAGCATCGCGATGCCCGCGAGGACGGCGGTGCCCAGCCGGGTGAAGAACAGGTCGCCGTGGATCTGGTCCGCGATCGCGAGGACCACGATCAGCAGCGACGCCTCGATGCCGAGGATCAGCCGGTGGAACTTCAGCGCCCCGGCCGCGCGGCGGGCCAGCGCCATGCCGGAGGAGCGCAGCTCGGACGCGGACTCCTTGACGGGTTCCTTGCCGGTCTGGTGCCGGGCCACGCCGACCAGGTCCGTCTCGGCCTTGATCAGGATGGCGCCGAGCGCGGCGAGGGTGCCGAGGAACGCCCACAGCCAGTCGATCCGGCCGCCGCCCCAGAGGTCGGCGGCGCGCAGACCGAGGCCGACCAGGACGGCCGCGTCGGTGAGGTAGGCACCGACCCGGTCCAGGTAGACACCGGCCAGCGAGTACTGCTTCCGCCAGCGGGCGATCTCCCCGTCGACGCAGTCCAGCAGCAGGTACAGCTGGGTGGCGAGGACGCCGAGCAGCGCGCCCGTGATCCCCGGCACCAGCAGCGCCGGGGCCGCGAGCACGCCGCAGACGGTCATCAGGTACGTGAGCTGGTTGGGCGTGACCTTGGTGTTCACCAGGAAGCGGTCGACGCGCAGGGACACCTCGCGCATGTAGAGGCGTCCCGCCCAGTGCTCACCGCTGCGCCGGTCCTTGACCCCCGCGGGGTGCACGACCGGTCTCAGTTCAGCTACCGATGGCCTTGACATAGTCGGCGTAGATGTCCTTGATCTGGTCGGTCTTGAGGTCGAGGTGTTCGAGGATCGTGTAGCGGCCGGGCCGGGTCTCCGGGGCGAACTCCACGGCGCGGACGAACTCGTCCACCGTGAAGCCGATCTCCTCCGGCAGCACCGGAAGCCCGTGCCGGCGCAGTACCTCCGCCGTGTGCGCCGCCTCCTCGTGGGCCCCGCGCAGATACATCGCGAAGGCCGCGCCCAGGCCGCACTGCTCGCCGTGGCTGGCCGCGCGCTTGGGGTAGAGCAGGTCGAAGGCGTGGTTGATCTCGTGGCAGGAGCCCGAAGCGGGGCGCGAGTCACCGGAGATCGACATCGCGATACCGGTCAGCACCAGCGCCTCGGCCAGCACCTGGAGGAAGTCGTTGTCGCCGATCCCGCCGGGGTGGCGCAGCACGGCCTCGCCGGCCTGCCGGGCCATGGCCGCGGCGAGACCGTCGATCTTCTCGCCGTTGACCCGGTTGGCGAGCTCCCAGTCCGCGATCGAGTTGATGTTGGAGATGGCGTCGCCGATGCCCGCGCGCACGAAGCGCACCGGGGCCTCGCGGATGACGTCGAGGTCGATGACGGCCGCGATCGGGTTGGGCACACCGTAGGAGCCGCGGCCCGCGTCGTTGTCGAGGGTGGCGACCGGCGAGCACAGACCGTCGTGCGCGAGGTTGGTCGGCACCGCGACCAGGGGCAGCCCGACGCGCGCCGCGGCGAACTTGGCGCAGTCGATGATCTTGCCGCCGCCGAGGCCCACGACCGCGTCGTAGCGGCCGGACTTCATGGCACCGGCCAGCCGGACCGCGTCGTCGAGGGTGCCGCCGCCGACCTCGTACCAGGTGGCGCCGGGCAGGCTCGGCGCGAGCCGCTCGCGCAGCCGGGCACCGGAACCGGTGCTCACGGCCACGGCGAGGCGGCCCGACGTCGAGATGCGCTCGTCGGCGAGCACGCCCGCCAGGTCGTCGAGGGCACCCGGGCGGATGTCCACGACGAGCGGCGAGGGGATCAGCCGTGTCAGTACTGGCACGCGATCTCCCGGCCGCGCGCGAGGTCGTCGTGGTTGTCGATCTCGACCCACTGCACGTCGCCGATCGGCGCCGTGTCGATCGTGAAGCCGCGGTTCACGAGCTCCTGGTAGCCGTGCTCGTAGAACTGCTGCGGGTCGGTCTCCCACACGGTCTTCAGCGCGTCGCCGAGCTCGGCGGCCGCGTCGCCCTCGATGAGGGTGACACCGATGTACTCGCCGGTGGCCTCGGCGGGGTCCATCAGCTTGGTGATCTTGCGGACGCCCTTCTCGGGGTCGACGACGACCTTCATCTCCTCGTCGGCGAGGGACTTCACCGTGTCGAGGGCGAGGATGATCTTCTTGCCCTCGCCGCGCGCGGCGAGCAGCGTCTTCTCGACGGAGACCGGGTGGACGGTGTCGCCGTTGGCGAGGATCACGCCGTCCTTGAGGGCGTCACGGCCGCACCACAGGGAGTAGGCGTTGTTCCACTCCTCGGCCTTGTCGTTGTCGATGAGCGTGATGGTGAGGCCGTACTTCGCCTCCAGGGCCGCCTTGCGCTCGTACACGGCTTCCTTGCGGTAGCCGACGATGATCGCGACCTCCGTGAGACCGACCTCGGCGAAGTTGCCGAGGGTGAGGTCGAGCACCGTGATCGAGTCCTCCTTGCCCTCCGGGCCCACCGGCACCAGCGCCTTGGGAAGGCTGTCGGTGTAGGGGCGAAGGCGCCGTCCGGCGCCTGCCGCCAGCACGAGGCCGATCATGCGGTTTCTCCTTCATCGTGAACGGCGGGTGCCCCACCCAGATGGGCGGACACCCAGAAGCGGATGCTCTCGACGAGCACCACGAGGGCGACGGCCACGGCGAGAACCGTGAGCGCGACCTTGAACTGAGCCGCGGTGAGCAGTACGGCGAGGACGGTGACCAGCAACGTCCGCCCTTCCTGCCCCCCGATGGCGCGCACCAGCCAGGCCGGCGGCGCACCGGCGTTGCCGCGAATGCGGTACACCGTGTCGTAGTGATGGTAGGCGACGGCCGCAACCAGCCCGAAAGCTGCCGGAAGGGCTCCGTTCACGTCCGCTTTGACCGCGAGGACGAGGACGGTGCCGTACTCGGCGGCCCGGAACAGCGGCGGGACCAGCCAGTCCAGGGCGCCCTTGAGCGGGCGGGCGAGGGCCAGGCCCGAGGTCAGGACGTACACGACGGCGCCCGCGACCGGCGCCCAGGCGGGGCCGGTGAAGAGGGACACCGCGAGAATCGCCACACCGGCGAGGGCCGCCAGGAGCGGGCCGCCGACCGGGGCGGGCAGGCGGCGGGACACGAGACCGGCGAGCGGGCCGTTGTCCGCGAGGTCCGCGAGCGCCTGGGCCGCGCGGTCGGTGCGCCTCGCCTTGCGGGTCACCGAGCGCAGCACCCGGCCCGCCGTGGTGTACGTCGCCGCGAGGGCGCAGCCGACGAGCAGGGCGTAGAAGGTGATCCGCGGGGTGGTGGCGGCCGTGAGGACGGCGATCATGGCCCAGCGCTCACCGATCGGCAGCACGATCATCCGCCGCAGCCACACCGTCCAGCCGACGCTGTCGAGCCGGTCGGAGAGGGCGGCCGTGGGGCTGGTGTTGGCGGCGGCGTCGTGGTTGGCCTCGTTGAACGAGAAGTCGACCACGTGCCGGCAGGTCTGGAGGATCATCGCGCCGAGCGCGAGCGCCCATACGTCGTCGCCGCCCCGGGCCGCCCCGAGCGCGAGGCCCGCGTAGTAGGCGTACTCCTTGGCCCGGTCGAAGGTGGCGTCGAGCCAGGCGCCGAGCGTGGAGTACTGGAGCGAGTAGCGGGCCAGCTGTCCGTCGGTGCAGTCCAGCACGAAGGAGCAGATCAGCAGCACGCCCGCGGCAATGTAGCCGCCCCGGGTGCCGGTGGCCGCGCAGCTCGCCGCGATCAGCGCGGTGATCAGGGAGGCGGTGGTGACCTGGTTGGGGGTCAGGCCCCGGCGGGCGCACCAGCGGGCGATGTAGCGGGAGTACGGGCTGATGCAGTAGGTGGTGAAGAAGCCGTCGCGGGCCTTCACGGCCGACTTCAGGCGTACGGCCTCGTCGTCTACGGCGTCCACGGCCTGCCGGGCCGCGTTGCGGGCCTCCGGGTCGGCGGGGACGGCGGCGACGAGACTGCCCAGGTCGGGGCGGTGCACCTCGGCGCCGTCGGCGTCCAGGGCGGTGACGACGCGGTCGGCGAGGCTGTCCACGGCGAGCGCGGTGCCGCCGCGCTCGGAGGTCTGCCGGGCCAGCGCGCGCACCAGGGCCGGGCGTCCGGCGCTCTGGGCGGTCACGGCGCCACGGACGGCGGCGAGGTCGAAGCGGGGGTCGGTGAGGCCGAGCCGCAGGGAGTGCACGTGCCCGACGAAGCGGGCGTCCACGACGGCCACCCGCTCGGCGGCCGGGACCGCGGCGAGCAGCTGCCCGGCGTCGGCGGCATCGGCGGCGATCCGTACCTCATAGCCGAGGGACCGCAGATCGCCTTCGATCGACGAGCCGGGTACCGGCTGACCGGTGAGGATGGCGGTCGACAACCGAACTCACTCCCTGGGTGCCGACGGCGCGCGCCGGTCATGAGCATGATGGTGGCGCCCTTGCCGGCGGCGCCGGGGCGGCATGTCGGCAGAGGCTATCCGATGATGAGAAGTTTGCGTTCACCGGGCGTTCACTGCCGCATCAACCCGGTCTGCCTGCGCCTTCGCCTCGATCATCATCGGCGATGCCCGGCGCGCGCGACAAACTCCGCCCCACTTCCGGCATACCTCCTATATGGCGCCCTCGGGGCGACCGGCGGCGTTCGGGGCGGCACGTAGGGTGGGCGACCATGACGTGGCTGATCACCGGCGGTGCCGGATACATAGGGGCCCATGTGACGCGCGCCATGACGGCGGCCGGCGAGCGTGTGGTCGTGCTCGACGACCTGTCGGCGGGGCACGCGGCGCGACTGCCCGAGGGCGTGCCGCTGGAGCGGGGCTCGGCGAGCGACCCCGAGCTGCTCGAGCGACTGCTGGGCGAACACGAGGTGACGGGCATCGTGCACCTGGCCGCCCGCAAGCAGGTCGCCGAGTCCGTCGCGCGGCCCACCTACTACTACCGGGAGAACGTGGGCGGCCTCGGCACGCTCCTCGACGCCGCCGCGAAGGCGGGCGTCGGCCGCTTCGTCTTCTCCTCCTCCGCGGCGGTCTACGGCGACCCGGACACGGAACTGATCACCGAGGACACCCCCTGCGCCCCGGTCAACCCCTACGGCGAGACCAAGCTCGCCGGGGAGTGGCTGGTCCGCGCGGCCGGACAGGCGCACGGCATGGCCACCACCTGCCTGCGCTACTTCAACGTGGCGGGTGCCGCGGCGCCGGAGCTGGCCGACACCGGGGTGTTCAACATCGTGCCGATGGTCTTCGACCGGCTCAGCCGCGACGAGGCCCCGCGGATCTTCGGCGACGACTACCCGACGCCGGACGGCACCTGCGTCCGCGACTACATCCACGTGGCCGACCTGGCCGAGGCGCATCTGGCGGCGGCGCGGCGGCTCGCCGACGGCGCGCGGGGTGACCTGACGGTCAACATCGGGCGCGGGACGGGCGTCTCGGTACGGGAGATGATCACCACGATCGGCGAGGTGACCGGCGAGTACCGGGCCGCGCTGGTGGAGCCGCGCCGCCCCGGCGACGCGCCGCGCGCGGTCGCGTCGGCCGACCTCGCGGCCGAGGAGCTGGGCTGGCGGGCGCGGCTCGGGGTGCGGGAGATGGTCGCGTCGGCGTGGCAGGGCTGGGTGCTGCACCAGGGCGCGTGAGGGGTCTGACCTGCGTTTCGTTTGCGCAGGTCAGAGCACATGACAACGGTGTTCAGTGCCGCGTTGCCCGATACCCCCCACCCGTAGTTCACTGTGGAGCCGTACGGGCATGCGTACGGCACGGCCGGCGGGAACTCCTCACCGGGAACTCCTCACCCGAGGACCGGACCGCCGGACAGCCGGACACGACACCGAAGGGCGGAGGGCCATGGGGGCCGGTCACGATCACGCGCACGGGCACGCGCACGGCGCTCCGGGCGGCGGCACCGCCTCGGCCGCGCACCGCGGCAGGCTGCGGATCGCGCTGGGCATCACCCTCGGCGTGATGGTGGTCGAGGTCGTCGGCGGCGTCCTCGCGGACTCGCTCGCGCTGATCGCCGACTCGGCGCACATGGCCACCGACGCCCTGGGCCTCGTCATGGCCCTGCTCGCGATCCACTTCGCGAACCGCCCGCCGAGCGAGAAGCGCACCTTCGGGTACGCCCGCGCGGAGATCCTCGCCGCGCTCGCGAACTGCCTGCTGCTGCTCGGCGTGGGCGGGTACGTCCTGTTCGAGGCCGTCCAGCGGTTCTTCACGCCCGCCGACACGGCGGGCGGGCTGACCCTGGTGTTCGGCGTGATCGGCCTCTTCGCGAACATGGTCTCGCTGATGGTGCTGATGGGCGGCCAGGCCGACAGCCTGAACGTGCGGGCCGCCTTCCTGGAGGTCGCCGCGGACGCGCTGGGGTCGACGGCGGTGCTGATCGCCGGTGCGGTGATCCTGACCACCGGCTGGCAGGCGGCCGACCCGATCGCGTCCATCGCCATCGGCGTGCTGATCGTCCCGCGCACGGTGAAGCTGCTGCGCGAGACGCTCGACGTGCTGCTGGAGGCCGCGCCCAAGGGCGTCGACATGGCCGAGGTGCGCTCGCACATCCTCGCCCTGGACGGCGTCGAGGACGTGCACGACCTGCACGCCTGGACGATCACCTCCGGGCTTCCGGTGCTGTCCGCGCACGTCGTGGTGGCCTCCGACCTGCTGACCGCCATCGGCCACGAGAAGATGCTGCACGAGCTCCAGGAGTGCCTCGGCGGCCACTTCGACGTCGAGCACTGCACCTTCCAGCTGGAGCCCGGCGGGCACGCGGAGCACGAGGCGCGGCTCTGCCACTGAGGCGCGGGGGGCGGTCCCCCGCCAGGGCCCACGAGGGTGTACGAAGAGGGTGTACGAAGCAGGTGCATCAAGCAGCTGCATGGAGCGGTCGCACCCGGACGCCCTCCGACGCGTGTGCGAGACCGACGGGCGGTTCTCGGTCCGCCGCGCCGGGCACGATCAACAGCGATGTCCGGGAGTGCCGGATTCGTACGGCAGACTTGGGTCCCGAGACCGATGCGAAGGATGGGTATGCCGATCACACCTGCCACCGCGCCGCACACGGCGTCGAACGGCACCGCTGACGCGATTCTGCTGGAACTGGTCGACGAGAACGGTGTGACGATCGGCACCGCGGAGAAGCTCGCCGCCCACCAGCCGCCGGGACAGCTGCACCGGGCGTTCTCGGTGTTCCTCTTCGACGAGCGCGGCCGGCTGCTGCTCCAGCAGCGGGCGCTCGGCAAGTACCACTCCCCCGGCGTCTGGTCCAACACCTGCTGCGGCCACCCCTACCCGGGCGAGGCGCCGTTCGCGGCGGCGGCCCGGCGCACGTACGAGGAGCTCGGGGTCTCCCCCTCGCTGCTCGCCGAGGCGGGCACCGTGCGCTACAACCACCCGGACCCGGACTCGGGCCTGGTGGAGCAGGAGTACAACCATCTCTTCGTGGGGCTGGTGCAGTCCCCGCTGCGGCCGGACCCGGAGGAGGTCGGCGCGACGGCGTTCGTGACCCCCGACGAGCTGGCGGAGCGGCACGCGAAGGACACCTTCTCGTCGTGGTTCTACACCGTGCTGGACGCGGCGCGCCCCGCGGTCAGGGAGCTGACGGGCGCGTCCGCGGACTGGTGAACCTCACCCCACCCGCACCGGCTTGAGCGGCAGGGCGGCCCAGATCACCTTGCCGCCGCTCGCCGTGTGCTCGACGTCGCACACGCCGCCCGCCTCCAGGGTGACCTCGCGCACCAGCAGCAGACCCCTGCCGCCCGTCTCGCTGTGGGCGGTCTCCAGGGCGGTGGGCCGGTAGGGGTGGTTGTCCTCGACGGACACCCGCACCCACTCGGCTCCCACGGCGACCTCGACGGCGAGCGTCGGCGACAGCAGCGCCGCGTGCTTGACCGCGTTGGTGACGAGCTCCGAGACGATCAGCAGCAGTCCGTGGACCAGATCGTCCGAGACCGGTACGCCCTGGCGGAAGAGCAGGTCGCGCACCGCGTGCCGGGCCTGCGGGACCGAGGCGTCGACGGCGGCGGCGGTGAACCGCCACACCCCTTCGTACGGCAACGGCTGCGGCGGCCGGGGCCCGGGTACGCCGTCGAGGGGTACTCCGCCGCTCTCTGGGCGAGGGCCGAACCCACGCCCGTGGTTCTCCATCGTCCGGTCGCCACCCTTGCGCTCGATTGTCACCACATGTCGAGTGTTGGTAACGCGCCGCGTTACACCCGAGTTCTGAACGCAAGTAGACGAATATCGAGCACATTCGATCGCCTGCGACCGAAAATGACAGACTCCCGACCGAAGATGGCGCTGCTGCGCCAGCTTTTCAACTTATTACGGTTGTACGGGTTTGCCATCCCCTGAGCGGCCCCGGGGCCCCGCCCCGCGGACGGCCCGGCCGTGGTGGCCCGGATAGCATCCGGCGCATGGAGCCCCAGCTGCTGCACGAGGTGACCGACTCGGTCGCCACCGTCGTCATCGACCATCCGGCCAAGCGCAACGCGATGACGGCCGCGATGTGGGCGGCGCTGCCCCCGCTGCTCGGCTCCCTCGCCCGCGACCCCGCCGTGCGGGCCCTGGTGCTCACCGGGGCGGGCGGCACCTTCTGCGCCGGGGCCGACATCTCGACGCTGCGCGGCTCGCCGGAGGAGGCCCAGCGGCTCGCCGTCGCCGCGGAGGAGGCGCTCGCCACGTTCCCGAAGCCGACCCTGGCCGCGATCCGGGGACACTGCGTGGGCGGTGGGGCGCAGCTGGCCGCGGCGTGCGATCTGCGGTTCGCGGCGCAGGGCACGCTGTTCGGCGTGACACCGGCGAAGCTCGGGATCGTCTACCCGGCCTCCTCGACCCGCCGGCTCGTCGCACTGGTGGGGCCCGCGGCCGCCAAGTACCTGCTGTTCTCGGGTGAGTTGATCGACACGGACCGGGCGCTGCGCACCGGCCTGGTGGACGAGGTGCTGGAGGAGGGCGAACTCGACAAACGGGTCGCCGAGTTCACCCGCGTCCTGGCGACGCGCTCGCAGCTGACGCAGGCAGCGGCGAAGGAGTTCGCCGACGGCCGCACGGACCGGGACGCCCACTGGTCACGGCAGGCCCGCGCCGCCACGGACACGGCGGAGGGCGTGACCGCGTTCCTGGAGCGCCGGGCGCCACGCTTCACCTGGACGCCGTCGGACTGACACCGGATCCCCGCCGGACCGGTGCCGTATCGCCGCCGTATCCCCATCGGATCGCCGCCGGTTCGCCGGCGGACGGCCGCCCGACCGCCTCCTGGCCGAACGGCGGCCCGGGGCGCGGCGGTTCACGTCAGGAGGAAGCGGCTCCTGCCGCGGAACTCCGCGACCAGGTGCGCCGGAGCCTTCTGAGGCGACCCGCTGTCGTACGGCGGCTGCGGGTCGTACTCGGTCAGCAGCTGCACGGCGCGCGCGTGGTCGTCGCCCGCGATCCGACCCAGCAGGGCGAGGCCCATGTCGATCCCGGAGGAGACACCGGCGGCGGTGACGTACTTGCCGTCGAAGACCACGCGGCGGCCGGTGGGTTCGGCGCCGTGGGCCCGCAGCTGTTCCAGCGCGAGCCAGTGGCTGGTGGCCGATCGGCCGGTGAGCAGCCCGGCGGCGCCCAGCAGCAGCGACCCGGTGCACACGGACGTGGTCCACTCGCTGCCGGCGTCCGCGGCGCGCAGCCAGTCGAGCAGCGCGCCGTTCGTCATCTGCGCGGACTGGCCGGGCCCGCCCGGGACGACGACGATGCCCGGCTCCGGCACCTCCGCCAGCGTGCGGTCCGCGGTCAGCGCGAGGTTGCCGGTCTCGTTGCGGACGGGCCCGGTGCGCTCGGCCACGAACACGGTCTCGGCGCCCGGCAGCCGGCTCAGCGTCTCGTACGGTCCCACCGCGTCGAGGGCGGTGAAGCGGTCGTAGAGCAGGATGGCGATCTGCATGGAAGTCCCTTCAGCGGGTGGGTGTGCGCAGGGTGGTGGCGGGCGCGGGGCGGAAGCGGCGGCGGTACTCCGCGGGAGCCGTGCCGAGCGCCTTGACGAACGCGCGCCGCATCGCCTCGGGGGTGCCGTAGCCGCTGGCGCGCGAGATCTCCTCCACGCCGTCGCCGGTGTCCTCCAGGAGCCGACGGGCGTGTTCGAGGCGGACCCGGTCGACGTAGCGGCCGGGGGTGGTGCCGGTCTCGGCCTGGAAGGCGCGGGCGAAGTGGCGGGGCGAGAGCCGGGCGCGGGCGGCCAGCGCCTCGACGGACAGGTCGCCGCCCGGATGCTCGGTGATCCACTGCTGGACCTCGCGCAGCGGGTCGCGCCGCGCGGTCTGCGCCGCGAGCTGCGCGCTGAACTGGGCCTGGTTGCCGGGCCTGCGCAGGAAGACGACCAGGTGGCGGGCGACGGTGAGGGCGGTGTCCCGCCCGAGGTCCTCCTCGACCAGGGCGAGCGCCAGGTCGATGCCGGAGGTGACCCCGGCGGAGGTGGCGACCCGGCCGTCGCGCACGAAGATGGGGTCCGGATCGACGTGCACGGCCGGGTGGTCGCGGGCGAGCCGGTCGCAGTACGCCCAGTGGGTGGTGGCCCGGCGGCCGTCCAGCAGCCCGGCACGGGCCAGCAGGATCGCGCCGGTGCACACGGACACCAGGCGCTCGGCGCGCGGCCCCAGGTCGCCCAGGAGGTCGACCAGGGCCGGGTCGGGATGCCGGGTGCCCCGGCCGCCGGGGACGACGAGGGTGTGCGGCGCGGGTCCGCCGGCCAGCGCCCCGTCCGGTACGAGGGTGAGTCCGCTGGAGGTGCGGACGGCCGAGCCGTCGAGGGAGGCCGTACGGATCCGGTAGCTGCCCGGGGTGTGCGTCTCCGCGCCCGCGAAGACCTCCAGGGGACCGGTGACGTCGAGACTCTGCACGCCGTCGAAGAGGACGACGAGAACGGTGCGCTGCGTCATGGCTCCGATTCTTCGCGGACCCGGCCGGGGCAGCAATGACGAGAACCCCACCTTTCCTGCCATGTCCGTATCCTCGGCCGGCGGCGCCGGAGGCGACGCGGACCTGGGTCGACGGGGGCAGGACGCGCCGTGCCGGTGGCCGCCCTGATCCCCACCTGTCGGCGCCACCTGCCACAATTGCCGCGCAACCCGAAGCGGAGAAGGCGGTACCGGATCGTGACGACACCCGGGTCCCTGGCAGCAGGGTCCATCGAAGGCAGGATCGCCGAGGAGCTCGGCGTAAGGGAGCGGCAGGTCAGATCCGCCGTGGAACTGCTCGACGGCGGTTCGACCGTGCCCTTCATCGCGCGCTACCGCAAGGAAGCGACCGAGATGCTCGACGACGCGCAGCTGCGCACGATCGAGGAGCGGCTGCGGTATCTGCGGGAGCTGGAGGAGCGGCGGACCGCGATCCTGGAGTCGGTGCGTGAGCAGGGCAAGCTGACCGAGGAGCTGGAGGCGCAGATCCGCGCCGCCGAGACCAAGGCGCGGCTCGAGGACATCTACCTGCCGTACAAGCCGAAGCGCCGTACGAAGGCGCAGATCGCGCGCGAGGCCGGTCTCGAACCGCTGGCCGAGGGGCTGCTCGGGGACCCGTCCGTCGACCCGCTCGCCGCGGCGGCCGCGTTCGTCGACGCGGACAAGGGCGTCGCCGATCCGCAGGCCGCCCTGGACGGCGCGCGCGCCATCCTCACCGAGCGCTTCTCCGAGGACGCGGACCTGATCGGCGAGCTGCGCGAGCGCATGTGGACGCGCGGGCGCCTCGCGGCGAAGGTGCGCGACGGCAAGGAGGAGGCGGGCGCCAAGTTCGCCGACTACTTCGACTTCGCCGAGCCCTTCACCGAGCTGCCCTCGCACCGGATCCTCGCGATGCTGCGCGGCGAGAAGGAGGAGGTCCTCGACCTCGTCCTGGAGCCGGAGGAGCCGACCGAGGGCCCGTCGTCGTACGAGGGCATCGTGGCGGGCCGGTTCGGCATCGCCGCCCAGGGCCGGCCGGGCGACAAGTGGCTCGCGGACACCGTCCGCTGGGCCTGGCGGACCCGCATCCTGGTGCACCTCGGGATCGACCTGCGGCTGCGGCTGCGCACGGCGGCCGAGGACGAGGCGGTCGACGTGTTCGCGGCCAACCTGCGCGACCTGCTGCTCGCCGCCCCGGCGGGCACCCGCGCCACGCTGGGCCTGGACCCGGGCTTCCGCACGGGCGTGAAGGTCGCGGTGATCGACGCGACCGGCAAGGCCGTGGCCACCGACGTGATCTACCCGCACGTCCCGGCCAACAAGTGGGACGAGGCGATCGCCAAGCTGGCCGTGCTCGCGCAGCGCCACCAGGTCGAGCTGATCGCGATCGGCAACGGCACGGCGTCCCGCGAGACCGACAAGCTCGCCGGTGAACTCATCACCAAGCACCCGGAGTTGAAGCTCACCAAGGTGATGGTGTCGGAGGCGGGCGCGTCGGTGTACTCGGCCTCCGCGTACGCCTCGCGGGAGTTCCCGGACATGGACGTGTCGCTGCGCGGCGCGGTGTCCATCGCGCGCCGGCTCCAGGACCCGCTGGCCGAACTGGTGAAGATCGACCCGAAGTCGATCGGGGTCGGGCAGTACCAGCACGACCTGTCCGAGGTGAAGCTGTCGCGTTCGCTGGACGCGGTGGTGGAGGACTGTGTGAACGGCGTCGGCGTGGACGTCAACACGGCGTCCGTGCCGCTGCTCTCGCGGGTGTCCGGGATCTCCTCGGCGCTCGCCGAGAACATCGTGGCGCACCGCGACTCCAACGGCCCGTTCACCTCCCGCGGGGAGCTGAAGAACGTGGCCCGGCTCGGCCCGAAGGCGTTCGAGCAGTGCGCGGGCTTCCTGCGCATCCGCGGCGGCAGCGACCCGCTGGACGCCTCCAGCGTGCACCCGGAGGCCTATCCGGTGGTCCGCCGCATGGTGAAGACCACCGGCCAGGCGGTGGCCTCGCTCGTCGGCAACACGTCGGTGCTGCGGTCGCTCAAGGCGAACGAGTTCGTCGACGACACCTTCGGCCTGCCGACCGTGACCGACATCCTCAAGGAGCTGGAGAAGCCCGGACGCGACCCTCGGCCCGCCTTCAAGACGGCCTCGTTCAAGGAGGGCGTCGAGAAGATCGCCGACCTGGCGCCGGGCATGGTCCTGGAGGGCGTCGTGACGAACGTGGCGGCCTTCGGCGCGTTCGTGGACGTCGGCGTGCACCAGGACGGCCTCGTCCATGTCTCCGCGATGTCCAGGACGTTCGTCAAGGACCCGCGGGACGTCGTCAAGCCGGGTGACATCGTCAAGGTGAAGGTCCTGGACGTGGACATCCCGCGCAAGCGGATCTCGCTGACGCTGCGGCTGGACGACGAGGCGGCCGCGCAGGGCGGCGAGCAGGCCGATCCGGGCGCCCGCGGCCGGCGCGGCGGCGGCCGCCCGCCGCAGCAGCGGCAGAACCGCCAGTCCACCGGCGCCGGCCGGCAGTCCGGCGGCGGCAAGTCCGGTGGCGGCAACCGCCAGTCGGCGCCGCCCCCGGCGAACAGCGCCATGGCCGACGCCCTGCGCCGCGCGGGCCTCGTCGACCCGGGCGACAAGGGCCGCCGCTGACCCGCACCCGGGCCCGGGGACCACGAGGTGTGGTCGCCGGGCCCGGTGCGGCTGTGCGGGGTCCGGCGCGCGGTGACGCCGGACGGCATCCGGCCGACCGATGACGCGGTAGGGCAGCGTGCGTACAGTCCCGATGCGGCGCCGGGGACGCGGTGACGCGTCGGGCGCATCGGGCCGGGTGGAGCGGGCGGTCCTCGGGTTCCGTGAGAGGGAAAGGGGCGAGGACCGTCCTCGGAACTAGCTCTCCGTCACCTTGCCTGCGGTGACCTCCAGGCGGCGGGTCACGTGGACCGCGTCGAGCATCCGGCGGTCGTGGGTGACCAGCAGGAGGGTGCCCTCGTAGGCGTCGAGCGCGGACTCCAACTGCTCGATGGCGGGCAGGTCGAGGTGGTTGGTCGGCTCGTCGAGGACGAGCAGGTTGACACCCCGGCCCTGGAGCAGCGCCAGCGCCGCCCGGGTGCGCTCGCCCGGGGACAGGCTCGTCGCGGGGCGCAGCACGTGGTCGGACTTCAGCCCGAACTTGGCCAGCAGCGTGCGCACTTCGACCGGCTCGGTGTCCGGTACGGCCGCGCAGAAGGCGTCCAGCAGGGACTGCGGGCCGTGGAACAGGGCGCGGGCCTGATCGACCTCGCCGACCAGCACGCCGGAGCCGAGGGACGCGTGTCCGGCGTCCAGCGGGACCCGGCCCAGCAGGGCGCCGAGCAGCGTGGACTTGCCCGCGCCGTTGGCTCCGGTGACCGCGATCCGGTCGGCCCAGTCGACCTGGAGGGAGACCGGCCCGAAGGTGAAGTCCCCGCGCCGCACCTCGGCGTCGCGCAGCGTCGCGACGACGGCCCCGGAGCGGGCCGCGGACGCGATCTCCATCCGCAGCTCCCACTCCTTGCGGGGTTCCTCGACGACGTCCAGCCGCTCGATCATGCGCTGCGTCTGACGCGCCTTGGCGGCCTGCTTCTCGCTGGCCTCGCTGCGGAACTTGCGGCCGATCTTGTCGTTGTCGTTGTTCGCCTTGCGGCGGGCGTTCTTCACGCCCTTGTCCATCCAGGAGCGCTGCATCTGCGCCCGGTCCTGGAGGGCGGCGCGCTTGTCGGCGTACTCCTCGTAGTCGTCCCGGGCGTGCCGCCGGGCGACGTCGCGCTCCTCCAGATAGGCCGCGTATCCGCCGCCGTAGAGGTTGATCTGCCCCTGTGCCAGGTCGAGTTCGAGGACCTTGGTGACCGTGCGGGTGAGGAACTCGCGGTCGTGGCTGACGACGACGGTCCCGGCGCGCAGGCCCTGCACGAAGCGTTCGAGCCGCTCCAGGCCGTCCAGGTCGAGGTCGTTGGTGGGCTCGTCGAGGAGGAAGACGTCGTAGCGGGACAGCAGGAGGGAGGCGAGCGAGGCGCGGGCGGCCTGGCCGCCGGACAGGGAGGTCATCGGCTGGTCGAGGCCGACGCCGAGGTTGAGGGTGCCGGCCACCTCCTCGGCGCGCTCGTCGAGGTCGGCGCCGCCGAGGTCGAGCCAGCGCTCCAGGGTGGTGGCGTAGGCGTCGTCCGCGCCGGGGGCGCCGTCGACGAGCGCCTGGGTGGCCTCGTCCATCGCGCGCTGCGCCTCGGCCACGCCGGTGCGGCGGGCGAGGAACTCGCGGACCGTCTCGCCGGGGCGGCGGTCCGGCTCCTGGGGCAGGTGGCCGACGGTCGCGGTCGGCGGGGAGAGCTTCAGCTCGCCCTGTTCGGGGGCGGCGAGCCCGGCGAGCAGCCGCAGCAGGGTGGACTTGCCCGCGCCGTTGGCACCGACGAGACCGATGACGTCTCCGGGCGCGACGACGAGGTCGAGCCCGGCGAACAGCGAGCGGTCGCCGTGGCCGGCGGCGAGGTTCTTCACGACGAGGGTGGCAGTCATCAGGGGGTTGATTTTAGTGGGACGGACGACGTGCGGTGTCCCTGCGTGGGGCGTCGCGGGTGATTGCGTAGTTCCTCGCGCCCCTTGGGGGGTGGGGGGTTCGGCTCGGGGGTCGGTGCGGGTGCGTCGTGGCTGGTCGCGCAGTTCCCCGCGCCCCCTAGGCATATGCCTCGGTCGGCACGTGAACCCGTGCGGGCACGTC
>NZ_LAVA02000050.1 GCF_000974985.2 Streptomyces mangrovisoli | reverse complement strand
GTAGTCGACGAGGTCCATCTTGTTGACGGCGAGGACGACGTGGGGGACGCGCAGGAGGGCGGCGATGGCGGCGTGGCGGCGGGTCTGTTCGACGACGCCGTTGCGGGCGTCGACGAGGATGACGGTGAGTTCGGCGGTGGAGGCGCCGGTGACCATGTTGCGGGTGTACTGCACGTGGCCGGGGGTGTCGGCGAGGATGAAGCGTCGCTTGGGGGTGGCGAAGTAGCGGTAGGCGACGTCGATGGTGATGCCTTGTTCGCGTTCGGCGCGCAGGCCGTCGGTGAGCAGGGCGAGGTCGGGGGTGTCCTGGCCGCGGTTGCGGGAGGCGTGTTCGACGGCCTCGAGCTGGTCGGTGAGGACGGACTTGGAGTCGTGCAGGAGGCGTCCGACGAGGGTGGACTTGCCGTCGTCGACGGAGCCGGCGGTGGCGAACCGCAGCAGGGTGGTGTCCGCGAACGCCCGTCCGTCGAAGGCGTGTTCCGGCGTGGTGCTGGTGCTCATGTCTAGAAGTACCCCTCGCGCTTGCGGTCTTCCATCGCGGCCTCGGAGAGCTTGTCGTCGGCGCGGGTGGCGCCGCGCTCGGTCAGCCGGGACGCCGCGATCTCCGAGATCACCTGGTCCAGCGTCACCGCGTCCGAATCCACGGCTCCGGTGCAGGACATGTCGCCGACGGTGCGGTAGCGGACCTGCCGCTTCTCGACGTTCTCGCCGTCCTTGGGGCCGCCCCACTCGCCCGCGGTCAGCCACATCCCGCTCCGCTTGAACACCTCGCGCTCGTGCGCGAAGTAGATCTGCGGCAGCTCGATGTCCTCGCGGGCGATGTACTGCCAGACGTCGAGTTCGGTCCAGTTGGAGAGGGGGAAGACGCGGACGTGTTCGCCGGGTGCGTGGCGGCCGTTGTAGAGGTTCCAGAGTTCGGGGCGCTGGCGGCGGGGGTCCCACTGGGAGAACTCGTCGCGCAGGGAGAAGACGCGTTCCTTGGCGCGGGCCTTCTCCTCGTCGCGGCGGCCGCCGCCGAAGACGGCGTCGAACTTCTCGCTCTGGATCTTCTCGGTGAGGGGGAGGGTCTGCAGCGGGTTGCGGGTGCCGTCGGGGCGTTCCCTGAGCACTCCGCGGTCGATGTAGTCCTGGACGGAGGCGACGTGCAGGCGCAGTCCGTGGGTGGCGACGGCGCGGTCGCGGTAGTCGAGGACCTCGGGGAAGTTGTGTCCGGTGTCGACGTGGAGCAGGGAGAAGGGCACCGGCGCGGGCGCGAACGCCTTGAGCGCCAGGTGCAGCATGACGATGGAGTCCTTGCCGCCGGAGAAGAGGATCACCGGCCGTTCGAACTCGCCCGCCACCTCGCGGAAGATGTGCACCGCCTCGGACTCGAGGGAGTCCAGGTGGGAGAGGGAGAAGCCGGTCACACCAGCCCCCGCTCCGCCAGCAGCGCGTGCACCGCGTCCGCCGACTCCCGGGGCGTCTGCTCCTGCGTGCGCAGCACCAGCGACGGGTCCGCGGGCTCCTCGTACGGGTCGTCGACACCGGTCAGCCCGGTCAGCTCGCCCGCGGCCTGCTGGGCGTACAGGCCCTTGACGTCCCGGGCGCTGCACACCTCGACCGGGGTCGCCACATGCACCTCCAGATACGGCGTGGAGCTCTTCTCGTGCCGTGCCCGCACCGCGTCCCGGCTGTCGGCGTACGGCGCGATCACGGGGACCACGGACAGCACGCCGTTGCGGGCGAGAACCTCCGAGACCAGCCCGATGCGCTGCACGTTCGTGTCGCGGTCGGCGCGCGAGAAGCCGAGACCGGCGGAGAGGAAACGGCGAATCTCGTCGCCGTCGAGGACCTCCACGCGGTGCCCCTCGGCCTTCAGGCGGTCGCCGAGGAGCCGGGCGATCGTCGTCTTGCCCGCGCTCGGCAACCCCGTCAGCCAGATCGTGGCCCCCTGGGTCCTTGGCGTGCTGGTCATCCGCTACAGCCCTCTTTCTCACCTGTTCGTCAACGCGTCGCATGCGTCGCGGTGAACGGTAGGTAAGAAGTCTGAGAGGACCGGTTAAACAACCTGAGGTTTGCCTTAGTGACGCCAGGTGTCCGAGGGAAACATGGTGCGAGCGGCTGCGGGACGACGGGTCGACAGGGCTGCGGGGCTCGGGGCCGCGGAACTGCGCGCAGCCGGCCTTCGCCGGTCACACCCCGGCGAAGGCCGCCCCCGCGTCCCGCAGCCGCTCGTGCAGCCCCTGGAAGACCTCGGCGGAGCGGGCGCCCGGCCAGTCGCCGGGCAGCAGCGCGGGCGGCAGCCCGGGGTCGGTGTAGGGCAGGTGGCGCCAGGAGTCGAGGGCGAGCAGATAGTCGTGGTACGCCGCCTCGGGCGGGGTGTCCGCGCGCCCCTCCCACGCGTGCAGGACCCGCTCGTGCCGGTCGAGGAACGCCTCGTGCTCCTTTGCGATCGCGGCCAGGTCCCACCAGCGGGCGACCGCGTCGGCGGTGGCGGCGAAGCCGAGGTGCTCCCCGCGGAAGAAGTCGACGTACGGATCGAGGCGCAGCCGCCGCAGGGTGTGCCGGGTCTCCTCGAACAGCCGGGCCGGGGCGATCCACACCCCGGGAGCCGCGGTGCCGAAGCCGAGCCCGGCCAGCCGCGAGCGCAGCACGTGCCGCTTCTGCCGTTCCGACTCCGGCACGGAGAACACCGCGAGCACCCAGCCGACGTCCTCGGGCGGTGCGGTGGCGTAGATGCGCCGGTCGCCGTCGTCGAGCAACTGCCGTGCCTCCGCGGAGAGTTCGTACCCGGCGGCGCCCGTCCGCGTGCGCGCGGGCAGCAGCAGGCCGCGGCGTTTGAGCCGGGACACCGACGACCGCACGGAGGGCGCGTCCACCCCGACCGCGGCGAGCAGCCGGATCAGTTCGGCGACGGGCAGCGGGCCGGTCACGAAGCGGCCGTACGCGCCGTAGAGCGTGACGATGAGAGACCGTGGAGCAGGTTGGTCGGGCACGTTGATCATCTTAGGTCTTCGGTGTCACTGCCCGTCACCTGCGCTGTCCCGGAGCAGGAATCTCTGGAGCTTGCCCGTCGCCGTACGCGGCAGCGAATCCAGGAACACCACCTCGCGCGGGCACTTGTACGGCGCCAGTTCGGACTTGACGAAGGCGCGCAGCGCCTCGGCGTCGGGGGCGGCACCCTGGCGCAGGACCGCGTAGGCGACGACGACCTGTCCGCGCGCCTCGTCGGGCCGGCCCACCACGGCGGCCTCGACCACGTCCGGGTGGCGCAGCAGGGCGTCCTCGACCTCGGGTCCGGCGATGTTGTAGCCCGCCGAGATGATCATGTCGTCGGCGCGGGCGACGTAGCGGAACCAACCGTCGCTCTCACGGACGTAGGTGTCGCCGGTGACGTTCCAGCCGTCGCGTACGTACGCGCGCTGGCGCTCGTCGGCGAGATAGCGGCAGCCGACCGGGCCGCGCACGGCGAGCAGGCCGGGTTCGCCGTCCGGCACGGGCACGCCGTGCGCGTCCTGCACCCGCGCCTGCCAGCCCGGCACCGGCACGCCCGTCGTCCCGGGGCGGATGGCGTCGTCGGCCGCCGAGATGAAGATGTGCAGCAGTTCGGTGGCGCCGATGCCGTTGATGATCCGCACCCCGGTGCGCTCGTGCCAGGCCCGCCAGGTGGCCGCGGGCAGGTTCTCGCCCGCGGAGACGCAGCGCCGCAGCGACGACAGGTCGTGGCCGCCGTCCGAGGCGAGCATCGCGCGGTACGCGGTCGGCGCCGTGAACAGCACGGAGACCCGGTGCTCCGCGACGGCCGCCGCCAGCTGGTCCGGGTGCGCCTGTTCGAGCAGCAGCGCGCTCGCCCCGGCCCGCAGCGGGAACACGACGAGGCCGCCGAGACCGAAGGTGAAGCCCAGCGGGGGACTGCCGGCGAAGACGTCGTCGGCGACCGGCCGCAGCACGTGCCGGGAGAACGTGTCCGCGATCGCGAGCACGTCCCGGTGGAAGTGCATGCACCCCTTGGGCCGTCCGGTGGTCCCCGAGGTGAACGCGATCAGCGCCACGTCGTCGGCCGCGGTGGATACGGCCGGGTACGGGTCCGCGGGCGCCGGCCGGCGCAGCAGGTCGTCGGGGGAGTCGCCGCCGTACGTCGTGACGGCGAGATGCGGGACCTCCGCCTTGGCGAGGTCGTCGACGGCGCGGACGTCGCACAGCGCGTGCCGCACCCGCGCGATCTCGCAGATCGTCGCCAGCTCGTGCGGGCGCTGCTGCGCCAGCACGGTGACGGCGACGGCGCCCGCCTTCAGCACGGCGAGCCAGCAGGCGGCGAGCCAGGGGGTGGTCGGGCCGCGCAGCAGCACGCGGTTGCCCGGTACGACACCGAGCTCGCCGGTGAGCAGGTGCGCGATCCGGTCCACGTGCGCCCGCAGTTCGCCGTACGTCCAGGCCGGTCCGGTCGGGGTGTGGAAGACCGGGCGGTCCGGGGCGGGGCCGGCGAGCAGTTCGGCGGCGCAGTTCAGCCGTTCGGGGTAGCGCAGCTCGGGCAGGTCGAGAAGCAGGTCGGGCCACTGGTCCGGGGGCGGCAGATGGTCGCGCGCGAAGGTGTCGACGTGGGCCGAGACGTGGGCCGAGACGTCCATGGCGGTTCGCCCCCTTGCCGGTGGGCTCGCGGAGCCGGTGGGTGGCGGGCCCGGGGAGCCGGGGGCTCGGGGTGGGTCCGCGGATCGAGCGTATCGTGTTGGTGACGACAGTCAATGGGGCGCGATACCGTCGGGTGGACGGCCGTACGACAGCTTCGGGAGACGGCCTGGGAGAGAGGACCGGGATGCCCGCATTCTCGCTCGAACCGGCACAGACCGCCTGGTGTGCCGAGCTGCGCGACCTGGCGGCGAGGCGGCTGCGCCCGCTCGCCGAGAAGGGCGAGCCGGGGCGGGTCAACCGCCCGCTGGTCGCCGAACTGGGCCGGCTCGGGCTGCTCGCCCGCCTCTTCGACTCCGGCGCGCTCGACCTGTGCCTGATGCGTGAGTCGCTCGCCTACGCCTGCACGGAGGCGGAGACCGCCCTCGCCCTCCAGGGCCTGGGCGCCCACCCGGTGCACGCCCACGGCACCCCCGCCCAGCGCGAGCGCTGGCTGCCCCGGGTGAGCGACGGCACCGCGATCGCCGCGTTCGCACTGAGCGAGCCGGGCGCGGGCTCGGACGCGGGGGCGCTCGCGCTGCGGGCGGAGGAGGACGGGGCGTCGGCGGTGCGGGCGGATGAGGACGGGGAGTTCGTGCAGCGGGCGGAGGGCGGCGGGTCCGGGGGTTCGGGTGGGGAGGCCCCCGGGGTGGCTGCGCGGCCCCACGGACCGGCCGGACCGGGCGGACCGGGCGGGGCTGGGGAGGTCCCGGCGGCGACGGCGGGGTTCGACGGCTCGGCGGCGCCCGAGGGTCGCGGTGGGGAGGCGTCCGGGGCGGCGCGGGACGGTGGTCGCGTGGGTTCGGGTGGGGAGGCCCCCGGGCTGGTGGCGCGGGCCGACGGGCCCGTGGGATGGCGGCTCACCGGGGAGAAGTGCTGGATCTCCAACGCGCCCGAGGCCGACTTCTACACGGTCTTCGCCCGGACCGGCCCCGGCGCCGGCGCGCGCGGGGTGACCGCGTTCCTCGTGCCCGCCGACCGGCCCGGACTCGACGGCGCCCCGCTCGACATGCTCTCCCCGCACCCCATCGGCACCCTCGCCTTCGACGCCGTACCGGTCGGCCCGGACGACGTGCTCGGCGAGCCGGGCCGCGGCTTCGCCGTCGCGATGGGCACCCTCAACCTGTTCCGCCCCAGCGTCGGCGCGTTCGCCGTCGGCATGGCCCGCGCCGCGCTCGACGCCACCCTCGAACACACCGCGCGCCGGGAGGCGTTCGGCGGCCGACTGCGGGATCTCCAGGCCGTCTCGCACCAGGTCGCCGAGATGGCACTGCGCAGCGAGGCGGCCCGGCTCATGGTGTACGCGGCGGCGACGGCGTACGACGCGGGCGAGCCGGGCGTGCCGCGCCGGTCGGCCATGGCGAAGCTGCTCGCCACCGAGACCGCGCAGTTCGTCGTCGACACGGCCGTCCAACTGCACGGCGCCCGCGCCCTGCACCGCGGCCACCTGCTCGAACACCTCTACCGCGAGGTTCGCGCGCCACGCATCTACGAGGGTGCCAGCGAGGTCCAACGGGGCATCATCGCGAAGGAGTTGTACAAGGAGATGGACGCGAAGGGGGAATCCGCATGACCGCCGAGCGGGTCAACCCGCCCGAACTGTCCCCGCCGACGGGCTTCTCGCACGCGGTCGTCGCCACCGGCTCCCGGCTGGTCTTCCTGGCCGGGCAGACCGCGCTGGACGGCGACGGCAAGGTGTGCGGCGACAGCCTGCCGGAGCAGTTCCGGCGGGCGCTCGACAATCTGCTGACGGCGCTCGCGGCGGCCGGCGGCCGTCCGGCCGACCTCGCCAGGGTCACCGTCTACGCCACCGACGTCGCCGCGTATCGCGAGCACGCGGCCGAACTGGGCCGGATCTGGCGGCAGTCGGCGGGCCGCGACTATCCGGCGATGGCGGTCGTCGAGGTCGTACGTCTCTGGGACGAGCGCGCACTGGTCGAGCTGGACGGGTTCGCGGTGCTGCCGTAGCGCCCGCGTACTGCCGTGACGCCCGCGATGCTGCCGTGGCACCCGCCGTACGGACGTGGTGCGTGCGGTGCCGCCGCGGAACCCGCGGAGCCGCCCGGAGGGGGACGGGCTCAGGCCGCCATCGCGACCGACGGCGCGGACACCCGGTGCGGGGCCACGATCCGTCCGTCCGGCAGCAGTTCACCGGTGTCGTCGAAGACGATCACCCCGTTGCACAGCAGGCTCCAGCCCTGCTCGGGGCGGGCGGTCACGATGTGCGCGGCGCCGGAGTCGGCCGCGGGGCACGAAGGCTGGTGGGAACACATGGCGCACCTCCACGTCGGAGCGAACGGTGCCGGCGGCCTCGGCGCCGCCGTCACGAGACCACCATGCTCCGCTCGCGGACGCCTTGGAACGGCGTGCAGCGAGGTGTGACAGCACGAGGACAATCCCCGGACGGTTCCCGGAAACCCGGTGCGGACTCGCCACCGAAGGAGTGACGATCACGGCTGTCGGCGTGCCCGACCGGTACCAGTTGGAGGCACTCGCTCCGCCGAGGTCCGCCGGTCCCCGACCCCCCCCGGCGGTCCGCGGAGCCCCCACGGAGCTCGCCGAGCTCCCGTCCCCCGGAGGTTTCCCCATGCCCCAGCGCCCCGCCCGCGCCCGCGTCCTGGCCCTGCTCGGCGCGGCCGCAGCCGCCGCGCTGCTGCTGCCCGCCGCGCAGACCGCGTCCGCCGACCCCTTCGAGTCGGTCACCGTCGACCCGCAGGGCACCGTCGCCGCGGACGGCACGGTCACCCTCTCCGGCACCTACCGCTGCACGGACGCGACCGGACCGGTCTACGTCAGCTCCTCGGTCACCGACGCCACGAGCGCCGACGGCATGGTGGTGAAGTACGGCGTCGGCGGCACCCAGGCGGTCTGCGACGGCGCGGAGCACATCTGGCGCAACACCGGCAAGGCCGAGCGGGTCGCGCCCGGCACCGCCCGGGTCGAGGCCACCCTGATGGAACTCGCCCCCCAGGGCGGCCTGCCGCTGCCCCGCTTCCACGCGGCGCACCAGCAGGACATCGACCTGAAGCGGATCTGACCGGCCGTCTCCCCGTCTCGCGCGCACGGACCTTCGCGGACGACGCCCTCGTCCGCGAGGGACCGCGTGGGAAATCCTCGTCGAGGACGTCCTCCATGGAAGGAATCGTCCATCTCCCGGCCACGGCTGGAGGCGGTACGGCCCTTTCCCCACGCTGACTCGTGGCCGGACCCGGTGCCCTGAAGGCCAGGGACCGGTCCGGCGCGTCGACGACGGAGGAGAGGAACCCCGATGACCGCTGAGAACGTGCTGGCGCCGACGCCCGCGGCGGCGTACCGATGGCGGTGGCCGGCGCTGACCGCCCTGTTGCTCGGTGAGGCCATGAACCTGCTGGACGCGACCATCGTGCAGGTCGCCGCGCCCGCGATCCACGCCGATCTGGGCGGCTCGGTGTCCGACATCCAGTGGTTCACCACGGCCTACACCCTCCCGTTCGCGGTGCTGCTGATCACCGGCGGCCGGCTGGGCGACATCGCCGGCCGGCGACGGCTGTTCGTCATCGGCGTCACGGGATTCATGCTGGCGTCCGCGGCCTGCGCCCTGGCGCCATCGGTGGGGGCGCTGATCGCCTTCAGGGTGGTCCAGGGGGCCGCGGCGGCCGTGATCATTCCCCAGACCATCGGCCTGATCAAGACGATGTTCGCCGGTGACGAGATGTCCAAGGCCCTCGGCAGCATCGGCCCCGTGATGGGCCTGGCCGCCGTGTGCGGTCCGGTGCTCGGCGGGGTGCTGACCCACGCCGACCTGTTCGGCTCGTCGTGGCGGGCGACCTTCCTGGTCAACGTGCCCGTGTCGCTGGTCGTGCTGGGCCTCGCCCGCAAACTGCCGGAGAACAGGGCTCCCAAGCGGCCCACGCTCGACCTCACGGGCACGCTGCTGGCCGCCCTCGGCGTCGGGCTGGTGGTCCATCCGCTGATCGGCGCGGACATCACCGCGATGTCCGCGGGCAGTTGGGCGGCGATCGTGGCCGGACTGCTCCTCATGGCGGTGTTCGCGGTGCATCAGCGCCGCATGGCGGCCGCCGGCCGCAGCCCGCTGGTCGAGCCGAGCCTGTTCGCGCACCGGGGCTTCCCCGCCGCGCTGGTGACATCGGCGACGTTCTTCGCGGTGACCAACGGCCTGATGACGGTCATCGTGCTCCAGCTCCAACTGGGGCTCGGCACCGACGTGCTGAAGGCGGGCCTGACCCTCGCCCCGTGGTCGGTGGGCCTGGCCGTGGCGTCCTGGGCGGCCGGCGCCCATCTCGTACGGCGCCACGGGCACCGCATGATGTCGCTGGGGCTCGCCGTGCTGCTGGTCGGTGAGCTGGCCGCGATCGCCGTCTACCACCAGGCGGACCCCACCTCGTACCCGACGCCGCTGCTGCTCGCGCTCGGGATGGTGGGTCTGGGCGTCGGGTTCTTCAGCCCCGCCTTCTTCACCATCGCCCTGAAGCCCCTGAAGCCGCAGGAGATCGGGTCGGCCGCCGGACTGCTCAACGCCGTCCAGCAGCTGGGCGCCACGCTCGGCGTGGCCGTCCTCGGCAGCGTCTACCTCGACGGCGCCGGTTCCGGCGGGCCTTCGGCCGCGCTGCACGCGGTCCAGGTCGCCTTCTGGGTCGCGGTGGGTCTGGTGGTGGTCAGCTTCGTCACCAGCAGGCCGATGACCGGGAAGGATGCGCCCGAGGGGGCCGGGGTGCACCATGATCCGGGCGTGCACCGTGCGCCTTCACAGCCGGGTCCGTGACGCCGAAGCCGAAGCCGAAGCCGAAGCCGCGCGCCGGGTGCGGGCCAGATCCGAGATCATGGGGCTGGCCGCCTTGATGTTCTGGAGCACCGGGCTGGTCTCCAGGGTGTGGATCGCGTCGAGAGAGCCGAGCCGGCGGGTCAGATAGTGGTGCAGGTCGGCCGGGTCCCGGCACAGCGCCTGGGCCACCAGGTTGGTGGGCCCCGTGGTCGCCGCGACGAAGGCGAGCTCGTCGTGGCCCGCCAGCGTCGTCGCCACATGGTCCAGATGCGCCGGGCTCACCGACATCCACAGCAGCGCCCTGGTGTGGGCGCCGAACAGCCCGGTGTCGACCTCCACGTCGAAGAACAGGGCCCCGCCCGCCTGGAGATCGGCCAGTCGGCGGGCGACGGTGACGGGGGACCAGCCGGTCGCCCGGGCGAGTTCCGCGTGGCTGGCGCGCCCGTCCTTCTGGAGCGCCACCAGCAGATCGGCGTCCCCGTCGCCCAGTCGCCGCGGCACCGGCACGTACGCGGTGTCGGCGGCGTCGTCCGAGCGCAGGACGCGCTGCTGTTCCTCGCTGAGGGAGTTCACGCTGCGGCGCCAGTTCGTCGGGCCGCCGAGGTACATGTGCAGTAGCCAGTGCGCGGACATGGCCGTGATGTGGTCGGTGCGCGGGATGTCGCGCAACAGCAGGGAGCTGCCGGCGTCGGTCGGCGCGTGCACGATGGCGACGATCTCGGTGCCGCCGGAGGTGAGTTTGACCCACGACGTGTCCGGGCGGCGGGCCAGGGCGTGCGCGAGGTCCTGCGCCGAGCTCGCCGCGGCGGTCAGCCGCACGAGCCACTGTGTCTGCCCCGCCCGGTGCGGGTCCGCGAGCCCGACGATGCGCAGCGACGCCTCGTCCCGCAGCCGCCGGTAGCGACGGGCGATGGTCTGGGGGGACACCTCGAGTGCGGCGGCGATCTGGCTGAAGGGCGCGCGGCCGTCTATGTGCAGCGCGTGAATCAGGGCACGATCCAGGGCGTCGAGCATGCACACATCCTTCAGTGGGGAGCGGCTTCAGGGAACAAGAGGTGGTCTCGTCATCTGCTGCATGACGGCCTGCCGGTCCCACGGGCCGTCCGGCTCGACCATGTGGGCCGTGAGCACGACGTAGCCGGTCACCAGTGCCGCGAGGGTGAGGACGCCGGCGCACACGCCGGTGCCGATCCGGGCCGCGGCCCCCGGTCCCTCTCGCGTACCTCGGCGGTCGAACCCGCGCCGGAGCTCACCGCGGCTCCTCTTTCTCGTCGTTCCGGCTTCTCGTCGAAGCCCCGACCGTATCCCCGGCGTTCGGGTCTCGTGGCCGGGGACGCCCCCGCAGTGCCCGGGGCGGAGCGGGGCGGAGCGCGGGTCCGACGGCGCGCACGCGACCCGTCCCCTCACCCCTTCAGCCCCCCCCGCACATGCGCCCCCCGCCCGCCGATGGTGCCCTGGGGTGAAGCCACCCGAGGGGAGCAGCCGTGCCCGCGACCGAAGCCCGAGGTGCCGGCGGGATGGACGGCACGGCCAGTGAGCTGCTGCTGCGCGCCGGGCGGTTCTTCCGGCGGGGGGAGACCTCCGCCGATCTGCGCACGCTCTCCAAGGAGGGCGGGCGCGGCGGTGACGTCTTCTACCGGGACCGGTGGAGCCACGACAAGGTCGTACGGTCCACCCACGGGGTCAACTGCACCGGTTCCTGCCGGTGGAAGGTGTACGTCAAGGACGGCATCATCACCTGGGAGACCCAGGAGACGGACTATCCGAGCGTCGGCCCGGACCGCCCCGAGTACGAGCCGCGCGGCTGTCCGCGCGGGGCCGCGTTCTCCTGGTACACGTACTCGCCGACCCGGGTGCGCTACCCGTACGTCCGCGGCGTCCTCCTGGAGATGTACCGGGAGGCCAGGGCGCGCACCGGCGACCCGGTCACCGCGTGGGCCGATCTCCAGGCCGACCCCGAGCGCCGCCGCCGCTACCAGCAGGCCCGCGGCAAGGGCGGCCTGGTGCGGGCGAGTTGGGACGAGGCGGTGGAGATCGCCGCCGCCGCGCACGTCCACACCATCAAGACGTACGGCCCCGACCGCATCGCCGGCTTCTCGCCGATCCCCGCGATGTCCATGGTCTCGCACGCCGCCGGCGCCCGGTTCCACTCGCTGATCGGCGCCCCCATGCTGTCGTTCTACGACTGGTACGCCGATCTGCCCGTCGCCTCCCCGCAGGTCTTCGGCGACCAGACGGACGTCCCCGAGTCGGGCGACTGGTGGGACGCGGCGTACCTGATGATGTGGGGCACCAACGTCCCGGTCACCCGCACGCCGGACGCGCACTGGATGGCCGAGGCCCGCTACCGCGGCCAGAAGGTCGTCGTCGTCTCCCCGGACTACGCCGACAACACCAAGTTCGCCGACGAGTGGCTGCACCCCCACCCCGGCACCGACGGCGCGCTGGCCCTCGCGATGGGCCACGTCGTGCTGAAGGAGTTCTTCGTCGACCGGCAGGTGCCGTTCTTCACGGACTACGTACGGCGTTTCACCGACCTCCCGTTCCTCGTCACCCTGCGGGAGCACGACGGCGGGCACGTCCCGGACAAGTTCCTGCGCGCCTCCGACCTGGGGGACACCACCGAAGGCGCCGCGTGGAAGACCGTCGTCCTCGACGGGCGGACCGGGCGGCCAGAGGTCCCCGGCGGGTCGCTCGGCTTCCGCTGGACCGCGTCGGGCGAGGGCCGGTGGAATCTGGAACTCGGGGATCTGGAGCCACGGCTGACGCTGTACGGACAGGACGGAGCCGTTCCCACCCAGGTGCTGCTGCCCCGCTTCGACACCGACGGCGGGCCGCACGGCCAGGGCAGCGGGGCGGTCCGCGCCGCCGGTGTCCCCGCCGCGCGCGTCGGCGGCCGTCTGGTGACGACCGTCTACGACCTGCTGCTCGCCCAGTACGGCGTCGGCCGCGAAGGGCTCCCCGGGGCCTGGCCCACGGGCTACGACGACCCCGAAGTCCCCTGCACGCCCGCCTGGCAGGAGGTCCACACCTCCGTCCCGGCCGCGGCGGCCGTCCGTACCGCGCGGGAGTTCGCGGACGCCGCCGAGCGGTCCCGGGGCCGCTGCATGATCCTCATGGGCGCCGGCACGAACCACTGGTTCCACTCCGAGACGATCTACCGCGCCTTCCTCGCCCTGCTCCAGCTCACCGGCTGCCAGGGCCGCAACGGCGGCGGCTGGGCGCACTACGTCGGCCAGGAGAAGTGCCGCCCGGCGACCGGCTGGGCCACCCTGGCCGCCGCGTCCGACTGGTCGCGCCCGCCGCGCCAGGCGATCGGCACCGCCTACTGGTTCCTCAACACCGACCAGTGGCGCTACGACCACTACCGCGCCGACACCCTCGCCTCCCCGCTCGGCACCGGGGCGTTCGCCGGGATGACGGCCGCCGACTGCCTGGCCCAGGCGACCCGTTCGGGGTGGATGCCCTCCTACCCGACCTTCGACCGCAATCCGCTCGACCTGTGCGACGAGGCGGGCGACGAGGACCCGGCCGTGTACGCGGTGAACCAACTCCGCGCGGGGAAACTGGGATTCGCGGGGGAGGACCCGGACGCCCCCGCCAACTGGCCGCGGATCGTCACCCTCTGGCGGGCCAACCTGCTGGGCTCGTCCGCGAAGGGCGCCGAGTACTTCCAGAAGCACCTGCTCGGCACCACCTCCTCGCTGGGCGCCGAGGAGGCCGCCCCCGGGGAACGCCCGCGCGACGTGCGCTGGCACGAGCAGGCACCCGAGGGAAAGCTCGACCTGCTCCTGTCCCTGGACTTCCGCATGACGTCCTCGACCCTCATGTCGGACGTCGTCCTGCCGGCCGCCACCTGGTACGAGAAGCACGACCTGTCCAGCACGGACATGCACCCCTACGTGCACTCCTTCACCCCGGCCGTCGACCCGCCCTGGCAGGCCCGCACCGACTTCGCCGCCTTCCACGCCCTCGCCCAGTCCTTCTCCGCCATGGCCGCCCGCCACCTCGGCGTGCGCCGCGACCTGGTCGCCACCGCCCTCCAGCACGACACCCCGGGCGAGACCGCGCAGCCCGGGGGCGTCGCGCTCGACTGGCGGCGCGGCGAGTGCGAGCCCGTACCGGGGAAGACCATGCCCCAACTGACCGTCGTGGAGCGGGACTACGGCGCCATCGGCGAGAAGATGGCCACCCTCGGCCCGCTGGCGGAGAAGCTAGGCCTGCCGGTCAAGGGCATCGCCTTCGACGTCGCGGAGGAGGTGCGGCTGCTCGCCGACCGGCACGGTGTGCGCGGCGCGGGACCGGCGGCGGGACGACCGCTCCTCGACACGGCCGTCAAGGCCGCGAACACGATCCTCGCCCTGTCCGGCACCACCAACGGTCATCTCGCCACCCAGGGCTTCCACACCCTGGAGCGCCGCACCGGGCAGCCGATGGCCCACCTCGCCGCCGAGCACGAGGGCAAGCGGATCACGTACGCCGACACCCAGGCGGCACCCGTGCCGGTCATCACCTCGCCGGAGTGGTCGGGCAGCGAGGCGGGCGGGCGCCGCTACACCGCGTTCACCCTCAACACCGAGCACGCCAAGCCCTGGCACACCCTCACCGGACGCCAGCACTTCTTCCTCGACCACGACTGGATCCACGAACTCGGCGAGGCGCTGCCCGTCTACCGGCCGCCGCTGGACATGCGCCGCCTCTTCGGCGACCGCACGGAGACCGGCGCCGACGGCCAGGCCGAGGTGACCGTCCGCTACCTCACCCCGCACAGCAAGTGGTCCATCCACTCCGAGTACCAGGACAACCTGCTGATGCTGTCGCTCTCCCGCGGCGGCCAGAACATCTGGATGTCCCCGCAGGACGCCGAGACGATCGGCGTGCGCGACAACGACTGGATCGAGGCGGTCAACCGCAACGGCGTCGTCGCGGCCCGCGCGGTCGTCAGCCACCGTATGCCGCAGGGCACGGTGTACATGCACCACGCCCAGGACCGCGTCGTCGGCACCCCCAGGGCGCAGACGACGGGCAGGCGCGGCGGGACCCACAACTCCCTCACCCGGCTCCTCCTCAAGCCGTCCCATCTCATCGGCGGCTACGCCCAGTTGAGCTGGGCGTTCAACTACCTGGGCCCGACGGGCAACCAGCGCGACGAGATCACGGTCATCCGGCGCCGCACCGAACCGGTGGAGTACTGACATGCGCGTCATGGCACAGATCGCGATGGTCATGAACCTCGACAAGTGCATCGGCTGTCACACCTGTTCGGTCACCTGCAAACAGGCGTGGACCAACCGCGGCGGCGTCGAGTACGTGTGGTTCAACAACGTGGAGACCCGCCCCGGACAGGGCTATCCGCGCCGCTACGAGGACCAGGAGACGTGGAAGGGCGGCTGGGAACTCAACAGGCGCGGCCGACTGAAGCTGAAGGGCGGCGGCCGCTTCTCCAAGCTCGCCCACATCTTCTCCAACCCCAAACTGCCCGACATCAGCGACTACTACGAGCCGTGGACGTACGAGTACGCCAACCTCACCGACGCGCCCCTCGGCGACGACATCCCCGTCGCCCGGCCCCGCTCGCTCCTCAGCGGCAAGCCCATCAAGATCGAGTGGAGCGCCAACTGGGACGACAACCTCGGCGGCGTGAGCGAACACGGCGCGCTCGACCCGATGGTGGCCAAGGTCCGTGAACAGGCGGCGGAGAAGGTGAAGTTCGCCTTCGAGCAGACCTTCATGTTCTATCTGCCGCGGATCTGCGAACACTGCCTGAACCCGTCCTGCGTCGCCTCGTGCCCCTCCGGCGCGATGTACAAGCGGCAGGAGGACGGCATCGTCCTGGTCGACCAGGACCAGTGCCGGGGCTGGCGCATGTGCGTCAGCGGCTGCCCGTACAAGAAGGTCTACTTCAACCACCGCACCGGCAAGGCCGAGAAGTGCACGCTCTGCTACCCGCGGCTCGAAGTCGGCCTGCCCACCGTCTGCTCCGAGACCTGCGTCGGACGGCTGCGCTACCTCGGCGTCATGCTCTACGACGCCGACAAGGTCCTGGAAGCGGCCTCCGCCCCCGACGACACCGACCTGTACGAGGCCCAACTGGGCGTGTTCCTCGACCCCGAGGACCCCGAAGTGCGACGGCAGGCGGAACGCGCCGGCATCGCCCAGGACTGGATCGACGCCGCCCGCCGCTCGCCCGTGCACGCCCTCATCAGCAGGTACAAGGTGGCGCTGCCGCTCCATCCGGAGTACCGCACGATGCCGATGGTCTGGTACATCCCGCCGCTCTCTCCGGTCGTCGAGGCCCTCACGGAGACCGGCTTCGACGGCGAGGACGCCGGCAACCTCTTCGGCGCGATCGACACCTTGCGCATCCCCCTTGAGTACCTCGCCGAACTCTTCACCGCCGGCGACACCGCGCCCGTACGGGCCTCGCTGGAGAAGCTCGCCGCGATGCGCGCCGCGATGCGCCCCGGGCTGCTCGCCGGCGGCCCCTCGGGCCCGGCCCCGGTCGACGAGGCGATCGCCCGCTCGGTCGGCATGTCCGCCGACGAGATGCACGCGATGTACCGGCTGCTGGCCCTCGCCAAGTACGACGAGCGGTACGTGATCCCCACCGCGGCCGTCGGCGACGCACGGCGCCTGGAGGAGTCCGTGCTGCCCGACGACTGCAGCCTCGACTACGAGGGCGGACCCGGCATGGGCGGTTCCGGCCCCTACGGCGAGGGGTCCGGCGGCCGGCCGCCGATGTCCGTGGAGAACTTCCACGTGCTGCGCGACCGCCAGACCGCCGACGGCTCCGCGGACCCGGCCCGCAGCCGCGTCAACCTCCTCAACTGGGACGGCCGGGGCCACCCCGCCGGAGCCTTCCCCGACAGAACCGGCACCGGTCCGCGACCGCCCGGAAGCACCGACCGACAACCGTCCGGGAGCGCCGGTCCGCACCCACCCGGAAGCACTGCCCCGCACCCACCCGGAAGCACCGCCCCGCCTCCGCCCGGGAACGACGACGAGGAGGAGAGATGACCACCCCGCACGCCGTCGTCCGCGCCGCGGTCGCCCGCTGCCTGGTCCACCCCGACGACGATCTCCGGGCCGGTCTCGGCCTCCTGCGCGCGGCCCTCGACGAACGACCCGGCCCGGGGGCCGGTCGGGTGCGCGCCTTCCTCGACCACGTGGAGGCCACCGACCCGGGCCGGCTCCGGCAGGAGTACGTCCGGACGTTCGACTTCACCGGCCGCCGCTGCCTGTACCTCACCTGGTGGACCGACGGCGACACCCGCCGCCGGGGCCGGTCCCTGGTGCGCTTCAAGGAGATCTACCGGGAGCACGGCTGGGAGTACGCGGACGCGGAGGAGCTCCCCGACTTCCTCCCGGCCGTCTGCGAGTTCTCCGCCCTCACCGGCAGCGACACCCTGCTGCGCGACCACCGCCCGGCGCTGGAACTGCTGCGCTTCGCGCTGATCGAGGCCGACTCGCCCTGGGCGCACCTCCTGGAGGCGCTCGTCGCCACCCTGCCCGGCGCCTCCCCCCGCGACCGCGCCGCGGCCCAGGCCATGGCACGGAGCGGGCCGCCGCGCGAGGACGTGGGGCTGGCGCCGTACGGGACCCCGCTGCTGGAGGTGGTCACCCGATGAGCCTCGCCGACAGCCTCCTGTGGACCGCGATGCCGTACGTCACGATCGTCCTGCTCGTCGGCGGGATCATCTGGCGCTACCGCTACGACAAGTTCGGCTGGACCACCCGCTCCTCGCAGCTCTACGAGTCGAGGCTGCTGCGGATCGCGTCCCCGATGTTCCACTACGGCATCCTGTTCGTGCTCGCCGGCCATCTCGTCGGGCTGTTCGTGCCGGACTCCTGGACCAGTGCGCTCGGGGTGAGCGAGACCGCGTACCACTACCTCTCCCTGACCACGGGCACGCTCGCGGGTCTCGTCACCGTCGCCGGGATCGCGCTGCTGATCTACCGCCGCCGCACCAACGGGCCCGTCTTCCTCGCCACCACCCGCAACGACAAGCTCATGTACGTCGTCCTGCTCGCGGCCATCCTCATGGGCATGATCGCCAAGCTCTCGCACGCGGGCGGCCACGGCTACGACTACCGCACCACCATCGCCCCCTGGCTGCGCAGCGTCTTCACCCTGCACCCGGACTACGCGCGGATGAACGGCGTCCCCGTCACCTACCAGATCCACATCGTCATCGGGTGCGCGCTCATCGCCCTCGTCCCCTACACCCGGCTGATCCACATGTTCAGCGCTCCCGTGCAGTACCTCTTCCGCCCCTACATCGTGTACCGCAGCCGTGAACGCGGTCAGCTCGGCACCCGTTCCGAGCGGCCCGGATGGGAGAGGGTCCAGTGACCGCGCAGACCGCCCGCGCCGCCGGGAGCGACACGGCGAGCGGCGCCGCCTACCGCAACCTCGTCGTCGCCACCGTCGGGTTCGCGCTCACCTTCTGGGCCTGGAACCTCATCTCGCCGATCGCCACCCCGCTGGGCGAGAAGCTCTCGCTGAGCTCCTTCGAGCAGTCGCTGATGGTCGCCGTCCCCGTGATCGTCGGCTCGCTCGGCCGGGTCCCGGTCGGCGCGCTCACCGACCGCTTCGGCGCGAAGATCATGTTCCCGCTGGTCACCGCGCTGACCATCGTGCCCGTCCTGCTGCTCATCGCCGTGAAGGACTCCTACGCGGGCCTCCTGGTCGTCGGGTTCGTCCTCGGCCTCGGCGGCACGACCTTCGCGATCGGCGTCCCCCTCGTCAACTCCTGGTTCCCGCCCGCGCGCCGGGGCTTCGCCATCGGCGTGTTCGGCATGGGCATGGGCGGGGTGGCCCTGTCCGGCTACTTCACCCCCCGCATCTACAAGCACGGCGAGAACCTGCCGTTCGTGGTCCTCGCCATCGCCCTGGCCGTCTTCGCCGTCCTCGCGTACTTCCTCATCTCCGACCGCCCCGACCGCGTGGTGCCGACCACCTCGCTGGCCGAACGGCTGGGCGAGGCCGGACGGCTGCGGGTCACCTGGGAACTCGCCGCGCTCTACGCGATCGGCTTCGGCGGCATCGTGGCGTTCGGTGTCTACCTGCCGACGTACCTCAAGACCTGGTACGACCTCTCGCCCACCGACGCCGGGTCCCGCGCGGCGGGCTTCGCGCTCGTCACGGTGATCTTCCGCCCGATCGGCGGCTGGCTCTCCGACCGCATCCACCCCGCCGTCGTCACCTCCTGGGCGCTCGGCGTCGTCGGGATCATGGCGGTGTGCCAGGCCTTCGAGCCCCATCTCGTCCCGGGCGGAACGGTCTTCCTCCTGGTGATGGCGGCCGGTCTCGGCACCTCCAGCGGCAGCGTCTTCGCGATGGTCGCGCGGGTCACCCCGCCGCCGCAGGTCGGCAGCGTCACCGGCATCGTCGGCGCGATCGGCGGCCTCGGCGGCTTCGTCCCGCCCCTGGTCATGGGCGCCGTCTACAGCAACAAGGGCTCGTACGCGATCGGCTTCATGCTCCTGTCCGACCTCGCCCTGGCCGGCTGCGTCTACGCGTACGGCCGCATGCGCGAGGCCGGCCGCCCCGCCCGGCAGTCCGCCTGAGACCGGGGGCACCCCCGGCCCGCAAAAGCCGCCGCACTCCGCCGGAACCCCACGTGTCGTGGGCCCTGCGGAGTGCGGCGGCTTTTGTTCTGCTGTGTTGTCAGATGTCCCGGAAGATCTCGATCTGCGCCCCGATCGAGTTGAGGCGCTCCGCGAGGTCCTCGTAGCCGCGGTTGATGACGTACACGTTGCGCAGGACCGACGTGCCCTCCGCCGCCATCATCGCGAGCAGGACGACCACGGCCGGGCGCAGCGCGGGCGGGCACATCATCTCGGCGGCGCGCCAGCGGGTCGGGCCCTCGACCAGGACCCGGTGCGGGTCGAGGAGCTGGAGGCGGCCGCCGAGGCGGTTGAGGTCGGTCAGGTAGATCGCGCGGTTGTCGTAGACCCAGTCGTGGATCAGGGTCTTGCCCTGCGCGACCGCCGCGATGGCCGCGAAGAAGGGGACGTTGTCGATGTTCAGGCCGGGGAAGGGCATGGGGTGGATCTTGTCGATCGGCGCCTCCAGCTTGGAGGGCCGGACGGTGAGGTCCACCAGCCGGGTGCGGCCGTTGTCGGCGACGTACTCGGGCGTGCGGTCGTGGTCGAGGCCCATCTCCTCCAGCACGGCCAGCTCGATCTCCAGGAACTCGATCGGCACCCGGCGCACCGTCAGCTCCGACTCCGTGACGACGGCGGCGGCCAGCAGGCTCATCGCCTCGACCGGGTCCTCGGAGGGGGAGTAGTCGACGTCGACATCGATGTCCGGCACACCGTGCACCCGCAGGGTGGTGGTCCCGATGCCCTCGACCCGGACACCCAGCGTCTCCAGGAAGAAGCACAGGTCCTGGACCATGTAGTTGGAGGACGCGTTGCGGATGACCGTGACGCCGTCGTGGCGGGCGGCGGCCAGCAGCGCGTTCTCGGTGACGGTGTCGCCGCGCTCGGTCAGCACGATCGGCCGGTCGGGACGGATGGAGTGGTCGACCTGGGCGTGGTACTGGCCCTCGGTGGCGGCGATGTCGAGGCCGAACCGGCGCAGCGCGATCATGTGCGGCTCGATGGTGCGGGTGCCGAGGTCGCAGCCGCCGGCGTACGGCAGCATGAAGCGGTCCATGCGGTGCAGCAGCGGGCCGAGGAACATGATGATGGAGCGGGTGCGCACGGCCGCCTCGGCGTCGATGGCGCCCATGTCGAGGACGGCCGGCGGCACCAGCTCCAGGTCGACCCCGCTGTTGATCCAACGGGTGCGCACACCGATGGAGTTGAGCACCTCCAGCAGGCGGTAGACCTCCTCGATGCGGGCCACCCGGCGCAGCACCGTGCGGCCCTTGTTGAGCAGGGAGGCGCACAGCAGGGCCACGCAGGCGTTCTTGCTGGTCTTGACGTCGATGGCGCCGGAGAGCCGGCGCCCGCCGACGACCCGCAGATGCATCGGGCCGGCGTAGCCCAGGGAGACGATCTCGCTGTCCACGGCCTCGCCGATGCGCGCGATCATCTCAAGGCTGATGTTCTGTCCGCCGCGCTCGATGCGGTTGACGGCGCTCTGACTCGTGCCGAGGGCCTCGGCGAGCTGTGACTGGGTCCATCCGCGGTGCTGACGAGCGTCACGGATGAGCTTGCCGATGCGTACGAGGTAGTCGTCTGCCATGCGGTTGAGGTTATCTCAGATATGAGATGGCGCCCGCTGGGGGGTCCATTCGGGTGACATGACGTCAATGTCCCCTGGTGTTCCGCGTGCGACGCCAGCCGAAAGGTCCGGGCAGATCCATCGATGTCGTACGGCGCCCCGTGCTGCTGTGGGTGAAGTGGGGACCCTTCTTCCCGCCCGTCGTGATGGACACGGAGTGCCGGTTGATGTTCAGCCGCACCCCGGGCAGGATCCGGAAGCTCTTGCGGAACGTGAGCCCCATGTGTGTGCTCCCTCCGAGTGAGTGACACGTCGATACCTGCCTACTCGGATGCCCCGCGTTTTCATCAGGATGCCCGGCGCTCGCGGGGTGCCCGGACATGACCATCCGGCCCCCATGTATTAGTGTTATCTCGACATCGAGATATCTGCCGAGGCGCACCGCAGCCGCCCTCCTGGTAAGGGCTACCTAACTTAGCCTTACCTTAGCGGATCGGCCAGGACGGCGTGGCGGCAGGATGCGGTGGTACGCGCAAAGAAATGAAGGAGACTGTCGTGTCGGCGAACAGCTTCGACGCCCGCAGCACGTTGCAGGTGGGCGACGAGTCGTACGAGATCTTCCGGCTGGACAAGGTGGAGGGTTCGGCCCGGCTGCCGTACAGCCTCAAGGTCCTGCTGGAGAACCTGCTCCGCACGGAGGACGGCGCGAACATCACCGCCGACCACATCCGCGCCCTCGGTGGCTGGGACTCCCAGGCCCAGCCGTCGCAGGAGATCCAGTTCACGCCGGCCCGCGTGATCATGCAGGACTTCACCGGCGTCCCCTGCGTCGTCGACCTCGCCACCATGCGTGAGGCCGTCAAGGAGCTCGGCGGCGACCCGGCGAAGGTCAACCCGCTCTCCCCGGCCGAGCTGGTCATCGACCACTCCGTCATCGCCGACAAGTTCGGCACGAAGGACGCCTTCGGCCAGAACGTCGAGCTGGAGTACGGCCGCAACAAGGAGCGCTACCAGTTCCTGCGCTGGGGCCAGACCGCCTTCGACGACTTCAAGGTCGTCCCGCCGGGCACCGGCATCGTCCACCAGGTGAACATCGAGCACCTGGCGCGTACGGTCATGGTCCGCGGCGGCCAGGCGTACCCCGACACCCTCGTCGGCACCGACTCGCACACCACGATGGTCAACGGCCTGGGCGTCCTCGGCTGGGGCGTCGGCGGCATCGAGGCCGAGGCCGCGATGCTCGGCCAGCCGGTCTCCATGCTCATCCCGCGCGTGGTCGGCTTCAAGCTCACGGGCGAGCTGCCCACCGGCACCACCGCCACCGACCTCGTGCTGACCATCACCGAGATGCTGCGCAAGCACGGTGTCGTCGGCAAGTTCGTCGAGTTCTACGGCGAGGGCGTCGCCGCCACCTCCCTGGCCAACCGCGCCACCATCGGCAACATGTCGCCGGAGTTCGGTTCCACCGCCGCGATCTTCCCGATCGACGGCGAGACCCTGAACTACCTGAAGCTCACCGGCCGCTCCGCGCAGCAGGTCGCGCTCGTCGAGGCGTACGCCAAGGAGCAGGGCCTCTGGCTGGACCCGAAGGCCGAGCCCGACTTCTCCGAGAAGCTGGAGCTCGACCTCGCCACGGTCGTCCCCTCGATCGCCGGCCCGAAGCGTCCGCAGGACCGCATCGTCCTCGCGAACGCCGCCGAGCAGTTCAAGAGCGACGTGCGCAACTACGTCGCCGACGACGACGAGGCGGGCAAGGAGTCCTTCCCGGCCTCCGACGCCCCCGCCTCCTCCAACGGCGTCCCGTCCAACCCGGTCCAGGTGACCGCCCCCGACGGCACGACCTACACGCTCGACCACGGTGCGGTGACGGTCGCGGCCATCACCTCCTGCACCAACACGTCGAACCCGTACGTCATGGTCGCCGCCGCGCTCGTCGCGAAGAAGGCCGTGGAGAAGGGTCTGACCCGCAAGCCGTGGGTCAAGACCACCCTCGCCCCGGGCTCCAAGGTCGTCACCGACTACTTCGACAAGGCGGGGCTCACCCCCTACCTCGACAAGGTCGGCTTCAACCTCGTCGGCTACGGCTGCACCACCTGCATCGGCAACTCCGGCCCGCTGCCGGACGAGGTCTCCAAGGCCGTCAACGACCACGACCTCGCGGTCACCTCGGTCCTCTCCGGCAACCGGAACTTCGAGGGCCGGATCAACCCCGACGTCAAGATGAACTACCTGGCCTCCCCGCCGCTGGTCGTCGCCTACGCCCTCGCGGGCTCCATGAAGGTGGACATCACCCGCGACGCGCTCGGCACCGACACCGAGGGCAAGCCGGTCTACCTGGCCGACATCTGGCCCTCCGAGGCCGAGGTCAACGACGTCGTGGCGAACGCCATCGGCGAGGACATGTTCAACAAGTCCTACCAGGACGTCTTCGCGGGCGACGCCCAGTGGCAGGCGCTGCCGATCCCCGAGGGCAACACCTTCGAGTGGGACCCGCAGTCGACCTACGTGCGCAAGCCCCCCTACTTCGAGGGCATGACGATGGAGACCACCCCGGTCTCGGACATCGCGGGCGCCCGCGTCCTCGCCAAGCTGGGCGACTCGGTCACCACCGACCACATCTCCCCGGCCGGCGCGATCAAGGCCGACACCCCCGGAGGCAAGTACCTCACGGAGCACGGTGTCGAGCGCCGTGACTTCAACAGCTACGGCTCGCGCCGCGGCAACCACGAGGTCATGATCCGTGGCACGTTCGCCAACATCCGCCTGCGCAACCAGATCGCGCCGGGCACCGAGGGCGGCTACACCCGCGACTTCACGCAGGACGGCGCCCCCGTCTCCTTCATCTACGACGCCTCGCGCAACTACATCGCGCAGGGCATCCCGCTGGTCATCCTGGCCGGCAAGGAGTACGGCTCCGGCTCGTCCCGCGACTGGGCCGCCAAGGGCACCGCGCTGCTCGGCGTCAAGGCCGTCGTCGCCGAGTCGTACGAGCGCATCCACCGCTCGAACCTCATCGGCATGGGCGTCCTGCCGCTCCAGTTCCCGGAGGGCGCGAACGCCGAGTCCCTCGGCCTGACCGGCGAGGAGACCTTCTCCATCGCGGGCGTCGAGGAGCTCAACAACGGCACCACCCCGCGCACGGTGAAGGTCACCACCGACACCGGCGTGGAGTTCGACGCGGTCGTCCGCATCGACACCCCCGGCGAGGCGGACTACTACCGCAACGGCGGCATCATGCAGTACGTGCTGCGCAACCTGATCCGCAAGTAGGACGGCATCCGCAAGCAGGACGGCATCCGCAGGTAGGACGGTCCGGCCCCCGCGGGGGACGGCGCCGCGCGCACCGTCGAGGGTCGCGTCCCGGTTCCCGGGGCGCGGCCCTTCGCCGTGTCCGGGCCCGGAAAGTGATCCCGCGCCCGCACCGGGGCCCGGTTCGGGGCCTGCCCGGCCCCGGCTCCCGGACCGGCCCTTCCCGGTTCCGGGGCCCGTCCTGTCCCGGCTTGCACCCAAGTGCCCAATAGGTCATGACGGTTCCTCAGGTTGAACACAGGATTCCCCCAGCGGACCGGGACAGGATCCGTACATGACTGGCACCACCGCGCCCCGTACCGACGGCCGGCGGGTGCGCAGCGCCCCCGGCCGGGCACTGCGCACCCGGCTGCTGCTGTTCATCGGCGTCACCCTGGTCGTGGTGTGCGCGGCGATGGCGGTGACCACGGCCTACGTGCAGCGCGCCTACATGCTGAACGGACTGGACGGCAGGGTCGGCGACGCCGCCGAGCGCAGCCTGAGCGGCGCCGCCGCCCACCCGGACCGGGCCGACGACCTGACGTTCCTCGACCGGATCGGGCAGCCCGCGGGGCTGCTCGCCGCCCGGCTCGACGGCGACGGCTCCATCCTGACCGCGGCGGTCGTCCGGGAGGGCGCCACGCCGCGGAACCTGACCGCCGCCCAGCGCTCCGCCCTGACCGGTGTCGTGGCGGACGGCTCGATGCACACCCGGACCGTGCCGGGCCTCGGCACCTACCGCGTCGGCGTGCTGGCCGCGGACGGCACCCGCGTCCTGACCGGACTGCCCATGGACGGCGTACGGGACATGATCGGCCGGCTGATCGTGGTGGACACGCTGGTCGCGGGCGCGGGCCTGACCGTCGCGGGCTGCGTCTGCGCGGTCGTGATCCGGCGTCAGCTGCGCCCGCTCGGCCGGGTCGCCGCGACCGCCGCCGAGGTCTCCCGCACCCCGCTCGGGCACGGCGACGCCGCCGTCCTCAGCCGGGTCCCCGAGCGCGACACCGACCCGCGCAGCGAGGCCGGGCAGGTGGGCGCCGCGCTCAACCGGCTGATCGACCACGTCGAGACCTCACTCGCGGAGCGCCGGGCGAGCGAGGAGCAGGTGCGCCGCAGCGAGGAGCGGATGCGCCGCTTCCTGGCCGACGCCAGCCACGAACTGCGCACCCCGCTGGCCTCGATAGCCGGCTACGCGGAGCTGATGAACCGGGGACCGGGCCGGGTGGAGCCGGTCCTCGCCTGGCGCCGGGTGTCGGCGGAGTCGGCGCGGATGACCGGCCTGGTGGAGGATCTGCTGCTGCTGGCCCGGCTGGACGAGGGCCGCCCGCTGCACGCGGCCGAGGTGGACCTGGCCGCGCTGGTGGCCGACGCGGTCTGGCAGGCCCGCGCCGCGGACGACGGCCACGACTGGCAGCTCGACTTCCGCCTGGACGCGCCCGCCCTGGTCACCGGGGACGCCGCGCGGCTCGGCCAGCTGGTGGCGGTCCTGCTGGCCAACGCGCGGATGCACACACCGGCCGGCACCCGCGTGGTGGCGACCGTGGAGGCCGCGGCCGGCCGCCGGGTGATCCGGGTGCGCGACGACGGTCCGGGCATCCCGCCCGATCTGCTGCCCCGGGTCTTCGAACGCTTCACCCGCGCGGACAGCTCGCGCACCCGCGCGGCCGGCCTGGCGGGCGGCTCGGGCCTCGGCCTGGCGGTCGCGGCGGCGATCACCGCGGCGCACGGCGGGCGGATCGACGTGGAGAGCGCCCCCGGGCGGACCGAGTTCCGGGTCGAACTGCCCGCCCGGGGTGGCGGCCCCGGGCGGGACGCCGCGGCCACGGACCCGCACGCCGTGCAGGATCCGCACGCCGTGCAGGACCGCCCGACAGGCGACCGCCCGACCGGCGGCCTGATCGCCCCGCCCCGCCGCCCGGAGGCGCCGTCCCTTCCCTGACGGGAGAGGACGGCTGCGGGCGAGGGACGGCCACGGGACCCGACGGCCACGGGCGGCCGCACAAGGCGGGACGCGACGGCGGGCGGGCCGCGACGGCGGGCGGGCCGCCCCGGGCGAAGGTGCTCGGGGCGGACCCGGTGCCACGAGCGCACCGGGTCCGCGAGCCGGACGGGCGGCGGGGGAGCGAGTCCGTCCGGAGATCGTTCCGGCTTGTGGGACGTCGTGCTGCGACAACGTTGTCTGACTGATCCGGGCATGACTCTACCGCCTCAACGGACAACGATGTCAAGCGAGTTGGCGACGGTCCCCGGGGTTACACGTGTGACATGCGAGGGCCGCCCGGGTGACCCCCGAGGAGCGCCTGCCCCGGCGCACGCGCCCTTCCGTGGTACGGCTGGCGCACGCTACTGTCCCTGCGGCTTGTGCGACCCGTGGTGCGCGACCCGTCCGGAGGAGGAAGGGCCGCGTCATGCGTTTCCGTTCCCTGTCCCTGCTGCTCGCCGCCGCGCTCGCGGTCGCCGGTGGCACCCCCGCCCTCGCGGCGGCCGAGGCCGTGCCCCCGAAGCTCGTCAAGGACCCCACCCCGTACGTCGATCCGCTGATCGGCACGAGGAACGGCGGGAACGTCTTCCCGGGCGCCGTCGTGCCGTTCGGGATGCTCTCCTGGAGCCCCGAGAACACCAGGGGCGACGCCACCAGAACCGCCGCGCCCGGCGGCTACCAGTACGACGCCACCCGCATCCGCGGCTTCAGCCTCACCCACATGTCCGGCACCGGCTGCGCGGGCGGCAGCGGCGACATCCCGTTCTTCCCCTACGCGGGCGAGGTCACCTCCTCCCCGGCGAGCGACACCAAGGACGCCGTCTACGCCTCCGACTTCAGCCACACCGACGAGAAGGCCGCGCCCGGGCACTACACGGTCGGCCTCGCCTCCGGCGTGACCGCCGACCTGACCGCCACCGCCCGCACCGGCTCCGCCCGCTTCACCTATCCGGCGGACAAGCCCGCCTCACTGCTCATCCGCACCGCCAACTCCGAGGTCGGATCGTCGGATTCGACCGTCACCATCGACCCCGCCACCCGGACCGTCTCCGGCTCCGTGACCTCCGGGAACTTCTGCGGCTACCTCGACCCCGAGGGTCAACGCTCGTACTACACCCTGTACTTCACCGCCCGCTTCGACCGCGCCTTCAAGGCGACCGGCACCTGGCAGGACGGCCGGCTCGACCCCGGCTCCACCAGCGCCTCCGGCTCCACCGGCGGCTTCGCGCAGGGCGGCCGGCCCGTCGCGGGCAAGGGCGCCGGCGGCTATGTGGAGTTCGAGCCCGGCAGCGGCCCGGTCGGCGTCAAGGTCGGCATCTCCTACGTCAGCCAGGCGGGCGCCGCCGCCAACCTGGCCGCCGAGAACCCGCCGCACCGCTCCTTCGACGCCGTGGCCTCCGCCGCGCGCCGCGCCTGGCGGCAGCGGCTGGGCGCCGTGGCGGTCGGCGGCGGCACCGACGCCGACCGCACCACCTTCTACACCGCCCTCTACCACGCCCTGCTCCACCCCAACGTGGTCAGCGACGCCGACCGCCGCTACCGCGGCAGCGACGGCGAGGTGCACCGCGTCGGCCGCGGCCACCGGGCCGCGTACGGCACCTTCTCCGGCTGGGACGTCTACCGCGACCAGGTGCAGCTGCTGACCCTCCTCGACCCGGACACCGGCTCCGACATCGCGCAGTCCCTCTACGAACTCGCCGAGCAGAACGGCGGCGTCTGGGACCGCTGGCTGCACGGCGTCTCCGGCACCCACGTGATGAACGGCGACCCCTCGGCCACCGCCCTGGCCGGCATCCGCGCGTTCGGCGGCACCGGCTTCGACCTCGACGGGGCGCTCGACTCCCTGGTGCGGGCGGCCACCGTGCCCACGGCAGGGGACCTCTCCGCGGCGGGCAAGCCCGTGCTGTCCGCCGGCCAGCGCCCGTCCCTCGACACGTACCTGAAGCTGCACTACATGCCGTCCGTCTCCAACGCCTGGGGCGGCGCGGCGGAGACCCTGGAGATGTCCACCGCCGACTTCTCCCTCTCCCAACTCGCCACCGCTGCGGGCGAGAAGGACACAGCGGCCGCCTTCGCGCGGCGCGCCCAGTACTGGCAGAACAACTTCGACATCGCCGCGGACCCGGGCGGCGGCTACATCGCGGACCGCAAGGCCGACGGCAGTTGGGTCACCGGCTTCACCCCCGGCACCGGCAGCGGCTTCGTCGAGGGCACCGCCGCGCAGTACACCTGGATGGTCCCGCACGACGCGGCCGGGCTCTTCGCGGCGATGGGCGGCACCGCGCGGGCAGAGCAGCGCCTCGACGACTTCTTCCACGACGAGGACGGCGGCTGGGCCTTCACCGGCGCCGGCGGCACCAAGTCCGAACTGGACAACGAACCCTCGATCAACGTGCCCTACCTGTACGACTACGCGGGCGCGCCCTACAAGACCCAGGAGACGGTCCGCGCGGCGATGCGGCAGCTGTGGTCGACCGAGCCCGGCGGCATCCCCGGCAACGACGACCTCGGCGCGATGTCGTCCTGGTACGTCTTCTCCGCGCTCGGCATGTACCCGCAGGTGCCCTCCCGCGCCGAACTCACCCTCGCCTCACCCCTGTTCGAACGCGCGGTGATCTCCCGCCCGCACGGCAACGACATCACGGTCCGCGCGCCGGGCGCCGCCGACGACGCGCCCTACGTCCAGTCCCTGAAGGTCGACGGCCGCAGCGGCGACCGGCCCTGGCTGCCCGCGTCCTTCGTGCGCGACGGCGGCACCCTGGACTACACCCTCACCACCACCCCGAACCGCGCCTGGGGCAGCGCCCCTTCGGACGCCCCGCCGTCGTTCCGCCAGGGCGAGCAGCCCTACCAGATCGGCGTCGGGCCGACGACGGCGACGCTCGCGCCCGGCGGCAGCACCGACCTCTCCCTCCGCGCCCTCTCCCTGACCGGCGGACCGAGACCCGAGGTCCGCTTCCAGATGCGGACCCCGGCCGGCATCACCGCGAGCCCGGCCTCCGGCACCGTCACGGACGGCTCCCGGCAGGTGACCCTCACCGCGGACGCGGGCCTCGCGCCGGGCTTCTACGACGCGAAGGTCACCGTGACGTCCGGGGACACCTCCTACGAGCAGCCGGTCGCCCTGACCGTCGCCGCCCCCGGCACGCTGCTGGCCGCCTACAACAACACCGGCGTCTCCGACGACGACGGCGACCACGGCGAGGCCGACTACGACGGCGGCGGCTGGAGCTACTCCCGCCAGGCCCTCGCCGCGGCCGGCCTCGCGCCCGGCGCGCACGGCACCGTCGACGGGCTCGCGTACACCTGGCCCGACTCCCCGGACGCCCGCCCCGACAACGCGGCGGCCGCCGGGCAGAGCGTCCGACTGGACCAGCCGGCCCAGCGGTTGTCCTTCCTCGGCAGTGCGGTCAACGGCGACCAGCGCACCAGGGCCACCGTCACCTACACCGACGGCACCAGCGAGGACATCGACCTGTCCTTCACCGACTGGACCGTCGGCGGGGGCGGCGGCAGCGTCCAGTACGGCAACGAGGTCGTCGCCGAGACGGCGTACCGCAATGTCTCCGGCGCCGACAAGGACCCCGTCGCCACCTACGTCTTCGCCACCGTGCCCTTCACCGCCCGGGACGGGAAGCGGATCGCGGCCGTACGGCTGCCGTCCGACCAGGACCTGCACGTGTTCACCCTCGCCACCGGCTGACCGCGGCCCGCCCAACGGACGTGCGCCCCGCCGGACGAACCGGCGGGGCGCACGTCCACGGGTGCGTCACCCGGGGCTCAGGCCAGCAACTCCACCTCCGCCAGAGTCGATTCGCCGTCCAGGACCAGGCGGTAGTGGCGGTAGTCGCCCGGGTGGGCGACGGTGAACGCCCTGGTCTGCCGGTCCCAGCGGAAGCTCTCGCCCTCGCGCCGGTCCACGGTCCGCCAGGTGGCGCCGTCGCGCGAGCCCTGGAGCGTCCAGCCGGTCGGGGCCTTGGTGTGGTCGGCCGACGAGGTCAGCGTGTACTGGACGCCCTTCACGTCGTCCGTCACCGGCAGGTCCACGGAGGTCACCGTGGCGTCCGTGGCCGAGGTGTCGTCGAACAGGGCGCCGTCGCCCTTCAGCGCGTCCGCGCGCGGCGTCGGCGCCGTGTCGCCCTGAGTGACCGAGACGGGCCCCGCGTTCTTGCCGGTGCCCCACGACGACGGCTTCGGGCCCATCGCGAAGTCCAGGGTGCCGCCGCGGGAGAGCAGCGAGTGCGGCAGCGAAGTGGAGTTCCACGTCTGCCCGTTCACCCTCACACCCTGCACGTACACGTTCTTCGCGCTGTTCTTCGGCGCCCTGATCACCAGGTCGTGCCCGTTCTCCAGATGGACGGTCGCCTTGGTGAACAGCGGTGAGCCGATGGTGTATTCACCGCTGCCCATCACCAGCGGGTAGAAGCCGAGGGCGGAGAAGAGATACCAGGCCGACTGTTCGCCGTTGTCCTCGTCGCCGTGGTAGCCCTGGCCGATCTCGCTGCCGACGTACAGCCGCGAGAGCGCCTCGCGGACCTTGGCCTGCGCCTTGTACGGCTCGCCCGCCGCGTCGTACATGTAGATCACGTGGTGCGCGACCTGGTTGGAGTGGCCGTACTGGCCCATCCGCACGTCCCGTGCCTCGGTCATCTCGTGGATGATCCCGCCGTAGGAGCCGGCGAAGTCCGGGGACGCGGTCTCCGGCGTGGCGAAGTAGGTGTCCAGCTTGTCGGCGAGGGCCGAGCGGCCGCCGTAGAGGTCGGCGAGTCCGCGGCTGTCCTGGGGGACCGAGAACGCGTAGCCCCAGCCGTCGGTCTCCGTGTAGTCGTAGCCCCACACACGTGGGTCGTACGACGCGGAGTCCACGCGCCAGTCGCCCTTCGCGTCCCTGCCCTGGAAGAAGCCGGCCTGCTTGTCGAAGAGCCGGACGTAGTCCTGGGCGCGGTTGAGGAAGTAGTCGGACTCCTCCTTGTAGTGCTGCTCGCCGGTCTTCTTGTAGAGGGCCTTGCCCATCTGCGCGATGCCGTAGTCGTTGACGTAGCCCTCCATCGCCCAGGAGAAGCCCTCGCCGGTGTCGGTGCTGGTGTAGCCGAGGAAGGGCGAGGTGCTCATGCCCTTGCGGCCCACACCCGACGTGGGCGGCACGACGGTGGCGTTCTTCAGGGCCGCGTCGTACGCCGCCGCCGCGTCGAAGTCGACGCCCTTGACGTAGGCGTCGGCGAAGGCGACGTCGGAGGAGGTGCCGGTCATCAGGTCGGCGTAGCCGGGCGAGGACCACCGGGAGGTCCAGCCGCCGTCCTTGTACTGCTGCACGAACCCGTCGACCATGTCGCCCGCCTGACCGGGTGTCAGCAGCGAGTAGGCGGGCCAGGTGGTCCGATAGGTGTCCCAGAAGCCGTTGTTGACGTACACCGTGCCGTCCACGATCTTCGCGCCGGTGTGGGTCGGGGTGTCCGGGCCCGGCATCTTGGAGAACGGCGAGGCGTACTGGTTCTTGCCGTCCACCGTCTCGAAGCCCGAGTTGGGGTAGAGGTAGAGCCGGTACATGCTGGAGTACAGGGTGGTGAGCTGGTCCGAGGTCGCGCCTTCCACCTCGACCTTGCCGAGCAGCCGGTCCCAGGTGCGCTGCGCCTTCGCCTCGACGTCGCTGAACGAGGCGCCGTCCGGGATCTCCTGGGCCAGATTGGCCTTGGCCTGGTCGACGCTGATCAGCGAGGTCGCGAGGCGCAGGGTGACCGTGCGGTCGGCGCCCGCGTCGAAGCGCAGATAGCCCTTGACGCCGTTCGCGGCGCCGTCGGTGACCGGCTTGTCGAAGACGCCGTAGACGAACAGCCGGGTCGCGCCGGTCGACAGCCCCGACTTCACGTCCGAGTAGCCGGTGACGACGCCGTGTTCCTGGTCGAGGGTGAGGCCCGCCTGCTCGGTGACGTTGTCGAACAGCACGCTCGCGTCGTCGCCGGGGAAGGTGAAGCGCAGGGACGCCGCGTGGTCGGTCGGGGCGATCTCCGCCTTCAGGCCGTTCTCGAACTTCACGCCGTAGTAGTAGGGTCGCGCGGTCTCGTTCTCGTGCCGGAACTCCAGTTCGCGGGCGGTGCGCCCGGTGTCGGGGGTGCCGGACGCGGCCGACGGCATCACCTGGAAGGTCTGCCGGTCGCCCATCCACGGGCTCGGCTCGTGGCTCGCGCTGAACGCCTGGATGGTCGGCAGGTTGTCGTCGTCGTTGGCGCGGGAGTACTCGTACAGCCAGCTGAGCGAGGACGCGTTGGTCACCGGCGTCCAGAAGTTGAAGCCGTGCGGGACGGCCGTCGCCGGGAAGTCGTTGCCGCGCGAGAAGGAGCCACTGGAGTTGGTGCCGCGGGTGGTGAGGACGTAGTCCGACAGATGCGCCTTCGGCCTCTCCGGTGCGACGGTCTTCAGCGCCACGTCGTCCAGCCAGCCGCGGAACTTCGCGGGTCCGGACGGGGAGTCGTAGCCGATGAGGATCCGGTCGACGGTCTTGCCTGCCGCGACCGAACCGATCCGGGAGACCACGTTGTTCCACTGGTTGACGTAGAGCCCCTTCGCGTCGCCCTGCCCGCGCGGGCTGAGCGCGAAGCCGTGGCCGTCCACCGCGCCGAGGTCGCTGAGGTAGGTGCCGTCGGTGAAGGCGAGGTCCACGGAGACGTTCGTGGCGTCGTAGTCCCGGTCCCCGTCCGCCATCTGCGGATAGATCCGGTACGACAGTTCGGTGTCCCGGCCGACGGCCACGTTCACGTCGAAGACCTTGTTGTACGAGTACGCCCGCCCGTCCGCGGTGTGCCGCCCGGCGTAGCGCAGCGCGCGCCGCCCGGTGTACCCGGCCGCGGCCTTGGCGGTCGGCGAGCCGCTCGGGCCCCGGTCGACCAGCGACAGCATGTCCTCGGGCACCGGTCCGCCGCCCGCGCCCGTGGCGAACTGCACGTCCGCGATCTGGAGGATGTCGGAGACGCCGGCGGTGCGCGTGACCTCCAGCCGGAAGTGCTGGAACTCGGCCGGTTCGGCGAGGCCGTAGGACTTCGTCCGGAACCGCTCGCCGAACGATTCGCCGGAGCGGGTGTCGACGGTCTTCCAGTCCTTGCCGTCGGTGGAGCCGGCCAGGCTCCAGTCCGCCGGGTCGCGCTCGGCGTGGTCGTTGGCCGAGGTGAGCGCGTACGTGGTGATGTCCACCGGTTTGTCGAAGTCGAACTCGACCCAGCCGGTGGGCTCGAACGTCAGCCACTTGGTGCCCTGTTCGCCGTCGACGAGGTTCTCCTTCACCTCGCCCGCACCGGTGTTCTCGCCGCTCGCCCGGAGGTCGGTGACGTGGTCGTCGACATTGCCCGGGATGCCGGTGCTGTAGCCGCCGTCGACCCCCGAGGCCCGCTCGGTGCCGTCCGGCGCGGTGTCGACGGTGTTCAGCCAGTCGGGCGCCGGATCTCCCGTCTCGAACGAGGACGCGAACTCCCGGTCCGCCGCGGGTGCCTTGGCGGGCAGGGCGACGGCCGCCCCCTGCATACCGGCCACCCATGCGAAAGCGGCCGCCAGGGCGACCGCCGGAAGCCATCTGTGCCGTGTTCTGCGCTGCACGAGGAAACACCCTCCCTGCACTGCGGACAACGTTGTCATAATCACGCGCAAGGACCAGTAGGGAGTCAAGTGGCGGGGGATGTCAAGGGTGTTGGGTGTGGCATTCGGGGTCAATGCGGAGGAAATTCCGCTCGGGCGATCCACAGGGCGCTCATATTTCCGCGAGGTCTCAACTCGGAAAAGACCAACTGCCAACCTTGCATTCGATCTTGCTCCGCTGGCGGGAAGTGGACTATACCTGTCGGCACCCGAAGAGCTCTCCGGGTGCCGGCGAGCGGGTCCGGGGGAGCTGGAAAGGGCGGTTTGACGTGCCGTAATGCGCCGACCGCCGCGCATGTGAATCCTTCCCCCGGCAGATCACGCACACAGCACTTCCTGCACGACCCAGCTTGACCCGACAGCGGTGCCGGGGAGGATCCGGTTCACCGCCTGAGTCCTGGAGAAGGCGAGGACTTGAGCATGGGATCCACTTCCGCCGAGAACCGCGACGCCCAAGGCGTCGGCCGCCGCGACCTGATCAAGCGCTCCGCGGCGCTCGGCCTGGTCACCGTACCCACCATGAGCTTCCTGGCCGCCTGCGCGAGCGGCGGCGGGGACGACAGCAGCGGCGGCGACGCCGACAAGGGCACCGCTTCCAAGACCAACCCCTTCGGCGCGAAGAAGGGCAGCAAGCTCGACGTCGTCGTCTTCAAGGGCGGTTACGGCGACGACTACGCCAAGGCGTGGGAGGCCTCGTTCAAGAAGTCGAACGGGATCACCTCCACCCACACGGGCACCCAGGAGATCACCGGCAAGCTCCAGCCGCGCTTCAACGCCGGCAACCCGCCGGACATCGTGGACGACTCGGGTGCCCAGCAGATCAAGATCGACGTCCTCTACAAGAACGGGCAGCTGCTCGACCTCGCCGCCGTCCTCGACGCCCCGTCGGTCGACGACCCCAGCAAGAAGGTGCGCGACACGCTCATCGCGGGCACCCTCGACCCGGGCGTCCAGGAGGGCAAGGTCGTCGCCCTCAACTACATCTACACGGTGTGGGGCCTGTGGTACTCCGGCAAGCTCTTCAAGGAGAAGGGCTGGACGGCGCCCAAGACCTGGGACGACTTCCTCGCCGTCTGCCAGCAGGCGAAGAAGGCCGGCATCGGCGGCCTCGCCCACCAGGGCAAGTACCCGTACTACATCAACGTCGCCATCATGGACCTGATCGCCAAGAAGGGCGGCATCGACGCCGTCAAGGCGATCGACAACCTGGACTCCAAGGCGTTCGTGGGCTCCGACGCGGCCCAGGCCGGCGTCGAGGCCATCTACGAGGTCGTGGAGAAGGGCCTGTTGATGTCCGGCACCAACGGCCTGACCCACATCGAGTCCCAGACCCGCTGGAACCAGTACCAGGCCGCCTTCATCACCTGCGGCTCCTGGCTGGAGAACGAGCAGCTCAAGCAGACCCCCGCCGACTTCGAGATGACGTTCCTGCCCATGCCGCTGCTGGACGGCAGCAAGATGCCGTTCGAGGCGATCCGGGCCGGCTCGGGCGAGCCGTTCATCATCCCCGCCAAGGCCGGCAACCTCCCCGGCGCCAAGGAGTTCATGCGCCGCATGCTCTCCAAGGAGTGGTCGACCTCCTTCGCCAAGGAGGCCAACTCGCTCACCATCCTCAAGGACGGCGTCGACGCCAGCGTCAAGCTGCGCCCCGGCACCCAGTCCACGGTCGAGGCGTCCAAGGCGGCCGGTGACAACACCTTCCGCTACCTCTACCCGGACTGGTACAGCGAGATGGACACCTCCATCCAGAACGCGTCCAACGAGCTGATGGCCAAGCGCATCCAGCCCAAGGAGTGGCTGAAGCGCTGTCAGGCCGCCGTCGACAAGCAGGCCAAGGACCCGGCCTCCAAGAAGAACCGGCACGAGTAGACCGCGGACGGCGCCGCGGGTCGGGCTCCGGGCCCGGAGGGTGCATCCTCCGGGCCCCGGGCCTGCCGCGCGGCGCCGCGCGGCTCCCCGCGTCCCGCGGGGGCGCGCCACCGACCGGAACACCAGTGGGGCAGGAACGCCAATGCGCACAGGGCAGCACCGGTTCGTCGCGGGATTTCTCCTCGTTCCCGTGGCGCTCTACCTGATCTTCGTCATCTGGCCGTACATCCAGACGTTCGGCTATTCGCTGACCGACTGGAAGGGACAGTCGCAGACCTTCAAGTTCGTCGGCCTCGACAACTACAAGGCGCTGATCCACGACGACGTCTTCATGGAGGCCATCTGGCACAACATCCTGTTCCTGATCTTCATCCCGGTGATCACCATTCTGCTCGCCCTGTTCTTCGCGTTCATGGTGAACGCGGGCGGGCGCAGCAAAGCGGGCGGAGTTCAGGGCGTCGCCGGATCGAAGTTCTACAAAATCGTCTACTTCTTCCCGCAGGTGCTCTCGCTCGCGATCGTCGCGGTGCTGTTCAACGCCGTGTACCGCAGCGACGGCGGCGGCCTGCTCAACGGCGTACTGATCAAGATCCACCTGGTGGACCCGAACAATCCCGTCGAATGGCTCAACGAGCCGAACATGGTGCTGTGGGCGCTGCTCGCCGCCGTGGTCTGGCACGGTGTCGGCTTCTACCTGGTGCTGTTCTCGGCCGCCATGCAGTCCATCCCGCGGGACGTCTACGAGGCCGCCCTGATCGACGGGGCGAGCCGCAACCAGTCCTTCTTCCGCATCACCCTGCCCCTGCTGTGGGACACCGTGCAGACCGCCTGGGTCTATCTGGGCATCGTCGCGATGGACATGTTCGTCCTGGTCTCCTCCATGACCCAGAACATGGGCGCCTACGGCGGCGGCCCGGACCACCACAGCGACGTCATGTCGACGGTGATGATGCGCAACTTCGAGTACTTCGGAAAGAGCGGCTACGCCTGTGCCATGGGCGTGGTCATGCTGCTGCTGACCCTTGTCCTGTCCGTGGTGATGCTGCGTGCCACCCGCCGTGACCGCGTCGAGTTCTGAGCGGGAGACATCAAGATGAGCGCACCCCTCAAGGAGACCGCCGCGCAGGGCGCCGGCGTCCCGGCCCAGCGGACCGCGTCCAGGACTCCGGCCCGGCCGGGGGAGCGGCGCGGCGAAGGCGTCGTGCTGAACGCCTTCTCGCACGGCTTCCTGGCCCTGTGGGCCCTGCTGATCATCCTGCCGCTGCTGTGGCTGGTGTTCAGCTCCTTCCGGTCCGACGCGCAGATCGGCGGTTCCGCCTTCGGCTGGCCGCAGGCGTGGTCCTTCGACGTCTTCCGGCGCGCCTGGAACAAGGGCATCGGGGACTATTTCCTCAACACGGTCATCGTGCTGGTCTTCTCCGTGCCGCTGACCATGCTGTTCGGCTCGATGGCGGCGTACGTGCTGGCCCGCTACCGCTTCTGGGGCAACCGGGTCGTCTACTACTTCTTCGTCGCCGGGGCCATGTTCCCGGTGTTCCTCGCCCTGGTCCCGCTGTTCTTCATGGTCAAGCGGCTGGACATGCTGAACACCTACCAGGGGCTGATCCTGGTCTACGTCGCCTACTCGATGCCGTTCACGGTGTTCTTCATGCACGCCTTCTTCCGCACGCTGCCGACGGCGGTGTTCGAGGCGTCCGTGCTGGACGGCGCGTCGCACACCCGGACCTTCTTCCAGGTGATGCTGCCGATGGCGAAGCCGGGCCTGATCAGCGTGGGCATCTTCAACACCCTGGGCCAGTGGAACCAGTTCATCCTGCCGACGGTCCTGATGCAGCCGCAGAGCGGCTCCGATCCCGAGCGCTATGTCCTCACCCAGGGTCTGATCCAGCTCCAGCAGCAACAGGGATACGCCTCCGACCTGCCGGTCCTGTTCGCCGGCGTCACCCTCGCCATGATCCCGATGCTGGTCGTCTACCTGTCCTTCCAACGCCAGGTCCAGGCCGGTCTGACCTCGGCGACGCTGAAGTAGCCGCAGCCGGCCGCGCCGCGGCGGTCCCGGCGCGCTCCGGCCCCGTGCGCGCCCGCGCACGGGGCGTGACCGACCCCGCGTACGCCGCTCCCGGCCCCCGGAGGCGGCGTACGTACATACATTCGAAGGGTGTGGCCTAGTACCTGGATACGGTTCAACCTCTTGACGGGAGGCAACCCGAACGGCTCAGCTTAGAGTTCACTAGTTGGACATAGACGGGGCCTCATCGATGCGGTCCCGCGCGCAGGAGGTCGTCGTGGAGACTCCGGGGTCGCAGTCGTCGCTGCACCGAGCCAACCTGGAGCGGGTCGTCCGGGCCGTACGGCTGGCCGGATCGCTCACCCAGGCGGAGATCGCGAGGACGACCGGACTGTCCGCGGCGACGGTCTCCAACATTGTGCGGGAGCTGAAGGACGGCGGGACCGTCGAGGTCACCCCCACGTCCGCGGGCGGCAGGCGGGCCCGCAGCGTGTCGCTGAGCGGGGACGCCGGAATCGTCATCGGCGTCGACTTCGGGCACACCCATTTGCGCGTCGCGATCGGGAACCTGGCCCATCAGGTGCTGGCCGAGGAGTCCGAGCCGATGGATGTCGACTCCTCCGCGGCCCAGGGCTTCGACCGGGCGGAGGAGCTGGTCAACCGGCTCATCACGGCCACCGGAGTGGACCGTTCCAAAATCGCCGGCGTGGGCCTGGGCGTGCCCGGCCCGATCGACGTGGAGTCCGGCAGCCTGGGCTCCACGGCCATTCTGCCGGGCTGGACCGGCACCAGACCGGGCGAGGAGCTCAGAGAGCGCCTGGGCGTGCCTGTGCACGTCGACAACGACGCCAACCTCGGGGCCCTCGGCGAGCTCGTCTGGGGCAGCGGCAAGGGCGTACGGGACCTCGCGTACATCAAGGTGGCCAGCGGCGTGGGGGCCGGTCTGGTGATCAACGGCAAGATTTATCGCGGCCCAGGTGGCACAGCCGGAGAAATCGGACATATTACTCTTGATGAGTCCGGCCCGGTCTGCCGCTGCGGAAACCGTGGCTGCCTGGAGACGTTTGCGTCCGCGCGCTATGTGCTGCCGTTGCTCCAGCCCAGTCATGGCAATGAATTGACCATGGAAGGTGTGGTGCGGCTGGCCCGGGACGGCGACCCGGGCTGCCGTCGCGTGATCGCCGACGTCGGCCGACACATCGGCAGTGGAGTCGCGAATCTCTGCAACCTCCTCAACCCGAGCCGTGTGGTTCTCGGCGGCGATCTCGCCGAGGCCGGTGAGCTGGTGCTCGGTCCCATCCGGGAGTCAGTCGGCCGCTACGCCATCCCCAGTGCGGCCCGTCAACTCTCCGTTCTCCCAGGGGCACTTGGCGGCCGCGCGGAGGTGCTAGGAGCGCTCGCTCTCGCACTCAGCGAGATGGGCGATTCGACCCTTTTGGACGGCACTCTGCACGCGTCGGCACCCGCCTTCACTTAGAGAACGGATGACGCCGTTGCCGACTCGTTAAGTATTTACTTCTTGACGTCGCACTCGTGGCCGAGTTGACTTCCAGCCACCTCGGCCGCAGCGTTGCGGCCCTGTCAGGGAGGCACCCCCAAAATGAACGCAACGATGCGTAGAGTCGTCATCGGTACGGCTGCGGTTTCCATGGCTCTCTCCGTGGCCGCGTGTGGCAAGGCCGGCGACAAGAAGGACGACTCGTCGAGCAGCAGCTCCAGCAGCAAGACCATCGGTCTCCTGCTCCCCGACAGCGTCACCGCCCGGTACGAGAAGTTCGACAAGCCGTACTTCGAGGCCAAGGTCAAGGCCGAATGTGCCGACTGCAAGGTCGAGTACGCGAACGCCGCCGGTGACGCCGCCAAGCAGGCCCAGCAGGTCAGCAGCATGATCACCAAGGGTGTCGGGGTCATCGTGATCTCCGCCCAGGACTCGGCCGCGATCAAGTCCTCGATCCAGTCCGCCGTGGACAAGGGCATCAAGGTCATCGCGTACGACCGCCTCGCCCAGGGTCCGGTCTCCGCCTACGTCTCCTTCGACAACGTCAAGGTCGGCGAGCTCCAGGGCGAGGCCCTGCTCACCGCCCTCGGCGACAAGGCGACCAAGAAGTCGAAGATCGTCATGATCAACGGTGACGACGCCGACCCGAACGCCGGTCAGTTCAAGAAGGGCGCGCACCAGGCCCTCGACGGCAAGGTCGACATCGCCTACGAGCAGTCCGGCCTGTGGAAGGACACCGTCGCGGCGCAGAAGATGTCCGCGGCCATCACGCAGCTCGGTGCGAAGAACATCGCGGGCGTCTACTCGGCGAACGACGGCATGGCCGGCGGCATCGCCAACACCCTCAAGGGCGCCGGCATCTCCGGTATCCCGCTGACGGGCCAGGACGCCGAGCTCGCGGGCATCCAGCGCATCGTGGCCGGCACGCAGTCCTCCACGGTCTACAAGGCGTTCAAGCCCGAGGCCGAGGCCGCTGCCCAGCTCGCGGTCAACCTGCTCAACAACAAGAGCATCTCGGACCTGGCCACCACCACCCAGACCAGCGGCTCCGGCGACAAGGTGCCCTCGCAGCTGCTGACCCCGGTGTCGGTCACCAAGGCCAACATCAAGGACACGGTCGTCAAGGACGGTCTGTACACGATCGACCAGATCTGCACCGCCGACTACGCCAAGGCCTGCAAGGCTGCCGGCCTCCAGTAATCGGTCCGATCTGAGCTGACAGGCCAGGGGCTCCCCGAGCCCCTGGCCCAGCCGGGACTCCGGTCCCACCGGCGGGGACCACGGTCCCCGTCCAGGGATTCGGTCCCCTCGCAGGGACAACGGAGTCCCCGAGCCGAGGACCGCCCGTGCGGCGGTCCAGCGAAGCCCCTCCGACGCCCGACCCGGCCTTCATACCCCGCTGCCGGGTCGGGCGTCGGAAGGAACCGTTGCCAACGGCAGCGGATTCGCGCATGTTCATCTTGTAAACCTGTGCTTTGTGCACAACCCTCCGCGCCTTACCCAAGCGCGGCATCCCCGCCGGTCAGGCGGCGAAGGAGATGGTTCACGTGTCCGCTACGCCCGTGCTGGCGTTGCGCGGAGTCTCCAAGCGATTCGGTGCGGTTCAGGCCCTCACCGATGTCGAGCTGGAGGTTCACGCCGGAGAAGTGGTCGCCCTGGTCGGCGACAACGGCGCAGGGAAGTCGACCCTGGTCAAAACGATCGCCGGTGTCCACCCCATCGATGAGGGCGTCATCGAGTGGGAGGGCAACCCGGTCAACATCAACAAGCCGCACGACGCCACCGGTCTCGGCGTCGCGACGGTCTACCAGGACCTCGCTCTGTGCGACAACCTCGACGTGGTGGGCAACCTCTACCTCGGGCGCGAGCTTCTGCACCGCGGCGTCATCGACGAGGTGTCGATGGAGAAGAACGCCCGGGAACTGCTGAGCACCCTTTCGATCCGCATCCCGAGCGTGCGCATCCCGATCGCGAGCCTCTCCGGTGGCCAGCGTCAGGTCGTCGCCATCGCCCGTGCGCTGATCGGCCAGCCCAAGCTCGTCATCCTCGACGAGCCGACCGCCGCCCTCGGCGTCGAGCAGACCGCCCAGGTCCTCGACCTCGTGGAGCGACTGCGCGAGCAGAACCTCGCGGTCATCCTCATCAGCCACAACATGGCCGACGTCAAGGCGGTCGCCGACACCGTCGCCGTCCTGCGCCTGGGCAAGAACAACGGTTCCTTCTCCGTGAAGGACACCAGCCACGAAGAGATCATCGCCGCGATCACCGGTGCCACGGAAAACGCCGTGACCCGTCGTGCGGGGCGTCGCAGCACGGAGGCCGCGAAGTGAGCGACACGTCCAACGTTTCGAAGACGGACGCCACGGAGCAGGACACCGTGGCTCCGGCGGAGGACCCCACGGCCGCCCCGGTCGCCGTGGTCGACCCCCGTCTGCTGGTCCGTGAAGAGGGCTTCAAGGGCTACATCACGGAGTTCAAGCGCAAGATCAAGGGCGGCGAGCTCGGCTCCCTCCCGGTCTTCGTCGGCCTGATCATCATCTGGACGATCTTCCAGGCGAAGAACAGCCTCTTCCTCAGCGCCGACAACCTGTCGAGCATCAGCTACTTCATGTCGGCCACCGGCATGCTGGCCATCGGCCTGGTGTTCGTACTGCTGCTCGGCGAGATCGACCTCTCCGTCGGCTCGGTCAGCGGCCTGGCGTCCACGGTGTTCGCCGTCTTCGTGGTCACGCACGGCATGAACCCGTGGCTGGCGCTGGTCCTGACGATCATCACCGGTATCGGCATCGGTGCCATCCAGGGCTGGTTCTTCGCGAAGATCGGCGTGCCGGCCTTCGTCGTCACCCTGGCCGGCTTCCTCGGCTGGAACGGTCTGATGCTGTGGCTGCTGGGCTCCAGCGGCACGATCAACATCCCGGCCGACTCCGGCCCGGTGCACCTGCTCGGCCAGAACTCGTTCTTCATGGACCAGGCCGTCGTCGGCGCCTACGTCCTGGCCGGTCTCGGCGTCGTCCTGGCCCTCGTCGGCCAGTTCAACGACCAGCGCCGCCGCAAGGCCGCGGGTGTGCCGTTCCGGCCCACCAGCGAGATCCTGCTGCGCGTCGTCCTGCTCGCCATCGCGTCCTTCGCGGCCGCGGCCGTGCTGAACAACGCCTCCGGTGTCTCCAACGCCCTGGTGATCTTCCTCGCGTCCCTGGTGATCGTGGACTTCGTGCTCCGTCGTACGACGTTCGGCCGCAAGGTCTTCGCGGTCGGCGGTGGCATCGAGGCCGCGCGTCGTGCCGGCATCAGCGTGCCGATGGTCCGCATCACGGTGTTCGCCATCTCGGGTGCCTTCGCGGCCATCGGCGGTATGTTCTTCGCCGGTCAGACCGCCAGCGCCACGCTGAACGCCGGTGGCGGCAACACCCTGATGCTCGCCATCGCGGCGGCCGTCATCGGTGGTACGAGCCTCTTCGGCGGCCGCGGCAGCGTCTGGTCGGCCCTGCTGGGCATGCTGGTCATCCAGTCCATCCAGACCGGTCTCGACCTGCTCAACATGAACACCTCGATCCAGTACATGATCACGGGTGGCGTGCTTCTGGGCGCGGTCGTCATCGACTCGGTCTCCCGCAAGAGCCAGAAGGCCGCGGGCCGCGCCTAGCGCGGGCCGGCGGCGCTCCCAGCGCCGCCGGGGTGCGGTGCCCCCGCGCCGCCAGGGTGCGCGGAGCCGCGCAGAAACGGTCTGTCACGGCCGTGGACGCCGGCTCCCCGCCCCCACTCGGGACGGCCCCGCCGTCCCGTCGTACGGTCCCTGTGCCCGGCACCAACGGCGGTGCCGGGCACAGCCGTGTCCTGGAGGAGGGACACGGCGGGCACGGTGGTGTCATGGGCGTGCCCTGACCGGGGTACCGCCGAACGGGTGACACCTCACGTACGGCCCGGACGCCGGTCGCCGAGCCGGAACATTAGACTCGGGCGAACCCGGCAACAGCTCGATCACTGCAAGGAGGCACGGGTGGCGCTGCTGACCCGCATCACGGGACCGCGCGATCTGGACCGGCTCACCCTGGAGCAGCTCGACCAGCTGGCCGGGGAGATCCGGACCTTCCTCGTCGACGCGGTCTCCAAGACCGGCGGCCACCTCGGCCCGAACCTGGGTGTCGTGGAGCTCACCATCGCTCTGCACCGCGTCTTCGAATCCCCCGAGGACAAGGTGCTCTGGGACACCGGCCACCAGTCCTACGTGCACAAGCTGCTCACCGGCCGGCAGGACTTCTCCCGGCTGAAGATGAAGGGCGGCCTGTCCGGCTACCCCTCGCAGGCGGAGTCCGAGCACGACGTCATCGAGAACAGCCACGCGTCCACCGTGCTCGGCTGGGCCGACGGCCTCGCCAAGGCCAACGAGGTCCTGCAGCGGGACCGCCACGTCGTCGCCGTGATCGGTGACGGCGCGCTGACCGGCGGCATGGCCTGGGAGGCGCTGAACAACATCGCCGACGCCAAGGACCGCCCGCTCGTCATCGTCGTCAACGACAACGAGCGGTCGTACGCGCCGACCATCGGCGGCCTCGCCAACCACCTGGCCACCCTGCGCACCACCGACGGCTACGAGCGCTTCCTGGCCCGTACCAAGGACCTCCTGGAGCGCACCCCGGTCCTCGGCAAGCCGCTCTACGACACCCTGCACGGCGCGAAGAAGGGCCTGAAGGACTTCATCGCCCCGCAGGGCCTCTTCGAGGACCTCGGCCTGAAGTACGTCGGCCCGATCGACGGCCACGACATCGAGGCCCTGGAGTCCGCGCTGGCCCGCGCCAAGCGCTTCGGCGGACCGGTGATCGTGCACTGCCTCACCGAGAAGGGCCGCGGCTACCAGCCCGCCCTCCAGGACGAGGCCGACCGCTTCCACGCCGTCGGCAAGATCCACCCCGACACCGGCCTGCCCATCGCCTCCTCCGGCGCCGACTGGACCTCCGTCTTCGGCGAGGAGATGGTCAGGCTCGGCCGGGAGCGCAAGGACGTCGTCGCGATCACCGCCGCAATGCTCCAGCCGGTCGGCCTCGACAAGTTCGCCAAGGAGTTCCCCGAGCGCGTCTACGACGTCGGCATCGCGGAACAGCACGGCGCCGTCTCCGCGGCCGGCCTCGCCACCGGCGGAGTGCACCCCGTCTTCGCCGTCTACGCCACCTTCCTCAACCGCGCCTTCGACCAGGTCCTCATGGACGTGGCCCTGCACAAGTGCGGGGTGACCTTCGTCCTGGACCGGGCCGGCGTCACCGGCACCGACGGCGCCTCCCACAACGGCATGTGGGACATGTCGATCCTCCAGGTCGTCCCCGGCCTCAGGCTCGCCGCGCCGCGCGACGCCGACCAGGTCCGCGCCCAGCTGCGCGAGGCCGTCGACGTCACCGACGCGCCGACCGTGGTGCGCTTCTCCAAGGGCGCCGTGGGCCCCGCCGTCCCCGCCGTGGGCACGGTCGGCGGCATGGACGTGCTGCGCGAGCCGGGCACGGACACGCCCGACGTGCTGCTCGTCTCCGTCGGCGCGCTGGCCCCGATGTGCCTGGAGATCGCCGCCCTGCTCGACCGGCAGGGCATCTCCACCACCGTCGTCGACCCGCGCTGGGTCAAGCCGGTCGACGAGGCCATGGCCCCGCTCGCCGAGCGGCACCGGGTGGTCGTCACCGTCGAGGACAACTCCCGGGTCGGCGGCGTCGGCTCCGCGATCGCGCAGGCCCTGCGGGACGCGGGCGTGGACATGCCGCTGCGCGACTTCGGCATCCCGCCGCGCTTCCTCGACCACGCCTCGCGCGCCGAGGTCATGGCGGAGATCGGCCTGACCGCGCCGGACATCGCCCGCCAGGTCACCGGCCTGGTCGCCAAGCTCGCAGGGCAGCCGGGGGACCGGCTCAACCCGGGCGGACGCACCGAGGCCGAGCAGCCGGAGCCCGCCCGCGACCAGCTCAGCTGAGCCCTCCGCCCTCCCACGGGCCGGTTCCGCCACTCGTACAGGTGGCGGAACCGGCCCGTTTGCGTGAACCTGCCTGTGCCGGGGCACACGGTTTCCCGGCCCTCTCGATCATGTCGAGGACGACAAGCGTGGGAGGTAGGGACGTGAGCAGCACGCTCTTCAGGACGAAGAACATCGAACAGTCCATCAAGGACACCGAGGAACCGGAGCACGCGCTCAAGAAGTCGCTGTCGGCGCTCGACCTGACGGTGTTCGGCGTCGGGGTGATCATCGGCACCGGCATCTTCGTCCTCACCGGCACCGCCGCCAAGAACACGGCCGGTCCCGCCGTCTCCCTCTCCTTCGTCGTCGCCGGCGTGGTCTGCGCGCTCGCCGCGCTGTGCTACGCCGAGTTCGCCTCCACGGTCCCGGTCGCGGGATCGGCGTACACCTTCTCCTACGCCTCGCTGGGCGAGTTCCCCGCCTGGATCATCGGCTGGGACCTGGTCCTGGAACTGGCCCTCGGCACGGCGGTGGTGGCCGTCGGCTGGTCCGGCTACATCCACTCGCTGCTCGACAACGCCGGCTGGCAGATGCCCGAGTCGCTCAGCGGCCGGGACGGCGCCTCCGGGTTCGGCTTCGACATCCTCGCCGCGGCGCTCGTCCTGGTGCTGACGGCCATCCTCGTCGTCGGCATGAAGCTCTCCGCGCGGGTCACCTCGGTCGTCGTCGCCATCAAGGTGGCCGTCGTCCTCGTCGTGATCATCGCGGGCGCCTTCTTCATCGAGAGCGACAACTACAAGCCCTTCATCCCCAAGGCGCAGTCCGTCGAGGCGGGCGGCAGTCTCAAGGCACCCCTCATCCAGCTGATGTTCGGCTGGGCGCCGTCGAACTTCGGCGTCATGGGCATCTTCACCGCCGCGTCCGTGGTGTTCTTCGCCTTCATCGGCTTCGACGTCGTGGCCACCGCCGCCGAGGAGACCCGCCACCCGCAGCGGGACGTGCCCCGCGGCATCATCGGCTCACTGATCATCTGCACCACGCTGTACGTCGCCGTGTCGATCGTCGTCACCGGTATGCAGAAGTACAGCTCGCTGTCGATCGACGCCCCGCTCGCCGACGCGTTCAAGGCGACCGGCCACCCCTGGTTCGCGGGCCTGATCAGCTTCGGCGCCGCCGTGGGCCTGACCACCGTGTGCATGATCCTGCTGCTCGGCCAGTCCCGGGTGTTCTTCGCGATGAGCCGCGACGGGCTGCTGCCCCGGTTCTTCTCCCACACCCACCCGAAGTTCCGCACGCCGTACCGCCCCACGATCCTGCTCGGCGTGATCATCGCGATCGTCGCCGGCTTCACCAGCCTCAGCGAGCTGGCCGAACTCGTGAACATCGGCACGCTCTTCGCCTTCATCGTCGTGGCGATCAGCGTCATCATCCTGCGCCGCACCCGCCCCGACCTGGAGCGGCCCTTCCGCACCCCGTTCGTGCCCTGGCTGCCGGTCCTGTCGGTGCTGGCCTCGCTGTGGCTGATGCTGAACCTGCCCGCGGAGACGTGGCTGCGGTTCGGCATCTGGATGGTGATCGGCCTGGCCGTGTACTTCCTCTACGGCCGCACCCACAGCCGGCTGGCACGCGGGGAGCAGGCGGCGGGGGCGGCGCCGGGCGGGGGCGCGTAGCCCCTGTCAGGGGCGCGGGGAACCGCGCGAACGGGCCCCACCGGCCCGCACCCGGCCACCGAGCGCGGTGGCACCCCGCGGGCGGGTCGTAGGCCGTACGGCAGCGGGGAGCGGGCAGCGGGCAGCGGGTCCTTGACCGACGTAGGGCCTCGG
>NZ_LAVA02000005.1 GCF_000974985.2 Streptomyces mangrovisoli | reverse complement strand
GACCCGGCCGGCCCGGCCCGCCGCCTGAAGCCCGTCCGCTCGAAGCCGGTCCGCTCGAAGCCCGTCCACTCGAACCCGGTCCGCCCACAGCCGCTCCGTCCGCCACCGGGGAGCCCGCGGCCCCGACCGCCGCGCCGCCCGTTCCGCCGCCCCCCGCGCGTCCCCCCACCGGCGCCGCCGCCCCCTCGGCCGCCTCCGCCCCGTCGGACACGGACGGCGGCTTCCCCCTGCCGCCCCCACAGCCCACCGCGACCACCCAGGTCCTGAGCCAGGAGGGTCGGACGCCCCTCCCGCAGCCCCCACACCTCCCGCACCCCGGCACCCCCTGGCAGCCCGCTGCGGCCGGGCGGGCGGACGGCCCCACCGCCGCGTACACCGCCGTCGCGCCGGTCGCTCCACGGATCCCGGCGGCCCCCTCCGAGCCACCGGAGGGGCGGGCCGCCCGGCGCCGGGCGCGCCGCCGCCCCGGGCCCCCGGCCAAGGTGGTCGTCCCGGTCCTGCTCCTCGCCCTCGCCTGCTACGCCGTCGGCTTCTGGGCGCTGGCCCGCATCTGAACCCGGTGCCCGGGGCTCAGGCCGGTGTCCCGCGCCGCAGCGCGAGCGTCCACAGCGCGAGGCCCAGCAGCAGCGCCGTACCGCCGCCGATGCCGCCGTACGCGAGCGCTCTCATCGCCGTGGTGCCGTCCGCGGACACCCCCGTGTCCGCCGCCCGCCGCTCGGCGGCGGAGACGGCGAACAGGCCCTTCGGCACCGACTCCCCCGCGTACGCCGGGCCGGGCTGCACCGTGCCGTCGATGCGCACCCGCAGGGTCACGGAGAACGGCCCGTCGCCGTAGGTCGCGGCCATCTGCGCGCTGAGGTGCACCACGAGGTAGTACGACCCCGCGAACCGCACCTCGCCGACCTGGTCGAGGACGCCGTTGCGGTTGGCGTAGCGGACGGGGGGCAGCGGGTCGAGCGCGGCCGACTTCGGGGAGCCGTCGTAGGAGAGCGCCGTGTCGGTCACGGGGCCGCGCGCGGGGTTGCACAGGGTGATCTCCAGGGCGCCACCCACATAACCGTGCCCGGTACCGGAACCGCCCAGCTCCGCGGTGGCGGACAACTGCCTGCCCCAGTCGACCGGCACTTTGTAGAAGAGGGTCTGACCGGGGGCGATGTCGTCCCGCCAGACGCCCTGCCCGAGCGGTGCCGCGGACGCGAACCCCGCCCCGCCGCGGCGGACCCGGGCGGCGCCGGCGAGCGGTTCGGGCGACGCGGAGTCCCAGGGCTCGGGCGAACCGGCCAGCGCGCCGCCCTGGAGCGGGGCCTCGGAGACCGGTGTGATCTCCAGCCCCCAGTCGCCGGAGGAGGAGCTGACCGCGTCGCGGCGCTCGACGACGACGTAGTAGCGGCCGGCGTCCCGGCACAGCGTGCGGCCGGGGGAGGTCTCGCGCGCCACGAGCGCGGTGACGGGGTGCGGACTGCGGCCGGGGCCGAAGCCCTCGGTGGACAGCGAGCAGGAGCGGCCGCCCCCGTCCTGCAAGGAGACCTTCACGCCGTCGGTCGCGGAGACGGACCCGCCGGCCGGGGGTACGGCGGTGACGGAGACGTACGCGGTGCTCCTCGCGTCCAGATCGACGCCGTAGTACACGGTGGTGCCCCTGGCCAGCGAGCTGCGGTACGAGGTCCCGAAGCTCAGCGCCGGGGCGTCCGTGGTGCCGTCCGCCCCGGTGACGGTGCGGTCCTGGGGGTCGTAGGCATAGGAGACGTCCGTGGCCGCCGCGGCGGGCACCGAGGCCGCGGCGCACAGGAGCGCGCCCAGGAGTGCGCCGCATCCGGACGCGACCCTGCGGGCTCCACCGCGCCCGTCCGCCCGCCGTCCCGCCCTGCCCCGTCGCGCCGCTTTACCCCGTCGCACCGTCACACGCCACCCCTAGGGCCTGTCGTCCGTCGTCGCGATATGCGAAACCCCGACCGCTGAGGCGGCCGGGGTCTTCAGAGTCGGATGTCGGTACTCACGAACCCGTGGGCACGGAGTCAGTCGCCTCCGTCCACAGATCCTGCTCGGCGCGATCCGCCTGGATCTGGCGGTACACGAGGAGCCCGCCGATGGCGGCCAGTGCGACCAGGAGAAGCTTCTTCACCGCGCGACCTCGTCTTTCCTTGACGTAGGGGACCTCTGGCGCCCGACTATACACACCGACCGATATCGATCGGTGACCTGCTTCCGGGTCCAACTGCCGCCCGGCTCACCGCCGTAGGAGCGGACTCCGGCGCTCCGATCGGAGGGTGATCACACCTCCACGGAACGTCACCTTTCACACCTTTTCCCTGGCTTTCCCGGCTTTTCTGGGCCCTTGCGGCCATCCGGGTGGTGTTCATCGGAACATCGACGCGCCACGGCCGGAGGTCCACCACTTCGTCGCCGCCATACACATCATGAGGAAAGTACGCAAATCGCCCAACCCGAAAGTGAGGGGCCATGGCCCAGAACAAGGTCATGAAGCTGTGGACCACCGTCGTCACCGCATTCCTCGCGCTGTTCTCGGCGCTCGGCCTGATCACCACGACCGCGGGAACCGCGGTAGCGCAGACCGGGACCGTCCGCAACAGCAGCGCGGCCTCGATCGTCCCCGAGACGGCGACACCCCACTGGCCCCGCTGCCACCCCCGGTCCCTGCCCCCCACGATGAAGCAGCGCATCCACGCCGAGGCCCACGGCTCGTCCCCCAGCTGCCGCCACCACTCGCTCGACGGTGATCGACTGAACCGCTTCCCGGGCCTGGCCGACACGCTGGACGAGATCTTCGCCCCGGCGGAACTCGCGGGCCGGCTCCAGCGCTGACAGGCGCTCACCCCCGGGCCTGATCTTCAGCTGCTCCTCCAGCTGTCGCACCGGCTGTCGCTCCAGCTGCTTCCCAGGCTGTCGCCCCGGCTGCTCCTCAGGCTCTCGCCCCGGCTGCTTCTCCCGCTGCTTCCCCAGCTCGTCGCACCGGCGGCTTCTCCTGCTCCTCCTTGCTCCCCTTTGCTCCTCCTTGCTTCTCCTCGGGCCGCTTCCCAGCCGACTGCCGGCTGCTTCCCGGCGGCTCCGCCATCAGCCCCTTTACTTTCACCCTTCACTCTCACCACTGCTTCACCCACGGCGAACTTGCGTACAGCTCTGCCGCGTACCAAAGGCCCAGCGACTCCCCGAGCCGCCGGGCCTTCGCCATGCCCGGAAACGGCCGGTCCGTTCGGCATCGCGCCAACGACCCCCCTCACACCGGCAGTTGGCGGTCCGTCATAGTCTGGTCGGACCCCCACCGGAAAGGTGGTGAGTGCCGCCGTGCCCCGGCGCATCACCGTCATCACCGCCGTCCACGCCCCCTCGGCGGGCTTCCTGCCGGAGGCGTACGCCTCCCTCCGCGCGCAGCGGCTGCCCGACGGCTGGGAGTGGCACTGGGTCGTCCAGGAGGACGGCCGGACGGACGGCATACGGCCCTACGTCCCCGCCGACGAGCGCGTCACGTTCCGCCAGGGCCGTCCCGGCGGTCCGGGGGTCGCCCGCACGATCGCCCTGGCCCAGGCCGAGGGCCCGTACGTGAAGATCCTCGACGCGGACGACCTGCTGACCCCGGGAGCCCTCGCCCGCGACCTGGCGGCACTGGAGGCGGACCCCACCCTCGGCTGGGCCACCAGCAGGGCCCTGGACCTGCTCCCCGACGGCACCACGGCCGGGTTCCCCGGGGATCCCGAGCAAGGGCCCCTGGAGCGCGGGGCCGTGCTCGCGCACTGGAAGGCCAATGACTGTCTGGCCCAGGTGCACCCGGCCACCCTCTTCGTCCGCCGGGAGCTGCTGCTCGCCCTCGGCGGCTGGATGGCGTTACCCGCCTCGGAGGACACCGGTCTGCTGCTGGCGCTGGACTCGGTGAGCCGTGGCTGGTTCACGGCCGAGCCGGGGCTGCTCTACCGGAAGTGGGAGGGCCAGGTGACCGGGCAGGCCGCCCATGTCGATCCCGGGGAACGCGAGACCCGCATGGCGGTGGTCGAGGCACGGGCCCACGCACTGACCGGCCTGGCCTGGCGCCATACGGCGGATGCCGGGGCGGAGGACACCGCGGTGCTCGCCTCGGCGGATGCCGGGGCGGTTGTCACGCCGGAGTGACCTCTCCTCGCGCACACCGCATGTTTCACGTGAAACATGCGGAGTGCACCGGACCGGAGGGCGAGACCACCGCCGACCGGGTACCCCTCAGGTGAACGACAGCCCCAGCATCCGGATCGCATTGCCCCGCAGCAGCTTGTACGTCACCTCGTCGGACAGTCCCGCCACATGCTCCTCCGCCACCCGCTTGGTCTCGGGCCAGGTCGAGTCGACATGGGGGTAGTCGGTCTCGAAGGTCGCGTTGTCCACGCCCACCGTGTCGATGGCCTCGATGCCGTGCCGGTCCCGGAAGAAGCAGCAGAAGATCTGCCGGTAGTAGTAGGTGGACGGCGGGTCGGGGATGAGGTCCTTCACCCCGCCCCAGGCCCGGTGCTCCTCCCAGACGTCGTCCGCACGCTCCAGGGCGTAGGGGATCCAGCCCATCTGGCCCTCGCTGTAGGCGAGCTTCAGGCGCGGGAAGCGCACCAGGACCCCCGAGAAGAGGAAGTCCATCATCGAGGCCATCGCGTTGTTGAAGCTCAGCGACGCCTGGACCGCGGGCGGCGCGTCGGGGGAGGCGGCGGGCATCTGCGACGAGGACCCGATGTGCATGTTGACCACCGTGCCGGTCTCCTCGCAGGCCGCGAAGAACGGGTCCCAGTAGCCGGTGTGGATCGACGGCAGCCCCAGATAGGTCGGGATCTCGCTGAACGTCACCGCCCGCACCCCGCGGGCCGCGTTGCGCCGGATCTCCGCGACGGCCAGGTCGACGTCCCAGAGCGGGATCAGGCAGAGCGGGATCAGCCGGCCGCCGCTGTTCCCGCACCACTCCTCGACCATCCAGTCGTTGTAGGCGCGCACGCACGCCAGGCCGACCTCCTTGTCCTTGGCCTCCGCGAAGGTCTGGCCGCAGAACCGGGGGAAGGTCGGGAAGCACAGGGACGCCTCGACATGGTTGAGGTCCATGTCCTTGAGCCGCTCGGCGGGGTCCCAGCAGCCGGGCCGCATCTGTTCGCGGGTGATGCCGTCGAGCGTCATCTCGTCCCGGGAGAAGCCGACGGCGGCGATGATGCGCTTGTACGGGAACAGCTCGCCCTCGTACTCCCACCAGTCGGTGAGCTGGCCCTCCGGATCGGTGGTGAACCGGTACTTTCCGCCTACGTAGGCGAGTTCGCCGATGCCCGCGGTGAACGGCTTCGGCCCGCGGTCCCGGTACTTGGCCGGGAGCCATGTCGCGAAGAGGTGCGCGGGCTCGATCACGTGATCGTCCACGCTGATGACCTTCGGGATCTCCCTTGCGCTGCTCGTGGTACTCGTCACGGCCGCCCTCGACTTCCCGCTGAGACTGAGACTCCGAGACTCACCAGATCTGATGGGTCGTCAGATTGTGTGCTGGCAGGCTAGAGCGGGGCCCGTGCAACGACAAGAGGCATCGGCTGAGAAGACCCACAACGAGAAGAACCGTCCGGCACCGGTCCCTCCCCTCGTGGGGACCGGTGCCGAACGGCGGGGGCGGCGTCTCGACCCGTGCCGAATCGGCGTGGCGGCACGGACGGAGCACGGCTCGTGCGGCGGGACCGGCACCGCCGTCCGCATCCCGGGCGGAAGTTGGCCGAGAACGTATGACGGCGTGGACGGTCCGCGTGGCGTGAGCTGGTGGCCTGTCCGGGCGTCGGCCCGGGTGAACCTCGATTGCGTCGTGATCCTGCCAGTTGAGGCTCCCGCGGAGGAGGCCCCCGGCGTCCTGTTCACCCCTTCGCCGCAGGTCAGCCGTATAAAGTGACTTTTCCGGTCCGGATGTCCCGCACGGCGGAAGTAAGGGGTCACGGCTTTGAGTGCCGACTCTGGGGCACGCACCGCCTTCGCGGAACGACTCGCGCTGCTGTACCGGGAAGCAGGCAACCCGCCGCTCAAACGCGTCTCCGAAGCGGTCGTACGGCTTCACCGGATCGACGAGCGGGGGCGCCCGGTACGGGTCTCCGCCCAGCGGATCAGCGACTGGCGGCGGGCCCGCAACGTGCCCGCCCAGTTCACGGTGCTCGCGGCGGTGCTGCAGATCCTGATCCCCGAGGCCCGCCGGGCGCAGCCCGCGCCGGTCTCCACCGGCCTGTACGACATGGCGCACTGGCAGCAGCTGTGGGAGCGCGCCGTGGCCGACCCGGTCGCCGCCGACCGCCCGAGGACCGCCGCCGGGAGCTCCGCCGAGGCTTCCCCCGAGGAGGACGCCGAACAGTCCCCGGCCGAGGCCCGGTCCGTGCCCGGCGTCTGCCCCTACCGGGGCCTGGCCTCCTACCGCGAGCAGGACGCCCGCTGGTTCTTCGGGCGCGAGCGCAGCACCGAGGCCCTGGTGGCGCAGCTGCGCACGGCCGAGCCGTCCGGCGGCGTGGTGATGCTGGTCGGCGCCTCGGGCGCGGGCAAGTCCTCCCTGCTGAACGCGGGTCTGGTGCCCGCCCTCCAGAACGGGGCGCTGGAGGCCGACGGCCTTGAGCGCGGGGCCGCGCGCGGCGTCCCCAGGACGGAGGTCGTCCCGCTGGTCCCCGGGGCCGACCCGCTCACCGAGCTGACCCACCGCATACCCGAGCTCGCCCCCGTCGTCTCGGGGGGCGGGGACCCGGGCGGCGCGGAGTTCGCCGCGCGGGTGCGGGCGGCGGTCGCCGCCTGGTCGGGGGCCGGGACGGCGTCCGAGACGCGGCCGGTGCTCATCGTGGACCAGTTCGAGGAGACCTTCACCCTCTGCCCGGACGCGGCCGCCCGGCGCACCTTCATCCGCGTCCTGCACGCCGCCGCGACACCGCCCGAGCCGACCGCCGCCCCCGCGGGGCAGGCCACCGCCGCCACCCGCGCCGGGCAGGCCCCCGAAGCCCCCGCCCTGGTCGTCCTCGGCGTCCGTGCCGACTTCTACGACGAGTGCCTCGACCACCCCGAACTCGCGGACGCGCTCCAGCACCGGCACATGGTGCTCGGCCCGCTGACCGGCGCCGGACTGCGGGAGGCGGTGACCGGTCCGGCCAGGGCGGTGGGCCTGGAGATGGAGCCGGGGCTCGCGGAGCTGATCGTCCGTGAGGTGAGCGCCGACGGCCCGCGCGGCGCGCACGACGCGGGCGTCCTGCCGCTGCTCTCGCACGCGATGCTCGCCACCTGGCAGCGGCGCAAGGCGGGCCGGCTGACCCTGGCCGGCTACCGCGCGGCCGGCGGCATCCAGGGCGCGGTCGCCGCGTCCGCCGAACGGGCCTGGTCGGGGCTCGACCCCGCCGCCCGCACGGCGGCCCGGCTGCTCCTGCTGCGCCTGGTGCGGCTCGGCGAGGACACCCAGGCCACCCGCCGTCGCGGCACCCGGCGCCGGCTCGCGGAGGAGTCGAGCGACCCGGGCAAGACCGAGGAGTCCCTCGAGGCGCTGGTCCGGGCCCGGCTGGTGACGCTCGACGCGGAGACCGTGGAGATCACCCACGAGGCGCTGCTGCACGCCTGGCCGAGGCTGCGCGACTGGATCGACGAGGACCGCAAGGACCACCTGCTGCGCCAGCGCCTGGAGGAGGACAGCCGGTCCTGGGAGGGCTCGCAGCGCGATGCCTCGCTGCTCTACCGCGGCTCGCGTCTGGAGCAGGCGCACGCCTGGGCGCGGTCGGCCGGGGACACCTTCCTGACCCGCAGCGCGGCCGAGTTCCTGGCCGCTTCGGTGCGGCTGCGGCGACGCACGGTGTGGCTGAGCCGGGCCGCGGTGTCCGCGCTGGTGGTGCTCGCCGTCCTGGCCGCGAGCGTCGCCGTGGTCGCCTTCCGCCAGCGGGACGAGGCCGTGTTCCAGCAGGTCATCGCGGAGGCCGACCGGGTCCAGTACACCGACCCGTCGCTCTCCGCCCAGCTCGACCTGGTGGCGCACCGGCTGCGGCCGGACGACGAGGGCACCAACAACCGCCTGGTCTCCATCGTCAACGCCGCGCTGGCCACCCCGCTGACCGGGCATACCGGCGCCGTCTACCTCACCACCTTCAGCCCGGACGGCAAGATCCTCGCGACCGCGAGCTACGACCGCACGGTCCGCCTGTGGAACGTCGCCGACCCCACCAGGCCGAAGCCCCTCGGCAAGCCGCTCGCCGCGAACGCCAGCTGGGTGAGCAGCGCGGTCTTCAGCCCCGACGGCCACACCCTCGCGAGCGCCGGGGACGACGGCACGGTCCGGCTCTGGGACATCCGTGACCCGGCCCACCCGCGTTCCCTCGGCGCCCCGCTGAAGGGCCGGGCCGGGACGATCTACCTGATCGCCTACAGCCCGGACGGCCGCACCCTCGCCGCGGCCACCGAGGACCACGTCGTACGCCTGTGGAACGTGGGCGGGACCGGCCGGCCGCGCCCGCTGGGCTCGCTGACCGGCTTCCACGCGGCGGTGCGCTCCCTGGCCTTCAGCCACGACGGCCGCACGCTGGCCGCGGGCGGCGACGACATGACGATCCGGCTGTGGGACATGACCCGGCCCGCGCGCCCGAAGCCGGTGGGCGAGCCGCTGACCGGGCACACCAACACGGTGCACTCCGTGACCTTCAGCCCGGACGACCGCACCCTCGCCAGCGGCGGCGCGGACGACACCATCCGGCTGTGGAACGTCTCCGACCCGCACCACGCCGGCCCGCTCGGCGGCCCGCTCACCGGCCACACCGGGCCCGTCTGGTCGGTGGCGTTCAGCCCGGACGGGACCATGCTCGCGGCGGGCAGCGCGGACAGCACGGCGAGCCTGTGGAACGTCGGCAACCCGGCGTACCCCTCGGAGGTGGGCGAGCCCCTCGCGGGCGCGAGCGGCGAGATGTACGCCGTGGGCTTCAGCCCCGACGGGCACACCCTGGCCACCGGCAGCGGCGACAACAAGGTCCGCCTGTGGTCGGTGCCGGCGTCCGACATGACCGGCCGGATCGGTGTGTTCCGCCCGGACGGCGAGGTGCTCGCCACGGCCGCGACCGACGGCCGGGTACGGCTGTGGAACGTCCGCGACCCGGACCGTCCCCGGGCCCTGGGCGGCCCGTTCATGCCCGGGTCGGGCGACGAGCGCTCGCTGGTCTTCTCACCGGACGGGCGCACCCTGGCGGTGCTCACCGGCAGCCACGAGGTCCAGTTGTGGGACGTCTCCGACCCCACGCACCCGGTGCCCGACGCCTCCCCCGTGGAGCTGCACAACCGGTACGCGGGCCCCGACGCGCTCGCCTACAGCCCCGACGGCCGCACCCTCGCCACCGCGTACGACGACCACACCGTCCAGCTGTGGGACGCCTCCGACCCGGCGCACCTGCGCCGCGCGGGTGCCCCGCTGACGGGCCACACCGGCTACGTCTACGCCCTGGCGTTCAGTCCGGACGGCCGGACCCTGGCCAGCGGCAGCGCCGACAACACCGTACGGCTGTGGAACGTGTCCGACCCGGGTGCCGCGAGCGCCGTCGGCGTCCCGCTCAGGGGCCACAAGGGGCCCGTCAACGCGCTCGCGTACAGCCCCGACGGCGAGACCCTCGCCAGCGGCAGCGACGACGGCACGGTACGGCTGTGGAACGTCGCCGACCCGGCGGCGGCGACCCGGCAGGACACCCTCTCCGGCCACACCGAGGCGGTCGTCTCGCTGACGTTCAGCAAGGACGGCCGCACCCTGGCCAGCGGCGGCAACGACGACACCGTACGGCTGTGGAACGTCACGTCCGCCTCGGCCGCGGACGCCATCGGCCAGTCCATGAGCCCCAACGCCCGTACGGGGAACTTCCTGTCGTTCAGCCCCAACAGCCGGATGCTGGGCGTCTCCAGCGGCTCGGACACCGTACGGCTGTGGAACCTGGACGCCGACCGGGCCGCCGCCCACATCTGCACGGTCACCCGTGGCGTCCTGACACCGCAGAAATGGCACGAGTACCTGCCGCGCCTGTCGTACGAACCCCCTTGTGACGACTGACTTCTGACAGCGCTTGCGTGATCCCGATCACAACTGATCGCCACCATCGAACACTCGGCCCCCACACCCCGGACGCCCTTGTTACTGTTGAGGAAGCCCGATCGCTGGTGCATCCCCCGTCGCCAGCGATCGGGCGCTTTCTTTTCCCCCGCCCGCTGTTTCGCCGGGCCTCCCCGCTCGCCCCTTCGCCCCGCGCCACCGCCGGCCGCCGCCCGGAAACGCCGAAGACCCCCGGCGCAAGTGGACCGGGGGTCTTCGTGCTGGTGGGGCTAACAGGATTTGAACCTGTGGCCTCATCCTTATCAGGGATGCGCTCTAACCAACTGAGCTATAGCCCCGCCGCGCTCTGCGGTGTGTGTCCCGCGCGCTGACTCCTGAAGATTAGCGCACGACGTGCGCAGTCCCAAAATCGATAGTCGCCACGGCCCCCGGAGGGGTCACTCGTCCTCGGCGAGCGTCAGCTCCACACCGCCGACGAAGCCCGCCGACAGGTTGTAGATGAACGCGCCGAGGGTCGCGAGCGCCGTCGCGAGGACGACGTCGATGACCGCGATGATCGCCGTGAACATCAGCACGTGCGGCAGCGACAGGAAGGTCTGGAGGTCGAAGCCGTTGGAGTCCGTGGAGCCGGTGGCCTCCGAGATGGTGCCGCCGACCGTGGAGAACACACCCATCGCGTCCATGACCATCCACAGCACCGCCGCCGCCACGATCGTGCAGATGCCGAGCGCGATGGAGAGCAGGAAGCTGACCTTCATCACCGACCACGGGTCGGCCTTCGCCACCCGCAGCCGCGCCTTGCGGGTGCGCGGCACGGTGCGCGCTCCCGTGCGGGGGCGCCGTACGGCGCCCGTGGCGGCGGCCTGCTGGGCCGGGTAGGCCTGCGGCGGGTGATAGGGCCCCGAGGCCTGCTGCGCCCGGCGCTCGCCCGGCAGCGGGGACGCCGACTGCGCGGCGGCCGCCTGCTGCTGGGCGGCCTGCGTGGTGCCCGGGGGCGGACCCGCCGGGTACTGCTGCTGCGCGCCGCGCCCGTCCGTCCCCGGGCCGCCCTGCGACCCCGGGCCGCCGGGCGCCGGCTGACCAGGCTTGATCGCCTGGAGGTTGGTCGTGTGCGTGTCCTGCTCGCGCGCGCTCGCGGCGGAGCCACGGCCGCCGCCGTCCGTCTCCGTACCCGTCGTGGTACCGGACGATCCAGCGCCCGTGGCTCCGCTCACGTGACTCACTCCTCGTGCTACTCGGCCGAGGGCGCCTCACCCTCGTCCGTGCCGATGGGCATGGTGCCCTCGACGCCCTCGTCCACGGCGTCGTCGCCGTCGACCTCCGTGGCCTCACGCCCCGCCTCGGCGTTACGTGCGATGCCTACGACGGCATCGCGCTTGCCCAGGTTGATCAGTTGGACGCCCATGGTGTCACGGCCCGTCTCCCTGACCTCGTTGACTCGCGTACGAATCACGCCACCGCCGAGCGTGATGGCGAGGATCTCGTCCGTCTCCTCGACAATCAGCGCGCCGACGAGGGAACCCCGGTCCTCCACGATCTTGGCGGCCTTGATGCCGAGGCCGCCGCGACCCTGGACGCGGTACTCGTCGACGGCGGTCCGCTTCGCGTACCCGCCGTCGGTGGCAGTGAACACGAACGTACCGGGCCGGACAACATTCATCGACAGGAGTTCGTCACCACCACGGAAACTCATGCCCTTCACGCCCGAGGTGGCCCGGCCCATGGGCCGCAGCGTGTCGTCCGAGGCCGTGAACCGGATCGACTGCGCCTTCCTGCTGATCAGCAGGAGATCGTCGTCCGCGGACACGAGTTCGGCACCGATCAGCTCGTCGTCGGAACCGTCCTCCTGCTCCCGCAGGTTGATGGCGATGACACCGCCGGAACGCGGCGAATCGTAATCCTTCAGAGGCGTCTTCTTCACCAGGCCGGCCTTGGTGGCCAGCACCAGGTAGGGCGCCGCCTCGTAGTCGCGGATCGCGAGGATCTCCGCGATGGCCTCGTCCGGCTGGAAGGCCAGCAGGTTGGCCACGTGCTGACCGCGCGCGTCCCGCCCGGCGTCCGGCAGTTCGTACGCCTTGGCCCGGTACACCCGGCCCTTGTTGGTGAAGAACAGCAGCCAGTGGTGCGTGGTGGAGACGAAGAAGTGGTCGACGATGTCGTCTTCCTTGAGCTTCGTCCCGCGCACGCCCTTGCCGCCGCGCTTCTGCGCCCGGTAGTCGACGGTCTTGGTCCGCTTCACGTAGCCGCCGCGCGAGACGGTGACCACGATGTCCTCCTCGGCGATGAGGTCCTCGATGGACATGTCGCCGTCGTAGGGCACCAGCATGGTCTTGCGGTCGTCGCCGAACTTCTCGACGATCGCGGCGAGCTCGGCGCTGACGATGCCGCGCTGGCGCACCGGCGAGGCCAGGATCGCGTTGTACTCGTTGATCTTCGCCTGGAGCTCGTCGTGCTCCTGGATGATCTTCTGGCGCTCCAGGGCGGCCAGCCGGCGCAGCTGCATCTCCAGGATGGCGTTGGCCTGGATCTCGTCGATCTCCAGGAGCTGCATCAGGCCCGTGCGCGCGATCTCGACCGTGTCGCTGGCCCGGATCAGCGCGATGACCTCGTCGATGGCGTCCAGCGCCTTCAGCAGGCCGCGCAGGATGTGCGCGCGCTCCTCGGCCTTGCGCAGCCGGAAGCGGGTCCGGCGCACGATGACCTCGATCTGGTGCGTCACCCAGTGCCGGATGAACGCGTCCAGGGAGAGCGTGCGCGGAACGCCGTCGACCAGCGCCAGCATGTTGGCGCCGAAGTTGGTCTGGAGATCCGTGTGCTTGTACAGGTTGTTCAGCACGACCTTGGCGACCGCGTCACGCTTGAGCACGATCACCAGGCGCTGGCCGGTGCGCGACGACGTCTCGTCGCGGACGTCCGCGATGCCGCCGACCTTGCCGTCCTTCACCAGGTCGGCGATCTTCTGCGCGAGGTTGTCGGGGTTGGTCTGGTACGGCAGTTCCGTCACCACCAGGCACTGGCGGTTCTGGATCTCCTCGACCTCGACGACCGCGCGCATGGTGATCGAGCCGCGGCCCGTGCGGTAGGCCTCCTCGATGCCCTTGCGGCCGACGACGAGGGCGCCGGTCGGGAAGTCGGGGCCCTTGATGCGCTCCATGAGCGCGTCCAGCAGCTCCTCGTGGGAGGCCTCGGGGTTCTCCAGGTACCACTGGGCGCCCGCCGCGACCTCGCGCAGGTTGTGCGGCGGGATGTTGGTGGCCATGCCGACCGCGATGCCGGCCGAGCCGTTGATCAGCAGGTTCGGGAACCGGGCCGGCAGGACGGTCGGCTCCTGGGAGCGGCCGTCGTAGTTGTCCGTGAAGTCGACGGTCTCCTCGTCGATGTCGCGGACCATCTCCATCGACAGCGGCGCCATCTTGCACTCGGTGTAGCGCATGGCGGCGGCCGGGTCGTTGCCCGGCGAGCCGAAGTTGCCGTTGGAGTCCACCAGCGGCATCCGCATCGACCACGGCTGCGCGAGGCGGACCAGCGCGTCGTAGATCGAGGAGTCGCCGTGCGGGTGGTAGTTGCCCATGACGTCGCCGACGACGCGGGCGCACTTGTAGAAGCCGCGCTCGGGGCGGTAGCCGCCGTCGTACATGGCGTACAGGACGCGGCGGTGGACGGGCTTGAGTCCGTCGCGGACGTCGGGCAGCGCGCGGGACACGATGACGGACATCGCGTAGTCCAGATAGGAGCGCTGCATCTCCGTCTCGAGCCCGACGGGCTCGACACGCATCGCGACTTCGCCGCCCTCTTCAGGGGTGACGGGAGTGTTCTCGTCGGCCATTGCTGGTGAAGATCCTTCCCTGTGCGGTCAGCTGAGACCGACTCAGATGTCGAGGAAGCGGACGTCCTTGGCGTTGCGCTGGATGAACGCGCGGCGGGCCTCGACGTCCTCGCCCATGAGCACCGAGAACAGGTCGTCGGCCTGGGCGGCGTCGTCGAGGGTGACCTGGCCGAGGACGCGGTGCTCCTGGTCCATGGTGGTCACGCGCAGCTCCTCGGCGTTCATCTCGCCGAGGCCCTTGAAGCGCTGGATGGAGTCCTCGCGGACGCGCTTGCCGCGCTGCCGGCCCATCTCGATCAGGGCGTCCCGCTCGCGGTCCGAGTAGGCGTACTCGGTGTCGTCCCGGCCCCACTTGATCTTGTAGAGCGGGGGACGGGAGAGGTACACGTGCCCGGCCTCGACCAGCGGCCGCATGAAGCGGAACAGGAAGGTCAGCAGCAGGGTGGAGATGTGCTGGCCGTCGACGTCGGCGTCCGCCATCAGGATGATCTTGTGATAGCGGAGCCGCGAGATGTCGAAGTCCTCGTGCACGCCGGTGCCGAACGCGGAGATCAGCGCCTGGATCTCCTGGTTCTGCAGGATCTTGTCGATCCGCGCCTTCTCGACGTTCAGGATCTTGCCGCGGATCGGGAGGATCGCCTGGTACTGCGGGTTGCGGCCGGACTTGGCCGAGCCGCCGGCGGAGTCACCCTCGACGATGAAGATCTCGCACTTGGTGGGGTCGTTGGACTGGCAGTCGGAGAGCTTGCCCGGCAGGGACGCCGACTCCAGCAGGCCCTTGCGGCGGGTGAGGTCGCGGGCCTTGCGGGCCGCCACGCGCGCGGTGGCCGCCTGGATGCCCTTGCGGATGATGTCCGCCGCCTCGTTCGGGTTGCGGTCCAGCCAGTCGTTGAGGTGCTCGTAGACCGCCTTCTGGACGAAGGTCTTGGCCTCCGTGTTGCCCAGCTTGGTCTTCGTCTGGCCCTCGAACTGCGGCTCGCTCAGCTTCACCGAGATGATCGCCGTCAGACCCTCGCGGATGTCGTCACCCGTGAGGTTGTCGTCCTTCTCGCGCAGCAGCTTCTTGTCGCGCGCGTACTTGTTGATCAGGCTGGTGAGCGCCGCGCGGAAGCCCTCTTCGTGCGTGCCGCCCTCGTGGGTGTGGATGATGTTGGCGAACGAGTACACGCCCTCGCTGTAGCCGCTGTTCCACTGCATGGCGACCTCGAGGGACAGGCTCTTGTCCTTGTCCTCGGCCTCCAGGTCGATGATCGTCGGATGCACCACCTCTCCCTTGCGGGAGTTGAGGTACTTCACGTAGTCGACGATGCCGCCCTCGTAGTGGTACGTGACGCTCTTGACCTCGGCCTTCTCGTCGGCTCCGGCCTCGTCGGCGCCGCTGGTGGCCTTGGCCTGCTCCCGCTCGTCGGTGAGCTTGATCGTCAGGCCCTTGTTGAGGAACGCCATCTCCTGGAAGCGCCGCGAGAGCGTCTCGAAGGAGTACTCCGTGGTCTCGAAGATGTCGCCGTCGGCCCAGAAGGTGACCGAGGTGCCGGTCTCGGCGGTCTCCTCGTGCTGCGCCAGGGGAGCGGTCGGGACGCCCATCTTGTAGTCCTGCGTCCAGCGGTGGCCGTCGGTGCGCACCTCCACGGCGACCTTCGACGACAGGGCGTTCACCACGGACACGCCCACGCCGTGCAGGCCGCCGGAGACCGCGTAGCCGCCGCCGCCGAACTTGCCGCCCGCGTGCAGCACGGTCAGCACGACCTCGACCGCCGGCTTGCCCTCGGACGGGACGATGCCCACCGGGATGCCACGGCCGTTGTCGACGACGCGCACACCGCCGTCGGCCAGGATCGTCACGTCGATGGTGTCCGCGTGGCCCGCCAGCGCCTCGTCGACGGAGTTGTCCACAACCTCCTGCACCAGGTGGTGCAGGCCGCGCTCGCCGGTCGAACCGATGTACATACCGGGTCGCTTGCGGACCGCGTCCAGACCCTCGAGGACGGTGATGGCGCTGGCGTCGTACGAGGCGGTGACCTCGCTGCTCGACGAGGTCACCGCGCCGGACTCGCCGGCGTCGGTGGACGGGATGTTCTCGTTGGGGTTGCCGGAATCGGCCACGAAGCGCCCTTTCTGGCACAGCACGAGCCGGGCTCCTGGGGGTGCCCCCTCCGGGGAGGGTTGCCGGAGCGGCTGCGGCATGTTGCGTTGGTAAGCCTTGTCAGCGTTGCTCAGCTTTTCCCGGACGGTCCCCACGGTTGGGGCGGGATTGTGTTCCAGTCTACCGGTAGCACTGACAGTGATGGGGGTTTGCCGGTACCTGAGTCCCCATGTGCCGCCCTCAACCGGCCTCTCCCGACTCCCGATATACGGAAGGGGGCTCCAAGAGGCTCACGGAGGCACTCAGCGCTTCGAGGTGTCAACCCTTGGCTACTCGGGCGTCACAACACTCGCTGCACACATGTTCGAGCACGGACGGAAGGGGCGCGGGGGTCGTTCGCGGGGCGGCCGAGGCCGGTCCCCGGCGCCGGGCAGGAGATGTCCAGCGAGCACGTATGCGCAGGTCAGAGGCCATGCCGTAAGGCTCGGGGGTGGTTCGGACGCCGCGCCCGCATCCCCTCGCGGCGGCCCGGGGGCCGCCGAGGGATCCTCCACCGGGCCTCGATGCGGGCTCGGGGCGCCGCCGGGAGGTGTCCGACCGGGCCCGCGGAACCCCTCGGGGAGCGATCGCCGGCTCGTCCACAGCCTGTGCACAAGCAACGCGCAGGGGGTCCCGGGCGCGGCCGGAGCGCCAGGTGGGAGAGGTCCGCCCGCGTCAGATGTGACGGAGGTCACCCATAGGTGTCGCCGGGACCCGTGCTGCCGGGGGCCCGCAGCGGGCCGTAACGGCGGGCGGGGCCGCCCGGACCGTTCACCTTGATCAGCCGTACGGTGCCGTGCCCCAGGTCCTCGTTGAGCCGCGCGACCAGGGTCGGCACGAGCAGCCGCAGGTTGGTCGCCCAGGCCGTGGAGTCGCAGCGCACGATCAGCACCCGCTCGTCCTCGTCGTACCGCTCCGGCTCGCAGTGCTTGGCGACGTCCTCGCCGACGATCTGCGGCCAGCGGCCCATCACCCCGCCGACCGCCGCCGGGGCCTCCCAGCCGCGCTCGGTCAGCAGCCGGTTGATCGCGGCGCCCAGCGCCATCGGGTCACGCCCGTCGGCACGCGCGCCGGAGCGCAGCCCACCGCCGCGCCGGGCCTGCTTGCGCTGCTGGGCCGCGTCGCCGCGCGCACGGGCCGCCTCCTTGGCCGCCCGCAGCGCCACCCGCGCCAGATCGACACCGGAGGGCTCGGCGGGCTGGGGGGCGCCGGACCGCTCGCGTGGGCCCTCGGGTGAGATGTCGCCGCTCATGCCCGCTCCACCGCCCCGTCCGACACCCGGTACCGGGTCCCCACGAGCACATGCGGTACGTCGTCGTCGACGGCCGCGGTCACCAGGACCTGTTCGCCGGGCGCGACCAGCTCGGCCAGCCGCTCGCGGCGCCGCGCGTCCAGTTCGGCGAAGACGTCGTCGAGGATCAGCACCGGCTCGTTGCCCTCGGCGCGCAGCAGGTCGTACGACGCCAGCCGCAGCGCCAGCGCGTACGACCAGGACTCGCCGTGGGAGGCGTACCCCTTGGCCGGCAGCTCGCCGAGCTTGAGCACCAGGTCGTCGCGGTGCGGGCCGACCAGCGTGACGCCCCGCTCGATCTCCTGCTTGCGGGCCTCCGCGAGCGCGGCCATCAACTGCTCGTAGAGGTCGGCGCGGGTCTGTGCCTCACCGGACGCCGAGGGCTTGTACTCCAGCCCGACCGGGCCGCCGCCGGGGGCCAGCTGCTCGTACGCCTTGTCGGCCAGCGGCTGCAGCGCGGCGATCAGGTCGAGGCGCTGGGCGAGCAGTTCGGCACCCGCGTGCGCGAGATGCTGGTCCCACACGTCCAGCGTGGACAGGTCCATGGAGCGCCCGCCGTGCCGCCGGGCCAGCGCCGCCGTCTTGAGCAGGGTGTTGCGCTGCTTGAGCACCCGCTCGTAGTCGGAGCGGACGCCCGCCATCCGCGGGGAGCGCGCGGTGATCAGCTCGTCGAGGAACCGGCGCCGCTCCCCGGGGTCGCCCTTGATCAGGGCGAGGTCCTCGGGCGCGAACAGCACGGTCCGTACGATCCCCAGCACGTCCCGGGGCCTGACCTGCGAGGACCGGTTGATCCGGGCGCGGTTGGCCTTGCCGGGGTTCAGCTCCAGCTCGACCAGCTGCTGCCGCTCGCCCTGCCGGACCTGGGCCCGGACGATCGCGCGGTCGGCGCCCATGCGCACCAGCGGCGCGTCGGAGGCGACCCGGTGGCTGCCGAGGGTGGCGAGATAGCCGATCGCCTCGACGAGGTTGGTCTTGCCCTGCCCGTTGGGGCCGACGAAGGCGGTGACGCCCGGGTCGAGCGGTACCTCGACCCGGGCGTACGAACGGAAGTCGGCCAGCGAAAGATGCGTGACGTGCATGGTCGTTCGCCGACCTCCCTCAGCGGCTGTGGATCGCGGGGCGACCCTGTGGACTACTTCTTCTCTACGGCGTGGCCACCGAACTGGTTGCGCAGCGCGGCGATCATCTTCATCTGCGGCGAGTCCTCCTGCCGCGAGGCGAACCGGGCGAACAGCGACGCGGTGATCGCGGGCAGCGGCACCGCGTTGTCTATCGCGGCCTCCACCGTCCAGCGGCCCTCGCCGGAGTCCTGCGCGAAGCCCCGGAGCCTGTCGAGGTGCTCGTCCTCGTCGAGGGCGTTCACCGCGAGGTCGAGCAGCCAGGAGCGGATGACGGTGCCCTCCTGCCAGGAGCGGAAGACCTCCCGGACGTCCGTCACGGAGTCGACCTTCTCCAGCAGCTCCCAGCCCTCGGCGTACGCCTGCATCATCGCGTACTCGATGCCGTTGTGGACCATCTTCGCGAAGTGGCCCGCGCCGACCTTGCCGGCGTGCACGGCGCCGAAGTCGCCCTCCGGCTTGAGGGCGTCGAAGACCGGGAGCACCTTCGCGACGTTCTCCGCGTCGCCGCCGTACATCAGCGCGTAGCCGTTCTCCAGGCCCCAGACGCCGCCGGAGACACCGCAGTCGACGAACCCGATGCCCTTGGCGGCGAGTTCCGCGGCGTGCTTCTCGTCGTCCGTCCAGCGGGAGTTGCCGCCGTCGACCACCACGTCACCGGGCTCCAGCAGCTCGGCCAGCTCGTCGATCGTGGACTGCGTCGGCGCCCCGGCCGGGACCATGACCCAGACCACGCGCGGACCGCTGAGCTTGCCCACAAGCTCCTCGAGGCTGTGGACATCGGCGAGGTCCGGGTTGCGGTCGTATCCGACGACGGTGTGGCCTGCGCGGCGGATCCGCTCGCGCATGTTGCCGCCCATCTTGCCGAGGCCGACGAGACCGAGCTCCATCAGTTGGTTCCTTAGGTCGCGGTGTGACGTGGGGGCACATTCGTACCCGTGTCCGAGCCTAAACCCGGACCCTTACGCACACCTGTGGGCATACGCGCTCATTCGTATGCCCCGCTCAGGGCCACTGAAGGGTGCGGCCGGCCACGGTTCCGCGGCCGGCCGTCGAGCCGGGTCAGCCGCTGAGGCGCACCGGCATGATCAGGTACTTGTACGCGTCGTCCGCCTCGGCGTCCATCGCCGGCCGGCCGCTGAGCAGCGCGGGCTTGGTGGACGTCGTGAAGGACAGCTGGGCCACCGGGGAGTCGATGGCGCTCAGGCCGTCGAGCAGGAAGGTGGGGTTGAACGCGATCGAGATGTCGTCGCCGTCGAGCTGGGCGTCGACCCTCTCCACAGCCTGTGCGTCGTCGCTCGAACCCGCTTCGAGGATGAGTACGCCCTTCTCGAAGCTGAGCCGCACCGGGGTGTTGCGCTCGGCGACCAGGGCCACGCGCTTGACGGCCTCCACGAAGGGGGCGGTCTCGATCACGGCGATGGAGTTGAACTCCGTCGGGAACAGCGTCCGGTACTTCGGCAGGTCGCCCTCGAGGAGGCGGGTCGTCGTACGGCGCCCGGCACCCTCGAAACCGATCAGGCCCTCGCCGGCACCCGAGCCGGACAGCGCCAGCGTCACGCTGTCGCCGCTCGTGAGGGCCTTGGCGGTGTCCAGGAGCGTCTTCGCGGGCACCAGGGCGACCGCGGAGGCGTCCGGGTTCTCCGGCTTCCACAGGAACTCGCGGACCGCGAAGCGGTAGCGGTCGGTGGAGGCCAGGGTGACCGTGTCGCCCTCGATCTCGATGCGCACACCGGTCAGCACGGGCAGCGTGTCGTCACGGCCGGCCGCGATGGCCACCTGGGAGACCGCGGAGGCGAAGACCTCGCCGGGGACCGTGCCCGTCGCGTTCGGCATCTGCGGCAGGGCCGGGTACTCCTCCACCGGCAGGGTGTGGAGCGTGAACCGCGAGGAGCCGCAGACCACTGTCGCCCGTACACCGTCTGTGGAAATCTCCACCGGCCGGTTGGGGAGGGCGCGGCAGATGTCGGCGAGCAGGCGGCCGGAGACGAGGACCGTGCCCTCCTCCTCGACCTCGGTCTCCAGGCTGACCCGCGCCGAGACCTCGTAGTCGAAGCTGGACAGGCTCAGCTGGCCGTCCTCGGCCTTCAGGAGCAGGCCGGCGAGGACCGGCGCCGGTGGACGGGCCGGGAGGCTGCGAGCCGCCCAGGCCACTGCCTCCGCGAGTACGTCGCGTTCCACCCGGATCTTCACCGTAAGCCGCCTCCTGCTGTTGCCGGCGCTTCTCGCCCTGCTTCGCCTTCGTCGTCTGACTCGGTGTCGTTGCCCTCGGCGAGGGGAAGGACACCGGGGACCAGTCTGACGCACCGCACTGACATCAGGTGCCTGTCGCGGTCAAGTCGTGATGAGGGGCAGCCGGGCGCCGAGCAGCGAGTTGTGCACAGGACCCACTTCGAAACGGATTCCGGGCTCTCTCTAGTTGGGAGTAGTAGTAGGGCCTGTGGAAACCGTGGATAACTCCGTTTTCCCAGGTCAGGGCCCAAATTTTGTCCACCGGGCCTGTGGGTGGAGCGGTGGACAGACGGGGCCTGTCTGTGGAGAAAAGAAAGTTCTGCACACTCCATGCACAGGACGAGGCGACTTCTCCCCAGCGCCGTCCCCAGGTTTACCCACCTTTCCCACAGGCCAACCCGGCACCTTTGTGTGACGCCTTTCACTCGACGCGGTGAGAGGGGGCGTCGCGTTGCCGAACAGTGGACAGGCATGTGGAGAAGCCGGCGATCGCTGGGGACAACCGGCCTCAGCCTGTGGGCAGCCGGTGGACAACTCGGTCCACAGGTTGTGGATCTCCGGTTTGTCCACAGTCTGTGGAGATCGTTCATCCACGAATCCACAACCACCTGAGCTGGGCTGATGCCCTGTCACCCGGCTGGCCTGTGGATACGTTCTGGATAACTTCTCAGTCCCCAGGATGTGGACGGAAAAAAGTCGCCGAATCTGTGGACGAAGGCCGTAACCTGCGGCGCAATCGAACAGGTTGGACGGGTGTCCACCCCACCGGCCGCCCCTCCGGGCACTCTTCCGACGCCCTCCGGGCACCCTCCTCGCCCTCTGAGTGCCCTCCAGGACGCCTTCCGAGTTGCCTCGTGCCGCTCTCCGAATGCTTCCTCGCGCCGCCCGAGCGCCGTCCACGCGCCACTGGGAACGGCGGAAGGGCGCCCCCGGGATGTCCTCCCGTGGGCGCCCTCGTGCGTACGCCGTGGTGCTGCGGTCCGGCCGCCGTCAGCCGTTCTTGATGCGGTTGGTGAGCTCGGTGACCTGGTTGTAGATCGAGCGGCGCTCGGCCATCAGCGCGCGGATCTTGCGGTCGGCGTGCATCACCGTCGTGTGGTCGCGGTTGCCGAACTGCGCCCCGATCTTGGGCAGCGACAGATCGGTCAGCTCCCGGCACAGGTACATGGCGATCTGCCGGGCGGTGACCAGCGCGCGGCCGCGCGAGGTGCCGCACAGGTCCTCGACCGTCAGGCCGAAGTAGTCCGCGGTCGCCGCCATGATGGCCGAGGCCGTGATCTCCGGCGCCGCGTTCTCGCCGCCCGGGATCAGGTCCTTGAGGACGATCTCCGTGAGGCCGAGGTCCACCGGCTGCCGGTTGAGCGAGGCGAACGCCGTCACCCGGATCAGCGCGCCCTCCAGCTCGCGGATGTTGCGCGAGATCCGGGAGGCGATGAACTCCAGCACCTCCGGCGGGGCGTTGAGCTGCTCCTGCACCGCCTTCTTGCGCAGGATCGCGATACGGGTCTCCAGCTCGGGCGGCTGGACGTCGGTGGTCAGTCCCCACTCGAAGCGGTTGCGCAGCCGGTCCTCCAGCGTCACCAGCTGCCGGGGCGGCCGGTCGGAGGACAGCACGATCTGCTTGTTCGCGTTGTGGAGCGTGTTGAAGGTGTGGAAGAACTCCTCCTGCGTCGACTCCTTGTCCGCCAGGAACTGGATGTCGTCGACGAGCAGGATGTCCATCTCGCGGTAGCGCTTGCGGAAGCTGTCGCCCTTGCCGTCGCGGATGGAGTTGATGAACTCGTTGGTGAACTCCTCGGAGCTCACGTACCGCACGCGGGTGCCCGGGTAGAGGCTCCGCGCGTAGTGTCCGATCGCGTGCAGCAGGTGCGTCTTGCCGAGCCCCGACTCGCCATAGATGAAGAGGGGGTTGTACGCCTTCGCGGGCGCCTCGGCGACGGCGACCGCGGCCGCGTGCGCGAAGCGGTTGGACGCGCCGATGACGAACGTGTCGAAGAGGTACTTCGGGTTGAGGCGCGCGGTCGGTTCGCCGGGCCCGGACGCGGGCGCCGGCTTCGCGCCCAGCGGGCCGGGGCCGCCGCCCGGGACGGCGGGACCACCCGGTCCGCCCCGGTGGACGGGGCCCGCGCCGGCGGGCGGCTCGGGCAGCTCGCGGCGGCCGCGGCCGTCGTAGTCGCCCCGCCCGCCGTCGTAGTCCTGGCGCTGCTGGTCGTAGGACGGGCGGTCCATGCCCTGCGGGCGGTAGTCGGAGGACGGCCCGTAGCCGTCGCGGCCCGAGTCGCCGTACGCGTCGCGGCCGGAGTCGCCGTAGGTGTCGCGGCCGGAGTCGCCGTAGGTGTCGCGGTGCTGCTCGCCGTAGGAGTCGCGGCCCGAGTCGCCGCCGTATCCCTCCCGGGGGTCCCGGGAGGGGGTGCCGTACGTCTCGCGCCCGGAGTCGCCGTAGGAGTCCTGCGAGGGCGAGGCGTACGGGTCGCGTTCGGGGAAGCCGAGTCGCTGCTGCTGCCAGCCGTAGTCGTCCTGCGAGGGGCGCGGCCAGGCGCCGGGCTCGGGCCGCTGGTACTCGCCGGGGTAGGCGGGGCGGGCCGTGGGCATCTGCTCGCCGCCGGCCGGGGGCTCGGCCCGGTGGCGGCCGTAGCCCTCGTACGGGTCGCGGCCGGCGGGGAGTTCGGTCTCCTCGTAGCGCGGCTGCTGCTGGAGCGGAGGGGCCGGCGGCGACGGGGGTTCGCCGGCGGAGTCGTCGACGGTGATCGCGATGCGGATCGGGCGGCCGCACTCGCGGCTCAGCGTCTCGCTCACGATCGGGGCCAGACGGTCCTCCAGCACCTTCTTCGCGAATTCGTTCGGTACGGCGAGCAGGGCCGTGTCCGCGACCAGCGCCAGTGGCTGGCAGCGGCGGATCCAGTGCTCGTCCTTCGCCTCGACACCCTGCCCGCGGCCCTCGCCGAGAAGCTCTTCCAGAACTCGTGGCCACACTGCGGCAAGATCGGCAGGTACGTCAGCCACAGGGCACGCTCTCTCGCTGGTCCCACGAACGTGTGATCGTGAGACGGATCGGGATGTAAATCGGGTCGGGTGGGGATAACGGAACGAATCAGAGTTCAGCCACGGTAGTCAGCGTGGGTGGTGCGGTTCAAGTTGTTGTCCCCAGCCTGTGGACAGTGTCTCTCCGTGGCTCCTGGTTTGACCGGATGGCGTAGCCCCGCGTACCGTAACCAGGTCGAGTTGTCGATGGCTGCTGCCGCCTGCCTCCGATGGGCACAGATCGCGTCAGGTGATCGGGAAGCGGTGCACACGGGCGTTACTGCGAGCTACTCGTGGGCGCACGGTGACAGCCAGGACGGCACCCCGCCACTACCGATAAATTTCTGGAGCCCCCGAGTGAGCAAGCGCACCTTCCAGCCGAACAACCGTCGTCGCGCGAAGACCCACGGCTTCCGGCTGCGTATGCGCACCCGTGCCGGCCGCGCGATTCTCGCGTCCCGCCGTAGCAAGGGTCGCGCCCGTCTGTCCGCCTGATCCCGGTCAGGTCATGCCGTCGTGCTGCCCACCGAGAACCGGCTGAGGCGGCGCGAGGACTTCGCGACCGCGGTCCGACGAGGACGCCGGGCTGGACGCCCGACTCTCGTCGTCCATTTTCGTAGCGGTGCCACGGACCCGCACGCGCCTGGGGAGAGCGCTCCCCCGACGCGTGCGGGTTTCGTCGTCAGCAAGGCCGTGGGCAAGGCGGTCGTCCGCAACAGCGTCAGGCGCAGACTGCGTCATCTGATGCGGGAGCGGGTCGTCCTCTTTCCCCCCGGTAGCCTGGTAGTCGTACGAGCGCTGCCCGGCGCGGGCGACGCCGACCATGCACAGCTGGCCCGAGACCTGGATGCCGCCCTGCAACGGCTGTTGGGAGGGGGCGCGCGATGAAGTACCCGCTGCTGGCTCTGATCAAGATCTACCAGTGGACCATCAGCCCACTGCTGGGGCCGGTGTGCAAGTACTACCCGTCGTGCTCCCACTACGGCTATACAGCCATCGACCGGCACGGTGCGATCAAGGGCACGGCACTCACCGCCTGGCGCATCCTGCGGTGCAATCCGTGGTCGCTCGGCGGCGTGGACCATGTCCCGCCGCGCAAGCGCCCGCGATGGCACGAAATGCTGCGTGACGCCTGGCGTGCACGCAGGGGCGGGACCTCCGCCGCCGAACCGGCCACCGACGGGGCTGACACCTCGTCGAGCCCGGCCGCAGAGACACCGTCCCATGCCCAAGGAGCATGATTAGTGGACACGATTGCCAGTCTTTTCAGCTTCATCACGACACCCGTCTCCTGGGTCATCGTCCAGTTCCACGCCGTGTACGGGAAGATCTTCGGCCCGGACACGGGATGGGCCTGGGGCCTGTCCATCGTGTCCCTGGTGATTCTGATCCGTATCTGCCTGATCCCGCTCTTCGTGAAGCAGATCAAGGCGACGCGCGCGATGCAGACGCTCCAGCCGGAGATGAAGAAGATCCAGGAGCGCTACAAGAACGACAAGCAGCGCCAGTCCGAAGAGATGATGAAGCTGTACAAGGAGGCGGGCACCAACCCGCTCTCCTCGTGCCTTCCCATCCTGGCGCAGTCGCCGTTCTTCTTCGCCCTGTACCACGTGCTCAACGGCATCGCGTCGGGTCAGACCATCGGCGTGATCAACCAGGACCTGCTGGAGAGCGCGCAGAAGGCGCACATCTTCGGCGCTCCGCTCGCCGCGAAGTTCCTGGACAGCGCTGACACGGTCGCCGCCCTCGGCGCCTCGGTGACGGACGTCCGCGTCGTCACCGCGATCATGATCGTGCTGATGTCGGGGTCGCAGTTCTACACGCAGCGCCAGCTGATGACCAAGAACGTCGACACGACGGTGAAGACGCCGTTCATGCAGCAGCAGAAGATGCTGATGTACGTCTTCCCGATCATGTTCGCCTTCTTCGGCATCCGCTTCCCCGTCGGTGTCCTCATCTACTGGCTGACCACGAACGTGTGGACCATGGGCCAGCAGATGTACGTCATCCACAACAACCCGACCCCGGGTTCCAAGGCTCAGGCCTCCTACCTGGAGCGTCTGACCAAGCACGTGACGCAGCACGGCAAGGTCCGCCGGCGCAGCGAGAAGGCCATCGTCAAGGCGATCGTCACCAAGGGCCGCGACCGCAACGAGTTCGAGCGGAAGTTCGTCAACGCTCTGACCAAGGCGGGTCTCGCCGCTCAGGCGGACGGCACCGTGGTGAAGAGCGACACCGCCGTCACCGTGGAGAACGAGGACGGTACGACGAGCACGGCCGCGGCTCCGGTCAAGCGTCAGCAGCCCAAGCGGCAGAGCAAGGCGCAGCGCCAGTCCGGTCTTGCCAAGGGGGTGGACGACGCCACGCCGTCCACCTCGCTGGAGAAGTCCGACGAGCCTGACGACGCGACCGACTCCGCCGAGTCCGCCGAGCCGCAGGACGCCGCCCCCGCCGCGGCCAAGAAGGCCACCTCCGCGAAGCCGGGCACCGGCACCCGCAGCAAGGCCGCCTCCGGCCAGCGCAAGGGCGGCCCGCAGCGGCCCAAGTCCCCGTCCAAGAAGTAAGAAGGAGCCCATCCCGTGACGGAAGGCACCACCTCCGCTGCTGCCGAGGGCGCAGACACCCTGACCCGCCTGGAGCAGGAGGGCGAGATCGCGGCGGACTACCTCGAGGGTCTGCTGGACATCGCCGACCTCGACGGCGACATCGACATGGACGTCGAGGCCGATCGGGCGTCCGTCTCGATCATCAGCGACAGCAACAGCCGCGATCTGAACAAGCTGGTCGGGCGCGACGGTGAGGTGCTCGAGGCCCTCCAGGAGCTGACGCGTCTGGCGGTGCACCGGGAGACCGGCGACCGCAGCCGGCTGATGCTGGACATCGCGGGATACCGGGCCCAGAAGCGCTCCGAGCTCTCCGAGCTGGGTGCCAAGGCCGCCGCCGAGGCCAAGAGCAGCGGTGAAGCCGTGAAGCTGAAGCCGATGACCCCCTTCGAGCGCAAGGTCGTGCACGACGCGGTCAAGGCCGCCGGCCTGCGCAGCGAGTCGGAGGGCGAGGAGCCGCAGCGCTTCGTCGTCGTGCTGCCCGCCTGAGCGGTCCTACGGTTCAACGGCCCCGTCTGTGCAGCAGGCGGGGCCGAACTTTGTCAGCCTGGTAGTTCTGAGGGTCGGCGCCCGAAGCGCCGGCGCGGTACGGAAGGACGGTCCCCGTGACGGAGGCAGCGGAGCTCCCTCCCGCGCCCGAACAGGCGCGCGAGGTCTTTGGTGCACGCTTCGCCGATGCGGTCCGCTACGCGGAGCTGCTCGCCGAGGCCGGTGTGCAGCGCGGTCTGATCGGCCCGAGGGAGGTGCCCCGCCTCTGGGAGCGGCATCTGCTCAACTGTGCGGTGCTCTCCGAGGTCGTGCCGGACGGTGTGACCGTCTGCGACGTGGGCTCGGGTGCCGGACTGCCCGGCATCCCCCTGGCCCTCGTCCGCGAGGATCTGAAGATCACGCTCCTTGAGCCCCTGCTGCGGCGGACGAACTTCCTCACCGAGGTCGTCGAGCTGCTGGGCCTCGACCATGTCACCGTGATGCGGGGTCGGGCCGAGGAGGTCATGGGCAAGTTGCCGCCGGTCCATGTCGTGACCGCTCGCGCGGTGGCACCGCTGGACCGCCTCGCCACCTGGGGCATCCCTCTGCTGCGGCCCTACGGGGAGATGCTGGCCCTCAAGGGCGACACCGCCGAGGAGGAGCTGAAGGCCGCGTCCACGGCGCTCAGCAAGCTCGGTGCGGTGGGGACGTCCATCCACCAAGTGGGTGACGGGATCGTCGATCCGCTCTCCACCGTGGTGCGTGTGGAGGTCGGAGAGAGCCCCGGTGGTGTGCGGTTCGCGGCGAAGCGGGCCAAGGCGGCCCGCACGGGCCGTACGCGCCGACGGCGTTGATCCATTCCAGTTCTTTTCTTCGGGTGAGGCGTACTCCACACAAGCTGCCCGACCCGTACATGCCGGAGTGTCGCGACAACCCGGCCTTGGCTGCTGTGCATCGTGTTTCACGTGAAACGTCGCTCACTGCTGCACGGCATCATCAGCCGGGGCCGGGCCGCCGCCGCGCCCCGTGACCGGAAGCCCTCGGCTCCCTCCGGGGAGAAACCCCGCCCCTCCGGTCTTCCGCCCCGTGCGGCGAAGACTCCGCCTCCCTCGGTCGACGCTCCGTCTCGGATCGTCGACGGAGTGTCGCCTTCGGATGAGACGTCGTCCCCCTCAGGGGGAATGGAGTTGTCCACAGAGGTGGATTTCTCCACAGAAGAACTGGCCTCACTGGTTCACGACCCCGAAGACATGGGAGGCTCTGTTCATTGCGAGCCTGAAGTCGAGGAGAGTGAATCCTTGCGGTCCGACGCCAACATCGCGGGACCGATGACCGACCCGGTCCCCGGTCCCCGTACCGAATCGATGGGGATGGATGTTTCACGTGAAACACCGCCCCCGATGGACGACACTCCCATCGGTCGCGCTGCCCAGCTGGCGGTCGAGGCTCTGGGTCGCGCCGGCGAGGGTCTGCCGCGGCCTGAGCAGACCCGAGTGATCGTGGTCGCCAACCAGAAGGGTGGCGTGGGCAAGACGACGACGACCGTCAATCTTGCCGCGTCGCTGGCTCTGCACGGCGGCCGCGTGCTGGTGATCGACCTCGACCCGCAGGGCAATGCCTCCACCGCGCTGGGGATCGACCACCACGCCGAGGTGCCCTCCATCTACGACGTGCTGGTGGAGAGCAAGCCTCTCGCCGACGTGGTCCAGCCGGTCCCGGATGTCGAAGGACTCTTCTGTGCCCCGGCGACGATCGACCTTGCCGGTGCGGAGATCGAGCTGGTGTCCCTGGTGGCACGTGAGAGCCGTCTCGAGCGGGCCATCCAGGCGTACGAGCAGCCGCTCGACTATGTCCTGATCGACTGCCCGCCGTCGCTCGGTCTGCTCACGGTCAACGCGCTTGTCGCGGGGCAGGAAGTCCTGATCCCGATCCAGTGCGAGTACTACGCGCTGGAGGGCCTCGGCCAGCTGCTGCGCAATGTCGACCTGGTGCGGGGGCACCTCAACCCCGGCCTTCATGTCTCGACCATCCTGCTCACCATGTACGACGGCCGGACGCGCCTGGCCTCGCAGGTGGCGGAAGAGGTGCGGACCCACTTCGGCGACGAGGTGCTGCGGACGAGCATTCCCCGCTCCGTCCGTATCTCCGAGGCGCCGAGCTATGGGCAGACGGTCCTGACTTACGATCCTGGTTCGAGCGGTGCCCTCTCCTATCTTGAGGCGGCCCGAGAAATCGCGCTGAGGGGTGTCGGCGTCAGCTATGACGCGACGCACGCCCACATCGGCGCCCAGAGCGACCCGAGCATGGTGGAGGGGATGCAGTGAGTGAGCGACGGAGGGGTTTGGGCCGTGGACTCGGCGCACTGATCCCCGCAGCACCGACGGAGAAGACGGTGGCTCCGGCCGCCCTGGGTGGCACGGTTTCCCCGTCCTCCGGCTCGGCCGGAGTCCCGACACTGACCGACCGCGGCCTGGCCACGGCGAAGGTGGCCACCCTGCCGCCGGTGGTCCAGGACTCCGACGACTTCTCGGCGTTCGGCCTGAGCGAGACCCCGTCGTCTCCGGTCGGCGCGCACTTTGCCGAGATCCCTCTCGACGACATCACGCCGAACCCGCGGCAGCCTCGCGAGGTCTTCGACGAGGACGCCCTGGCCGAGCTCGTCACCTCCATCCAGGAGGTCGGCCTGCTCCAGCCCGTGGTCGTCCGCCAGATCGGCTCCGGGCGCTACGAGCTCATCATGGGCGAGCGCCGGTGGCGGGCCTGCCGTGAGGCCGGCCTCGACGCCATCCCGGCGATCGTGCGGGCCACGGACGACGAGAAGCTCCTGCTGGACGCCCTGCTGGAGAACCTGCACCGGGCGCAGCTGAACCCGCTGGAAGAGGCCGCCGCCTACGACCAGCTGCTGAAGGACTTCAACTGCACCCACGACCAGCTGGCGGACCGCATCGGCCGGTCCCGCCCGCAGGTCTCCAACACCCTGCGCCTGCTGAAGCTTTCGCCGGCCGTGCAGCGCCGGGTCGCGGCGGGTGTCCTCTCGGCCGGCCACGCGCGTGCGCTGCTGTCGGTGGAGGACTCCGAGGAGCAGGACCGGCTGGCCCACCGGATCGTCGCCGAGGGGCTGTCGGTGCGGGCCGTGGAAGAGATCGTGACCCTGATGGGTTCGCGTCCGGAGGCGCCTCAGCGGGCCAAGGGGCCGCGTGCCGGTGCCCGGCTCTCCCCGGCGCTGACGGATCTCGCCACGCGCCTCTCCGACCGCTTCGAGACCCGGGTGAAGGTCGACCTCGGGCAGAAGAAGGGCAAGATCACCGTCGAGTTCGCCTCCATGGAGGACCTCGAGCGGATCCTCGGCACGCTCGCCCCGGGTGAGGGTCCCGTGTTCGAGAAGAGCCTGCACGACGGCGGTGGGGAGGAGACGGAGGACTGATCCTCCGCAAGGCCCCGCCGAGCAGTGGAGCGGACGGTGTCCGGTGTGTACCGGAACACGGTCCGCTCTTTGCTTTCTGCCGGTATCGATGGAATCACATCGTGGATACGATGCGATCGGGTATGGCGCATCCACCCGGCAACACCTCTTGGGGAGGCGGGGGCCATGCGAACGGTGAGCCGGACCGGACTGGTGAGCGCGGGCCTCGGCCTGGGGGCCGTCGGCGGATTCGTCGGTAGCCTGCTCAGAGAACGGAGCGCTCTGACGGCCGCTCGCGACGCAGCGGGCGAAGGAAGCGAGGAACCGCCTTCATGGGGCGTCGGCTTGTACCGCTCACGCTGGACAACCTTGCGGACCTTCCCCAGCCCTGCCGCTCCTGCGTCTTCTGGGAGCTGGACCCCGTCAGAGGAGAAGCCGCGGTAAAGGCGGGCACGGCGGCCACGGAGAAGGAAGCCTGGATCTCCGCCGTCCTGCTCGACTGGGGTTCCTGCGGCAGAGTCGTCTATGTCGATGACGTGCCGGTGGGCTTTGTGCTCTACGCGCCGCCGGCCTATGTCCCGCGTTCCACTGCCTTCCCCACCAGCCCCGTCTCCCCGGACGCGGTCCAGTTGATGACGAGCTTCATCCTGCCCCGTTATCAGGGTCAGGGGCTCGGCAGAGTGATGGTCCAGACGGTCGCCAAGGATCTGCTGCGGCGGGGCTTCAAGGCGATCGAGGCCTTCGGCGACGCCCGGTGGAAGGGGCCGTCCTGCATTCTTCCGGCCGACCATCTTCTCGCCGTGGGGTTCAAGACCGTCCGGCAGCACCCCACACACCCCAGGCTGCGGCTGGAGCTGCGCTCCACGCTCTCCTGGAAGGAAGACGTGGAGATGGCGCTCGACCGGTTGCTGGGGGCCGTACAGAAGGAACCAGCGCTTCGGCCGCTCTGAGTCGGCAGAGCGAAGGGGCCGACCCTTCCGGGTCGGCCCCTTCGATGTTTCACGTGAAACGTCACTTGGTGACGATGAACTCCTCGAGGTCGCGCACGATCGCGGCCTTCGGCTTGGCGCCGACGATGGTCTTGGCGACCTCGCCGCCCTGGTAGACGTTCAGGGTCGGGATCGACATGACGCCGTACTTCGCGGCCGTGCCCGGGTTCTCGTCGATGTTGAGCTTGACGATCTCGATCTTGTCTCCGTACTCGGCGGCGATGGCCTCGAGGGACGGAGCGATCTGACGGCACGGACCGCACCAGGCGGCCCAGAAGTCCACCAGGACGGGCTTGTCGTTCTTGAGGACGTCCTCGTCGAAGGAGTCGTCGGTCACGTTCTTCAGGGTGCCGGCCACGGAGGGCTCCTTAATCAATTCGGTGATGCGGTGGGGCGGGTCGGGGAGGTCAGACAGAGGTCTTCTCGGGCTCAGCCGTGTCCTCGTCCGCGAGCGCGGCGAGGTAGCGCTCGGCGTCCAGGGCGGAGGAGCAGCCGGTACCGGCCGCCGTGATCGCCTGGCGGTAGGTGTGGTCGACCACGTCGCCCGCGGCGAAGACCCCGGTGACGTTGGTGCGGGTCGAGGGGGCGGCGACCTTGAGGTAGCCCTCCTCGTCCAGGTCGAGCTGGCCCTTGAAGAGCTCGGTGCGCGGGTCGTGGCCGATCGCGATGAACAGGCCCGTCACCGGCAGGTCGGAGAGCTCGCCGGTCTTGAGGTTGCGCAGCTTCAGACCGGACAGCTTCTGCTCGCCCTGGACCTCGGCGACCTCGCTGTCCCAGACGAACTTGATCTTCGGGTCGGCGAAGGCGCGCTCCTGCATCGCCTTGGAGGCGCGCAGCGTGTCCCGACGGTGGACGATCGTCACGGACTTGGCGAAGCGGGAGAGGAAGGTGGCCTCTTCCATCGCCGTGTCGCCACCGCCGATGACGGCGATGTCCTGGTCCTTGAAGAAGAACCCGTCACAGGTCGCACACCAGGAGACGCCACGGCCGGAGAGGGCGTCCTCGTTGGGCAGGCCCAGCTTGCGGTGCTGGGAGCCCGTGGTGACGATGACGGCCTTCGCGCGGTGGACGGTGCCCGCGGTGTCCGTGACGGTCTTGATCTCGCCCGTGAGGTCGACGGAGACGATGTCGTCCGGGATCAGCTCGGCGCCGAAGCGCTCCGCCTGGGCGCGCATGTTGTCCATCAGGTCGGGGCCCATGATGCCGTCGCGGAAGCCCGGGAAGTTCTCCACCTCGGTCGTGTTCATCAGCGCACCGCCGGCGGTGACGGCGCCCTCGAAGACCAGCGGCTTCAGCGAGGCGCGCGCGGTGTAGAGCGCCGCCGTGTAGCCGGCCGGCCCGGAGCCGATGATGATCACGTTACGGACGTCGCTCACGGCTTGTTTCCTCGTCTCTGGACTGCGTCGTACGGCCGGTGGGAGCGTCTCTCTGAGCTCTCACCCCACCCAACGGATCCTACGGGGCGCGCATTCCCGGTGTGTCCGGGCACACGGGGTTGCCACACGGGAGAGGAACACCGGCGGAGACAGGGAAGGGCGAGCCGTGCGTCAGGGCTTCGCGTAGGACCGCTTCAGCAGGATCTTGCCCGGGGTGGCCGGCTTCTTGCCGGCGCAGGCGGCATCGACGACGTAGGCCGTGACGCGCCGGGTGTCGGTGGCATCCGGGAGGACCACGAGATAGGCCGCGTCGCCCTGGTAGGTGCCCTTCTTGGCCCCGAGGACGGTGTCCGTGCGGTTGATGCCCTTGCGGACGCAGTCGGGGACGGACGGCGAGGGAGCGATCAAGGTGTTGGCCGTGGCCCCGTCCCCATCGGACTGGACTCCCCAGGGCTTCTTCGTGTCGCCGCTCGGGGAGGGGCTGGGGCTCGGGCTCTTGGTGCCGAGGAGATCCGCGACCTGGTTCTGGAGCTTCTCGTGAGAGAACGTGTCCGTGGCGCCGGAACCGGTGGAGCCGCCCAGCGACTGGACGAGAAGGGCACCGGCCCCCAGGACCGCGGCCGTGAGGGCGGTCCCCAGGGCGATCCTCCTGCGCCGCCTGACCCGTCCGCGCCCCGGGCCGGTGGTCGCGCCCCCGCCGGCCGTCGATCCCGGACCGGTCGATACCCCGCCCGGCACGGGCGTCCCATGTGCACGTCCGGCGGGACGATCCGCGGCGAGCGATGTTTCACGTGAAACATGCGCTTCGGATGTCGTCGGGGTCAGGGCCTCCGCGGCGAGGGCGGCATCGATGCGTTCTGCCACATCGGCCGGCATCGGCTGCGGTTCGGGAAGGTCGCCCAGCAGTTCCCGGATCTCCTCCAGCGAGGCGTGGACATCCGAGCAGAGGGCGCACGCTTCGAGATGCCCCTGCACCTCGACGGCCCGGGACGGCGCGAGCAGACCCTCGGTGAGGTCGGAGATCTCCTCGACGTCCGGGTGTCCGGCCGCGTCTGTCGTGGAAGTCACGCTCGCCCGCCTCCGCCCTTCACAGCAGCTGAATCGCTCGGTCCCGCATGGCCGGGACCCCCGTCCCGAGAACCCGCTGCCGGTGGGACGGAACTCCCCGGCCCCTGGTTCCGTCCCGTGTCCGGACTTTCCCCGCCGGCGGCCGCGTTTTCCGGCCGTAGATGAGTGAGGAGAGGCAGCAGTCTGGCCCGGCCGCGGGCGCATCTGCTCTTGACCGTCCCGGTGGGCACGTCGAGCATCCGAGCGGCCTCCGCGACGGGGTAGCCCTGCATGTCGACCAGGACGAGCGCGGCCCGCTGGTCGGGTGGCAGGGTGCCGAGGGCTTCGAGCAGCTGACGGTGCAGATCGTTGCGTTCGGCCGGGGCGGAGGCCGACTCGTGCGGCTCCAGCAACTGTTCCAGCCGCTCGGTGTCGTCGACCGGTGAGGTCTTGCGCGAGGCCGTCTTGCGGGCCCGGTCGAGACAGGCGTTCACCGTGATCCGGTGCAGCCAGGTCGTGACGGCCGACTGACCGCGGAAGGTGTGGGCGGCGCGATAGGCGGACACGAGGGCGTCCTGCACCGCGTCCGCGGCCTCTTCGCGGTCGCCCAGCGTGCGCAGGGCGACCGCCCAGAGCCGGTCACGGTGGCGTCGCACGATCTCACCGAAGGCGTCGGGATCCCCGTCGACGTGACGGGCGAGCAGATCCTCGTCCTTGGCGTCGCCGTACCCGGCGCCTTCTGCCATCGTCCCCTCCCCAGCGGGGAAACTAGCCCGTCACCTTGATGTCCGCGACTCTCCCCCGGTAGGTGCCCTCGTCGGCCTGAAGCGGCAGCTTGGTGAGCCACACGAGCAGGTACCGCGTCTTGAGGGTCTGGCCGGGCTTGAGCGTGACGCTCTCCCCCTCGCCCTTGGCGACCGTCGTGTACGAGTCGTACGACGTCGGCCAGGTGTCGCCGGCGGAGCTCACCGACCGCAGTTCCACCGCGGTGGAGCCCACGAAGGAGATGGTGACCTTGCCGACCTGCTGCACCTTGCCGAGGTCCACGATGACGCCCAGACCGGGCTTCAGGTTGCCGAAGTTGGCGCCCTTGTAGAAGTCGGTCTGCCAGTACGTGGACGTGCTGTCGTCGAAGACCTTCCCTATGTCGGCGGGCTTCTCCGACTGGTCCCCGAACGGGTCGAAGTCACGGGCGCGTTGGACGGCGATGGGCCGGCCGTTCGACGTCACCTTCTTCGCGTTCTTGTCGTTGCCGTCCGTCGTCTGCGTCTGGTTGGTGTCGTCCGACTTGCCGCCGTGGTCCATCAGGGCGTCGGCGAGCTGCCAGCTGCCCAGGCCGAGCGCGGCGATGAGCAGGGCGGACACGGCCCACTTCAACGCCTTGCCGGTACGGCTCTGCAACGGGGGCGGCGGCGCGGACATCGGCTGCGGGGCGCCCGGACGGGCCGTCTGACGGCCGTACGTGCCCTGCTGATACGTCGTGCGCTGGTACTCCGGCGGAGCGGTGAACGTGGGCTCCGGCGGGCGGATGCGGGGCATCTCACCGATCGCCTTCACCAGCTCCTCGGGCGTGGTGCACGGCGACTCGTGACGGGACGCCGTCGCGCCGTCGTTGGCGAGCGCGCGCATCGCGAGCTCGGAGAGCCCCCGGTGGACGCCGGCCCGCACCTGGTCGGGAGCGATCAGCCCGATGTCCTTGGGCAGACCCGACAGCCCGTAGGCGTCGTTCTCGTACGGCCAGCGCTGGGTGAGCGCCGCGTACAGCAGTGCGCCGATCGCCTCGGTGTCCGTGCGCTGCGGGGTGTCGGAGCTGATCCCGCGCAGCGCCGCGTTCACGGCGAGGCCCCGGATGCGCCACTGACCGCTGGACGTACGCAGCACGGCGTTGGGGTTGAGCCGCAGATGGGCGAGCCCCTCGCGGTGCGCGGCCGCCATGGCCGAGGAGACCTGGCTGACCATCTGGTACGCCTCGTGCACCTCCAGCGGGCCGGCGGCCAGGAGCGCGGTCAGCTCCGTGGCGTCGGGCAGCCACTCGTGGACGACGTACACCAGGTCGTTCTCCTCGACGGCGTCGAGGACTTGGACGAACCGGGGGTCGCCGAGCAGCGCCGAGGACCGGGCGGCGGCCAGCACCGAACGGGCCCGCGGATGGTCGGAGGGGAGGATGTGCACGCCGACGGCGCGCCGCAGTTTCTCGTCGACCGCCCGCCAGCTGCTGAAGCCGTCCAGTCGGGTGACGCACTCCTCCAGCCGATAGCGTCTGGCGAGCTTGTGACCGCTGTGCAGTTCGGGCGGTGCGGCCTTGCCCGGGCCCTCCGTCCCGCCGCCCCCCTGCACCTGGTCGTTGTCCGTGTCCCGTTGCGGGTTCTGGGCCACCTCGTCGGCCGTGGACTGGTCCGCCTGGGCGGTCAGCGGTTCGTCACCGCTGTTGTCTGCCACGTCGACGGCAGCCGTGCTCCGTTCCGCCACCGTCGTTCCTGCCTCCCCATCCGTTGCACGCTGTACGACGCCGAAACCAATTGTGCCCACAGTCTGCCGCTATGCACGACACACAGCGGAGGCCGATGGTTGTGCGCTTACCCCCTCCTCAGCGCCCCAGCCGCCCGCGCACCATGCCGACGAGCGAGTTGAGCTCCTCGATGCGCATGCGCCGCGCGGCGACGAAGAAGACCCCGAGAAGCAGGGCGCCACCGACCAGCAGCGCGGCGAACGAGCCGACGACGCCCTGACCGATGGAGTGTCCGATCCCGTAGCAGGCCGCGCCGCTGATGAGGGCGGCCGGTACGGAGGCGATGCAGAGACGGGCGTACGTCCGCATGACACGGACCCCGTCGAGGTCCCCGCCGCCGAGCCGCACCCGCAGCCGCCGCCAGGCGACGCCCACTCCGATGGCGTAGGCGAGGCCGTACGCGGCGGACATGCCGACCACCGCCCAGCGGGCGGGCAGCAGCATGTAACACAGCCACGAGGCGCCCGCGTTGACCGCGGCCACGATGACGGTGTTGTAGAAGGGGGTGCGGGTGTCCTCGTAGGCGTAGAAGGCACGCAGGACGACGTACTGGACCGAATAGGGGATCAGGCCGAGGGCGAAGGCCATCAGCATGAAGCCCATGTTGGTCGCCTCGCTGGTGCCCGAGGAGCCGAAGATCAGCGTGCACATCGGGATGCCGAGGGCGAGGAACCCGAAGGCGATCGGCACGATGGCGACGGCCGTGGTCCGCAGGCCCTGGGAGATGTCGTCCCGGACGGCACCGCTGTCGCCCTCGGCGGCCGAGCGCGAGATGCGCGGCAGCAGGGCCGCCATCAGGGACACCGTGATGATGGCCTGGGGCAGGCCCCAGATCAGCTGGGCGTTGGCGTAGGCGGAGAAGCCGGTGCCGTCGACCGAGGAGTCCTTGCCCGCCGAGGTGGACAGCTGGGAGACCACCAGGGCACCCGCCTGGTTGGCGAGAACGAACAGCACGGTCCACTTGGCGAGGGTCGCGGCCTTGCCGAGGCCGTGGCCCCGCCAGTCGAACCGCAGCCGCAGCCGGAAACCGGTCTCCCGCAGGTAGGGGATCATCGCCAGGGCCTGGACGACCAGACCGAGCAGGATGCCGATCCCGAGCAGGCGCTGTCCCTCGGCCGGGATGGTGTCGACCTTCATGCCGGAGCTGGAGGCGGTGCCGTACACCCAGATGAAGGCGCCGAGGGTGACGATGATGACGATGTTGTTGAGGACCGGCGTCCACATCATCGCGCCGAACTTGCCGCGCGCGTTGAGGACCTGGCCCATCACCACGTGGATGCCCATGAAGAAGATCGAGGGCAGGAAGTAGCGGACGAAGGTGACCCCGACCTCGTTGGCCGCGGGGTCGTTCGCGACCGAGTTCGACAGCACCCGGATCAGCAGCGGGGCACACAGGATCGCGACCGCCGTGAGCGCGCCGAGCGCGACCATCACCAGCGTCAGCAGGCGGTTGGCGTAGGCCTCGCCGCCGTCCTCGTCCTCCTTCATGGCCCGCACCAGCTGCGGCACGAAGACGGAGTTGAGACCGCCACCGACGGTCAGGATGTAGATCATGGTCGGCAGCTGGTAGGCGACCTGGAAGGTGTCGCCGAGCAGGCCGATGCCCAGCGCCGAGACGATCAGCGCGGAGCGGACGAAGCCGGTGAGCCGGGAGACCATCGTGCCCGCGGCCATCACGGCGCTCGACTTGAGCAGCCCCGAGGCGCGGCCGGCCTTCTTCGCCGCGGGGGCGGCGGGGGTGACCGTGAGGTTCATGGTCGACTCGGCGGGCCCGGGTGCGGGCGCGGCGGCCGGGATCGGGCTCTGCCGAGCCGGTCCCGGCCCGCCCGGGGCCGCCGACGGGCCGGGGACGGCCGCGGAGTCCATCGGGGGCCGGGGACCGCCCTGCTGCTGGTCGCGGAAGAGATGGGCGAACGCGTCCGGCTCGTGGTTCTCCTCGCCGGAGTTGCTGACCAGGTCGTCCACGCCCACGTACTGGGTGGTGCGGGGGTCGTCGCCGTGCGGCAGGTGCCGGCTCGGCCCGGAGGGCTCCGGCGCAGGGGTCCGCGCCCACAGACGCGGGTCGGGGGCGTGCGGCGAGCTCTGCGGACGGCCGTACAGCGGCTGCTGGGGCTCGTAGCTGCCCGGGGCCGGCGGCGGGTGCGCGGCACGGTCGTAGAGCGCCTCGGCGACCGGGTCCTGCGCGGAGAGGTCCTGGGCCCGGTAGGGGTCCTGGTCGTAGGCGTCCTGGAGGTACATGTCGGCGGGGGGCTGCGGCGGCAGCTGACCGTGCTCCGGCGGCGGGCCCTCGGGGAAGCCCGAGCTGCCCGCGGCCTGGCCACGGTCACCTTCGTACGGCGCGTTCATGCTTACCCCACCTCATCGTCCCCGGCCCACCGGCCACGACATCGCTCAACGGTCAACTCTCTCACCGGTCCGGGACGGGTCGGCGCTTTCCGGTGCGGTGTCCGGTGTCGGGTCACTCGGCTGCTCCGGGTCGTCGTCCTGAGGCGACACGCCGGACTGGTCCTCAGGACGGTCTCCGGGACCTTCGGGGTTCCGCGGGTCCGCCTCGCCCCCCTCGCTCCCGTCGGGTCCGCCCTGCTCCGCGTCCCGGGCGGCCGCCCGCTTGCGCTGGGTGTACATCCGGAAGCCGGCGAGGACCAGCAGCAGCACGCCGCCGCCGATGACCAGCATGACGGTGGCCGTGATCTCCGTGACCTGCACGTCGAACTTGACGGGCTGACCGTATTCCTGGCCGTCCTCCGTGTACAACTGGGCGATCACGGAGACCGGGCCGTTGGCCTTGGCGGAGGTGGTGAACTTCACCGTCTGGCTGTGCCCGCCGGAGACGGCCACCGGCTGCTCCATGTACGGGTGCCCGCCGATGGTGAGCCGGGGGCTGGTCGAGGTGAGCCGCAGCACCAGGTGCTGCACGCCCTGCACCAGGTTGTTCTGCACGGTGACCGGGATGGTCGCGCTGCGGCCGGAGAGCTTGACCTCCGACTTGTCGATCAGCTTGACCTGCTGGGAGAGATCGTCGAGATAGCTCTCCACGTTCTCGCGGAAGGCCGCGGCCTCGCTGCCCCGGCCCCGCCAGGACGTGGCCATCTCCCGGTTGATGGCCCGCCCGAACGGGGTCACCACCCGGGACTCGTCGGTCAGGATGACCTTGAAGTTGTCGAGCTTGTCCTGCGTGGTCGCGATCTGCTCGAAGGCCGTCCTCGGCAGCTCCTGCTTGCGCAGCGAGGACGGGTAGGCGGACGTCGAGGGGACGTGGGAGTTGGCACCCGGATCCGGCTTGGCCTTGGCGGCCGAGCCGAGGCTCTGCGACTCGGACCAGTTGCCGCTCTGCAGCGCGCTGATCGCCGCGGCCATCGCCTGGGCCTGGCTCGCCGACGGCATCCGCTGCGGGGCGACGACGATGCTGCGCCCCTTGTCGACCTGAAGGTTCAGGGAGAGGCTCTCGGCGAGGAACTTCTGCACCGCGAGCGTGCTGGCCCCGGCCCGGGTCAGGTCGCCCTGGAAGGCCGTGGACATCCGGGCGTCCGCCACCACCGCGGTGGTGCCGCCGCCGATCGGACGGGCCGCCGAGGGCGTGTAGGACAGGCTGCCGGACTCCTGGAGGCTGTCGCTGCGCGCGATCACCTTGTCCGCGCCCGCGGAGGTGGCGACCTTGACGATCGAGGGGTCGACGGCGCCTTCGACGGGCCAGGCGAAGTCGGTGCGGGGCTTGACGTGCAGCACCGTCTCGACGGTGTCGGCGGCCACGTCGGTGGCGGCCTTGAGCTGGCTCAGCGAACCGGTGGTGCTCGTGCCGTTGTGGGCGAGCGAGGCGAGGTCGGGGTCGGCGAAGGGCAGCGCGACGACCTCCTGGTCGGTCACCGCCTCCTGCAACGCGGCCAGCCACTGGTTGGCGACCGCCTGGTGCGTGCCGACGGTGGTCGTGCCGTCGCTGTTGCGGATCTTGTAGGTGCCCGTCATCGCGTCGACGGACGCCAGCAGGTCGGGATCGATCACCCACGTGACGTCGAGGCCCTTGCCGAGCGACAGCATCTCGCTCAGCCGGCCGCCCGGGGAGATCTCCTTCGCCAGGTCGTCGTTGGTGAAGACCGGGGTCTGCTTGTCGCCGGGTCCGGACTCGGCCGTCATGTGGACGGTGGAGATCAGCGGCCACAGGAACGTCGTCTTCGTCTTGGTGTCGGCCTCGTCGGCCTGCCAGGGCAGGAACGTCCGCTGGATGCCGAGGACCTGCTCCCAGGGCTGCGCGGAGGTCTCACCGGTGAGGGAGACGCCCAGCTGGTACACCCCGTCGTCACCGAGATCGAGCTTGTCGACCGGCACCGAGATGCTGAAGTGCTCGGCGACCCCGGGAGTGAGCGAGGAGAACTTCTCCTGGTACTTGTCGCCGACCTCCTCGGGGTCGGCCCCCGGGGTGTAGCCGGTGCGCTTGGCGGCGTTGTCGATCTCCGAGCGCGTGGTCAGTGAGGGACCCACCCGCAGGCCCACGTGGGCGTCGGTGACGGTCTGCTTGCCGTTGTTGGTCACCGTGCCGGACACGGTCAGGGTGTCCCCGTCCGTCGGCGCGCTGGGGCTCAGGGTGTCCAGGGAGACGGAGACCGTGCTGGAGCCGGACGCCGCCTTCGGGGACGCCTCTGGAGCGGCCTGGGCGGCCGTGGCGGCGGGCAGCTGGAGCAGGCCGACCAGCAGCGGCGCTCCGGCGAGCAATGCCCCGGTGCGCCGCAGCCAGCGGCGGGCAGGTGAGGGACTCATCCCCTGGAAGTCTGCCGCCTCGGCCACGCGCTCGCCCGTCCCTCGTCGTCAGTGGTCGTCTGGTCGTCCCCATGTGCGTCCACGCATGGTAACGATGCGCGCTGAGGGGAAGTGCCGCGGACCGGCCCACAAGATCGGGGCGGCACCGTCTCGCGTCCTCTATGTACCCGTATCCAGAGGACACGGGGTGAAAGTCACAGGAACTCGCCTTGCCCGGATATACGGCGGTCTACCCGCGTGGGTATTGCAGAAGCAGTGAGCGGCCCGGGGCACGTACCCTCTTCTGTTGTGCCGAACGCCAACGAAGACACCCCCACCACCGCCCCGAGTCAGGAGCGGCAGCGCACCGTGAGCGAGCGGCTACAGGTCGCTCCGGTCGCCGACGACCTCGCCCACCGCTTCCAGCAGGCCGGGTTCTCGCTCGCCCTGGTCGGCGGTTCGGTCCGGGACGCGCTGCTCGGCCGGCTCGGCAACGACCTGGACTTCACGACCGACGCCCGTCCCGAGGACGTACTGAAGATCGTGCGGCCGTGGGCGGACGCCCTGTGGGAGGTGGGGATCGCCTTCGGCACGGTGGGTGCGCAGAAGGACGGCTACCAGATCGAGGTCACGACCTATCGGTCGGAGGCCTACGACCGGACCTCACGCAAGCCTGAGGTGTCGTACGGCGACTCCATCGAGGAGGACCTCGTCCGCCGGGACTTCACCGTGAACGCGATGGCGCTGGCTCTCCCGCAGAAGGAGTTCGTCGATCCGCACGACGGACTCGGCGATCTCGCCGCCCGCGTGCTGCGCACCCCCGGGACCCCCGAGGACTCCTTCTCGGACGACCCGCTGCGCATGATGCGGGCCGCCCGCTTCGCCGCCCAGCTCGACTTCGAGGTCGCCCCCGAGGTCGTCACGGCGATGAAGGAGATGTCCGACCGCATCGAGATCGTGTCGGCCGAGCGGGTCCGGGACGAGCTGAACAAGCTGATCCTCTCCGAGCACCCGCGCAAGGGCCTGAGCCTGCTCGTCGACACCGGCCTCGCCGACCGGGTCCTGCCCGAGCTGCCGGCGCTCCGGCTGGAGAGCGACGAGCACCACCGGCACAAGGACGTCTACGACCACTCGCTGATCGTTCTGGAGCAGGCCATCGCGCTGGAGCAGGACGGCCCCGATCTCACCCTCCGGCTGGCCGCCCTGCTGCACGACATCGGCAAGCCGCGCACCCGCCGCTTCGAGGGGGACGGCCGGGTCTCGTTCCACCACCACGAGATGGTCGGCGCGAAGATGACCAAGAAGCGGATGACGGCGCTCAAGTACTCCAACGAGCTCGTGAAGGACGTCTCACGCCTGGTCGAACTCCACCTCCGCTTCCACGGCTACGGCACCGGGGAATGGACGGACTCGGCGGTCCGCCGCTATGTCCGTGACGGCGGCCCGCTCCTCGACCGCCTCCACAAGCTGACCCGCTCCGACTGCACCACGCGCAACAAGCGCAAGGCCGCGGCCCTCTCCCGGGCGTACGACGGCCTGGAGGAGCGGATCGCCGAGCTTCAGGCGCAGGAGGAGCTGGACGCGATCCGCCCGGACCTCGACGGCAACCAGATCATGCAGATCCTGGACGTCCGCCCCGGACCGGTCGTCGGCAAGGCGTACTCGCACATGATGGAGCTGCGCCTGGAACACGGCCCCATGGGCTACGACGCTGCGGTGACCGCCCTCAAGGAGTGGTGGGCCGAGCAGAACTGAGGTCGAGGCCGGGTGGTCGGGTCCCATGTTTCACGTGAAACAGGACCGCGTCCGGACCGAGGCTGGGGCGGACATGTAGAAGGGGCGATGTTTCACGTGAAACATCGCCCCTCTTGCTTGCCTGGTGCCGGTGACTACTTGGTCTCCTTCAGGCACAGCACCACGTCGTGGCCGTTGCCGGACTGGACGTAGTAGATCGTCGAGTCCGTGACCGCCTTGCACTTGTCCTCGTCGCTCGAGTCATCGAACTTCTGGAGAACCTTGTACTGGGCGTCGCTCGACGAGCAGTCGACCTCGTTGAGGTCGGGGCTGGAGTAGGTGCCGTCGTTGTGCATGCAGGAGCCGACAGAGGTCTTCTCCGCGTCGTCGCGGTCGAAGAACCAGCTGATGCCGAAGAAGGCGCCGAACTTCAGAAGGGCGACGACAAGCACGACAGCGATCGAGCCTATGACCCGCAGCGCCTTCTTTCCGCCCTTGCGGGGCGGCACGGGCGCCGGCGGCAGCGGGGCGCCCTGCTGCTGCGGGAACGGCGCGTACGGCTGCTGCGGCGGGTACGGCTGGCCGGGCTGCTGCCCCGCGGGCGGCGGAGGCGTCTGGGCGTATGGATTCTGGCCCTGCGGAGGCGGCGGAACGGTCACGGGGGTCCCCCAAGGAATGTGGATGCGCTGTGCGCGAGATAAGACCCACGTAAGGTATCCGGCCGGTCTGACATGCCACCGACCAAGGGGGGTGTCTGTGTCACTGATGTGACACTCGGCCGCGCTCAAAACGGGCCATAGTCGCCGCAACCACGCTGTACACAAGAGCGACGGCGACCACCAGCACGACCGATCTCCCGTCCGGCGGCAGCATCAGGGCGGCCACCGCGGCGGCGCCCACGAACGCCACGTTGAACAGCACGTCGTAGACGGAGAAGATCCGGCCCCGGAAGGCGTCGTCGACCGTGGACTGCACGATCGTGTCGGTCGCGATCTTCGCGCCCTGCGTGGTGACGCCGAGGACGAACGCCGCGGCGAGGAGCGGCACCGTGGCGAAGGACAGGCCGAGGGCGGGTGCCAGGACGGCCGCCGATCCGGCGCAGACGGCGATCCAGCGGCCCGGCCCGAGGCGCTCGACGGCCCAGGGGGTGATCACCGCGGCGGCGAAGAATCCGGCCGCGGAGACACCCAGGACGAGTCCGAGCAGCCGGAGCCCGTCGTCCGTGGTCGAGGTCAGCGTGTAGCGGCACAGCATCAGCAGCATGACGAGCAGGGCGCCGTAGCAGAAGCGCATCAGCGTCATCGCGAGGAGCGCCCAGGCGGCCGCGCGTCGGCCGGGCGCCGCGAGATGCCGTACGCCCGCGGCGAGATCGCGGCTGGTGCCCGCGAGTGCCTCGCGCAGCCGGGGCTGGACCATCGCGCGGTCCGGCCCGAGCAGTTCCGGCGCCAGGGAGAGCGACGCGAACGCTCCGCACAGGTAGAGGGCGGCCGCGAGCAGCACCACCGCGGCGTCGGTGTCCGCGACCGCCAGCCGGACGACGAAGGCGAGTCCGCCGCCCACGGAGGCGGCCAGCGTGCCGGCCGTCGGGGAGAGGGAGTTGGCCGTCACCAGGCGCTCGCTGTCCACCACCCGGGGCAGCGCGGCGGACAGGCCGGCCAGGACGAAGCGGTTGACCGCGGTGACGCAGAGGGCGGAGAGGTAGAACAGCCAGTCGGGCGCCGGGCTGAGCATCAGCAGGGCCGTCGCCACCGACAGCACGGAGCGCAGCAGATTGCCGTACAGAAAGACCTGGCGCCGCCGCCAGCGGTCGAGGAGGACACCGGCGAACGGGCCCACCAGCGAGTAGGGCAGCAGCAGGACCGCCATGGCCGAGGCGATCGCCGCGGGGGAGGTCTGCTTCTCCGGTGAGAACACCACGTAGGCCGCCAGCGCGACCTGGTAGACCCCATCGGCGCCCTGGGAGAGCAGCCGTACGGCGAGCAGCCGCCGGAAGTTCCGAAGGCGGAGCAGGACCCGCAGGTCGCGCGCGACGGACATGGGGCACAGCCTCACATATGGGAAGGGTCCCCGGGCAGATACCCGGGGACCCTTTCAGCCCTGGCAGGAGCGTTCGCGGTGCTTAGCGCTCGACTTCGCCCTTGATGAACTTCTCGACGTTGGCGAAGGCCTCGTCGTCGAAGTACTGGACCGGCGGGGACTTCATGAAGTAGCTGGAGGCCGACAGGATCGGGCCGCCGATGCCGCGGTCCTTGGCGATCTTCGCGGCGCGCAGCGCGTCGATGATCACACCCGCGGAGTTCGGGGAGTCCCAGACCTCGAGCTTGTACTCCAGGTTCAGCGGGACGTCACCGAAGGCGCGGCCCTCGAGGCGGACGTACGCCCACTTGCGGTCGTCGAGCCAGGCGACGTAGTCGGACGGGCCGATGTGGACGTTCTTCTCGCCGAGGTCCCGGTCGGGGATCTGGGAGGTGACGGCCTGCGTCTTGGAGATCTTCTTCGACTCGAGGCGGTCACGCTCGAGCATGTTCTTGAAGTCCATGTTGCCGCCGACGTTGAGCTGCATGGTGCGCTCGAGACGGACACCGCGGTCCTCGAACAGCTTCGCCATCACGCGGTGCGTGATGGTGGCGCCGACCTGCGACTTGATGTCGTCACCGACGATCGGCACGCCGGCCTCGGTGAACTTGTCCGCCCACTCCTTGGTGCCGGCGATGAAGACCGGGAGGGCGTTGACGAAGGCGACCTTGGCGTCGATGGCGCACTGGGCGTAGAACTTCGCCGCGTCCTCGGAGCCCACGGGCAGGTAGCAGACGAGAACGTCGACCTGCTGGTCCTTGAGGACCTGGACCACGTCGACCGGGGCCTCGGCGGACTCCTCGATGGTCAGGCGGTAGTACTTACCGAGACCGTCCAGGGTGTGACCACGCTGGACCGTGACGCCCTTGTTCGGGACGTCGCAGATCTTGATGGTGTTGTTCTCGCTGGCACCGATGGCGTCGGAGAGGTCGAGGCCGACCTTCTTCGCGTCGACGTCGAACGCGGCGACGAACTCGACGTCACCGACGTGGTAGTCGCCGAACTGCACGTGCATCAGGCCGGGGACCTTGGTCGCCGGGTCGGCGTCCTTGTAGTACTCGACGCCCTGAACCAGCGAGGCGGCGCAGTTGCCCACGCCGACGATGGCTACGCGAACCGAACCCATTCCGGTTGCTCCCTGTGTGTACGGGTGACGCCCTGAATGGGCCATCACGTGGCGGTTTCGCCGGGCGCATCCGTCCTGGGGGCGTCCCCGGGCCGGGGCAGGACGCCCGTCGATCCATTGGATGTGTCCTGCTGAGCGGACCCCCCGGAAGCAGGACCTTTCAGGTCCCGCCCGGCCCGCTCGCTCTCGATGAGCTCGTTCAGCCAGCGCACTTCGCGCTCCACGGACTCCATTCCGTGGCGCTGGAGCTCAAGCGTGTAGTCGTCGAGTCGTTCCCGGGTCCGCGTCAGCGAGGCGCGCATCTTCTCCAGGCGCTCCTCCAGCCGACTGCGGCGGCCCTCGAGCACCCGCATCCGCACATCGCGCGAGGTCTGCCCGAAGAAGGCGAAGCGCGCGGCGAAGTGCTCGTCCTCGTACGCGTCCGGGCCCGTCTGGGACAGGAGCTGCTCGAAGTGTTCCTTACCGTCCGCCGTCAGCCGGTAGACGATCTTGGCGCGGCGGCCGGCCAGTGGAGCGGCGAGGGCGTCCTCGGGGCCGCTGTGCGACTCCTCGATCAACCAGCCGTTGGCGACCAGCGTCTTCAGGCAGGGGTACAGCGTCCCGTAGCTGAACGCGCGGAACACGCCCAGTGACGTGTTGAGGCGCTTGCGCAGCTCGTAGCCGTGCATCGGGGACTCGCGGAGGAGACCGAGTACGGCGAACTCGAGGATGCCGGAACGCCGGCTCATGGTCGCCTCCTCTCGGTCTCGGAACCGCTTATCTCGCGCTGATGTATCGACTCGATACATCAGCACGATAGAACGACCTTGCGGATGCGACAAGAGGGGGGAGGGTGAACGGGATCACATCACTGATTCGTCGGCGGCAAAGTGCCTGATTTGGGGTGAAGTTCGGGGCTAGGCAGGTTTTGACGGCGCGTAGCCTGTGCGGCATGCATACCGCCGGGAACCGAGTGACGCCTGGGGACGTCCTCGGCCTCGGTGCAGTACGGGTGAATGAGAGACCGACCACATCCGTACTTCGGGGGGACCGGAAACCAGCCGCCGTTTCCAGGCGCGCAAGGGTGCGCCTGCCCGAGGAGTAATCGTTCGATGAGCGAGCACCGTCGCAAACCGCCGCCGCCGCAGGGAGGCGGACGTGCCGCGGCCCGACGCGGCCAGTCCGGCTCGTCCTCCGGCCGCCGCGCGGATCCGCGTGGCGCCACCGGATCTCCTTCCGATTCCTATGGGCCGAGTGCCCATGAAGACGACGAGCGTCCGTACGCCGGCCGGGCCGAGGCCCGGCGCGCGGCTCAGAGAAGCACAGGGAACCGCCGCAGAGCGGCGGACAACGGCCGCCGTGGACCCGGTGGTCCCGGTGGCCCGAACGGCCCGGGACGCGGAGGTAACGGCGGTCAGGGCCCCGGCAAGAAGCGGATCATCGACTACCCGCGCTTCGACAAGTACGGGTGGCGTCGATGGGTGCCGTCGTGGAAGCTCGTCTCCGGACTGAGCATCTTCTTCTTCGGCAGCCTCGTGGCGATGGTCGGCGTCGCGTACGCGATGGTCGGCATCCCCAGCGAGAACGACGCCGCCAAGTCGCAGAACAACGTCTACTACTGGTCCAACGGTGAACAGATGGTGGCGACCGGCACCGGTGTGAACCGGCAGAACGTCACCATCGACCAGATCCCGAAGTCCATGCAGTACGCGGTCATCTCGGCCGAGAACAAGAGCTTCTACCAGGACTCCGGTGTCGACCCCACGGGTATCGCCCGAGCCCTGGTCAACATGGCGCGCGGTGGTGAGACGCAGGGTGGTTCGACGATCACCCAGCAGTTCGTCAAGAACACCTACCTGAGCCAGGACCAGACGATCTCGCGCAAGTTCAAGGAGATGTTCATCTCCATCAAGGTGGGCACGAAGCTCTCCAAGTCGCAGATCCTCCAGGGCTACCTGAACACCTCGTACTACGGCCGTGGCGCCTACGGCATCCAGGCCGCCGCCCGGACCTACTACGGCGTGGACGCGGTGAAGCTGACGGACAGCCAGTGCGCCTTCCTCGCGGCTCTGCTCAAGGGTCCGACGTACTACGACCCCGCGGGCAACGAGAGCCTCGACAGCACGGCCACGCCCAAGGCCAACCGTGAGCGCTCCGAGGAACGCTGGAGCTGGATCCTCGAGGAGATGCACAAGGACGGGCACCTCACCGACGCCAAGTACCAGACGGCGATCAAGAAGTACCCGATGCCCGACGGCCGCAAGGCGACCAAGGGCATGACCGGCCAGATCAGCTACCTGGCGGACACGGCCAAGAAGTACGTCCTGGCCCACTCCGACATCACCGAGGCCCAGTTCGACCAGGGCGGCTACCAGATCCGTACGACCTTCGTGAAGAAGGACGTCAACGCTCTGAGCGCCGCCGTCAAGAAGATCCAGAAGGCGCGCCTCGACCCGAAGAAGCGCGACCTCGACAAGAACGTGCAGTTCGGTGCCGCGTCGGTGGTGCCCAACGACGGAGCGATCGTCGCCCTCTACGGCGGTGACGGCTACGAGAACGGCCACTTCACGAACAACGCCGACACCTCCGGTGTCCCCGTCGGCTCGACGTGGAAGCCGTTCGTGCTGGCGGCCGCCATGGAGTACGGCACGGCCAAGACCAGTCCCGATGGCTTGTCGCCGCTGGCCAAGTACAACGGCAACGACAACCTCAAGGTCAAGAACGCCGACGGCTCGTACTACCTGAACAAGGACCAGTCGATCTTCCGGCAGCGCAACGAGAGCGACCACGCCTGGGGTTACATCACGCTGCGCAAGGCGATGGAGCAGTCCATCAACACGCCCTTCGTGCAGCTGGGCATGGACGTGGGGATGACCAAGGTGCGGGACGTCGCCAAGGCGTCGGGCATCCTGGACGCGAGCTTCTCCACGCTGAACCCGTCCTTCGCGATCGGCACCTCGACCCCGAGTGCGATCCGTATGGCCGACGCCTACTCGACGTTCGCCGCGTCGGGCAAGCACACGGACCCGTACTCGGTGACCTCGGTCAACCACGACGGTCAGCCGGTGCCCAGCTTCACCAAGCCCGCGAAGGCCACGCAGGCGATGCCGGAGAACGTGGCGAACAACGTCACCGACACCCTCGAGAACGTCATCAAGAACGGTACGGGTAAGAACGCCCTGGCCCTGGGCCGTACGGCGGCCGGCAAGACCGGTACCACCGACAGCAACAAGTCGGCCTGGTTCGTCGGCTACACCCAGCAGCTGTCGACCTCGGTCGCGATGTTCCGCGAGGACCCCAAGGACCACAAGCTGCTCTCCATGAACGGCACCGCGGGCGTCGAGTCCATCCACGGTGGTGACATCCCGACGTCGATCTGGACCGAGTACATGAAGGTCGCTCTGGACGGCAAGTCGGACAGCGGCTTCCCCGACGCCGAGAAGATCGGTGTCGTCGATGACGAGTCCGGCGCCCCGTCGCCGACCCCGACCGTCAGCGCCACGCCGAGCGAGACGGCCACGGAGTCGCCGAGTGCCACGCCCAGCGAGACGTACGAGTCGCCGACACCCACCGCGACGGACACCTGCAACGCGTTCAACTCGTGGAAGTGCGACTCGACGGACGGAGGTACCGACGGAGGAACCACCGACGGCGGTACGTCCTCTTCACCGAGCGCCACGGAGTCGACCGGCACCACCACCAGAGGCAACGGCAACGGCGGCCTCGTGACCGGTGGCGGGAACAATTAGCGCCACCCGGACCCCTTAGCCGGTTTTCGCCCGCTGCGGGTGTTTCACGTGAAACACGGGCCGCCGCACCGACCAGGTGCGGCGGCCCTCGGCGTATTCCCAGACACGTACGGCAGGATGTGCCCATGCCCAGTGCAGAATCGACGCCAGCGAGCGTTCACGAGGCCGAGGCCGAGGCCGAGACGGTACGGCCCACGCGGGAGGACGAGATCGCCGCGCGCGGCAGCGAGCTGATCGGTGGACCGATCGGACGGCGTGCGCTGCTCGGCACGACCTGGTGGACCCCCGTGCGGGTCGTCGTGCTCGTGGCGATCGGCATGTTCGCCCTCGGTCTGATCCAGAAGGCGCCCTGCTACGACAGCGGCTGGTTCTTCGGCGCCAGCACGCAGTACACGCACGCCTGCTACTCGGACATCCCGCACCTCTACCAGGGCCGCGGATTCGCCGACGGGCTGGTGCCGTACTTCGACAAGCTGCCCGGCGACATGGACTACCTCGAGTACCCGGTGCTCACCGGTGTGTTCATGGAGGTGGCCGCCTGGCTCACGCCGGGCAGTGGCACCCTCCAGCACCAGGAGCAGTGGTACTGGATGGTCAACGCGGGGATGCTGATGGCCTGCGCGGCCGTCATCGCCGTATGCGTCTCGCGTACGCACGCCCGGCGCCCCTGGGACGGTCTGCTGGTCGCTCTGGCGCCCGCCTTCGTGCTCACCGCCACGATCAACTGGGACCTGCTGGCGGTCGCTCTGACGGCCGCGGCGATGCTGATGTGGGCCCGCGGTCGCTCCCTGGCCTTCGGTGTCCTCCTGGGCCTCGCCACGGCCGCCAAGCTCTATCCCGTCTTCCTGCTGGGCCCGCTGTTCCTGCTGTGCTGGCGTGCCGGCAAGTGGCGGGACTTCGGGAAGGCCGTCGGGGGCGCCGTCGTCGCCTGGCTCGTGGTGAACCTGCCCGTGATGCTGTTCGCCTTCGACGGGTGGTCGAAGTTCTACCGCTTCAGCCAGGAGCGGGGCGTGGACTTCGGCTCCTTCTGGCTCATCTGGGCCCAGAACTCGACCACGCCGCCGACCACCGACTTCGTCAACACCGCCGCCACCGTGCTGGTGCTGCTCTGCTTCGTCGGTATCGGGGTGCTCGCGCTGACCGCCCCGCGCCGCCCCCGCTTCGCCCAGCTCGCCTTCCTGGTCGTGGCCGCCTTCATCCTCACCAACAAGGTGTACTCGCCGCAGTACGTGCTCTGGCTGGTCCCCCTGGCGGTGCTGGCCCGGCCCAAGTGGCGCGACTTCCTCGTCTGGCAGGTCTGCGAGGTGGCGTACTACCTGGGCATCTGGATGTACCTCGCGTACACGACGAGCGGGGACGCCCACAAGGGACTGCCCACGCACGGCTACCACTGGGCGATCGCCGTGCACCTGCTGGGCACGCTCTACCTGTGCGCCGTGGTCGTACGGGACATCCTGATGCCGGAGCGGGACGTGGTGCGCCTGGCCGGCGACGACGACCCCTCGGGAGGCGTGCTCGACGGCGCGGAGGACGTCTTCGTCCTGGGTGGTGCCGCCCGGCCCCCGCGGCATGCCGCTCCGCTCGGCGGATCCACCGTGGACTGGGGCAAGGAGCAGCCGGGCGACGGTAGTTCGCTCTGAGCGAACACGAACGGAAGCGGCCGTGCCGGCGGGGTCACGAGAGTCCGCCGGCACGGCCGCGGGCCAAGCGAAAGGGCCGTACACGGCGATCCGTGTACGGCCCTTCGCGTTGCTGTTGGACCGTCAGCGGTCCACGATCCGGTCGAACTGCGTGGTGGTGTGACGCAGATGGGCCACCAGCTCCTCGCCCACCTGGGGCTCGGGCGCGTCCGAGGGCACGAAGAGGATCGAGACCTGCATGTGCGGCGGCTCCGCGAACCAGCGCTGCTTGCCACCCCAGACGAACGGGGAGAGGTTGCGGTTCACCGTCGCGAGACCGGCCCGGGCGACACCCTTGGCGCGCGGCATGACGCCGTGCAGCGCCTTCGGGGCCTCCAGGCCCACGCCGTGCGAGGTACCGCCGGCCACGACCACCAGGAAGCCGTCCGAGGCCGCCTTCTGCTGGCGGTAGCCGAAGCGGTCGCCCTTGGCCACGCGCGTGACGTCCAGGACGGCGCCCCGGTACTCGGTGGCGTCGTGGTCACCCAGCCACAGCCGCGTGCCGATGCGGGCGCGGAAGTGGGTCTGCGGGAACTGCTGCTGCAGCCGGTGGAGCTCCTCGGCCTTGAGGTGGCTGACGAACATCGTGTGCAGCGGCAGCCGGGCGGCGCGCAGCCGGTCCATCCAGCCGATGACCTCCTCGACGGCGTCCGAGCCGTCGGTGCGGTCCAGCGGCAGATGGATCGCGAAGCCCTCCAGGCGCACGTTCTCGATGGCGGAGTGCAGCTGCGCCAGCTCCTGCTCGCTGACGCCGTGCCGCTTCATCGAGGACATGACCTCGATGACCACACGGGCGCCCACGAGGCCGTACACGCCGTCGACGGAGGAGACCGACCGGATGACCCGGTCGGGCAGCGGGACGGGCTCCTCGCCGCGTCGGTACGGCGTCAGCACCAGCAGATCGCCGCCGAACCAGTCCTTGATCCGCGCGGCCTCGTACGTCGTGCCGACAGCGAGCACGTCCGAGCCGAGGCGGGTGGCCTCCTCGGCCAGCCGCTCGTGGCCGAAGCCGTAGCCGTTGCCCTTGCAGACCGGGACGAGGCCCGGGAACTGCTCCTGCACGTGCTTGTGGTGCGCCCGCCAGCGCGCGGTGTCGACGTAGAGCGTGAGCGCCATGGCCGGACCCGGAACCTTTCTGGTTGCAGCGGTGTAGGGGGTGAAGGTGTGGTGGCGCGGTCAGCGACGCGACATGTAGATGTCGAGCGCCTTGTGGAGCAGCTTGTTGAGCGGGAAGTCCCACTCGCCGAGGTACTCGGCGGCCTGTCCGCCGGTGCCCACCTTGAACTGGATCAGACCGAAGAGGTGATCGGTCTCGTCCAGCGAGTCGGAGATGCCACGCAGGTCGTAGACGGTGGCGCCGAGCGCGTAGGCGTCGCGCAGCATCCGCCACTGCATGGCGTTGGACGGCCGCACCTCGCGGCCGATGTTGTCGGAGGCGCCGTAGGAGTACCAGACGTGCCCGCCGACGATCAGCATGGTCGCCGCGGAGAGGTTCACGCCGTTGTGGCGCGCGAAGTACAGCCGCATGCGGTTGGGGTCCTCGGTGTTGAGGGCCGTCCACATGCGCTGGAAGTACGACAGCGGGCGCGGCCGGAAGTGGTCGCGCACGGCCGTGATCTCGTACAGCCGCTGCCACTCCTCCAGGTCGTGGTAGCCGCCCTGGACGACCTCCACGCCCGCCTTCTCGGCCTTCTTGATGTTGCGGCGCCACAGCTGGTTGAAGTCCCGGTGGACCTCCTCCAGGGAACGATTCGCCAGCGGCACCTGGAAGACGTAGCGCGGCTGGACGTCGCCGAAGCCGGCGCCGCCGTCCTCGCCCTGCTGCCAGCCCATGCGGCGCAGCTTGTCGGCCACCTCGAAGGCGCGCGGCTCGATGAAGTCGGCCTCGATGTCGCGCAGCCGCTTCACGTCCGGGTCCTGGATGCCCTGCTTGATGGAGGGCGCGTCCCAGCGCCGGATGATCACCGGGGGACCCATCTTCACCGAGAAAGCGCCCTGCTGCTTGAGGTGCGCGAGCATCGGCTGGAGCCACTCGTCGAGGTTCGGCGCGTACCAGTTGATGACCGGGCCCTCGGGCAGGTACGCGAGGTAGCGCTTGAGCTTCGGCAGCTGGCGGTAGAGGACCATGCCCGCACCGACCAGCTCGCCGGTGCGGTCGTCGAACCACCCGAGGTTCTCGGAGCGCCACTCAGCCTTGACGTCGGCCCATGCGGGGACCTGCATGTGGCTGGCCGACGGCAGACTCTGGATGTATGCCAGATGCTGCTCGCGGCTGATCGTCCTCAGGGTCAGGCTCATTCGGGAGGCTCCTCGGGCTGGTGTGTCCCCATGGGTTCAGGGGCTCCGGCTCTCGCGCGAAGCCTACTGCGCCTCGCCCGCGACCCGACCGTGCGTACGGGAGGAACGCCCCGGCCAGGCCGCGGTCGGGGCGTTCCGTGGTGGTTTCTGTCAGAAGAGCCCGCCGTTGGCCATGCCGAGGAAGAAGCCCACGCCGGAGGCACCGAGACCCAGGATCAGGCCGAAGCGCTCCCGCGTGGTCTCCGAGATCCACTGGCCGTAGGCGCCGGTGAGGATGCCCACCAGGCCGGCCCAGGAGGCGAGCAGATGCAGGTTGTCGAAGAACCCGGTGACGAAGGCCACCACACCCAGCACCAGGGTCACGGCCATCAGCGTGTCCTGGACGGGATGGGCCTTGCCATCGGTGGCGAAGAGGGATCCGGCGGTGTTCGGTCGCAATGCCTGTGCCATGGGGCACCTCCTGCGGAAGGCGGCGCATCGTAGCGCCATACACACCCGATGCGTACAGACTGACGGTCCCCACCGCAGGATTTCAACCGGAAGCGGGTGTGCGGGTACTCTGTACCGTCTGCACCGGTGTCTGCCCATGCCCTGACGCGGAACCCGAGAGGGAACCCCGATTGTCAGTGGCGGCCGATACCGTTGCGTACGCATCACAACCCTCCTGCCACGGAACGACCGTGGCCGCTGAGTCCGAAGGAGGTGGGTTCCACATGCGTCACTACGAGGTGATGGTCATCCTCGACCCCGATCTCGAGGAGCGTTCTGTCTCCCCGCTGATCGAGAACTTCCTCTCTGTCGTCCGCGATGGCGGCGGCAAGGTGGAGAAGGTCGACACCTGGGGCCGTCGTCGTCTCTCGTACGAGATCAAGAAGAAGCCCGAGGGCATCTACTCGGTCATCGACCTGCAGGCCGAGCCTGCGGTCGTCAAGGAGCTCGACCGCCAGATGAACCTGAACGAGTCGGTCCTCCGGACCAAGGTCCTCCGTCCCGAGACCCACTGAGCCTCCGCTCAGTCGTTCTCGGGATTTCGAGTAGCAGCACCAGCAGCCAGCAGCAAACCCGCCGAGAGGTTCCCCCATGGCAGGCGAGACCGTCATCACGGTTGTCGGCAATCTTGTCGATGACCCCGAGCTGCGCTTCACCCCGTCCGGTGCGGCGGTCGCGAAGTTCCGCATCGCGTCCACTCCCCGCACCTTCGACCGTCAGACGAACGAGTGGAAGGACGGCGAGAGCCTGTTCCTGACCTGCTCGGTCTGGCGCCAGGCGGCGGAGAACGTCGCCGAGTCGCTTCAGAAGGGCATGCGCGTTCTCGTGCAGGGCCGGCTGAAGCAGCGGTCCTACGACGACCGCGACGGCGTCAAGCGCACGGTCTACGAGCTGGACGTCGAGGAAGTCGGTCCCAGCCTGCGCAATGCCACGGCCAAGGTCACCAAGACCTCCGGCCGCGGTGGCCAGGGTGGCGGCGGCAACTACGGCGGCGGTGGCGGCCAGCAGGGCGGCGGCTGGGGCGGCGGCTCCGGTGGCGGCCAGCAGGGCGGCCAGCAGGCCGACGACCCGTGGGCTTCCGGCGCTCCCGCCGGTGGCAACCAGGGTGGCGGCGGCGGCTGGGGCGGTGGCTCCGGCGGTTCCGGCGGCGGCTACTCGGACGAACCCCCCTTCTAGGCCCCCGGGCCGGAGGGCGGGTCGTACCCAAACTTCTTGATCACACAGGAGATACACCATGGCGAAGCCGCCTGTGCGCAAGCCGAAGAAGAAGGTCTGCGCTTTCTGCAAGGACAAGGTCACGTACGTGGACTACAAGGACACGAACATGCTGCGGAAGTTCATTTCCGACCGCGGCAAGATCCGTGCCCGCCGCGTGACCGGCAACTGCACGCAGCACCAGCGTGACGTCGCCACGGCCGTGAAGAACAGCCGTGAGATGGCGCTGCTGCCCTACACGTCCACCGCGCGCTAAGGGAAGGGTGACAGAAACATGAAGATCATCCTGACCCACGAGGTCTCTGGCCTCGGTGCCGCCGGCGACGTCGTTGACGTCAAGGACGGCTACGCTCGCAACTACCTGATCCCGCGGAAGTTCGCTATCCGCTGGACCAAGGGTGGCGAGAAGGACGTCGAGCAGATCCGTCGCGCTCGCAAGATCCACGAGATCCAGACCATCGAGCAGGCCAACGCTGTGAAGGCCCAGCTCGAGGGCGTCAAGGTCCGTCTGGCCGTCCGTTCGGGCGACGCGGGCCGTCTGTTCGGTTCCGTCACCCAGGCCGACATCGCTTCCGCGATCAAGGCTGCCGGTGGCCCCGACGTCGACAAGCGTCGCATCGAGGTCGGTTCGCCGATCAAGACCCTGGGCGCCCACGAGACGTCCGTGCGTCTGCACCCCGAGGTTGCCGCCAAGGTCAACATCGAGGTCGTCGCGGCCTGATCGTCGCGCTGAGCAGTCGTAGAGGGGCCGCACCTGCCTGGTGCGGCCCCTTTCGCTTGCCTTCCGTCTCCGCGCCGAGCGCACGTTTCACGTGAAACGTGCCGTGGTGCGCTGTTTCACGTGAAACCGCTTCAGCGGGTCGCGCCGGTCACGATCCAGCGGCCCGAGCGTGCCCTCAGCCAGAGGGTCAGCGTCCGCACGGCCATCATCAGTGCCATGGCTCCCCAGAGCGCGGTGAGTCCGCCGCCCAGCACGGGCACCAGCAGAGCGGCCGGGGCGAACACCGCCAGGGTGATCACCATCGCGCCCGCCAGATAGGGCCCGTCACCGGCGCCCATCAGGACGCCGTCCAGGACGAAGACGATGCCGCAGAGCGGCTGGGAGAGCGCCACCAGCAGCAGTGCGGGAAGCGCCGCGTCCGTCACCGAGGAGTCGCTGGTGAACAGCGGCAGGAACAACGGCCGGGCCAGCACCAGCAGCAGACCGAGCACGGTCCCCGTCGCGATGCCCCACTGCACCATCCTGCGGCAGGCTTCCCGTGCTCCGGGGGCGTCGTCCGCCCCGAGGTAGCGGCCGATGATGGCCTGACCGGCGATGGCGATGGCGTCGAGGGCGAAGGCGAGCAGGCTCCACAGCGACAGCACGATCTGGTGCGCGGCGATGTCGGCGTCACCGAGCCGGGCGGCCACGGCAGTGGCGATCAGGAGGATCGCTCTCAGGGAGAGCGTGCGGATCAGCAGAGGCACTCCTGCCTGGGCCGACGCCCTGATGCCGGCGGCATCAGGGCGCAGGGAGGCGCCGTGCTCGCGGGCGCCGCGGATGACGACGGCGAGATAGACCGCGGCCATGCCGCACTGGGCGATGACGGTCCCCCACGCGGAGCCCGCGATACCGAGACCCGCGCCGTAGACGAGCGCCGCGTTGAGAGCGGCGTTGGCGACGAAGCCCGCGACGGCGACATACAGCGGGGTGCGGGTGTTCTGGAGTCCGCGCAGGACCCCGGTGGCGGCCAGCACCACGAGCATCGCGGGGATGCCGAGGGACGAGATCCGCAGATAGGTCGTCGCGTACGGCGCCGCGGTGTCGGAGGCGCCGAAGAGGTCCACCAGCCCGGGTGCCGTGGACAGAGCCACGACGATCACCCCGGCGCCCAGGAGCAGGGCGAGCCAGATGCCGTCCATGCCCTGACGGATGGCGGCCGGCAGATCGCCCGCGCCGACCCGCCGGGCCACGGCCGCCGTGGTGGCGTAGGCGAGGAAGACGAAGACGCTCACCGCGGTGGTGAGCAGGGCCGAGGCGATGCCGAGTCCGGCGAGCTGGGCCGTGCCGAGATGGCCGACGATCGCGCTGTCGGCCATGACGAAGAGGGGCTCGGCGACCAGTGCGCCGAAGGCCGGGACGGCCAGTGCCACGATCTCGCGGTCGTGCTGTCGCCGGGTTGCCCGGGTCGCTTCGGAAGCCTGTGTCATACGCACTAATCTAATCGTCCACAGGTAAGAGATGCAATCCCATACTGACCCTTACTGATCCTTCGGTGGCGGGCGCTCGCCCGGCTTGTGGGAGGGGATCTTGCGCCGACTGGGGAAGTTTTTCTTCTGCACAGCCGGTGGATGGGAAAGATGCAGGTCAGAGACTGTTGCGCGGAAGTTCCGAGGTCTTGTTCACAGGGCTGTCCACCGACTCGTACACAGGTTTTGCCGAGTTCTCCACAGCATCGGGGCCGTCGTCCACATGGCCTGTGGATAACCAGATTGGCTGACGGTGCCGACGGGCCTAACGTGGTCCGGCGCCCGCTTCCATCCCCAGGCCTCGGAACCACCACAAAACCGACGCGCCACAACCGGAGTTGGGTCCCTTAGTTGTCAGTGCTGTGCCGTAGAACAAAGAGGCACGGCGAGGTCCGCAGCGCGGACGGGAGGAGGCGGTTCGGTGAGCATTTCCGAGCCCTTGGACGATCCGTGGGCCGACAGTGGTCCCAGTGATCGCCTGCCCGCCACCCGCCGCCGGGACGGCGGCCGGACACGTGACGAGCAGCACGACCGTGGTCGCGAGGGCGGCGCGTGGGACGGTGCGGGTCCCTCCTTCGAGCGGCTCCCCCCGCAGGACCTCGACGCCGAGCAGTCCGTGCTCGGTGGCATGCTCCTGTCCAAGGACGCCATCGCCGACGTCGTCGAGGTGATCAAGGGCCACGACTTCTACAAGCCCGCCCACGAGACGATCTTCCAGGCGATCCTGGACATCTACGCCAAGGGCGAGCCGGCCGACCCCATCACCATCGCGGCCGAGCTGACCAAGCGCGGCGAGATCAACAAGGTCGGCGGCGCGGCGTACCTGCACACGCTCGTCCAGACCGTGCCCACGGCGGCCAACGCCGAGTACTACGCGGAGATCGTCCACGAACGCGCCGTGCTGCGCCGCCTGGTCGAGGCCGGCACCCGCATCACCCAGATGGGGTACGCGGCGGACGACGACGTCGACGAGATCGTCAACCGCGCGCAGGCCGAGATCTACGCGGTCACCGAGCAGCGCACCAGCGAGGACTACCTCCCGCTCGGCGACATCATGGAGGGCGCGCTCGACGAGATCGAGGCGATCGGCTCGCGCAGCGGCGAGATGACCGGTGTGCCCACGGGATTCACCGACTTCGACTCCCTCACCAACGGTCTGCACCCGGGGCAGATGATCGTCATCGCGGCCCGTCCCGCCATGGGTAAGTCGACGCTCGCGCTGGACTTCGCGCGTGCCGCGTCGATCAAGCACAACCTGCCCAGCGTCATCTTCTCCCTGGAGATGGGCCGCAACGAGATCGCGATGCGTCTGCTGTCGGCGGAGGCCCGGGTCGCCCTGCACCACATGCGCTCCGGAACCATGACCGACGAGGACTGGACCCGGCTCGCCCGTCGGATGCCCGACGTGTCCGCGGCCCCTCTGTTCATCGACGATTCCCCGAACCTGTCGATGATGGAGATCCGTGCCAAGTGCCGCCGCCTCAAGCAGCGCAATGACATCAAGCTGGTCGTCATCGACTACCTCCAGCTGATGCAGTCCGGCGGCTCCAAGCGCGCCGAGAGCCGTCAGCAGGAGGTCTCGGACATGTCCCGTAACCTCAAGCTGCTCGCCAAGGAGCTGGAGATCCCGGTGATCGCGCTCTCCCAGCTGAACCGTGGCCCCGAGCAGCGCACCGACAAGAAGCCCATGGTGTCCGACCTGCGTGAGTCCGGCTCCATCGAGCAGGACGCGGACATGGTCATCCTGCTGCACCGCGAGGACGCCTACGAGAAGGAATCCCCGCGCGCCGGCGAGGCCGACCTCATCGTGGCCAAGCACCGTAACGGCCCCACAGCGACGATCACGGTCGCCTTCCAGGGCCACTACTCGCGCTTCGTGGACATGGCACAGACCTGACCTGGGCCGCGCCCGGCGAAATGGGCTCGACGTGCGGTGGCCCGGCAGGTGGACTGGGCCCATGACAACACCTCAGGAAGAGCTGCTTCCCGGTACGCGACGGGCTCTGCTGCACCGGGTCGCCGTGGCGCAGGCCGAGGGGCGGGCGCCGTCGCTCGTGGCCACGGTCGTACGGGACGGGCGGGCCGTGTGGACGGGTGCGCGCACCTCCGTCGACGGGCACGCGCCGGACGACGACGTGCAGTACCGGATCGGCTCCATCACCAAGACCTTCACCGCCGTCCTGGTGCTGCGGCTGCGCGACGAGGGCCTGCTCGACCTGGCCGACCCGCTGGAGAAGCATCTGCCGGGCACCGGAGCGGGGGAGGCCACGATCGCCGAACTGCTCGCCCACAGCGGCGGCCTGGCGGCGGAGTCACCGGGCCCGTGGTGGGAGCGGACCCCCGGCTCGGTGCGGCCCGAGCTGGCCGACGTGCTCGGTGAACGGCCCTTCCTGCACCCCGTCGGCCGTCGCCACCACTACTCCAACCCGGGTTTCACCCTGCTCGGCGCGCTGGTGGAGGAGGTGCGCGGGGCGCCCTGGGAGGACGTGCTGCGCGCCGAGGTGCTCCAGCCGCTGGGCCTGCTGCGCACGAGCGGTCGACCCGAGGCGCCGCACGCCGGGGGCTGGGCCGTGCATCCCTGGGCCGACGCCCTGCTGCCCGAGCCCTCCGAGGATCTCGGCCGGATGGCTCCCGCGGGTCAGCTCTGGTCCACCACGGGCGACCTGGCGCGGTTCGCCGCCTTCCTGACGCGGGGCGACGAACGGGTCCTGAGCGCCGCTTCGGTGGCGGAGATGCGTACGCCCGCCACGCCGATGGAGGTCGCGGACGTGGCGGACGGCGTCGCGTACGGGCTGGGGATGCAGATTCAGTACCGGGACGGCCGGCTGCTGGCGGGGCACTCCGGTTCGCTGCCGGGTTTCCTCGCGAACCTGACCCTCGGCGTCGAGGACGATGTCGCCGCCGTGGTGCTGGCCAACTGCACCTCCGGGCCCCAACTGTCCGCCGTGGCAGCCGATCTCGTGCGGATCGTCGCCGAGGCCGAGCCCAGGATTCCCGAGCCGTGGCGGCCGCTGCGCGAGGTCGATCCGGCGCTGCTGGAACTCGCCGGGCAGTGGTACTGGGGGACGTACGGCTACGGTCTGCGTCTCACGGCCGACGGGCTGCTGTCGTTGGAGCCGTTGTCCGGCAAAGGCCGGCGCTCCCGGTTCCGCGCGAACGGCGACGGTACCTGGACCGGCCTGGAGGGCTACTACGCCGGAGAGCTCCTGAGGGCCGTACGCCGACCCGACGGGGCGGTGAGCCATCTGGACCTCGGGTCGTTCGTGTTCACCCGCCAGCCGTACGAGGAGGGCGCTCCGGTGCCCGGCGGGGTCGACCCGGAGGGCTGGCGGGGGATCGGATGACGGCACGGCGAACGAGGTGACGTCCGAGGGGCCCTGTTTCACGTGAAACAGGGCCCCTCGGACGTGCTGCCGCGGAGCGCGTCCGTGGCTGTGGCTGTGGCTCGTGGTCGTGCTCGTGGCCATGGCTGCGGCGGTGGCCGCCCTCAGAGCGCGAGCTTGAAGCCCACGTGCGACGCCGTGAAACCGAGACGCTCGTAGAAGCGATGGGCGTCGGTGCGCGAGGCGTCGGACGTGAGCTGCACCAACCGGCAGCCCTGACGCCGGGACTCCGCGACCGCCCACTCGATGAAACGGCTGCCCAGACCGCTGCCGCGCTCGTCCGCGTGGATTCGGACGGCCTCGATGATCGAGCGCGTGGCGCCGCGCCGGGACAGCCCCGGGACGATCGTGAGCTGGAGGGTTCCGATCAATTGGTCCGCGCGGACCGCGACGACCAGATGCTGGTTCGGATCGGCGTCGATCCGCTGGAACGCGGCCAGGTACGGGGCCGGGTCGTCCGGCGATTCGCGCTGCGCACCGAGCGGATCGTCCGCGAGCAGGGCGACGATCGCGGGCACATCGGTGGCGACGGCGGGACGTATGACGAGATCCGGACCGGCACCTTCGAGATCTTCCATGCCCGCACCCTATGCGGGCAGCCCCGCGCCCTCCGCCGGGGCGTGCAGCGACTCCACGACCCGGACCAGCGGGGCCAGTTCGGGGTTCAGGGCCGCCTCGTCCAGGGCCTCGCGCAGGGCGGAGTCGTTGGTCGGGCGAGCCTCCTCCAGGAGCTCTCGGCCCGTCTCCGTGACGTTGGTGTAGATGCCGCGGCGGTCGGTCGGGCAGAGGTAGCGCTCGAGCAGCCCACGGTCCTCCAGCCGGGTGACCAGGCGGGTGGTGGCGCTCTGGCTGAGCACGACCGCGTCGGCGACCTGCTTCATCTGGAGATGGCCCCCCTCGCCGTCGTGCTGCCTGCTGAGCACGTCGAGCAGCGAGTACTCCCGCACGCTCAGCCGGTGCCCGGCCTGGAGCGCGCGCTCGATGTGCGCCTCGATCCTCCCGTGCAGCAGAGACAGGGCGCACCAGCCCTGGGAGAGGGCGGTGAGCGCGGGATCCGTCGCTGTCATGGCTTTCCTCCGTCCCTGAGCGGCTGCGTCCAGGATAGGGCAGCCCCGCGATAGCCGTCGCTTGCAAGTATCCCGCGTCTGCAATTATTGTGGACGCACGCAAAGCGCATCTGCAATCTCTGGGAAGGTGTACCCCCACATGCCTCTCGCGCTTCTGGCCCTCGCGATCGGGGCCTTCGGAATCGGCACCACCGAGTTCGTGATCATGGGCCTGCTGCCCGAGGTCGCCGGCGACTTCGGGGTCTCCATCCCCACCGCGGGCCTGCTGGTGACCGGCTACGCCCTGGGCGTGGTGGTCGGCGCTCCGCTGATGACCGTCCTCGGCACCAAGGTCCCGCGCAAGCGGATGCTGATGGTGCTGATGGGCCTCTTCATCGCCGGGAACCTGCTCTCGGCCGTCGCCCCCACCTTCGCCGTGATGCTGATCGGCCGGATCGTCGCGTCCCTCGCCCACGGCGCCTTCTTCGGCATCGGCTCGGTGGTCGCGGCGGAACTGGTCGCGCCGCAGAAGAAGGCCGGCGCCATCGCGCTGATGTTCACCGGTCTGACCGTGGCGAATGTGGTCGGCGTCCCGCTGGGCACGCTCGTCGGACAGCATGTCGGCTGGCGGGTGACCTTCGGCATCGTCGCCGCCCTCGGCGTGGTGGGCCTGGCCGGTGTCGCCCGGCTCGTCCCCGAGATGCCGCGGCCGGAGGGTGTGCGCCTGCGTCACGAACTGGCCGCCTTCAGGAACACCCAGGTGCTGCTCGCCATGGCGATGACCGTCCTCGGCTTCGGCGGCGTCTTCGCGGCCGTCACCTACATCGCGCCGATGATGACCCACGTGGCCGGCTACGCGGACGGCTCGGTCACCTGGCTGCTGGTCCTCTTCGGACTCGGCATGGTCGGCGGCAACCTTCTCGGCGGGCGGTTCGCCGACCGCGCCCTGATGCCGATGCTGTACGTCTCGCTCGGCGCCCTGGCCGTGGTGCTCGCGCTCTTCACGGTCACCGCGCACGACAAGGTCCTCGCGGCCGTCACGATCACCCTGATCGGCGCCCTCGGCTTCGCCACGGTCCCCCCGCTCCAGAAGCGCGTCCTGGACCAGGCGCACGGCGCCCCGACGCTGGCGTCGGCCGTGAACATCGGCGCCTTCAACCTCGGCAACGCACTGTCCGCCTGGCTCGGCGGCCTCGTGATCTCCGCGGGCCTCGGCTACACCGCCCCCAACTGGGTCGGTGCGGCACTCGCGGCGGCCGCCCTCGTGCTCGCGGTCCTGTCGGCCACGCTCGAACGCCGTGGCGTCGCCCCATCCGCACCGGTGTCCACCGCCCCGGTGTCCACCGCCACCTCGGCCACCGCCGCCGTCGCGGGCTCCGTCCCCGCCGAGCGCCGCAGCCCGGCGCACCCCTGACCCCCACCGGTCGCTGAACCCCGCCCCTACGACCGGGCACCGGGCTCCCGACCCCAAGCACCACACGCAAGGAGAACGACCCCATGACCACCGCCACCACCGTCGCCCCGCTGACCATCGAGGACGCGGAAGCCCTCGTCGCCACCGCCCGTGAAGCCGCCGACGCCGCCGGAGTCGCCGTCAGCGTCACCGTGCTGGACGCCGGTGGCCACCTGCTGGCCTTCCGGCGGGACGACCGTGCCGTGCTGATCTCCGGGGAGACCAGCACCCGCAAGGCATACACGGCGCTCCAGCTGAACGCGCCCACCGCCGACCTCGTGGACGCCGTGCAGCCGGGCGGGCTCTTCCACACCCTGCCCACCGCCCTCGACCGGCCGCTGCTGTTCATCGCCGGAGGTGTCCCGGTGCGGCGCGACGGCCGGCTCGTCGGCGCCGTGGGCGTCGGCGGCGGAGCTCCCGAGCAGGACCACTCCTTCGCGACGGCGGCGGCCGAGACGCTCGCCTGACGGCCTTTCGCTTCCGCGAGGCGCCCGTCGGGCCAGGCGGCTGCTCCGGAGGCGCACAGCGGCCACTGACGGTGCGCAGCGGCCGCTGACGGCGCCCGTCGGGCCCTCGTCGGGCCCGGCAGGCAGAAGGGCGGCTCTTCCCCCGGGGAGGAGCCGCCCCGCCGTGCTCAGCCCGCCGCGACCGTCAGCGGGGCGAAGCGTCGCGTCCAGTCCCCGGGCAGCTCGGTGATCCCGTACGTCATGACGGCGTTGAAGCCGGCCGGTGCCAGGCCGTGCTCCTTCGCCCACGCCAGCAGGCTTTCGTGCCGTACGTCGATGTCGGTGCGCAGCGGCCGGTCCGTGCGGGCCGCGATCGAGGCGACGAGGGCCTTCGCCGTCTCGGGGTCGCGGGCGATCAGCGGGCCTACGACGAGGTCGCGCATGTTCGGCCAGGCGCCGGCGTAACCGATGATCCGGCCGTGTTCCTCGGCCACCCGCAGCTGGTCGGCGAAGGCGGGGAGCCGGGTGATGATGTGGGTGCGATCGGTGCCGAAGACCTCTTCGTCGAGCCTGATGATCGTGGTGAGGTCCTCGGCGGTGACCGCCCGGGTGGCAACCCTCGGATCCGTGTCGTCGGCGGTGAAGTGGCCGCGCAGCATCTCCGCGCGGCCGGTGACCTTGAAGCCGAGTTCCTCGTAGAGCGGGCGGCCGAAGGGGGTCGCGTGCAGGGTGAGCGGGGTGGTCCCCATCGTGGCGACGACGTGGTGCATCAGCCGCCGTCCGATGCCCTGGCGACTGTGGCGCTCGGCGACCAGCACCATGCCGATGGCGCCCAGTTCGATACGGGAGCCGGGTCCGCCGTACTCGGTGACGACACAGGCCGCGGCGAGTCCGCCGTCGGGGTCGTCGATGCCGTAGCCGCGTCCTGCGGTGAGCAGGAAGCCCCACTTGTGTTCCTCCCGTGGCCACCCCCGGTCCTCGGACAAGTCGGCGCAGGCGGTGAGATCGCGAAGCGTCAGGCGGCGAATGGGCAGAGCGGCGAGGGGAGAGGTCGGCACGCAGGTCAGGCTGTCCGACAGGTACCCCCGGCGTCCAGCCGTTTCAGGGGAGACGCCCGTGCTTTTGGCCATGTCGTGGCCCTGCGCACAAGTCCCCGACGGATTCAGGGTGTTTCACGTGAAACATGCCATGTCAGCCGAGATCGGGCGCGTGCATGGCACGGACACCCTCGATATTGCCGTCGAGGTAGTGGCGGAGCGACAGCGGCACCATGTGCACGGACGCGATCCCGACCCGCGTGAACGGCACGCGCACGATCTCGTACTCGCCCAGGGGCTCCTCGATCTCCGGCCCGTGCCGCAGGGCGGGATCCATCGACTCCAGGCGGCAGACGAAGAAGTGCTGCACCTTCACGCCGGTCGCGCCGCCGTCCTCGCCGATGTGTTCCACGGTGTCGACGAAGCAGGGCACCACATCGCAGATCTTGGCGCCGAGCTCCTCGTAGACCTCGCGGTGCAGGGCGTCGACGACGGTCGCGTCCGTCGGCTCGACGCCGCCGCCGGGTGTCACCCAGTACGGATCGACGCCGGGCTTGGTGCGCTTGATCAGGATCAGGTCGTCGCCGTCCAGCAGGACGGCGCGTGCGGTGCGCTTGACCACGGGTCGGACGGTCATGGGAGAAATGTGGCCCGCCTGGTTCCACGTGAAACATCACGACGTCCCGAGGCGGTCAGGACCACTCCGAAGCCGCCCGTTGCAGCCAGTCGTAAGCGCGCGCGATGTGCGGCATGGCCAGCGTGCCCGTGCGCACCACCAGGAAATAGGTCCGCAGCGGCGGCACGGCGGGCTCGTGCAGCGCGACGACCTCGCCCCGTTCCAGCGCGGGAGCGCACAGATAGCGCGGCAGCACCGCGATCCCGGCGCCCGCGATCGCGCAGGCGAGGACCGCCCGCAGATCGGGGACGATCACCGTGCCGGAGGACGAGGGGCGGGAGTCGAAGACGGACGCCCAGTAGCGCGAGACGAACGGCAGCGACTCGTGGACCTCGACGAGGGGAAGATCCGCCAGTGCGGAGGCGCCGGTGCCGGGCCGCGTCGGGGCCTCGATCTGTTTGGCCCACCGGCAGGAGGCGATGAGGACGTGCTCCTCGTCGCAGAGCGCAGTCGCGGTGAGCAGAGGACCCCGCGGACGGGCCGTACTGATGGCCAGATCATGATGTCCGGCGGCCAGCCCCTCCAGCGTCTCCTCGGCGTTGCCGAAGGAGGCCCGCAGGGCGAAGCCCTGCCCGTCGTCGCCGGTCAGCTCGGTCAGGGCCGGCAGGGCCCGCTCGGCGGTGAACTCCGGCGGCCCGGCGAGGTGCAGGGTGCGTAAAGAGGAGTCCTCGTCCAGGCCGGTTTCGGCTATCTCCACCAGAGCGTCGAGATGCGGGGCGGCCTTGTGCGCGAGTTCGTCGCCGATGGTCGTGGGGGTCACCCCACGCGCCTGGCGCAGGAAGAGCGGGCGCCCCAGCTGCCGTTCCAGGGTGCGGATCTGGGAGGTGACGGCCGGCTGCGAGAGGCCGAGCAGGGCGGCGGCGCGGGTGAAGGAGCCGGCCCGGTGCACGGTCACGAAAGTGCGCAGCAAGGCCAGATCCATGGCACGTCCTCCCCAGTCCCTGCCCTTGCCGCGGCCCCCTGGGCAGGGCCCCAACTATAAATAAGTCGATAGGGATCTGTCGCTACCGTGATTGGACACTGACGCAGAGTCAACTAGCCTGGTTCGCGCGGTTCTTCGCGCGCGGAACCGAGGGCGGTCCGAGCCACGAGGGGGGAGGCTCGGACCGTCCGTTGTGCGTAGCCGTACACCGACGGGGCGTCCGTAAAGCGCTCACCGCGCCGACTCGTCCAGCGCACGCACCACGTCCGCCACCAGGTCCTCGGCGTCCTCCGCACCGACCGACAGACGAATGAACCCCTCCGGTACGGCGTCCCCGCCCCAGCGGCCACGCCGCTCGGCGGTGGAGCGCACCCCGCCGAAGCTGGTGGCGTCGTCCACCAGGCGCAGCGCCTCGAGGAACCGGTCGGCCCGTGCGCGCGTGGGCAGCGTGAAGGACACCACGCATCCGAAGCGCCGCATCTGCCGCGCCGCGACGACGTGGGAGGGATCGTCCGGCAGGCCGGGGTAGCGCAGCCCGGTCACCTCCGGGCGTTCGCGCAGGGCCTTCGCGAGGGTGAGGGCGGTCGCGCTCTGCCGCTCCACCCGCAGCGCGAGCGTGGCCAGGGAGCGGTGTGCCAGCCACGCCTCCATGGGGCCGCTGATCGCACCGACGATCTTGCGCCAGCGGCGTACGGCGGCCATGGCCTGCTCGTCCCGTCCTGTGACGTAGCCGAGCAGGATGTCGCCGTGCCCGGTGAGCTGCTTGGTGCCGCTCGCCACGGAGAAGTCGGCGCCGAGTTCCAGCGGCCGCTGTCCGAGCGGTGTCGCCAGCGTGTTGTCCACGGCCACCAGGGCGCCGCGCGCGTGGGCCGCCTCGGCGAGCCGGTGGATGTCGGCGACGTCCAGCCCCGGGTTGGACGGGGACTCGATCCACAGCAGCCGCGCCCCGTCGAGGACGCCGAGCTGGGCGTCGCCGCCGGTCGGCGCGGTGCGCACCTCGATGCCGTAGGCCTCCAGCTGGGCCCGCACCAGGGGCAGCGCCTGGTAGCCGTCGTCCGGGAGCACCACGGCGTCGCCGGAGCGCAGCTGGGAGAAGAGCACCGCGGAGATCGCCGCCATGCCGGAGGCGAACACCAGGGTCTGCACGCCCTCCTGCCCGGGTGCCTCCAGTTCTCCGACGGCCCGCTCCAGATGGCTCCAGGTCGGGTTCTCGTCACGGCCGTAGGTGTAGGGGCCGGTGGGGTCGCCGGGCAGGTGGTAGTGCGCGGCGAAGACCGGTCCCGGCAGCGTGGGTTCGTGCTTGACGGGCTCGGGCAGACCCGCTCGCACGGCGCGCGTGCCCTCGCCGGCGGGCGCCGGACGCGTGCCGTCGTGATCGGAAGCCGTGCTCATGCGGCCCGGCCTCCCACCTCGTCGCGGATGCCGGCGAGCAGGGCGGTGCTCGCCGACTCCACCATCTCCAGGCACTCCTCGAAGCCGTCCCGGCCGCCGTAGTACGGATCCGGCACGTCGAGGTCGTCGCCGGCCGCGGGGTCGTACGACCGCAGCAGCCGGACCTTGGCCGCGTCCTCGGGTGTGGGCGCGATCCGGCGCAGGGCCCTGAGGTGGCCGGCGTCGAGCGCGATCACGAGGTCGAGCCGGGAGAACCAGGACGGCTGGAAGCGCCGGGCGGTGTGCGCGACGGCGTAGCCCCGCTCATCCAGCACGTCGACGGTGCGCGGATCGGCGCCGTCGCCCTCGTGCCAGCCGTCGGTCCCGGCGCTGTCCACCTCCACCAGATCCTCGAGCCCGGCCTCCGCCACCCGCGCGCGGAAGACGGATTCGGCCATCGGGGAACGGCAGATGTTGCCCGTGCAGACGAAACAGACGCGGTAGGTCATCGTGCTCAGTCCTCGTCCTCGGTTCCCGGTTCTCTTCGTCCTCAGTCCTCGTCCGGCAGGACCATGTTGAGCGCCCAGGACACGATCGAAATGATCAGACCGCCCCATACGGCCGTCCAGAAGCCCTCGACATGGAAGCTCAGATTCAGCTTGTCGCAGAGCCAGGAGGTCAGCAGCAGCATCAGCGCGTTGACCACCAGGGTGATCAGGCCGAGCGTCAGGATGAACAGGGGGAAGGTCAGGACCTTGACGATCGGCTTGACCAGCCAGTTCACCACTCCGAACACCAACGCGACGAGGAGCAGCGTCCACGCCTTCTTGGCCGTGCTGTCACCGGTCAGGGTGATCTTGTCGAGCAGCCATACGGCGACCGCCAGGGCGCCGGCGTTGGCTATCGTCTTGACTACGAAATTCTTCATGTGTCTGATCGTGACAGAAGAGATCCATGAGGAGTGTGGGCAAGGACCATGAAGGCATTCCGGCTTGATGAACTGGAGGCGGAACGCGCCGCCAACGACGGGGCGTACCTGCAGTTTCTGCGTGAGCGGAACATGTCGGTCGGCCTGTACGCGCTCGACGCGGGCGCCCACGACCCGCAGTCCCCGCATCGGCAGGACGAGGTCTACTTCGTCGTCAGCGGCCGCGCGGCGATCACGGTGGGCCTGGAGACCACGCAGGTGGCCCGCGGCAGCGTCGTGTACGTGCCGGCCGGGGTCGCCCACAAGTTCCACCACATCAGCGAGGACCTCAGGGTCCTGGTGGTGTTCTCTCCGCCCGAGGCCTGAGCCGGCGTCTCCGGGTTCCCTAGGGGATCGGTCAGGGGAGGACAAGGGATACGAGACGTCCGCCGGACCCCCTCCCGGCCCTAGCATCGAAGACAGCAAGGCAGCATGATCCGGCACCAGAAGGTGCGGGCATTCGACCGAACCCGGTACACAGGACGGGGCAGGAAGGCAAGGGACGAGGGCAATGGGTGAGATCTTCTCGGGTCTGCCGTGGTGGGTGAAGTGGGTCGCGGTGCCGGTCATCGCCCTGGTCGTCTTCGGCGGACTGATAGCGACCGTGGTCGGCTTCGTGATCGGTCTGCTGTTCAAGCTGCTGGTCTTCGTCGCCCTCGTCGGCGGTCTGATCTACGTGGTGCGGAAGTTCATGTCGAGCTCCTCGTCCCGCAGCGACTGGTGAGCACCCCGGGGACCGGCGGTCACAGGTAACGCCGGTTCCCTCGCGGGAGGGAAGTTTTGCTGACAGGCCGACGTCACACGGTGGCACACGGTTAGAGTCCGGGCATCGACGCGGGGTCGATGCCCCGCGGGCGGAGTACACCCCCCACCCGTGTCTCCCCACACGGGCTGCCCCCTCGCTCCGGGAGTGCCCCCTTGGCCACGGCTGACACCGCAACCGCACAACCGCACGCCTTCCCCGTACCACCGCTCCAGCGGTGTCCCCCCGGGATGCCGACCCAGCCCCGGGCCGCGGCGGAGCCGGGATCGCGGGAAGAGCCGCAGGACCCGCCCCAGGACCGGACGGCCACGCTCATCGGCTCGGTGCAGCGCGCGATGCGGCTGCTGGAGTCCGTCGCCGCGCACGAACAGGGCGCCCCCGCAAAGCAATTGGCCCGCGAGACCGGCCTCGCTCTGCCCACCGCCTACCACCTGCTGCGCACGCTGGTCCACGAGGGCTATCTACGGCGTGACAAGGGCCTGTTCTTCCTCGGCGAGGCGGCCGCCCGGCTCCACAGCAGCGGAGCGGAGCAGAAACGTCGCAGCATGGTGATCGACACCCTGGCAGGATGGCGTGATTCGATCGGTGCGCCGATCTACTACGCGGTCTATCGCGACGGCGAGATCACCGTCCTGTCCGTCTCCGACTCCGTGGGCAGCCCCGCGGTCGAGGAGTGGGCCGACTTCCGGCAGACCGCCCACGCCCATGCGGTCGGGCAGTGCCTGCTGTCCCAACTGGACGAGGAAGCCCGCCGCGACCATCTCAGCCGCTATCCCGTGCGGTCCCTCACCCCGTACACGGTCCGTGACGACAAGGCACTGCTGCGGCGCCTGGAGCGCGTCGGACGCATGGAACCGGTGCTCGAACGGCAGGAGTACGCGCTGGGGGTGGTGTGCGCCGCGATCCCCCTGACGATGGGGTCGACGGCCGCCACCGTGGCTCTGTCCCTCCCTTCCCACCAGGCGGACCGTCTGCTGCCCGCGGTGCAGTGGCTGCAGCAGGAGATCGGGCGCCTGCCAGAGGCCTTCCCGCTCTCTATCAGTATCTGAAAACTCACTCCTTGTGATCTGGCATACACGTTGAGCAAGATGCCATCGGGGTCCAAGGGATGATTCCCGGCCAGTCGGTGTCATATGACGGGATAGGCGATGCGCGAGTCCGTACAGGCAGAGGTCATGATGAGCTTTCTCGTCTCCGAGGAGCTCTCCTTTCGTATCCCGGTGGAACTGCGGTACGAGCTCGGCGATCCCTACGCGGTGCGCCTGACCTTCCATCTGCCCGGGGACGCCCCGGTGACCTGGGCCTTCGGTCGGGAGCTGCTGATCGACGGAGTCAGCGGGCCGAGCGGGGACGGAGATGTGCGGATCACCCCGGCCGAGCCGGAGACGGCGGGCGATGTGCTGATCCGCCTTCAGGTCGGTACCGACCACGCGCTGTTCCGCTCCGGCGCGGCGCCGCTCGTGGCGTTCCTGGACCGGACCGACCGACTGGTGCCGCTGGGCCAGGAGGGCGCGCTCGCCGACTTCGACGCGCATCTCGACGAGGCCCTGGACCGGATCCTGGCCGAGGAACAGAGCGCGGGCTGAAGCGCCACGGCGGTCACGACGGCGGTGCCGTGGTCGCTTCAGCCCGTCCTGGGCTCCGCAGTAACGCTTCTGCCGAAGGTCTCGGTCACCGCTTGCGGCGTCGGCCCCGCCCGCCCCGGGCGGGCGGCACCGGTGCGGTCCCGGCGGCCGCCGAGCCCATGGTCCCTGCGGCCGGCGGGTGCCCTGCCGCCGAACCCGCCGCCGTCTCCGGATGCGGACGGTCGGCGGCGACCACGAGGGCCGCGAGCGCCGTGGTGACCGGCACCGAGGCGACCAGGCCGATCGAGCCGACCAGCGTGCGGACGATCTCCTCGGCGACCAGTTCGCTGTTGGCGACCGTTCCCACGCTGCTCTGCGCGATCGAGAACAGCAGCAGGAGCGGCAGCGCCGCACCCGCGTAGGCGAGCACCAGGGTGTTGACGACGGACGCGATGTGGTCGCGGCCGATCCGGATGCCCGCGCGGTACAACTCGCGCCGCCCCAGTGCTGGATTGGCCTCGTGCAGCTCCCAGACCGCGGATGTCTGGGTGACCGTCACATCGTCGAGGACGCCGAGCGAGCCGATGATGACGCCGGCCAGCAGCAGGCCGCTCATGTCGATCGACGGGTACAGGCCGTGGATCAGACCGGTGTTGTCGTCCGTGTTGCCGGTGAGCGCCGACCAGTCGATGAACTGGGAACCGAGCACGCCGATCAGCGACAACGAGACCAGGGTGCCGAGCACGGCCACCGAGGTTCTGGCCGACAGTCCGTGGCACAGATACAGGGCGATCAGCATGATGGCGCTCGACCCGACGACGGCCACGATCAGCGGGTCGGAACCCTGGAGGACGGCCGGGAGGATGAAGAACGTCAGCACCAGGAAGCTGATGGTCAGCGCCACCAGGGCCATGACGCCGCGCATCCGGCCCACCACCACGACGGCGAGCGCGAAGATCCCGGCGAGCAGGGCGACCGGGAAGCGGCGGTTCACATCGGCGACCGAGTACTGCAGGTCCTTGGGCGCGGTCGGCTCGTAGGCGGCCTCGACCTTCTCGCCCTGGTGCAGCTGACGGGACTGGTCCGGCTGCACGATCTCGGTGAAGGTACGGCCCTTGTTCTTGCCGGAGTCGACCCGGACGGTCGCCTTCTTGCAGGTGCCGCCCGAGCCGGAGTCCGCGGCGGAGCCGGCGGAATCGGCGGAGGCGGAATCGGCGCTGCCCGAGCCGCCGCTGGAGGCGCCCACCGACTTGCAGCTCACGCTGACCACTTGGGTGACGGTGGCCGGCTGGGTCTGGCGGTCGAAGCCGACGCCCGTGCGCTGGTGCGGCGGTGCGCCACCGGGCCAGAGGACGACGAGGCCCACCACGACCGCCGCGGCGAAGGGGATCAGGATCGCCGCGATCACCCGGCGCAGCCGCCGGGAGACGGGCGCTGCGGGGCCATGGCTGTGGCTGTGACCGTGCCCGTGTCCGGCGCCGTGTTCCTGCGGGCGCCGGTCACCGTGGCCGCCGGGGCCCTCTCCGCCGGGGCGTGGATGGCCGTGGCCGCCGTCGGACGTGTGCCGATGGACGCCGTCCGGTGCGTGTCGCCGGCCGTCCTCGTACGGCTGCCCGTCGCCCGGCCCATGGTGATGCGGGCCGCCCTGATCGGGAGGGGGAAACGGAGGCCGGTGTGTCGTGGTCACCGGCGCATCATCGCAAGAACGCGGGAGGCGCACTGTTCTTCGTGCCACACATGACGCTAGCGTGGAGGCACCTTTGCACACGCGGGAGCTCGGAGCACCGGGCTGAGAGGGCGCTGACCTCCGTCGTTGCGATGTTTCACGTGGAACAGACGATGTTCCCCGGAGACCTCGACCGACGGTGACCGCTGCGTCGACCGCCGAACCTGTTACCGGGTAATGCCGGCGTAGGGAGTAGGTCTCATGACCAACAAGGACGCACGCACGCCTGCCTCCACGCAGATCTCCACCGAGGGATCGAGCGCGACGGAGGCCGGGAAGTCCAACGGCTGGCACAAGGCGTATGTCGAGGGCTCGCGCCCCGATCTGCGGGTGCCGGTCCGTCAGGTGCATCTCACCAACGGGCAGTCGGTCACGCTGTACGACACCTCGGGCCCGTACACCGATCCGTTCGTCGACACCGACGTCCGCAGGGGGCTGGCCCCGCTGCGGGACAACTGGATCATCGCCCGCGGCGACACCGAGGAGTACGCGGGCCGCCCCGTCCGCCCGGAGGACGACGGCATCAAGCACACCTCGCCGCGCGGCGGGCTGCGCAACCTCGACGCGGTCTTCCCCGGCCGCCCGCGCCAGCCGCGCCGCAGCCGGGACGGCGGGGCGGTCACGCAACTGGCGTACGCGCGGCGGGGCGAGGTGACGCCGGAGATGGAGTTCGTCGCCCTCCGGGAGAACGTCTCCCCCGAAGTGGTCCGCGAGGAGATCGCGGCCGGCCGCGCGGTGCTTCCGGCGAACGTCAACCACCCGGAGATCGAGCCGATGATCATCGGCAAGCGGTTCCTGGTGAAGGTCAACGCCAACATCGGCAACTCCGCCGTGACGTCCTCCATCGAGGAGGAGGTGGAGAAGATGACCTGGGCCACCCGCTGGGGCGCCGACACGGTCATGGACCTCTCCACCGGGCGCAACATCCACACCACGCGTGAATGGGTGCTGCGCAACTCCCCCGTTCCCATCGGCACGGTGCCGCTCTACCAGGCGCTGGAGAAGGTCGACGGCCGGGCCGAGGAACTGAGCTGGGAGATCTACAAGGACACCGTCATCGAGCAGGCCGAACAGGGCGTGGACTACATGACGGTGCACGCGGGGGTCCGCCTGCCGTTCGTCCCGCTCACGGCGAACCGCAAGACGGGCATCGTCTCCCGCGGCGGGTCGATCATGGCGGCCTGGTGCCTGGCGCACCACCGGGAGTCGTTCCTCTACGAGAACTTCGAGGAGCTCTGCGAGATCCTCGCCGCCTACGACGTCACGTACTCGCTGGGCGACGGGCTGCGCCCGGGGTCCATCGCGGACGCCAACGACGCGGCGCAGTTCGCGGAGTTGCGCACGCTCGGGGAACTCAACCGGATCGCCAGGCGTTTCGATGTACAGACGATGATCGAGGGCCCGGGACATGTCCCGATGCACAAGATCAAGGAGAACATCGACCTTCAGCAGGAGATCTGCGATGAGGCTCCGTTCTATACGCTCGGCCCGCTGACCACGGACGTCGCGCCGGCCTACGACCACATCACCTCCGGTATCGGCGCCGCGATGATCGCCTGGTGGGGCACGGCGATGCTCTGCTACGTGACGCCCAAGGAGCACCTGGGTCTGCCCAACCGCGACGACGTCAAGACTGGCGTGATCACCTACAAGATCGCGGCGCACGCGGCCGACCTGGCCAAGGGCCACCCCGGTGCGCAGGACTGGGACGACGCCCTGTCCGACGCGCGGTTCGAGTTCCGGTGGGAGGACCAGTTCAACCTGGCCCTCGACCCGGACACGGCCCGGGAGTTCCACGACGAGACCCTTCCGGCCGAGCCCGCGAAGACGGCCCACTTCTGCTCCATGTGCGGGCCCAAGTTCTGCTCGATGAAGATCAGCCACACCATCACCGAGCAGTTCGGCGGCGCGGCCGGCGAGGGCGCCTCGCCCGAGGAGGTCGCCGAGGGGATGCTCCAGAAGTCCAAGGAGTTCGCGGCGAGCGGGAACCGGGTCTATCTGCCGATCGCGGACTGACGGCGGGTCGGCGGCCCCGGCCCGGCCGTGCGCGGGCATGACGGGTCACCCGCCGTGCGGGCAGGCGGGGGCGGGGCCTCGGGCCGGGGGTTCGGCCTGCGCTTCCCCTCGTGGAGCGGGGACGCGCAAGCCGAGGGTCATTCCGGCTGGTGCTCCGGGCCGCCGAAGTCCGGACTGGTGAAGTCCGGGCTGGTGAAGCTGGGGCGGTGGCCGGGTGCCGGGCCGTCGTCCGGGCTGCTGAAGCCGGGGCGGCCGTAGCCCAGGTGCGGCATACGGCCGGTCGGCTCCGGTTCCGGCGCCACGCGGTGCAGTGCGGCGGCGGTGCCGGGGTCGGCGAGGGCGTCCCGCAGGAAGGGCAGGACGCCCCGCTCGAGCAGGGCCTCGCGCCAGGACTCCCTGGCGAGCGCGACCTCCTCGGAGAGCTCCGCGTACGGCCCGTGCTCGAAGGCGGGCCGGTTGCGCAGCGCGGTGAGCAGCAGCCCGACCGCGGCTACGAGGATCGCCGCCGCGGTCATCGCGCCGAACACCCAGCCCGCGGTGAGCATGGTGCGGGCGAACGCCGGCTCCGGGTCCAGCATCTTCAGGACGTACCCGACGAGCAGGAAGATCGCCGCGGCCGTGCCGGCGAGGACGGGAGCGAGGACGGCGACGACGGCGACGGCGCCCGCGCCGGCGGTCTCGGCGACCTCTCCCATGGTGGTGGCGAGCCCCATCGCGCCGACGCCCGGCTCTTCGGAGCCGGTCGCGGTGGACGGGGTGGACGGCGCCGGTCGGCGCAGTTCCTCGCGGACCTTCACGTAGTGCTGGTACTCGGTCGCCGCGGCCGCCGTGATGAGGGTGGTGGCGTTCAGCGCCATGGTGCGCAGCTGTTCGACATTGAGCCGCTGACCCACAGCGGCCAGTTCCGGGCGGTGAGGTGCGGAGCGCAGCGCCTCATCGAGGATCCGCTCGTATTCCTGGCGGTCCTCGCTCAGCAGGTGCTGCGGAACGCTGTTCATGTGCATCCCCCGATGCTCCGTAGGGCTTGGGGCTCGCACGCTGACGAGCCGTCGGGCAGAAACGGAGGGGAGCCTGCTACGGATAAGCCGATGGTAGAGCGGGGACGGCACGCGGTGACAGGGGGTTTCCGGAAATTGGCCCCTGCCCTGCACGGTCCCAGGCCGGGCGGAACCGGCCGGGTGAACCCTCAGTCGCGCAGCGGCAGTTGCTGGACCAGCAGCTTTCCGGCCATGGTCACGCCGCCGTCCATCGCGATGGCGAGTCCGTCGGCGTAGACGTGCGGACCGTCGATCACGGGGCTCGCGGTCTCGTCGCCCTCCTCGGGGCCCGACTCGCTCAGCAGATAGGGGATCGGGCTGTGCCCGTGAACGATGCGGGTGCCGCCGTACGTATCGAGCAGGGAGCGCACGGCGTCCGCGCCGCCCTCGTCGCGGAAGGAGAAGCGCTTGGTGAACTTGCGGAACAGATCCCACACCTCGTCCGCGTCGTTGCGGGTGAGGGTGTCGTGGATGGTGTCGTTGACCGCCTCGATCGAGTCGCCGTAGTCGAGATAGGCGGTGGTGTCGGAGTGCACGAGCAGATGGCCGTCGACCTCCTCCACGGCGTCGAGGCGCGCCATCCACTGGAGGTGGTGGTCCTGGAGGCGGTCCATGTCGGTCTTCTGGCCGCCGTTGAGCAGCCAGGCGGCCTGGAAGGTGGCGGTGCCCGCGCCGGAGTTGACGGGGGTGTCGGCGAACCGCTTCGCGCCGAGCAGCAGCAGCTCGTGGTTGCCCATGAGCGCCTTGCAGTAGCCGCCGGCCGCGGCCGCCTCGGCGGACAGCCGCATCACCAGGTCGATGACGCCGATGCCGTCGGGGCCGCGGTCGGTGAAGTCGCCGAGGAACCACAGCCGCGCGGTGCCGGCGCACCACTGGCCGGCCTCGTCGACGAGGCCCTGCTCGCGCAGCGCGGCGAGCAGCTCGTCGAGATAGCCGTGCACGTCGCCCACGACGAACAGCGGGCCGGGTCCCTGACCGGGCTGGGCCGGGCGGGGCACCGGGGCCACGGCGACCTGGACGGTGTCGCCGCGGTTGATGACCGGCAGGTCGCGCTGGGTGGGCGTGTAGCCCTCCGGGAGCTCCACGGGTGGCTCCTCGACGGGGCGTACGGCCTCCTCGGCATGGGGGCTCTGGGCGTACGGACCGGTCTCATGGACGTACCCCGGCACCCGGAAGTCGCGCAACGTCGCCGTCCGCTCCGTCTCGGGTCCCTGACCGGCCCCCTGAGTCATCAGACCCCTCCACCATCGCGCCGCATCTGCACCGCATCGGACTGCCTGGTCGCAGCGGCCCGCGGTGTCGTGGGCCCATCATAGGAATGCGGATCGCGCCATGTGATGACCCAGGGGTGGTGAATCAGAGCAAGGCTCCGGTTCACCGCGGCTTTCGCCCCGTTTGGGTGGGGCTCCGGGCGTTGCGTGGTGGGCAGGCTACCCCTCTTCGGGGGTCCGCGGCGGGCTGACGGTGGTGCGTGGCGGGCGTCGCTGGGACGAGGTACGCACGATCAGCTCGGTCGGTATCACCTGCTCGACCGGCTGGTCGGACTCGAGCCCCTCGATGGCGTCGATGAGCAGCTGCACGACGGCGGTGCCGATGCGGCGCGGCTTCAGCGACAGGGTCGTGATGGGCGGCTCGGTGGTGGCGTAGACCGCGGACTCGCTGCAGCAGACGAGCAGCAGGTCGTCGGGGACGCGCAGGCCGTAGCGGCGGGCGGCGGCGAGCAGGTCGGTGCCGTTGGGGTCGAACAGTCCGTAGACGGCGTCGGGACGGTCCGGCCGGGCCAGCAGCCGGTCGGCGGCCACGGCGCCCGCGCACGGGTCGTGCGCCGGGTACGCCTCGTAGACCGGGGTCTGACCGACGCGCTCGCACCAGCGCAGATAGGCGGTGGTCGACAGACGGGTGTACGTGTCGGTGGTGGTGCCGGTCAGCAGGCCGATGCGGCGGGCGCCGGCGGCGGCCAGATGGTCGAGGATGCCGAGGACCGCGGCCTCGTGGTCGTTGTCCACCCAGGCGGTGACCGGCAGCGAGCCGGCCGGGCGGCCGTCGGAGACGACGGGCAGGCCCTGGCGGACCAGCTCGCTGACGACCGGGTCCTGGTCGGAGGGGTCGATGACGACCGTGCCGTCGAGGGCGACGTTGGACCACACGTCGTGGCGGGAGGTCGCCGGAAGGATCACCAGGGCGTAGCCGCGGGCGAGCGCGGCGGAGGTGGCCGCGCGGGCCATCTCGGCGAAGTACGCGAACTCGGTGAAGGTGAAAGGTTCATCCCCGTACGTCGTCACGGTCAGGCCGATGAGGCCCGACTTGCCGGTGCGGAGCGTGCGGGCCGCGGCTGACGGGCGGTACCCCAGCCGGTCGGCGACCTCGCGTACATGGCGGCGGGTGGCGTCCGGGAGCCTGCCCTTGCCGTTCAGGGCGTCGGAGACGGTCGTGATGGAGACCCCGGCGGCGGCGGCGACGTCCCTGATGCCCGCCCGACCCGGCCGGCTGCTTCGACGTGAGGTTTCCGCGCGGCTCACCTGGTGCTTCCCTGCTGCTGTCATGGCGAGCCGATAGTAGGGCTCATGCGGTGGGGTAGGGCGGACGCATATGCAGGCGTTGACAGGCACGTTTCTGCAAGGTCAAAAGGCCTCAACTGCCTGGGAATGAAAGTCAGTTGAACGATCCAATAGTGGTACGTGACGTGTCACCGCGCATGGACCTGTCGCCCCCTCCATGTCTCGAAGAGGTCTCAACTCACCTGTACGAGGGATGCGCGCCACGGCGTGAGCCACCGGCGCGTAGATATATGTGCGACGCGCCCTCTTGTTGGTGTGGATTCGTACAGTGGTGCCCCTGATGTCGGTGTGACATATGGGGTTCACAGCCGGTTTCCGATTCGGATGCGCGACAGCGGTCGGAACACCTGATTCCGCGTCCGGGATCCGCGTGGCCGGGGCCCTCGGGTCGACGCGGCGCTCAGCTATTCGCAGCCGGGCCGAATCCTCATAAGGTGTGGAGTATTGGAAGCCGGCGGTGCGGACGGGCCGCCGGTGGTCACGAGGAGGACTGCGGTGAGCGAGACGAGCCCCAAGCTGCGCGCCGAGCTGGAGGGTATCCCCACCTACAAGCCGGGCAAGCCCGCGGCCGCCGGCGGACCGGTGGCCTACAAGCTGTCCTCCAACGAGAACCCCTATCCGCCGCTGCCCGGCGTGATGGAGAGCGTCACGGCGGCGGCCGCGTCCTTCAACCGCTACCCCGACCTGGCCTGCACCGGCCTGACCCTGGAGCTCGCGGAGCGGTTCGGGGTGCCGGTCGAGCACATCGCCACCGGCACCGGCTCGGTGGGCGTCGCCCAGCAGCTGGTCCAGGCCACGAGCGGCCCCGGTGACGAGGTGATCTACGCCTGGCGGTCCTTCGAGGCGTACCCGATCATCACGCAGATCAGCGGCGCCCGCCCGGTCCAGGTGCCGCTGCCGCCCGACGAGGTGCACGACCTGGACGCGATGGCGGAGGCGATCACCGACCGGACCCGGTTGATCTTCGTCTGCAACCCCAACAACCCGACCGGCACCGCCGTGCGGCGGGCCGAGCTGGAGCGGTTCCTGGACCGGGTGCCCGGCGATGTGCTCGTGGTGCTCGACGAGGCGTACCGGGAGTTCATCCGCGACCCCGAGGTCCCGGACGGCATCGAGCTGTACCGCAGCCGCCCCAACGTCTGCGTCCTGCGGACCTTCTCCAAGGCGTACGGCCTCGCCGGGCTGCGGATCGGCTTCGCCGTCGCGCACGAGCCGGTGGCGGCGGCGCTGCGCAAGACGGCGGTGCCGTTCGGCGTCAGCCAGCTCGCGCAGGAGGCGGCCATCGCCTCGCTGCGCGCCGAGGACGAACTGCTCGGCCGGGTCGGCTCGCTGGTCTGCGAGCGCAACCGGGTGGTCGAGGGCCTGCGTGGACAGGGCTGGACGGTGCCCGAGAGCCAGGCGAACTTCATCTGGCTGCGGCTGGGGGAGCAGACGCTCGCCTTCGCGGCGGCGTGCGAGCAGCACGGTGTGGTGGTCCGGCCGTTCGCGGGCGAGGGAGTGCGCGTGACGATCGGGGAGGCCGAGGCGAACGACATCTTCCTGAAGGTGGCGGAAGGGTTCAACAAGGAGCTCTAGCGGGACACCCGCGCCGCCCGGCGCGAGACGTCGTACGGCCCCGTGCGGGGCGGCTCTCGGGCCGCCCCGCACGGGGCCGTTGTGCTGCCGGAAGCCGGAAGCCGGAAGCCGGAAGCCCGAAGCCGGAAGCCGAAGCCGGGAGCGCGAGGCGGGGCGGACCTCCGCACATCCCCTGCCGCCGCGCCAGAGGGCCACCGGTCCCTGCCGCGCGGGACCGGCGGGGCGGAGAAGGGACCCCCCACCCCTGAGGGTTCGAACGGCCATGCGTCATACTTGCTTGTGAATGTGAACGCGTTCACAAACGTGTCCCGGTTGGTCCCAGTTTGTGTTTTGAATCCGGGGCAAACTGCCGCTTGTGACCACGGCGACACTAGGAGACCGACGACATGGATTTGGCTTTGGCGCCAGAGACCCTGGCGCGATGGCAGTTCGGCATCACCACCGTCTATCACTTCTTGTTCGTCCCGCTGACGATCTCGCTGGCCGCGCTCACGGCCGGCCTGCAGACCGCCTGGGTCCGGACCGAGAAGGAGAAGTACCTCAAGGCCACGAAGTTCTGGGGCAAGCTGTTCCTGATCAACATCGCGATGGGTGTGGTCACCGGCATCGTGCAGGAGTTCCAGTTCGGCATGAACTGGTCGGACTACTCGCGCTTCGTCGGTGACATCTTCGGCGCTCCGCTGGCGTTCGAGGCGTTGATCGCCTTCTTCTTCGAGTCCACCTTCATCGGGCTGTGGATCTTCGGCTGGGACAAGCTGCCGAAGCGGATCCATCTGGCCTGCATCTGGATGGTCTCGATCGGCACGATCCTGTCCGCCTACTTCATCCTGGCGGCCAACTCGTGGATGCAGCACCCGGTCGGCTACAAGATCAACAAGGCCAGGGGCCGTGCCGAACTGACCGACTTCTGGCAGGTGCTGACCCAGAACACCGCGCTGGCCCAGGCGTTCCACACGCTCACCGCCTCGTTCCTGACCGGTGGCGCGTTCATGGTCGGCATCGCTGCCTTCCACCTGTTCCGCAAGCGGCATGTGGCGGTGATGAAGTCGTCGCTGCGGCTGGGGCTGGTCACGGTCGTGATCGCGGGCCTGCTCACCGCGATCAGCGGTGACACCCTCGGCAAGGTCATGTTCAAGCAGCAGCCGATGAAGATGGCCGCGGCCGAGGCGCTGTGGGACGGTCAGGAGTCCGCCCCGTTCTCGATCTTCGCCTACGGCGACGTGAGCAAGGGCCACAACACGGTCGAACTGTCCATCCCCGGGATACTGTCCTTCCTCGCCGACGACGACTTCAACTCCTACGTCCCCGGCATCAACGACACCAACAAGGCCGAGCAGGAGAAGTACGGTCCCGGTGACTACCGGCCGATCATTCCCGTCACCTTCTGGGCGTTCCGCTGGATGATCGGCTTCGGCATGGCGTCCTTCGCCATCGGCCTGGTCGGACTCTGGCTCACCCGCAAGAAGTTCATGCTGCCCGAGCATCTGAGGGTGGGTGAGGACGAGGTGCCGCACCTGGTGCTCTTCCGGAAGAAGGCGCTCGGCCCGAAGCTCTCCAGGCTGTACTGGCTCATCGCCATCTGGACCCTGGGCTTCCCGCTGATCGCCAACTCCTGGGGCTGGATCTTCACCGAGATGGGCCGTCAGCCGTGGGTCGTCTACGGCGTCCTCCAGACGCGCAGCGCGGTCTCCCCCGGCGTCTCCCAGGGCGAGGTCATCACCTCGATGACCGTCTTCACCGCGCTCTACGCGATCCTCGCCGTGATCGAGGTCAAGCTGCTGGTCAAGTACATCAAGGCCGGTCCGCCCGAGCTCACCGACGACGACCTCAACCCGCCCACGAAGATCGGCGGCGACTCCCGTGACGCCGACAAGCCGATGGCCTTCTCGTACTAGGCCGAGGGAGCTGCACAGTCATGGAACTGCACGACGTCTGGTTCGTCCTGATCGCCGTCCTGTGGATCGGTTACTTCTTCCTGGAGGGGTTCGACTTCGGGGTCGGCATCCTCACCAAACTGCTCGCCCGCGACCGGACCGAGAAGCGGGTGCTGATCAACACGATCGGACCCGTCTGGGACGGCAACGAGGTCTGGCTGCTCACGGCCGGCGGCGCCACCTTCGCCGCCTTCCCCGAGTGGTACGCCACCCTCTTCTCCGGCTTCTATCTGCCGTTGCTGATCATCCTGGTCTGCCTGATCGTCAGGGGGGTGGCCTTCGAGTACCGGGCCAAGCGGCCCGAGGAGAACTGGCAGACCAACTGGGAACACGCGATCTTCTGGACCTCCCTGATCCCGGCGTTCCTGTGGGGCGTCGCCTTCGCCAACATCGTGCGCGGCGTGAAGATCGACCGGCATCACGAGTACGTCGGCACCTTCTGGGATCTGCTCAACCCGTACGCGGTGATCGGCGGACTGGTCACGCTGACGCTGTTCACCTTCCACGGTGCGGTGTTCACGGCCCTGAAGACCCTCGGGGACATCCGTGACCGGGCCCGCAGGCTCGCCCTGGTGCTCGGACTCGTCACGGCCGCGCTGGCCCTGGTCTTCCTGATCTGGACCCAGGCCGCCCACGGTGACGGCGCGTCCCTGGCCGCGATGCTCGTGGCCGTCGTCGCGCTGGTCGCAGCGCTGGCGGCGAACCAGATCGGCCGCGAGGGCTGGGCGTTCGCCCTCTCCGGCGTCACCATCGTGGCCGCCGTGGCGATGCTCTTCCTGACGCTCTTCCCGAACGTCATGCCGTCGAGCCTCAACGCGGACTGGAGCCTCACCGTCTCCAACGCCTCGTCGAGCCACTACACCCTGAAGATCATGACCTGGTGCGCCGGCATCGCCACGCCGATCGTCCTGCTCTACCAGGGATGGACGTACTGGGTCTTCCGCAAGCGGATCGGCACGCAGCACATCGCCGAAGCCGCGCACTGAGTCTGGCAGGAGGGGTGTTCAGCGTGTTTCACGTGAAACACCCTTCTTCGGGCCGAAAGGCATGTTTCACGTGAAACCAATCGATCCGCGCCTGCTGCGTCACGCACACGCCACTCGCCTCTTCCTCGGGGCGATGGTCTTCCTCGGCGCTCTCGGCGCGGGACTGGTCATCGCCCAGGCGATGCTGATCGCCGAGATCGTGGTCGGGGCCTTCCAGCACGGCCGGTCGGCCGGTGCACTGGGCACGCCCTTGCTGCTGCTGGTGGCCGTCGCCTGTGGCCGGGCGCTGGTCGCCTGGCTCACCGAACTCGCCGCCCACCGGGCGAGCGCGGCCGTCAAGTCCGAACTGCGCGGACGGCTGCTGGAGCGCGCCGTCGCGCTCGGGCCCGGATGGCTGAGCGGGCAGCGGACCGGATCGCTGGTGGCCCTGGCCACCCGTGGCATCGACGCCCTGGACGACTACTTCTCGCGCTATCTGCCGCAGTTGGGGCTCGCGGTGGTCGTGCCGGTCGCGGTCCTCGCGCGGATCGTCACCGAGGACTGGGTCTCGGCGGCCCTCATCGTCGCCACCCTCCCGCTCATCCCGCTGTTCATGATCCTCATCGGCTGGGCCACCCAGTCGCGGATGGAGCGTCAGTGGCGGCTGCTGTCCCGGCTGTCCGGACACTTCCTGGACGTGGTGGCGGGGCTGCCCACCCTGAAGGTCTTCGGCCGGGCCAAGGCACAGGCCGAGTCCATCCGGCGCATCACCGGCGCCTACCGGCAGGCGACCATGCGCACCCTGCGGATCGCCTTCCTGTCGTCGTTCGCGCTGGAACTGCTGGCCACACTCTCGGTCGCCCTGGTCGCCGTCACCATCGGAATGCGGCTGGTCCACGGTGACATGGACCTCTACAACGGCCTGCTGGTCCTGGTGCTGGCACCGGAGGCGTATCTGCCGCTGCGTCAGGTGGGGGCGCAGTACCACGCGGCGGCGGAGGGGCTCGCCGCGGCAGAGGAACTCTTCACCGTGCTGGAGACCGAGGTGCCCGCGTCCGGCACCCGGCCGGTCCCGGCCGGAGCCGTCGCCTTCGAGGACGTCACGGTCCGCTTCCCCGGCCGCTCCGGGGACGCGGTGACCCGGGCGTCGTTCACCGTGGAGCCCGGCGAGACCGTCGCGCTCGTCGGCCCCAGCGGCGCGGGCAAGTCGACGCTGCTGAACGTGCTGCTCGGGTTCGTACGGCCGGCCGAGGGCCGGGTGGGGATCGGGGGAGCCGACCTCACGGACGTCGACCTGGAGCAGTGGCGCGCCCAGGTGGCGTGGGTGCCGCAGCGGCCGCATCTGTACGCCGGGACGATCGCGGAGAACGTACGGCTGGCCCGGCCCGACGCGGACGACGCGGCCGTACGGCGGGCGCTGGGCGACGCCGGGGCGCTGGAGTTCGTGGACGCGCTGCCCGAGGGCGTGCGGACGGTCCTCGGCGAGGACGGGGCCGGGCTCTCCGCCGGTCAGCGGCAGCGGCTGGCGCTGGCCCGCGCCTTTCTCGCCGACCGCCCGGTCCTGCTGCTCGACGAGCCGACGGCGGCGCTGGACGGCCGTACCGAGGCCGAGGTCGTCGAGGCCGTGCGCAGGCTGGCCGCGGGGCGGACGGTCCTGCTCGTGGTGCACCGGCCGGCGCTGCTGGACGTGGCGGACCGGGTGGTGCGGCTGGAACCGGCCGAACTGCCGACGCAGGCACCCCGGCGGGCGGCGCCGCCGCTCACGGCGCCCGCCGCGGCCGATGCCGTGCCGGCCGCCATCGCCACCGCCACCCATGCGCTTGCTGTCGGCGTCGGTGTCCACGAAGGAACGCAGGCTCCCGGTCGAGACGACCGGCAGAACGGCGACGGCGGGGAGTACGGGGACGGCGGGGAGCACGCCGAACACGCCGGGTCCGGCTCGCGCGGCGGCGGCGAGGACGCCGGTACGGGCGTCCCCGGGTCCGGGGACCGGCGAGATGTGCTCGCCCGCGTGCGGGCCATGTCGGGCCCGCGGCGCGGCCGGCCGGCGCTCGCACTGCTCCTCGGCACGCTCGCGCTCGGCAGCGCGATCGGCCTCATGGCCACGTCGGGCTGGCTGATCTCCCGGGCCGCGCAGCAGCCGCCGGTGCTGTATCTGATGGTGGCCGTCACCGCGACGCGCGCCTTCGGCATCGGACGGGCGGTGTTCCGGTACGCGGAGCGTCTCGTCTCCCACGACGCCGTGCTGCGGATGCTGGCGGACACCCGGGTGGCCGTCTACCGGCGCCTGGAGCGGCTGGCCCCCGCGGGTCTGCGCGACGCGCGCCGGGGCGACCTGCTGTCCCGGCTCGTCGCGGACGTGGACGCGCTCCAGGACTACTGGCTCCGCTGGCTGCTGCCCGCGGGCGTGGCCCTCGCGGTGTCCGCCGGTTCCGTCGCCTTCACGGCCTGGCTGCTGCCCGCGGCGGGCGCCGTGCTCGCCGCCGGGCTCCTCGCCGCCGGGGTGGGGGTGCCGCTGGTGACCGACGCGGTGGCCCGCCGCGCCGAGCGCAGGCTGGCGCCCGCCCGCGGCGCGCTCGCCACCCGGGTCACCGACCTGCTCACCGGCACCGCGGAGCTGACCGTGGCGGGCGCGCTGCCCGCCCGCACCGCCGAGGCGGGCGGCGCCGACCGCCTGCTCACCCGGATCGCCCGGCGCACCGCCGCCGCCACCGCGCTCGGCGACGGGCTCACCGCGCTGGTGTCCGGCCTGACCGTCACGGGCATGGCGCTCGTGGCCGTCCAGGCCGTCGCCGCGGGCCGGCTCGACGGGGTCCTGACGGCCGTCGTCGTCCTCACCCCCCTGGCGGCCTTCGAGTCGGTCCTCGGGCTGCCGCTCGCGGCGCAGTACTGGCAGCGGGTGCGCCGGAGCGCGGAGCGGGTGTACGAGGTCCTGGACGCCCCCGAGCCCGTCCGGGAACCGGCCGCGCCGCGCCGGGCGCCCGCGTCGCCGTTCCCGCTCGTCCTCAAGGGGCTGACGGCCCGCTACCCCGGACAGGACCGGGACGCGCTCGCCGGGGTCGACCTGACGCTCGCACGGGGCCGCCGGATCGCCGTGGTCGGCCCGTCCGGCTCCGGCAAGACGACCCTCGCGCAGGTGCTGCTGCGGTTCCTCGACGCGGACGCGGGCGCCTACACGCTGGGCGGTGTGGACGCGTACGCGCCGGCCGGCGACGACGTACGGCGGCTGGTCGGGCTGTGCGCGCAGGACGCACACCTCTTCGACAGCTCCGTGCGCGAGAACCTGCTGCTGGCCAGGAAGGACGCGACGGAGGCCGACCTGCGGGACGCGCTGGAACGGGCCCGGCTGCTCGCGTGGGCCGACTCGCTGCCCGACGGGCTCGACACGCTGGTGGGCGAGCACGGCGCGCGGCTGTCCGGGGGCCAGCGTCAGCGCCTGGCGCTGGCCCGCGCGCTGCTCGCCGGTTTCCCCGTGCTGGTGCTCGACGAGCCCGCCGAGCATCTGGACCTGCCGACGGCGGACGCGCTCACCGCCGACCTGCTCGCCGCCACGGAGGGCCGGACGACCCTGCTGATCACGCACCGGCTGGCCGGGCTCGACGCCGTGGACGAGGTGATCGTGCTCGACGCGGGCCGGGTGACACAGCGCGGGACGTACGCCGAGCTGGCCGCCGTGGACGGGCCGCTGCGGACGATGCTGGAACGCGAGCGGGCGACGGACGCGCTGGTGGGGGCGGGGGAGCTGATCGGAGGCTGAGGGCGGTACGGCCGGCTCCACAGCCGCCGCCCGCCGCCCCGCCCGCCGCCCCGCTCGCGTGCCAGGCGGGGCGGGGCGGGGCGCGCTCCCCCCGCGCGTCCTACAGCCGCTCGGCCAGCAGGCGTTCGATCACGACGGCCACGCCGTCCTCGTTGTTGGCGGTCGTCCGGCCGGACGCAGCGGCGACGGCGTCGGGGTGAGCGTTGCCCATCGCGTACGAGCGGCCCGCCCAGGTGAGCATCTCGACGTCGTTCGGCATGTCACCGAAGGCGACGACCTCCTCGGGCGCGATGCCGCGCTCGGCGCAGCACAGGGCGAGGGTGCTCGCCTTGGAGACGCCGGGACCGCTCAGCTCCAGCAGCGCGCTCGGGCTGGAGCGGGTGACCGTGGCGCGGTCGCCGACCGCGAGGCGCGCCAGGGTGAGGAAGGCGTCCGGGTCGATCGTGGGGTGGTAGGCCAGGATCTTGAGCACGGGCTCGCCCTCGGCGACCCCGCCCGGCAGCAGCACCTCCTCCGCGGGCGCCAGGTTGTCGGGCGTCTCCATGTGCAGCGGGGGGTAGTCCGGCTCCTGGTGGAAGCCGTAGGTCTGCTCGACGGCGTACACCGTGCCGGGCACCGCTTCGCGCAGCAGCCGTACGGCGTCCAGCGCGTTCTGCGGGGCGAGGTCGCGCACCTTGACGAAGCGGTGGGCGCCGGGGCCGCCGTGCAGGTCGACCACGGCCGCGCCGTTGCCGACGATCGCCAGGCCGTGGCCGTGCACGTGGTCGCTGACCACGTCCATCCAGCGGGCCGGGCGGCCGGTGACGAAGAAGACCTCGATGCCGGCCTCCTCGGCGGCGGCGAGGGCGGCGACCGTGCGCGGCGACACGGACTTGTCGTCGCGCAGCAGGGTGCCGTCGAGGTCCGTGGCGATCAGCCGCGGGGGCAGGGCGGCCGGCGGTGTCTCGGGCTGTCGGGTCGCTGAGGTCACCGGCTCATTCTTCCGCATATGCCCGCACGGCCGTGCGGCGGTGCGCACGGACGAGCCACAGCCGGGCCGCCACGGAGATCCACAGCCCGGCGGCCACGGCGATCCACAGCCCGGCCGCCACGGCCGCCACGGCCGCTCCACCACGGCTGCCACAGCCGTGCGCCCGCGGCGGCGCGCGGCCCCACGGCCGTGGCTCGCCGTGGCGGTGCGCGGCGACGCCGCGTCAGTCCAGCTGCTGTGCCGCCTCCAGGGCGATGCGCTCGAAGACCTTCTCGTCGGCGGCGAAGTCGGTGCCGGGGATGGGCCAGTGGACCACGATCTCCGTGAAGCCCAGCGCGCGGTGGCGGCCGGCGAAGTCGACGAACGCGTCGAGGGACTCCAGCGGCCGGGTGCGGTCCGGGGTGAACCCGGTGAGCAGGACGCGGTCCAGCTCCGCGGCGTCCCGGCCGAGGGCGGCGCAGGCGTCCGCGAGCCGCTCCCCCTGGTCGCGCAGCGCCTGGACGGACTGCTCGGGCGTACCCGTCTCGTACAGCTTCGGGTCGCCCGTGGTCACCCACGCCTGGCCGTACCTCGCCGCCAGCCGCAGCCCGCGCGGGCCCGTCGCGGCGACCGCGAACGGCAGCCGGGGCCGCTGCACGCAGCCGGGGATGTTGCGCGCCTCGTGCGCCGAGTAGAAGTTGCCCTCGTAGGACACCGCGTCCTGGGTGAGCAGGCGGTCGAGCAGCGGCACGAACTCGGCGAACCGGTCGGCGCGCTCACGGGGCGTCCAGGGCTCCTGGCCGAGCGCGGTGGCGTCGAAGCCGGTGCCGCCCGCGCCGACGCCCAGCGTGACGCGGCCGCCGGAGACGTCGTCGAGGGAGATCAGTTCCTTGGCGAGGGTCACCGGGTGGCGGAAGTTGGGGGAGGTCACGAGCGTGCCGAGGCGCATCCGCTCGGTGACGGACGCGGCGGCCGTCAGGGTGGGGATCGCCCCGAACCACGGGCCGTCGCGGAAGGTGCGCCAGGACAGGTGGTCGTAGGTGTAGGCGGCGTGGAAGCCGAGCTGCTCGGCACGTGTCCAGGTGGCGCGGCCGCCTTCGTGCCAGCGGCGGTGGGGGAGGATCACGGTGCTCAGACGCAGGCTCATGCGTCCGAGACTAATGCCCTGCCAGGCAGGCAGCAGGCCCGCGCCGGTGCGGCCCCGGCTCCGGCGGACACCCCCCGCTCAGTGCCCCGCAGGGAACCGCAGATAGCGCGTCGGCACCGATGGGGTGAGCCAGACGCCGTTGGCGCTGACCTGGAAGACATGGCCGTCCCGGTGCATGGCGCCGGCGTCGACGGCGAGCACGACGGGGCGTCCGCGGCGGGACCCGACCCGGGTCGCGGTCTCGCGGTCGGCCGAGAGATGCACGTCGTGGCGGTTCATGGGCCGCAGCCCCTCGGCGCGGATGGCGTCCAGATTGCGGGCCACGGTCCCGTGGTACAGGTACGGCGGAGGGACCGCGGCGGGCAGCCCGAGGTCGACCTCCACGCTGTGTCCCTGGCTGGCGCGGATGCGGGTGCCGTCGACGGCGAACCGCTGCTTGTCGTTGGCCGCGACCACGTGGTCCAGCTCGGCACGCGTGATGCGGAAGCCGTGCGCGGCGGTCGCGGCGAGCAGGGTGTCGATCTCGACCCAGCCGGCCGGGTCGAGGGTGAGCCCGATGCGCTCGGGCTGGTGGCGCAGGTGCTTGGAGAGGTACTTGGACACCTTCACGGTGCGCCGCTCGTCGTCGGCCGCGTCTGTCCGACGATCCTTCTTCGCATGATCGCGCGAGCTGTCCTTCGTATCGCTCGTGCTGTCGTGTCCTTCGTTCATCCCACCAGCGTGCCGGTCGAGACGTGAATCACGCATGTGATTTTGTGCCGGAGGTTTGATCCACAACCAAGTGGTGTTATCCACAGGCTAATTGGCGAACCTGTGGACAACTACCCTCCGTTCGAAGCCATTTGCCCAACATCATTAAGATCATCACCACTTGACTGACAAAGCCCCAACATCACCGATTTCGTACCCTCTTTGGCCAACGGCGCCGCACCACGCCCTTGTTGTCCGTCACCGCCTCCACCACGGCCTGAGCCACCTTCTCCGGTGCCCAGTTGGCGGATCGGTCCGGTCCGTGGCAGACCGCGCTCACGCCGATCCCCCGGTCCGCGAGCTCGGCGCGCAGGCACTCGCTGAGGGTCAACACCGCTGTCTTGGAGGTGATGTAGGCGGGCAGTGCCCGGGACGCCCTGGTCGGCCGGTGCGACGCCGTCGCGGCGATGTTGACGATGTGACCGCCCTGCCCGCGCTCGGCCATCTGCCCGCCGAAGAGACGGCAACTGTGGATCACACCGAACAGGTTGACGTCGAGGAGCCTGCGCCAGTCCTCGGCCGTGGTGTCGAGGAAGGAGCCCGACAGGCCGACGCCCGCGGTGTTCACCAGCACGTCCACCACGCCGTGCGCGGCGGCCGTGCGCTCCGCGAGCTTCTCCATGGCGCGCTCGTCGGAGACGTCGACCGTCTCCGCCCAAGCCGCCGACGCGCCCATCAGCCGGGCCAGTTCGGCGGTGCGGGCGGCCGACTCGGCGTCCCGGTCCACGGCCATCACGCGCGCGCCCGCCTCCGCGAAGGCGAGTGCGGTGGCCCGTCCGACCCCGTCGCCCGCCCCGGTGACGACGACCAACTGCCCGCCGAACCGGTCGGCATGGCGGCCGCCGGTCGTCACCTCGCTCCTGCCGCCCTCGACGGCGGTCACGAACTCGGTCACCCAGGCAGTCAGTTGGTCGGGGCGGGTGCGGGGCGTCCAGTGTCCGGCGGGCAGCGTGCGACGGGTCAGCCGGGGCGCCCACCGCTCCAGCTCGTCGTAGAGCTGCGGCGAGAGGAAGGCGTCGCCGAGCGGCGTGATCAGCTGAACGGGCACGTGCGCGTAGGGGTCTTGGCGCGGCCGACGCAGCCGGGCGCGGACGTTGTCCCGGTAGAGCCAGGCGCCGTGGGCCGCGTCCGTGGGCAGGGAGGGCGCCGGGTGGTCGCCGCCGGGCACCTTCTCGAAGCGCTCCAGGAGGGCCGGCCACCGCTTGCCGAGCGGGCCGCGCCAGGCCAGTTCGGGCAGGACCGGGGTGTGCAGCAGGTAGACGTACCAGGATCGGGCTCCCTGGCCGAGGAGTTGGGCCGCCCGGCGCGGCGTCGGGCGGCGGAGCCGGCCGGCGATCCAGTGGCCGAAGTGGTCCAGGGACGGCCCCGAGAGCGAGGTGAAGGAGGCGACGCGACCCTCGGTGCGCCGCACGGTGACGAACTCCCAGGACTGCACCGAGCCCCAGTCGTGCCCCACCACGTGCACCGGCCGGTCCGGGCTGACGGCGTCGACCACCGCCAGGAAGTCGTCGGTCAGCTTCTCCAGGGTGAAGCCGCCGCGCAGCGGGCGGGGCGCCGTGGAGCGGCCGTGGCCCCGGACGTCGTAGAGCACGACGTGGAAGCGGTCCGCCAGCCGGGCCGCGACCTCGGACCACACCTCCTTGGAGTCGGGGTAGCCGTGCACCAGGACCACCGTGGGCCGCTCGGGGGCGCCCAGCTCGGCCACGCACAGCTCGATCCCGCCGGTCCGCACCCGGCGCTCACGCGCACCTGCCAGCGTCACTCGTCCTCCACCCCGGTCACCCCTGGTGCCCGACCCGACTGCTCCGTACGGCACTTGCGGTCCGTCACCGGATCGTCCGCTTCGGTGGCGGTACGTGCCCGTAACGTGACACCGGTGAATCTCGCAGTTGTTAGAGAGTTCGTCAACAGGGCCCTCGGTGCCGGATCGGGGCCGAGCGCGACCAGCCCCGCCCCACCCCGTCGCCCGCCGGACCCGCCCCGCCGCCCGCTCGCCGGACCCGCCCCGGTCCGCCCCGCCGCCCCCTCGCCGGACCCGCCCCGGTAGCCCTCAGGCAGGGTGTCCCCTAAGGACCCGTACGACTGGAGTCTGACGCGAAGACGGCTCTCCGGTCTGACGACCGGCGTGGCCCGCGTCACTACCGTCGTGGACGTGACTGTGATCGTGACCGAAAGCCTGAGCAAGCGGTTCCCGAGGGTGACCGCGCTCGACCGGCTCTCCGTGGACGTGGGACCCGGTGTGACGGGGCTGGTCGGCGCCAACGGCGCCGGCAAGTCCACGCTGATCAAGATCCTGCTGGGGCTCTCCCCCGCCTCCGAGGGCCGCGCCGAGGTGCTCGGCCTCGACGTGGCCACCGAGGGCGCCGCCATCCGCGAGCGGGTCGGCTACATGCCGGAGCACGACTGCCTGCCGCCCGACGTCTCGGCCACCGAGTTCGTCGTGCACATGGCCCGGATGTCGGGACTGCCGGCCACCGCAGCGCGCGAACGCACCGCGGACACCCTGCGCCATGTCGGCCTCTACGAGGAGCGGTACCGCCCCATCGGCGGCTACTCGACCGGCATGAAGCAGCGCGTGAAGCTCGCCCAGGCGCTCGTGCACGACCCCCAGCTGGTCTTCCTCGACGAGCCGACCAACGGCCTCGACCCGGTCGGCCGGGACGAGATGCTCGGCCTGATCCGCCGCATCCACACCGACTTCGGCATCTCCGTCCTGGTCACCTCGCACCTGCTCGGCGAGCTGGAGCGCACCTGCGACCACGTGGTCGTCGTCGACGGCGGCAAGCTGCTGCGCTCCAGCTCCACACGGGAGTTCACGCAGACCACGACCACCCTGGCGATCGAGGTCACCGACAGCGACGAGCACCCCGACGGCACCCGCGCGGTGCGTGAGGCGCTGGCCGCGCGCGGGCTCGACACCCACGACGGCTCCGGCCTGCCCGGCGCCGGGCGCATCCTGCTGCTCACCGCGGAGGGCGAGGAGACGTACGACGTCGTGCGCGACGTGGTCGCCGACCTCGGCCTCGGCCTGGTCCGCATGGAACAGCGCAGGCACCACATCTCCGAGGTCTTCCACGACGGCGCGGACCACGCGAACGCCCCCGCCGCCGGCCACGCACAGCACGCGGCGGCGGACCACGCGCATCACCCGAAGGAGGCGGCCGGCCATGGCGGTTGAACAGCCCATGCGGACGTCCGCGGCACCCCAGGGCGACCAGACCCGCATCCACGACATCGGCTACCGCGGCTACGACGGCCCGCGCCTCGGCCGCAGTTACGCCCGTCTGTCGCTCTACTCGCAGTCCCTGCGCGGCGCTTACGGCCTCGGCCGCTCGCTGAAGTCGAAGGTGCTGCCCATGCTGCTGTTCGCGGTGATGTGCGTGCCCGCCGCCATCATGGTGGCCGTCGCCGTCGCCACGAAGGCGAAGGACCTGCCGGTCGACTACACGCGCTACGCGATCATCATGCAGGCCGTCATCAGCCTGTACGTCGCCTCGCAGGCGCCCCAGTCGGTCTCGCGCGACCTGCGCTTCAAGACCGTGCCGCTGTACTTCTCGCGGCCGATCCGGGCGGCCGACTACGTGCAGGCGAAGTTCGCCGCGCTGGCGTCCGCCCTCCTCGTCCTCACCGCCGCACCGCTGCTCGTGCTCTACATCGGCGCGCTGCTGGCGAAGATGGACTTCACCGACCAGACCAAGGGATTCGGCCAGGGACTCGTGTCCGTCGTCCTGCTCTCGCTGCTGTTCGCCGGCATCGGCCTGGTGATCGCCTCGGTCACCCCGCGCCGCGGCTTCGGCATCGCCGCCGTCATCGCCGTCCTGACCATCTCCTACGGCGCCGTCTCCACCGTCCAGGCGATCGCCGACGCCCAGGGCAGCACGCACACCGTGCCCTGGTTCGGCCTGTTCTCGCCGGTCACCCTCGTCGACGGGGTGCAGAGCGCGTTCCTCGGCGCGACCTCCGCCTTCCCCGGCGGCGCGGCCGCCGGACCGAGCCACGCGCAGGGCGCCGTCTACGTCCTGGTCGTCCTCGGGCTCGTCGCGGCCTGCTACGGCCTGCTGATCCGCCGCTACCGGAAGGTGGGCCTGTGACCACGCTCCAGCTCGACCACGTCTCCCGCTGGTTCGGCAACGTGGTCGCCGTCAACGACATCACCATGACCGTCGGCCCCGGCGTCACCGGACTGCTCGGCCCCAACGGCGCCGGCAAGTCCACCCTCCTCAACATGATGGGCGGCTTCCTCGCGCCCTCCACCGGCACCGTCACCCTCGACGGCAAGGCGGTGTGGCGCAACGAGGAGATCTACCGGCAGATCGGCGTCGTACCCGAGCGCGAGGCGATGTACGACTTCCTCACCGGACGCGAATTCGTCGTCGCCAACGCCGAGTTGCACGGGCTGGGCCCCAAGGCCGCCGCTCGCGCGCTCGCCACCGTGGAGATGGAGTACGCGCAGGACCGGAAGATCTCCACCTACTCCAAGGGGATGCGGCAGCGCGTGAAGATGGCGAGCGCGCTCGTCCACGACCCGTCGCTGCTGCTGCTCGACGAGCCCTTCAACGGCATGGACCCGCGCCAGCGCATGCAGCTCATGGAGCTGCTGCGGCGCATGGGCGACGAGGGCCGCACCGTGCTGTTCTCCTCGCACATCCTCGAAGAGGTCGAGCAGCTCGCCCGGCACATCGAGGTGATCGTCGCCGGCCGGCACGCGGCCAGCGGCGACTTCCGCCGCATCCGCCGGCTCATGACCGACCGGCCGCACCGCTACCTGGTGCGCTCCAGCGACGACCGCGCCCTGGCGGCCGCGCTGATCGCCGACCCGTCGACGTCCGGCATCGAGGTCGACCACACCGAGGGCGCGCTGCGCGTCCAGGCGGTCGACTTCGCCCGGTTCACCACCCTGCTGCCCCGCGTGGCCAGGGACCACGGCATCCGGCTGCTCACGGTCTCGCCGTCCGACGAGTCCCTCGAGTCCGTCTTCTCGTATCTGGTCGCGGCGTAGGAGGCCAACGATGTACGACCCCACAGTCGCCCGGCTGACGTACCGGGCCCTGCTCGGCCGGCGCCGCGCCCTCATCCTGGGCGCGCTGCCGCTGCTGCTGATCGTGATCGCGGCGGTGGTACGGGGCCTCGCGGGCGCCGACGACCAGACCGCGGCAGACCTGCTCGGCGGGCTCGGGCTCGCCACCATGGTGCCGATCATCGGCGTCATCGCGGGCACCGGCGCGATCGGTCCGGAGATCGACGACGGCTCGGTGGTGTACCTGCTGTCCAAGCCGCTGAAGCGGCCGACGATCATCTTCACCAAGCTCATCGTGGCGATCGCCGTGACGATGGTGTTCTCCGCCCTGCCGACCCTGATCGCCGGGCTGATCCTGAACGGCAACGGCCAGCAGGTCGCCGTCGCCTACACGGTGGCCGCGCTGGTCGCCTCGATCGCGTACGCGGCGCTGTTCCTGCTGCTCGGCACGGTGTCCCGGCACGCCGTCGTGTTCGGTCTGGTCTACGCGCTGGTCTGGGAGGCGCTGTTCGGCTCCCTGGTGCCGGGCGCGCGCACGCTGAGCGTCCAGCAGTGGTCGCTGGCCGTCGCCCACAAGGTCTCCGGCGACCAGACCCTGATCACCTCGGACGTGGGCCTGACGACCGCGACGGTGCTGCTGGTGGCGGTGACCGTCGGGGCCACCTGGTACGCGGGCCAGAAGCTGCGGTCGCTGACGCTGGCGGGCGAGGAGTGAGAGCTCCGCTCCGACGGCGGGCTCCGCTCCAGCGGGCTTCAGACCGGCTCGCTTCGCTGCCGCGGGCTTCTTGACGGGGGTTTCACCTGCCTCCCGGCACACTGGGCCGAGGGGATGCGAGGCGGTCCGAGGAGGAACGGGGATGGCGGAAGAGGTTGCGGGCCACGACGGCTGGGACGGCGTCGTGCTCGACGAGGACTTCATACGGGCCGCCGGGACCTCCGAGCCGTCCGCCCGGGCCAGGATGCTGGCCGCCCGCTGGCGCGCGGAGCGGCCCGAGCCGCAGCCGTGGCGTTCGGACGAGCCGCCCGCGGGCTGGTTCTTCAGCAAGGCGCGGCGGCGCAGGTGGCGCCGCACGTAGGCATCCGTGCCCGGGGGCGCGTAATTCGATGGCGTCCGCCCCCGGCCCACCGGCACAGTGGTGTTGGCACCGACTGGGGGAGGAACCGGGCGAACGCCCCTGCACGGCAGTGCGCCCGGTTTCCGACAGGGCAGTTCCCGGCGGGCTCCGGAGTGATCGCCACTCCTCCATGGAGCCCGCCCCGCACGGGGACGCCCGGGGCGGCCGCTTCGAGCACGCGACGTCGCTCTCGCGTGGGCCGCCCACCCCCGGTGCCGCCGACACGCCCCCCGGGGACCGCACCGCCCGGTAGGGGCGGGCACAGGCTCCGGTACGGACGTCAGAGCGACACGGCGCCGGAACGCACGTCAGGGCAGCAGACGCTCCAGTACGACCGCGATGCCGTCCTCCTCGTTGGAGGCCGTGACCTCGTCCGCCACCGCGTGCAGCTCCTGGTGGGCGTTGGCCATCGCGACGCCGTGGGCGGACCACGCGAACATCGGGATGTCGTTGGGCATGTCGCCGAACGCGATCGTGTCCGCGGCCTTCAGGCCGAGCCGGCGGGCCGCCAGCGACAGGCCCGTGGCCTTGGACAGCCCGAGCGGCAGCAGCTCGACGATCCCCTCGCCCGCCATCGCGACCTCGACGAAGCCGCCCGCGGCTTGCCGGGACGCCTCGGCCAGCTCGTCGTCCGAGAGCTCCGGATGCTGTATGTAGAGCTTGTTCAGCGGGGCCGACCACAGGTCCGCCGGGTCGGTGAACGGCGTCGACGGCAGGTGGCCCGTGACCGCGTAGCCGGGGCCGACCAGGACGTCGCCGTCGAGGCCGTCGCGGCTGGCCGCCAGGAACAGCGGGCCGACCTCCGCCTCGATCTTCGCGAGCGCCACCGCGGCCAGCTGCCGGTCCAGCGTCACGGAGGTGAGCAGGCGGTGCTCGCCGGCGTCGTAGACCTGGGCGCCCTGACCGCAGACCGCGAGGCCGCGGTAGCCGAGGTCGTCCAGGATGTGCCGGGTCCAAGGGACCGCGCGGCCCGTCACGACGATGTGCGCGGCGCCCGCCGCGGTGGCCGCGGCGAGCGCGTCACGGGTGCGCGCGGAGACCGACTCGTCGGAGCGCAGCAGCGTGCCGTCGAGATCGGTGGCGATCAGCCGGTAGGGAAAGGCCGTGCTCACTTGGACACCGGCTCCAGGACCTCCCGGCCGCCGAGGTACGGGCGCAGCACCTCGGGGACCCACACCGAGCCGTCGGCCTGCTGGTGGTTCTCCAGGATCGCCACGATCGTGCGCGGTACGGCGCACAGGGTGCCGTTGAGCGTGGCCAGCGGGCGGACCTGCTTGCCGTCGCGGACCCGGATCTGGAGCCGGCGGGACTGGAACTCGGTGCAGTCCGACGTCGACGTCAGCTCGCGGTACTTGCCCTGGGTCGGGATCCACGCCTCGCAGTCGAACTTGCGCGACGCCGAGGAGCCGAGGTCACCGGTGGCGACGTCGATCACCCGGAACGGCAGCTCCAGCGAGGTCAGCCACTGCTTCTCCCACTCCAGCAGGCGCTTGTGCTCGTCCTGCGAGTCCTCGGGGAGGACGTAGGTGAACATCTCCACCTTGTCGAACTGGTGGACGCGGAAGATGCCCTTGGTGTCCTTGCCGTGCGAACCGGCCTCGCGGCGGAAGCAGGGCGAGAAGCCCGCGTAGCGCAGCGGCAGGCGGTCCGCCTCGATGATCTCGTCCATGTGGTAGGCCGCCAGCGGCACCTCCGACGTGCCGACCAGGTACAGGTCGTCCTTGTCGAGGTGGTAGACGTCCTGCGCCGCCTGGCCGAGGAAGCCGGTGCCCGCCATCGACTGGGGGCGCACCAGGGCGGGGGTCAGCATCGGCGTGAAGCCGGCCGCGGTCGCCTGGGCGATCGCCGCGTTGACGAGGGCGAGCTCCAGCAGGGCGCCCACGCCGGTCAGGAAGTAGAACCGCGAGCCGGAGACCTTGGCGCCGCGCTCCACGTCGATCGCGCCGAGGATCTGGCCGAGCTCCAGGTGGTCCTTGGGCTCGAAGCCCTCGGCGCCGAAGTCGCGGATCGTGCCGTGCGTCTCGAGGGTGACGAAGTCCTCCTCGCCGCCGACGGGCACGTCGGGGTGGACGAGGTTGCCGAGCTGGAGCAGCAGCTCCTGGGTCTCGGTGTCGGCCGCGTCGCGCTCGGCGTCGGCGGTCTTGACGTCGGCGGCGAGCTGCTGGGCCCTCTTCAGCAGCTCGGCCTTCTCGTCACCGGACGCCTTGGCGACGAGCTTGCCGAGCGTCCTCTGCTCGGCGCGCAGCTCGTCGAAGCGGACGCCGGACGACCTGCGCCGCTCGTCGGCGGAGAGGAGAGAGTCGACGAGCGCGACGTCCTCTCCACGGGCGCGCTGCGAGGCGCGCACACGGTCGGGGTCCTCACGGAGCAGGCGAAGGTCAATCACGCGGTCAAGGCTACCGGTGCGTGGTCATCGCTCACGACTCACTATTCCGAACCGCCGCTTACGTTCGGTTATGCGGCATTTGCCCTCTGTGTCAATAAAGTGGGTCCCGCTCCCCGGGAGGAGGCAGGGGCGCGGCGGCGGGTTGACCCACATCCCTTGTGCGGTCCGGGATTTGAGGGGGTCGTTGTCCACAGCCGGGCACCGCTCCGGAGGAGTTATCCACAGGGTGTGTGGACGATCTGTGGATATCGGAATTGATCACTCCGGTAGTTCGGCGGGTACCGACGAATTCCCGGTGTAAACCGGCGTGAAGCTCGCATTCGGGTGGAAAAAGGTCGCTCCATATGGTGAACCAAAGGAAACGAAGGGACGAAGGGTGACCCGTGTGGCGTGGCCCCTGTCGGGCCGCCCGAGGCGGATTTGTCGACTGAGTGGCCCTTGCTTGTCGACTTGTCCCCAGGTCGAGAAGCGGCCCTGTGGATAACTCCTGTGGATAACCACAATATGCAGGTAGGACCGTCCGGAAACATACCCGAAACGTTTCGGCAGCCCGAATGGGGGCCTCCCGGCAACCCGGAGGGGCGGTCTAGAAACGCCCGTCCTGGCAGCGCGCCACCCAGTCGGAGGCAGCCACGAATTCCTCGTCCGAGGTTCCCGGCAGCGGGGCGCGCACCTCGTCGAGCGTGATGTCCGCCCGCGGATAGGAGCCCAGGAAACGCACCTGGAGACAGATCCGCTTCAGGCCCGTCAGCGCCTCGGCGACCTTGCGGTCGGAGATGTGGCCCTCGGCGTCGACGCAGAAGCAGTAGTTGCCGATGCCCTCGCCGGTCGGACGCGACTGGAGCAGCATCAGGTTGATGCCGCGGGTGGCGAACTCGCCCAGCAGATCGCGCAGCCCACCGGGGTGGTCGTCGTTCTGCCAGAGCACGACGGACGTCTTGTCGGCGCCGGTCGGGGCCGCGGGCCGGGCCGGGCGGCCCACCAGGACGAAGCGCGTCTGCGCGTTCTCCGCGTCGTGGATCCCGCTCTCCAGGGCCACGAGTCCGTACCGGGCGGCCGCGAACTCGCCCGCGAAGGCGGCGTCGTAGCGGCCCTCCTGGACCAGCCGGGCGGCGTCCGCGTTGGAGGCGGCGGACTCCCAGACGGCGTCGGGCAGGTTGGCCCGCAGCCAGTTGCGCACCTGCGGCTGGGCTGCGGGGTGGGCGGAGACCGTCTTGATGTCCGTCAGCTGCGTGCCCGGCCTGACCAGCAGCGCGAAGGTGATGGACAGCAGCACCTCGCGGTAGATCATCAGCGGGCTGCCCGCGACGAGTTCGTCGAGCGTGGCGGTGATGCCGCCCTCGACGGAGTTCTCGATCGGCACGAACGCCGCTTCGGCCTCCCCGCCGCGCACCGCGTCCAGCGCGGACTGCACCGACACGTACGGGATCAGCTCCCGGGTGGCCGCTTCGGGAAGCGTACGCAGGGCGACCTCCGTGAAGGTGCCCTCGGGGCCCAGATAGGCGTAGCTCGCAGGCATGTCCTCACCCTAGTGGCCTCGCGGGAACGCGGGGCGGGCGTCTCACGAGAGCGCCACCCGCGGGTGACGGGCCCACGGGCGAGAGGGTGCATCCCTCAGCTCTCCAGCAGCCGCTGCCCCACGTACTCGCCCTTCGCCGCCCCGCCGGGCACCGCGAACAGGCCGCTGGCCTCGTGCCGGATGTACTTCGACAGCGCGTCGCCCCGGTCGAGCTTGCGCTGCACGGTGACGAAGCCGCGCAGCGGGTCGGCCTGCCAGCAGACGAAGAGCAGGCCGGCGTCCGGGGTGCCGTCCGCCTCGTAGCCGTCGTGGTAGGAGAAGGGGCGCCGGAGCATCGCCGCGCCGCCGTTGCGGTCGGGCCGGGTGATGCGGGCGTGCGCGGTGAGCGGAACGACGTAGTCCCCGTTCTTGTCGACCTTGTCGAGGTCCATCGCGGTCGTCTCGGTCCCGCCGGACAGCGGGGCGCCGTCGGACTTGCGGCGCCCGATGACGGCCTCCTGCGCGCCGGGCGACAGCTTCTCCCAGTCGTCGAGCAGCATCCGGATACGGCGTACGACGGCGTAGGAGCCGTTCGCCATCCAGGCCGGGTCGCTCGACCCGGAGGCCGGGACGAAGATCCGCTGGTCGAAGTCGGACTCGGACGGCTTGGGGTTGCGGGTGCCGTCGATCTGACCCATGAGGTTGCGCGCGGTCATGGGGTGGGCGGTGGCGCCGGGCGAGCGGTTGAAGCCGTTCATCTGCCAGCGGATCCGGGCCGCGTCGCCCGCGTCCTTCTGGATCGCGCGCAGCGCGTGGAAGGCGACCAGCGCGTCGTCGGCGCCGATCTGCACCCACAGGTCGCCGTCGCTGCGGGACCTGTCGAGGTGGTCGGAGGAGAAGTCCGGCAGCGGGTCGAGCGATGCCGGGCGCTGCTTCTCCAGGCCGGTCCGGGAGAAGAAGCCGTGCCCGAAGCCGAAGGTGACCGTCAGGGACGAGGGGCCGGCGTCGCGGGCCACGTCCGTGTCGTCGTGGTCGGCGGCCTCGCCCGCCATCAGCCGTTCGGCCGTCGCCGACCAGCGCCGCAGCAGGGAGGCGGCCTGGGTACGGCCCGCGCCGGGCGTCAGGTCGAAGGCGACGAGATGGCCCTTGGCCTGGAGGCCCTCGGTGATGCCGGGCTGATGTTTCCCGTGAAACATCGCGCGGTCGGCGCCGAGCGAGGTGAGGGGGGTGGCGGCGGCGGGCGCGGAGGCGTAGCCCGCGGCGGCACCGGCCGCGCCGAGCACCAGCCCGGTCGCGCCCGCGGTGCCGAGCAGCCGCCGCCGGGAGACGCCCTCGCGGGCGTTCTCGGCGGTGTCGGGCGCGGCACCGGACGCGTCGGCGGCGGCGGTGCGGGCCCGAGGGACGGACTTTTCAGGCATGGGTGCGTTCAGCCGATCTGCGCGTTCTTGGAGATGGTGACCTGGTCGATGTCGGAGGTGCGCACGGTCACGGCGACCTTCCAGCTGCCGGACAGCGGGAGCTGGACCCCGGTGGCCTTCCAGTGCCCGGTGGCGACATGGTCGGGGGCGACGGTCAGCGGGCCGATGTTCCTCGTCTCCAGGGTGAAGGCCACCTTCACCTCGGGGATGTCGAAGGCCCGCCCGTTGGGCCGCTGCACGTAGAGGTCGAGTGTGTTGGGGCCGGTGGCCGCGGGGTCGAGGTCGAGCCGTACGACGCCCTTGCCGTCCGTGCCGCCGGTGTCGAAGGACATGTCCAGGGTCAGCGCGGCGCCGGAGGGCGAGGTGGCGCCGGACGACGAGGACGCGGCGGCCTTCGCCGCGTCGACCTGGGCCACGGTGCGGGCGGGCTCGGTCTGGGTCAGCACGGTGGTGACGGCGAGCAGTACGACCGCGATGCCGGCCTCCGCGAGCACGGAGTGGCGCAGCCCGAAGCGCTGGGGATCGGCGTCCCGCAGCCGCTTGCGGCGGGCCGACTCCCGCGCGGCCTCCTGCCGGGCGAGCTGCGCGGCCCGGGGGGAACCGTCGCCGGAGCCGGCGGCCGCTTCCGCTGCCTCGCCCGCGCGACCGGAGTCCCCGGCCGGACCGTCCCCGGCCGCACCGCCCGCGACGGACGCGCCGCCCGTGCCCGGCGCGGCGGACGCGCCGCCCGTGCCGGACCCGGCGGAGGCGGGGGCCGTGCCGGATGCGGGGGATGCGCTGCCCGTGCCGGACAGGCCGCTCGTGCCGGACCCGGCGGAGGCGGGGGCCGTGCCGGATGCGGGGGATGCGCTGCCCGTGCCGGACAGGCCGCTCGTGCCGGACCCGGCGGAGGCGGGGGCCGTGCCGGATGCGGGGGATGCGCTGCCCGTGCCGGAGGGGCTGCTCGTGCCGGACCCGGCGGCCGTGCCGCCCGCATCGGAGGCCTCGCCCGGAGCCCCGGGCTCGGTGCCGGAGGCCACGTCGGTGGAGACGGCAGCGGTCCCCGCCGCGGACATCCCGGCCCCGGCGGAACTCCCGGCCCCGTCAGAGCCTTCCGCGGCGGAGGTGCCCCGCCCCGCGGGCACCATGGCCACCGCGGGTTCGGCGGTCTCCCCGGACTCCGGGGCGGCTTCCTCGACCTCTCGGGTCTCCCCGGCCTCGAAGGCCTCCGCCGCCTCCCCGGCGGGAGCCGTCAGCCGTCCCGTCCAGCGACGCGACACCGTCGCGATGGCGACCATCGCCGTCACGAGTCCGATCTTGACCAGCAGCAGACGGCCGTACGACGTGTCGACCAGCGCCGACCAGGAGCCCAGCTGGCGCCACGACTGGTAGGTGCCGGTGGCGATCAGCGCGAGCACGGAACCGAACGCGAGGCGGGAGAACCGGCGCACGGCGGCGGCCTCGATGGGGGCCTCGGCGGGCGCCCGGTAGAGCGCCACGAGCAGGGTGACGAGCCCGCCCAGCCAGGCGGCCACCGCGAGCAGATGGACCACGTCCACGGGCATCGCGATCCCGGGCTGGAGGCCGGTCGAGGCGTGTTCCGCCATGGCCCAGCTCGCCGCGAGCCCGGCCGCGACGACCCCGCCGCCGACCGCGAGCCCGAACGTCAGGTCCCGCTTCTCCTCGTCCTCGCGCTTGTCGTACGCGCCGAACAGGACGGCGATGAACAGCGCGCCTGCGGCGAGCAGCAGCAGCCGGGAGACGAGGGCCGCGCCGGGCTTGGTCTGGAGCACCTGCCCGAGCAGGCCCAGGTCGAAGACGTCCCCGACCTTCCCGGAGGTGGTGTAGGAGCCGCGCAGCAGCAGCAGCGCGAGGGTGGCGCCGGTCAGCGAGAGCCAGCCGGAGACCACGAGCCGCTGCACGGCCCGCACGCCGGAACCCCGCTGCCAGCAGGCGAGCACGAACGTCGCGCCGCCCACCATGAGGATGAAGCCGGCGTAGGAGACGTACCGCCCGAAGCCGTAGAGCCAGCCCACGACGCCGCCGCCGACGGCGGGGGACGACGCGGAGACCGCGGTCGCGGACGGCTTGCCGACGGAGAAGGTGAGGGCACCGGAGACGGGGTGACTGTCGGCGGAGATCACCTGGTAGGTGATGGTGTAGGTGCCGTCGCCCAGGCCGCTCTTGAGCTGTATCGCGTAGGTGGTGCCGCCGGTGTTGGCCGGCTTGCCGACCTCCACGTGCCGGCCCTTGGGGTCGAGCACGCGCAGCGAGTCGTCGCTCATCGCCACCCTCTCGGAGAAGGTGAGCGTCACCTGCGTCGGTGGCTCGGTGACCACCACCCCCTGCTGGGGGTCGCTGCCGAGCAGCGCGGCGTGCGCGGAGGCCGGCGCGGCACCGGCCAGCAGCATCCCGGCGACGGCCAGGAGCAGCAGCACCAGGGTGCGTGCGCGGGGGGTGATGGTCTGCGTCACGGTGGTCCCTCCGTCAGTGTCCGGTCGCCGGGTTGTACGTGGCCGACTTCACCGGCATCTCGACGGTGAGCGGACGGGACTTCGCGAAGTGCAGCTTCAGGGTCACCGTCTGGCCCTGCTTCAGCTGCCGCCTGAGGTTCTCGAACATGAGGTGGTTGCCGCCGCTCTGGAACACGAGCTGCCCGTGCGCGGGCACCGGGAGGGCCTTGACCTCCTTCATCGACTGCCCCACCGTCTCGTGGACGGTGACGCTGCCGGCCGCGTCGCTGGTGACGGAGGTCAGCTCGTCCTTCGTGCCGCCCTTGTTGGCGATGGTCAGGAAACCCGCCGCCATCTCGGCGGTGACGGGCTGCGGCATGTAGGAGGAGCTGACGGACAGTTCGGCGGCGGAGGAGCCGTCCGAGCCGGACCCGCAGCCCGCGAGCAGCAGCGCGCCCGCGAGGGCGCAGCCGGGCACGGTCAGGCGGTTCACGGGTTCTCCCCCTTGATGAGCTTGGGGAGGTCCTTGGTGTAGTCGTCGACCGTCGCGTCCTGGTCGTAGAGGACGTAACCGCCGTCGGTCTTCGGCGAGAACGCCACGACCTGGGTGCCGTGCACCGAGACGGTCTTGCCGTTCTTGTCCTTGGTGGTCGGCTCGATGGAGATGCCCATGCTGCGGGCGCCGGCCTGGATGGTGGCGAAGTCGCCGGTCAGGCCGATGAACTGGGTGTCGATGCCCTTGAGCCAGGTGCCGAGTTCGCTGGGGGTGTCCCGCTTGGGGTCGGTGGTGACGAAGACCACGCGCAGCTCGGCCTGCTCGGCCTTGGGCAGCGCCTTCTTGGCGACGGCGATGTTGCTCATCGTCAGCGGGCAGATGTCGGGGCAGTGGGTGTAGCCGAAGTAGATCAGCGTCGGACGGCCCTTGGTCTCCGCCCGCAGGTCGTACTTCTTGCCGTGGGTGTCGGTGAGCACCAGGTCGGGCTTCTCGAACGGTGTGTCGAGGACCGTCGCGGCCTTGTGCGAGGTGTCCTCGGACACGACGGCGACCGGGCTGTCGCCCTTGTCGCCGCTGCCGCACGCGGACAGGGTCAGAGCCGCGGCGGCCAGCAGCGCGGCCACGGCGAGGGTCTTCTTGCGCATAGCGAAATCCCAGGGGTGAGAGCTCCGGTGCGCACCGGGGGCGTACGGCGGATACGACAGAGTTGCACGCCCCCGGCGCGTCAGACGGCGGTCGGGTCTCAGACGGTGGTGCGGCGGCGGCCGGCGAACACGCCGTAGGCGACACCCGCCACCCCGGTCGCGATGCCCACGCCGCCGAGGACGCGGGCGGTGGTGTCACTGCCGGAGGAAGAGGAGTCGGCGGCGGTGGTGGCGCCGGTGGACTTGTCGGACGTGTTCTCCGCGGCGGTCGAGCCCGCCGCCGCGGTGTCCTCGGTGGCGGCGTCGGTCAGTTCGAGCACCGGCGCGGGGTTCTCCGGCTCCTCCTGGCCCTTCTGCTGCACCTCGATCCAGCGGACGACCTCCTTGTCGGAGTACGTCTGCAGGGCCTTGAAGACGAGCTGGTCGGTGTCCTCGGGCAGGGCGCCGAGGGAGAGCGGGAACTTCTGGAAGTAGCCGGGCTCGATGCCCTTGCCGTCGGCGGTCCAGGTGACCTTGGTGACGGCCTCGGTGATCTTCTTGCCGTGCATCTCGATCGGCTTGGCCAGGGTGGACCTGGTGACCTGCACCTTCCAGCCGGCCACCGGCTGCGCCAGCACGGAGGCGAGCGGGTGGTCGGTGGGGAAGCTGACCTCGACCTTGGTGGTCGAGGCGTCGTCGCGCTCGTTGGGGACCTTGAAGTCCACCACCGCGTAGCCGCCCTTGGCGGCCGTGCCCTCGGCCGCGACGCTGACGTGCGCGAAGGAGGGGGTGGCCAGGGAGAGGACGGCGAGACCGGCGACGGCGCCGGCGGCGGCGAGACGAGAAGCCTTCATGCGCGGAGAACTCCACTTCGAGTGAGTGTTCGTGAGGGAAACGCGCGGCCGTGGGCGCGCGCGTGGGACGGCCGCACGACGGCGGCCTCCTCCCGAACGGTTCGGTGGAGCGGTCGCGGTCGTGTCAGGCGGCGAGGACGAGCGCGGCGGCCGGCGGGCCGCGCCGGATCACGGTGTGCTGGAGCGCGACGGTGCGCGGCTCGGGTACGGCGAGCGGCGCGGTGCGCGGCGGGCGCGGGCCCGTCCCGGGCGCCGTCGGCAGCCCGGCGCACAGGGCGCGGGTCAGGGCGAGCGCGGCGCGCAGGGAGCGGGCGGCGGCCGTCTCCGCGACGGAGTGCGCGGAGGTCGCCGACAGTTCGATCAGCCGCAGCAGGGCCAGGTCCCCGCGGCGCAGCAGCCATCCGGCGGCCACGGCGGCGAGGAGGTGGCACAGCAGCATCGGCAGGGAGGGCAGCAGCGAGGCCAGGGTCGCGTGCGCGACGGCCGTCCGCCCGCCCGCGGTGCCGCCGACGAGCGTCCCCGTGGTGGGGTCGTAGAGATGCGCCTGGGTGAGCAGTTCCCGCGCGCGGTCCGGGGTGACGGCCGACGCGGTGGTCCCGCACAGCAGTCGCGCGGCCCGCGCGATCAGGGTGGCGTCGGTCACGGAACCCGACCCCGTGGAATCCGTCAGGCCCATGTTCATGCCCGCCATGCCCGGGGAGCCCCCGGACGCCGTGCCGGAGGAGGCCAGTTGCTGGCCCAGTCCGAACAGCGTGTGCAGCACGGTCTGCCCGAGGGCGAGCAGCACCGCGATCCCCGGCAGCGCGCGGGCGCGCCCGGCGAGCGGTATCGCGACCACGAGCGTCCCCGCGAAGCCCGCCCCGAGCGCCCACAGCGGAACGGTCCCGCAGGAGGCGAGGGTGTGACCGGCCGCGGCCAGCACGACGCAGACCGCGGCGAACACCGCGGCCCGCAGGGTCCGCAGCCCGTCTGCGGAGCGCGTCGCGCGCGCGTGAGGGGCACTCATGGCGGCCCCATCATCGCACTGGCCCCCTCCGCCCCGGACGGCAGGTCCACTTGATGCCGTACGACGGGAACATCACGATTCGCCACGCCATACACCGTTCAGGCCCCCGACGCATCCCCCGTATGGGCGGCGTCACGTCAACTGGGTGCTTACGCCGGGCCACTCGGGGCAAACGTAACGGTATGTCGAGCCGCGGCCTGGAGGCTGGAGCATGAGCATCTGGTGGTCACTCCACTTGCGCCGTGACGCCGCGAGCGTGCCCCTGGCCCGGCGTCTGCTGATCGGCACGATGGAGACCGCGGGCGTCGATCCCGACGTCTCCTACGACCTCTCCGTCGCCCTCAGCGAGGCCTGCGCCAACGCCGTCGAGCACGGCGGGGACGCGCCGGGCCCCGGTTCGGAGGCGTACCGCGTCACCGCGTACCTCGACGGCGAGAAGTGCCGGATCGAGGTCACCGACTCCGGCCCCGGACTCGGCCGCACCCCGTCGGCCCGGCCGGTCCGCGTGGACGCCGAGCACGGCCGGGGCCTCTTCCTGATCCGTGAACTCGCCGACCACGTCCACATCGGCGACAAGCCGGGCCGGGCCGGGACGATCGTCAGCTTCGACAAGATGCTGAAGTGGAAGAAGGACCCGTCGCTGCTGACGGCGTGAGCGCCGCGCGCCCGGCCCCGCCGCGCGCCGCGCCGCCGGTCCCATCGCGTACGACGCCCCGACGGTGACGGCGCCCAGCAGCAGCCACCCCGGCGTCCCCCCGTCCACCAGCAGCCAGGTCAGCAGGAGCGGGCCGAGGGTGCGGGCGACGGTGACACCGGTGCCGAACAGGCCCTGGTACTCGCCCACCCGGTCGGCCGGGGCCAGGTCGAAGGAGAGCTGCCAGGCGCCGGCCGACTGGCCCGTCTCGGCGGCCACCTGAAGCACCGCGCCCAGCACCAGCGCCCCGGCGGCCCACAGCGCCGACCCGCCCGCCGACAGCGCGAACACCCCGCACGCGGCGGCCATCAGCAGACCGGAGCGGCGCAGCGCCCGGGTCGCGGTCGCAAGGCCCCGCACCCCGCGCGCCACCCGCACCTGGAACGCCATCACCGCGAGGGTGTTGAGCACGAACAGCGCCGACACCAGCCAGACGGGGGCGCCGGTCCGCTCGGTGATCCACAGCGGCAGCACCAGGCTCAGCAGCGGCATCCGCAGCAGCAGCACGGTGTTGAGAAGCGCCACGAGCGCGTACGGCCGGTCCCGCAGCACCCCGAGCCGTGCCGGCCGGCGCACCGCCGACGCCGTGCCCGTCGCCGCACCCGGCGCCGATGTCGGCCGTGCAGGGCCCGGCGCCACGGCCGGCAGCGCGAGCAGCAGCAGCGCGCACCCCGCGAAGGCCACCGCGTCCAGCAGGAACACCGCCCGGTACGCCTCCCGCGTCCCCGCGCGCAGCGCGAGCCCGCCGAGGCCCGCGCCGACCGCGAGGCCCGCGTTCAGCGTCGCCTGGAGGCGGGCGAGCAGCCCGGTCCGCTCGTCCGGCGTGACCAGCCCGGCCAGCAGCGCCTGCCGGGCCGCCGCGAGCCCCGACTGCGCGGCCGCGTACCCGCACGCGACGAGCACGAACGGCACGAAGCCGCGCACCACCGTGAACCCCGCCACCGCTACCGCCGTGGCCAGCGCCAGCAGCACCGCCGTGCCGCGCGCCCCGCGCCGGTCGGCGATCCGCCCGAGTGGCACGCCCACCAGCGAGCCCACCGCCCAGCCCACCGTCAGACCGAGCCCCACCCGGGTGGCCGGGAGACCGGCGACCTGCGTGAAGTACAGCGCGGAGGTCGTGTAGTAGGCGCCGTTGCCGACGGCGTCGGTGAGCTGCGCGAGGGCCAGGGTGCGCTGCGGTCGATGCGTCATACCGACGACGTTAGGGAGCGGATGGACCTGCCGACAGAACCAATCCGCCGCGCTTCGAGTGGTCCAATCGAGAGTGGTGTCCGATCGAGAGTGGTGTCCGATCGAGAGTGGTCCGATCGATCCCCCCGCGCTTCGGCCGCCGTCACCCGCCCGCGCCCGCCAGCACCGTCCCGAGCGCCTCCAGCGCCTCCGGGTAGGCCCGTTCCCGCGGAGTGCCGTAACCGACGACGAGACCCTGCGGGCGCCCCTCGGCGTCCGGCTCGTGCCAGTGTTCGCCGAGGCGGCCCACGGCGAGGCCCGCCCGCTCCGCGCGGGCCAGCACCGCGTCCTCGTCGTCGACCTCGACCAGCGCGTGCAGCCCGGCCGCGATCCCGCGCACCCGGTGGCGGGAGCCGAGCCGGGCGAGCAGCTGGTCGCGGCGTCTGCGGTAGCGGAGCCGGCAGGCGCGCACATGGCGGTCGTAGGCGTGCGAACCGATCAGCTCGGCGAGGGCCAACTGCCCGATGGACTCGGTGTGGTGGTCGCTGTGCAGCTTCGCGTCGGCGACCGCGTCGACCAGGTCCGGCGGCAGCACCATCCAGCCGAGCCGCAGCGCGGGCCCCAGCGTCTTGGACGCGGTGCCCAGGTAGACCACCTGACCGGGGGCCATGCCCTGGAGCGCGCCCACCGGCTGGCGGTCGTAGCGGAACTCGCCGTCGTAGTCGTCCTCGACGATCAGCCCGCCCCGCTCGCGGGCCCACTCCGTCAGCGCCCGGCGCCGCTCCGGGTGCAGGGTGACGCCGGTCGGGTACTGGTGGGCGGGCGTGACCACCACGGCCGCCGCGTCGCCGAGCCGGTCGGCGCGGGCGCCGCGCTCGTCCACCGGCACCGGTACGACCGTGCCGCCGGCCCGCCGGACCACCTCGCGGTGGAACGGCAGCCCCGGGTCCTCCATCGCGATCCCGGCGCCCTCCAGCACCCGGGTGAGCAGCGCCAGCCCCTGGACGTACCCCGAGGTGATCACGATCCGCTCGGGCGGCGCGAGCACCCCGCGCGCCCGGCCCAGATAGCCGGAGAGCGCGGTGCGCAGTTCGAGGCGGCCGCGCGGGTCGCCGTAGTCGTAGGCCAGGGACGGCGCCGTGGCGATGGCGCGGCGCAGCGCGCGCAGCCACGCGGCGGCCGGGAACGCGCCGACGTCCGGGCTGCCGGGGCGCAGGTCGAACCGGGGCGCGCGGGCGCGGGCCGTGCGGTCGGGCTGCCCGGTGTCGACGGAGGGCAGCGACGCGACCTGGGTGCCCGAGCCCTGACGTGCGGTCAGATAGCCCTCGGCGACGAGCTGGTCGTAGGCCGCCTTCGCGGTGCCCCGGGAGATGCCGAGTTCGGTGGCGAGCCGCCGGGTGGCGGGCAGCCGGGTGCCCGGCGCGAGCCGGCCGCCGCGCACGGCGTCCCGCAGCGCCCGCTCCAGACCGGCCCGCCGCCCGTCACCGGCGTCCGGTTCCAGGTGCAGGTCCACACCGACGCCGGACCAGAAGTCGTCCACGATCCCCCCATGCGGCTGCGTTCGCTCCCGACAGACCGATGGCCGGGTACCCGCGGTACCCGGCCATCGATCCCCGGCTCAGCCCTTCAGCGAAGCCATCCAGCTCTCCACCTCGTCGGACCGCCGGGGCAGCCCGTCCGAGAGGTTGCGGTTGCCGTCGGCGGTCACCAGGATGTCGTCCTCGATCCGCACGCCGACGCCGCGGTACTCCTCCGGCACGGTCAGGTCGTCGGCCTGGAAGTACAGGCCCGGCTCGACGGTCAGCACCATGCCCGGCTCCAGCACGCCCTCCACGTACGTCTCCGTGCGCGCGGCGGCGCAGTCGTGGACGTCCATGCCGAGCATGTGGCCGGTGCCGTGCAGCGTCCAGCGGCGCTGGAGGCCGAGCTCCAGGACGCGCTCGACCGGGCCCTCGACCAGGCCCCACTCGACGAGCTTCTCGGTGAGCACGCGCTGCGCGGCGTCGTGGAAGTCGCGGTACTTGGCGCCCGGCTGCACGGCCGCGATGCCGGCCTCCTGGGCCTCGTACACGGCGTCGTAGATCTTCTTCTGGATCTCCGTGTACGTGCCGTCGATCGGCAGGGTGCGGGTGACGTCGGCGGTGTACAGCGTGTGCGTCTCGACGCCCGCGTCGAGCAGCAGCAGGTCGCCGGAGCGCACCGGGCCGTCGTTGCGCACCCAGTGCAGGGTGCAGGCGTGGGCGCCGGCGGCGCAGATGGAGCCGTAGCCGATGTCGTTGCCCTCGACGCGGGCGCGCAGGAAGAACGTGCCCTCGATGTAGCGCTCGCTGGTGGCCTCGGCCTTGTCGAGGACCTTCACGACGTCCTCGAAGCCGCGGACGGTGGAGTCGACGGCCTTCTGGAGCTCGGCGATCTCGAAGTCGTCCTTGACCAGCCTGGCCTCGGAGAGGAAGACCCGCAGCTCCTCGTCGCGCTCGCCGGTGACCTTGTCGGCGAGGGCCGCCTCGATGCCGGCGTCGTAACCGCGCACCACGCGGACCGGGCCGGTGGCCTCCTTGAGCTTCGCGGGCAGCTCGCGCACGTCGGACGCGGGGATGCCGTACAGCTTCTCGGCCTCGGTGAGGGAGTGGCGGCGGCCGACCCACAGTTCGCCCTGGCCGGAGAGCCAGAACTCGCCGTTCTCGCGGTCGGAGCGGGGGAGCAGGTAGATCGTCGCGGCGTGGCCGTCGGCGGTCGGCTCCAGGACGAGGACGCCGTCCTCGGTCAGGTTGCCGGTCAGGTACGCGTACTCGACGGAGGCGCGGAAGGCGTACTCCGTGTCGTTCGAGCGGGTCTTCAGGTTGCCCGCGGGGACGACGATGCGCTCGCCCGGGAAGCGCGCGGACAGGTCGGCGCGGCGGCGGGCGGTGTGCTCCGCCTGCTCGACCGGCTCCAGGCCGTGCAGCTCGGTGTCGGCCCAGCCGGAGCGCATGCTCTCGGCCAGCTCGTCGGACACGCCCGGGTACAGGCCGTTCTTGCGCTGCTTGATGGGCTCCTCCTGGGGCTCATCGCCGGCAGTCTCCGGGGTCTCCGGGAGCTCTTCCGCCACGGTCATCCTCCTTGCTACGGCACTGGACCGGCTTCCATCGTACGGTCGTGCGGAAGGGGGTCCTGGGCCGGAGTGACTCTTACCGGTGCGGGGGCGCTGCGCGCGGGCTGCTGAACCGTGGTGCAGGAGCGGCTTGGCGCGCGGCGGATGGGCGGCTGCGGGCCGGTGACCGCTGATCGCGCAGTTCCCCGCGCCCCTGGGGTGTTCTGGCCGGTGGGTCTCCGTGGGCCGGTGGGGGTTGGTCGCGCAGTTCCTCGCGCCCCTGGGGTGTTCTGGCCGGTGGGTCTCCGTGGGCCGGTGGGGGTTGGTCGCGCAGTTCCTCGCGCCCCTGGGGTGGTCCGGGGGGTGGGTCTCCGCGGGTTCGTCGTGGTTGCTCGCGCAGTTCCCCGCGCCCCTTGCGGGGGCTTCGGTGGTCGTGCCCCGTCAGGGGCGCGGGGAACTGCGCGATCAGCCCCCACTGAGCCGCAGATTTCCAGGGGCGCGGGGAACTGCGCGATCAGCCACCACGCGGCCGCGGGTTTCGAGGGGCGCGGGGAACTGCGCGAGAGGGCTTCGCCGGCCGTGGGGGGTCAGTCGAAGCGGGCTGCCAGGAGGACCACGTCCTCCTCGCTGTCCGCCGCGTCCAGCCCGTCCGGCAACATCGTGCGCAGCACATGATCGGCGACGGCCGCAGGCTCGCCGCGCAGCGACCGCGGTACCCCCGCCGCCGCCGCGTGCAGCCGGGCGAAGGCCCGGTCCGTCGCCTCGCCGGTCCGACGCAGCAGCCCGTCGGTGTACAGCAGCACCGTTTCCCCGGCCTCCGCCTGGAACTCCACGCTCGGCGCCTCCCAGCACGCGAGCATCCCGAGCGGCGCCGACACCGACGTCTCCGCGAACTCGGTGCGCCGCTCACCGACCAGCAGCGGCGGACAGTGCCCGGCCCCGGCCAGCGTGATCTTGCGCAGCGCGGGCTCGCAGTAGGCGAACAGGGCGGTGGCCGAGCGCGCCGGCTCGGTCAGCCGCAGCAGCAGCTCCAGGTCGGACAGGACCGCGACCGGGTCCTCGCCCTCCATCACGGCGTACGCCCGCAGGGACGCGCGCAGCCGGCCCATGGCCGCGACGGCGCTGGGCCCGGAGCCGGTCACCGAGCCGACGGCCAGCCCGAGCGCGGCGTCCGGCAGCGGCAGCGCGTCGTACCAGTCGCCGCCACCGCGCGGCCCGGTCCGGTGCCGGGCGGCCAGCTGGACGCCCGCGACCCGGGGGAGCCGGGACGGCAGCAGTTCCTCGGCCAGCACGGCCAGATCCGCGCGGGCGCGCCGCACGTCCAGCAGCCGGGCCAGGTGCTCGGCTGCGTGCCGGGTGTACAGGCCGACCAGGTGCCGCCGCCGCTCGTCCGGTTCCGCGGGCTCGTCGTACAGCCACACGGCGGCCCCGAGGCGGCCCGCCGCGTCGGTGGCGAGGGGCAGCGCGTAACTCGCGGCGTACCCGAGGCGCGCCGCGACCTCGCGGTGGCGCGGGTCGAGGCCGTCCTCGGCGAGCAGGTCGGGGCAGACCACCTCGCCCTCCCCGCCGGGCAGCCCGTCGAGGATCTTGCCGTACGCCATCGAGCCGCGCGGCACGGTCTCGATGTGCCCGAGCTCGGCCCGGCCGAGGCCGAGGCCGATGGTGGTCGTCGGACCGAGCCCGTCGTCCGGCTCCAGCACGACCAGCCCGCGCCGGGCACCGACGAGGGCGGATCCGGCGCGCAGCAGTTCCTGGAGCGCGTCGTCGAGCGAGGCCGTGCGGGCCATCCGCTCGGTCAGTTCGTGCAGGGTCGTGAGATCGGAGACCCAGCCCGCGAGGCGGTCCTGGAGCAGGACGCCCGGTCCGGGCCCGGCGTCGGCGCCGGTGCGGTCGGGGACGGTGTTCGAACCGAGCGCGGCCGGGGTACCCGGGGCTGCGGGCGCGGGCGCGACAGTGTGTGCGGGTGGGGGAACCGTTGAGTCGATTCCGGCCACTTTCGGAGGGTGCGGGGCACTCATGGCATCCGGCTTTCCGACCGGTGCTTACTGCTCAAAAGCATCGCAAACCCCCATGTCATTCTGCGTCGCAGCAGTGTCTCCACATGTACACGCACTCGTAAGGGGATGTCCAGCATTGTCCTGCCGGGATTCCTGGTGTCCGTGGGCTTTGTGCGCAATGGCTCCGGACCCCTTGCAGAAAAGCAAAGTTGGCTTAAAACTGACTCGGGTATGGGCTCATTGCGGTCGACTGGGCTTGCTCGACGGAGCGTCACAGCGGTCGTGATGGGTACGTACTCGGTGAAGGCCAGGGGTGGTGGGGGCCACCCGGAACCTGGCGACGGACCCGGGCGTCTTAACCACCGACGACCGTGCCCCATCCTCCCGTGGCGGAGGCGGAGAGAAATACGCGGAACCGCAAAACGCCAGGCTTCGCCACCCCCACGCCGCAGCCGTGGTTCTGTTAGACGCACTATGGACGCGGACGCAGCCAACGCTCTACCCACAGGGGTTCCCCTTGCCACGCGCAGGGGTGTGATGCGCCAACAGGTACGCACAGTGAAGTGATCGACACATGATGTGATGTGGTCCACGGTGTTGCCAGCGGTGCAACGGAAAGGAACGAGCGCTCATGCGCGAGATCCTCGGAAGGCGACGCAGGCTCCTGTCCAGGCGAAATGACGGGCGGCCTGACATGCTCGGCGCGGCTCTTGCCTTCGCGACCGAATGGCAGTGGCCCGTACTCCCGGGTGTGGCGCCGGATCCGCAGGGGCGGGCCCGCTGCGCCTGTCCCGACGCGGAGTGCACGGTGCCCGGCGCCCACCCCTTCGACCCCGGCCTCCTCGCGGCCACCACCGACCCGCGCATGGTGCGCTGGTGGTGGACCAACCGGCCGGCCGCCCCGATCGTCCTCGCCACCGGCGGCCAGGCGCCCTGCGCGGTGAGCCTGCCCGCTCCGGCGGCCGCCCGCGCCCTCGACGCCCTCGACCGCGCGGGGATGCGGCTCGGGCCGGTGATCGCCGCGCCCACCCGCTGGTCGCTGCTCGTGCGGCCCTACTCCATGGAGCAGCTGGGCGAGCTGCTCTACGCCAAGGACTTCGTCCCCGGCTCCCTGCGCTTCCACGGCGAGGGCGGCTATCTCGCGCTGCCGCCGTCCGAGACCGGCCTCGGCCGCATCAGCTGGGAGCGCGCCCCGCTCCCCGGCTCGGCCACCCCCTGGGTGCCCGACGTGGAGGCCGTCGTCGACGCGGTGGTCGAGGCCCTCACTCGTACGGGTGTGAGCGCGCCCGAGTTGTAAGGGTGTCGGGCGCGCGCGGAACGGCGCGCCCGTCGCGGGCCGTTATCTTCCGCACCATGCTGCGTCTTTCCGGGGGCCGACCCCGGGACCCTCGGAAAATCCGTCTGCTGGCCCTGGCGGCCGTCGTCGTCGGCGCCGTCGTGCTGCCGCTCGCGTTCGCGTCGGCGGGGCCGGTGGACGAGTCGGCGGGTCCCGCGGGTACGGCCGGTTCGGCGAGGGCGGGCGGTCCGGCGGCAGGCGGCTCGACGGGCGTCGGCGACGCGGCCGGTGTACTCGGTGCGGGTGCGGGTGCGGGTGCGGGTGCGGGTGCCGGCGACGCGGCGGCTGCGGCCGGCCCCGGCGAGGCGGCCGGCTCGTTCGACGGCACGGCCTCCGGGCGCGCGGTCGACGACGGAAAGGTGCCCACCGCCGCGCCCCGCACCTCCCCCTCCCCCTCCCCGCTGGGCATCGGGCTGGCCACCGCCGCCCGCTGCGGCCCCCGGCTGACCTCGCCAGAGGGTGTCGAGGCGCAGACCTGTGTCCTGGTGCAGGGCACGCGGACCTGGGCGCGCACGTACTACCGCAATGCGACCGGCCGCGCGCTGGACGCCGTACTGACCCTCATGGGGCCGGACGACCGGATCGTGGAGATGCACTGCGCGATCGGCTCCGACACCGAACCCGCGAGCTGCGACACCCCTCGCGAACGGGCCGTGGGCGCCCTCGGCGGCTATACGGCGGTGGCGGAGTTCGCGGAGTCCGAGGGCGGTCCCCTGCTGCTGCGCTCCGGCAGCAACTTCGCCCAGCCCAACGGGAGTTGACGTATCCCGTTCCGGTGTACAGACCGTCGGGGCATAAAAATGACCCGGTTGCTGGCGACGGGGGATGCACCAGCAACCGGGCTACTGGAACGGTAACAAGAGATCGGCTGTTAGCAAATTCGATCTCGGCTATTCGGACACGGACCGGCCGCGTTCATGCGGCAGTTGTGACCGGATTCACCGAAACCGACCGGACGCGATCGGCTGACCGGTCGGTCAGCAGACCGCGTGACCGTTCCGGTCCGTCAACTGAGCGTGACCTGGCGGTTGGTGAGACCGCCGCGGGCCCGGCGCTCGTCCGGCGTGAGCGGCTCGTCCGTGGCGAGCGCTGCGGCCAGCCGCTCGGCGAACTCGGCGGCCGGCTTCTCGATGTCGTCCGCCTCGACCGTGGTCGGCAGGTCCCAGACCGGCACGGTGAGCCCGTGAGCGCGGAAGGAACCGACCAGTCGGGTGCCTTCGCCGAGGCTGGAGCGGCCCGCCGCGTGCAGCCGCGCGAGAGCGTCCAGAAGCTGCTCCTCCGCATGCGGCATGACCCAGCGCAGGTGGTTCTTCTCCGGCGTACGGCACCAGTAGGCCGCGTCCACGCCCGTCAGCTTCGCCGTCGGGATGGCCGCGGCGTTGGCCCGCTCCAGCGACGCGGCGACGTCCGGGGTCGCGTTCTCCGCGTCCGGCACCCAGAACTCGAAGCCGCTGTGCACAACTGGCGCGAACGCGCCTTCCTCGGCGAGCAGATCCTGGAGCCGCGGGCCCTCGGCCGGCGCGCGGCGGCCCGGCACCGGCGTGCCCGGCTCGGCCTCCAGGGCGCGCAGCAGGGTGTCGGCCATGTCGCGGCTGATGTCGCCGGAGGCGGTGTCGTTCTGGAGGCCGATCAGCACGGAGCCGTCGTCGCGGCGCAGCGCGGGCCAGGCCATCGGCAGGACGGTGGCGAGCGTGACGGAGGGGACGCCCTCGGGCAGCCCGTCCTTGAGCGTCAGCTCGGCGGTGGCCGCGGGCACGAGCTCGCGCAGCGCCACCCAGTCGCACTCGCCCGGCAGGCCCTCGAAGGGGCGGTGCACCAGCTCGGTCACCGCGTGCGCGGCGGCCCGGCCGTGGCACGCCTTGTAGCGCCGGCCGCTGCCGCAGGGGCAGGGCTCGCGGGCGCCGACGACCGGGACCTCTCCGTCGGTGATCTGCGGCCGCTGGGCCTTCGTCTGAGGTCGCTTCTTGGCCATCGTGGGTGTCTCCCGGTTACGGCTCGTCTCGTACGGGCGGGAGCCTAGCCGTTCCGTCTCCACGGGCGCGGTTCCCTGCGGGGCGTTCGGGGTGTTCGCGCAGTTCCCGGCGGCCCTGTTCGTCTGCGGCCCGGTGGTCGGTCGCTCGCGCAGTTCCCCGCGCCCCTGTTCGTTTGCGGCCTGGTGGTCGGTTGTTCGCGCAGTTCCCCGCGCCCCTTTGAATCCGCGGCCCTGGAGACGTGCGGGTCCGTCGTGGTTCCTCGCGCAGTTCCCCGCGCCCCTTGCAGGGGCTTCGGTGGTCGTGCCCCGTCAGGGGCGCGGGGAACTGCGCGACCAGCCCCCACCGAGCCGCAGACGAACAGGGGCGCGGGGAACTGCGCGAAAGGCCCCCATCGGGCCGCGGATTCAAAGGGGCGCGGGGAACTGCGCGAACGACCACGACGGACGGTGCGGCGGGTGCGGGAGCGTCGGGTGGGACCCTGGACCCTCAGTCCAGGTCGTCGAACGCGTCCGCGAAGGACTCCGCGAGGGCGAACCCCGCCACGTCCGGCAACTGCCGCGCCCGCGCGGGCGACCGCGGCGCGACCACGCGGACGGCCGGAGCGGCGCCGCCGCCCGCGTCCGGGTCGTGCACGTCCTCGTGGACCACCACCCACACCGTGACCTCGCCACGCGCGTCGTCCCGGACGCCCCAGTCGTCGGCCAGCGCGGTGATGATGTTCAGCCCGCGGCCGCCGTGCGCGGTGACCGACGGGGTGGCCGGGGCCGGGCGGGTCGGCCCGCCGCCGTCCGTGACCTCCACGACGAGCCGGCCGTCCGTGTCCACCCGCCACGCGGCCCGTACGTCGCCGTCGCCCGCCAGGGCGTCGCCCAGCGGGCGGCCGTGTTTGCAGGCGTTGCTGAGCAGTTCGGAAAGAATGAGAACGGCGTCGTCGATGACCGATTCGGCGACGCCTCCGCTGCGCAGCTGTGCCCGCATCCGGTGTCTCGCCTCCCCCACGCCCGCAGGGCCATGGGGTACGGCCATGCTTGACGACGTGGGCACTTCCTGTGCCACCACCAACGCCACCCCCGAGACCTCCTTCGCCCCACGCCACGGTGTGGATGCCCCATTGGCCTGAACCGGAAACCGGCCATCCCCGGGCCGGTGACGCATTCGCAACGATCGAACACGCGGCGAACGCGCCGGAGCACTCCCCGTGACCGCGCGGGCGCTCCCCGTGACGGAACGACGGGGCGTGCGGGGGCCGCGGGGGGTGTGATCAGCGGCCGAGCAGGGCGAGGACCGCGCGGGGGCGGTTGGTGATGATGGCGTCGATGCCCAGGTCGACGCAGAGATCGACGTCCTCGGGCTCGTTCACCGTCCACACGTGCACCTGGTGCCCGGCCTGCTTGAGCCGCTCCACGTAGGCGGGGTGATTGCGCACGATCCGGATCGAGGGTCCCGCGATCCGTACTCCGGCGGGCAGCCGGCCGTCGCGCAGCCGCGGGGAGACGAACTGCATGAGGGAGACCGTCGGCAGGGTCGGCGCGGCCGCCCGCACGCGGTGCAGGGAGCGCGCCGAGAAGCTCATGATCCGCACCGGGGACTCGGCGGGGGTGGCCGGGGCGTCCAGTCCGAACCGCTTCAGGAGGACCAGCAGCCGTTCCTCGACCTGGCCCGCCCAGCGGGTGGGGTGCTTGGTCTCGATGGCCAGCTCCACCCGGCGCCCCGCGTCCGCGACGAGTGCGAGCAGCCGCTCCAGGGTGAGGACGGAGGTGTCCTGGAGGTCCTCCGGGCGGAACTCCCAGTCGGGCTCCTCGTCCCGGCCGCGCCATGCGTCGCGCGACTTCCAGGAGCCGAAGTCCAGGGCGGCGAGGTCGGCGAGCTCCAGCGCGGAGACCGCTCCGCGGCCGTTGGACGTACGGTTGACGCGACGGTCGTGGACACAGACGAGGTGGCCGTCGGCGGTCAGCCGCACGTCGCACTCGAGGGCGTCGGCGCCGTCCTCGATGGCCTTCTTATAGGCGGCGAGGGTGTGCTCGGGGGCGTCCTCGGAGGCTCCGCGGTGGGCGACGACCTGGATGCGGTGCTGTCGTGCGTGGGTCACCGCGTCATGGTGCCACCGCGCGGGGGTGCCCGTCCGGCCGTAGCCGAGGGAAAAGTGTCTGCTATGTCGTGATAGTCGTATATAAAGATTCGCCGCACACCCACAGCGACGCCTTATGGTGCTCTGACGGCCCATGGGAAAAGCTGAGTGGCATACAAAAGCACACCCTGCACCGCACCCTGCACGAGAACCTGCACAGCTGAATCGCGCGCGGCCCGTGGACATAACGTGAACGAGTGTGACCGAGTGCGACCGATGACAACAGCCGTGGATCGAGGAGAAGAGCTGTGAGCACCGAGAACGAGGGCACCGCGGTACCCCCGGCCCCGTCAGCACCCCCCGTGCCGGTGGAATCTCCCACGGCTCCCCCGCAGCAGCCGGCCTACGACGGGAACGCGCACACCGCGCCGCTCCCGCCGGTCCAGGGCGCGTCGGAGCCGGCGCCGGCGTACGCGTCGGCGGGAGCGCCGGGGGACCCGCAGCACGGTGGGGGCCCGCAGTACGGCGGCGGGGACCAGCAGTACGGCGGGCAGAACCCCGAGGGCGCGGGCGCGTGGCCGCCCCCGCCCCCCGCCACCCCGTCCTACGCCGACGCCGGCGGTTCCGGCGCGGGCGGCTGGGGCTCGTCGTACCAGCAGTCGGCGCCCCGCTCGGGCGGCGGCCGCGGCGGTCTGATCGCGGCCGTGCTGATCGCGGCGCTGGTCGCGGGCGGCCTCGGCGGCGGTCTCGGCTACACGCTGGCCAAGAACAACGACGACACCGGCTCCACCACCGTCTCCGCGTCCACCGACAGCGGCGCGGCCCAGGTCAAGCGCAGCCCCGGCACGATCGCGGCGGTGGCCGCCAAGGCGCTGCCCAGCACCGTCACCATCGAGGCGGAGTCGACCAGCGGAGAGGGCGGCACGGGCACCGGCTTCGTCTTCGACAAGCAGGGCCACATCGTCACCAACAACCACGTGGTGGCCGACGCGGTGGACGGCGGCAAGCTGACCGCCACGTTCCCCGACGGCAAGAAGTACGACGCCGAGATCGTGGGCCACGCCCAGGGCTACGACGTCGCGGTGATCAAGCTCAAGAACGCCCCGTCCGACCTTCAGCCGCTGGCGCTGGGCGACTCGGACAAGGTGGCGGTCGGCGACGAGACCATCGCCATCGGCGCGCCCTTCGGCCTGTCCAACACGGTGACCACCGGCATCATCAGCGCGAAGAACCGTCCGGTGGCCTCCAGCGACGGCAGTTCCACCAGCAAGTCGTCGTACATGAGCGCCCTGCAGACGGACGCCTCCATCAACCCGGGCAACTCCGGCGGCCCGCTGCTGGACGCCTCCGGCGCGGTGATCGGCATCAACTCCGCGATCCAGTCGACCGGCAGCAGCGGCCTGGGCGGCTCCGGCCAGTCCGGTTCGATCGGCCTCGGCTTCGCCATCCCGATCAACCAGGCGAAGTACGTCGCCCAGCAGCTGATCAAGACCGGCAAGCCGGTGTACGCGAAGATCGGCGCGTCGGTCTCCCTGAGCGACTCCACGAACGGGGCGCAGATCACCGAGGAGGGCGCGAGCGGCGCCTCGGCGGTCGAGTCCGGCGGCCCGGCCGACAAGGCAGGCCTGAAGCCCGGCGACGTCATCACCAAGCTCGACGACACGGTGATCGACTCCGGCCCCACCCTGATCGGCGAGATCTGGACCCACCAGCCCGGCGACAAGGTCCAGATCACCTACAAGCGCGGCGGCTCGGAACACACGGTCGAACTGACCCTCGGCTCCCGCGTCGGCGACAACTGACCCACCCAGGAGGCGGGCAGGGGAACCCACCCCTGCCCGCCGTACAGACGCGCGCCCCCACCACCCCGCTCCCACCCAGTAGGCTGTACCCGCTCCGCCCCAGGTGGGCGAGGGCTCTGGTGGGTTGCCCGAGCGGCCTAAGGGAACGGTCTTGAAAACCGTCGTGGCGCGAGTCACCGTGGGTTCAAATCCCACACCCACCGCGTGATGAGCGAAGCGCACGGCCCCCGATCGGCGAGTCCGGTCGGGGGCCGGCGTGTTTTTCGGGGTCACAGTCGTCGGTCCCGGGCCAGGTGGTCCCAGGGGACGGTGTGCAGGGGTGGGTCCGTTCCGGTGGCCGTCGGGAGGGTCGGGGTGTGCTGGAACCAGACGATCGTCAGGGTCGAGCGGTAGAGGGACGGGTCGTGGGACGGGTCCAGTGGGGCGGAGTGGAAGGTTCCCGTGCAGGCGATCGGGGGGAGGACCTCCACCGGGCCCGAGGCGCCGGAGTACAGGGCGGGGTGTTCCCGTGGGGGCGGCAGCAGGTGGACCGGGGCCGTGGGGTGGGCGAGTTCGGCGTGGCGGAGTAAGGACTCGATCCGCAGGTCGTTGACCGGTTTGCAGGGATAGCCGGGCGGGATCCCGCCGTACGTGGCGCAGAACCGCAGGTCGGTGAGGCCGATCGTCCGGTCGGAGGCGAGGAGTAGCTGGGTCAGGGTCGAGAACGTGGTCCGCACCCTGGGGCGGTGGTGCATTCGGCTCCGATCGGGAGAGATGAGGAGTGCGAGGGGAAGGGGCGGGCTGTCAGGGGTGGTGGCCGGTCAGGCGGGCCGCCGAGGCGATCGTGGTGCGGGCCTCGCGTTCCGTCAGGCCCGTGTTGAGGGCCGCCTCGACCAGCGGCTCGACCAGGGCGGCGCCGATGCCGTCCTCGTAGGCCCGGCACGCGGCCCAGAACAGGCGGGTGTTGCGCTGCCCCTCGTGCGCGGCCAGTACGAACTGCACGAGCCCCTGCCCGTGCCGCTCGCCCGCCGCCCCAGCGGGCGGGGCGTGGTCGGGGTTGCGGGGCGGCGGCAGCAGCAGGCGCAGCAGGGCGCGGGGGCACGGGGCGGGCGCCAGGTGCGCCGTGCCGGGGGCGGTCCGGTAGACGCCGTGGTCGGTGCGGGAGCCGGGGCCGACCAGGTAGCCGCCGGCGCCCCGGATGTCGATGCCCGGGGCCAGCCGCCCGGCCGAGTTGGGGATCACCGCCTCGGCCGGGCCCGTGAGCCAGAGGTGGCGCCCGCCGGACGGGGTGAGCACGACGACCGTCGGCGGGATGGTGAACAAGTGACGCAGCGCCAGCTCGCGCAGCGCGGCCGAGGAGTCCGTGTCCGCCTTGGTGTCCAGGTCGAGGCCGATGAGGTGGTGCGGAGGCAGCCCGCAGGCGATGCCGTAGCCGGTGGCCCAGGGTGCGGCGGCGAACAGCGCGCGGATGCGCACCGGGTCGGTCGAGGCGTCGTAGACCCCGTGCCCGAAGCGCCCGCATTCGCCGTGGCAGATCGGCGCGGGCGCGGGGTCGTCTCGGTGGGGCGAGCGCAGGGCCGGGAGTTTGGTCCGGGACAGAGGGATGACGGCCAGCCCGCGTTCGGCGGCTGACAGTGCGTGGGCGAGGGCCAGCGTGGTGGCCTGCCGGTCTGTGGTGGCCATGACTCCATTTTCGTACGAGCGTTCGAATAAAGAAAGGGGGTGCGGCGACGACTCGCCCAGGGCGGTGCGGTCTGCCGGAAATCTGCCGGAACGCTTCCTCGCCCGCCCCCGTTGGTAAGGGCGGCCCGAACTGTCCTGAGCAGGCCGTTCCAGGGATAGTGAACTGGTTTATCGACTTGTCATCACGCTTCAGTGGGAATCAGCCCTGATGGGGTGGTTCGCCGGGGTTTTCGCGGGTCAGCCTGGTCCCGCGACGTCGTGCACCACACCTCGGGCGGTCGGCCGACCGCCCGGCGCAAGGACCCACCTGACGTACCGCCGGCCACCGGGCCGGGTTCTGGAGGAAGCACCATGGCAAGCACCCGTACCGCTCGCGTACTCGCCGCCGTAGCCGCCCTTCCGCTGGCCGCCGCGCTCTTCACCGGCGTCGCCGCGGCGGACAGCGGCGCCGGCGCGGGCGACGGATCGAACGCGGGGGTGGCGAGCGTCGTCGGCAGCGGCGTCGGCCGCGACAACAGCGGCAACTCGTCCACCACACAACAGAACGCGGTCGGCGCCGGCGCCACGAACCAGAGCAACACCGCGCAGGTCAACGGCTCCGCCTTCACCGCCCTCAACCAGGGCAACGAGACCGTCCACGTCAACTTCGTCAACCTGTGGTGAGCCGGAGGGGGAGGGGGGAGGGGTTCCGGGCGCATCGCCAGGGGCTCCGGTAGTGCTCCGGTAGACCTCCGGGGGTGACTCGTCCGCGCGGTGGTGCTTCGGCGCCGCCGCGCGGACGTGTGGGCGCGTCGGCTTGCGGATCCGTGGACGCGCGCCGCGCGGACGTGTGGGCGGCGACCTTGACAGGCCCCGATATCTGACGGACAGTCAGAAATCTGTCGCGGGCCCTCTCGTCGGCCCCGACCTGCCCGTGCGGGAAGGAGTGGACGGCCGTGGACGACGACGAACTCGCGGTGCGGCTGCGGGCGTTCGAGGGGCGGGCCGCCGCCGTGGCGGTCAGGGGCAAGGACCCGGTGAACGCCCCCATGATCCGCCACTGGTGCGAGGCCGTCGGCGACACCAGCCCGGCCTACACCGGCCCGGACGCGATCGCCCCGCCCACCATGCTCCAGGCCTGGACCATGGGCGGCCTCAGTGGCCACGCCGACCGCACCGGCGCCTACGACGAGCTGTCCGACCTCCTCGACGAGGGCGGTTACCTCTCGATCGTCGCGACCGACTGCGAGCAGGAGTACCTGCGTCCGCTGCGCCCCGGCGACGAGATCGTCTTCGGCACGGTGATCGAGTCGGTCTCCGGCCGGAAGACGACCAAGCTCGGCACCGGCTACTTCATCACCACCCGCACCGACATCCGGGTCGGCGGCGAACTCGTCGCCACCCACCGCTTCCGGGTCCTCAAGTACGCCCCCGCAGCCGCGCGTTCGGCCGGGATTCCCGTCGCCGAATCTTCCGCCCCGCGCGCCGAGGATCGGCGGATCTCCGCACCCCGCCGCCCCCGCCCCGTCGTCAACCGCGACAACTCCGTTTTCTGGGAGGGGATCAGGGACCACCGGCTGCTCATCCAGCGCTGCACCGGCTGCGGCACCCTGCGGCACCCCTGGATCCCCGGCTGCAACGCCTGCGGCGGCGCCGGCTGGGACACCGTGGAGGCGGGCGGCGAGGGGACCGTGTACTCGTACACCGTCCTGCACCACCCGCCCTTCCCCGCCTTCGACCCGCCCCACGCCGTCGCCCTCGTCGAACTCGCCGAGGGCGTGCGGATCGTCAGCAACGTGGTCGGGACGCCGTACGACAAAGTGCGCATCGGTATGCCGGTACGGCTGGAATTCCAGTCCTACGACGACGAGTTGACGCTTCCCGTGTTCCGGCCGGTGGCGTCGTGAAGGCCGGGGAGCGGCTCGCGCCGCTGGAGATCGAGATCACCCGCACGCTCGTCGTGTCCGGGGCCATCGCCTCCCGCGACTACCAGGACGTCCACCACGACCCCGACCTGGCCCGCCGCAAGGGCGCCCCGGACGTCTTCATGAACATCCTCACCACCAACGGGCTCGTCGGCCGCTACGTCACCGACCACTTCGGCCCGACCGCCGTGCTGCGCCGGGTCGCCATCCGGCTCGGCGCGCCCAACTATCCGGGGGACACGATGGTGTTGACCGGCACGGTCGAGGAGGTGGACGGGGACACCGCGACCGTGCGGATCACCGGAGCCAACAGCCTCGGCCGCCATGTGACCGGCACGGTGACGGTGACGGTGACAGTGACGGTGACGGCCACGGCCGATCATCAGGAAGCCCCGGCAGGAGGCCCGGCAGGAGGCCCGGCAGGACGCCCGGCAGGAGGCCCGGCAGGAGCCCCGGCAGGACGCCCGGCAGGACGCCCGGCAGGAGGTCCGGCATGAGCGTGCGAACCGCCGACCGGCTGGGCGGCCGGGCCGCCGTCGTGGGGATCGGGGCCACCGAGTTCTCCAAGGACTCCGGGCGCAGCGAACTCGCCCTCGCGGCGGAGGCCGTGCGCGCCGCCCTCGACGACGCCGGGCTCACCCCCGCGGACGTCGACGGCCTGGTCACCTTCACCATGGACACCAGCCCGGAGATCACCGTCGCGCAGGCGGCCGGCATCGGCGAGCTGTCCTTCTTCTCCCGGGTCCACTACGGCGGCGGCGCGGCCTGCGCGACCGTCCAGCAGGCCGCCCTCGCGGTCGCGGCGGGCGTCGCGGAGGTCGTCGTCTGCTACCGGGCCTTCAACGAGCGCTCGGGCCGCCGCTTCGGCTCGGGCGTCACCCACCGGGAGCCCTCGGCGGAGGGAGCCGCGCTCGGCTGGTCGCTGCCGTTCGGGCTGCTCACGCCCGCGTCCTGGGTGGCGATGGCGGCCCAGCGCTATCTGCACGCCCACGGGCTGACCCCGGAGGCGTTCGGGCAGGTGGCCGTCGTGGACCGGCGCCACGCGGCGACCAACCCGGCGGCGTGGTTCCACGGGCGGCCCATCACCCTCGCCGACCACGCGGCCTCCCGCTGGATCGCCGAGCCGCTGCGGCTGCTCGACTGCTGCCAGGAGACCGACGGCGGCCAGGCGCTCGTCGTGACCTCCCTCGAACGCGCCCGGGACCTGCCCCGGCCGCCCGCCGTCGTCGCCGCCGCCGCGCAGGGCGCGGGCCGGGCGCAGGAGCAGATGACCAGCTTCTACCGCGACGACCTGACCGGCCTGCCCGAGATGGGCGTCGTCGCCCGCCAGCTGTGGCGGACCTCGGGGCTCGGCCCCGACGACATCGACGTGGGCATCCTCTACGACCACTTCACCCCGTTCGTGCTGATGCAGCTGGAGGAGTTCGGGTTCTGCGGGCGGGGCGAGGGGGCGGACTTCGTGGCCGCCGGGTCGCTGCCGCTCAACACGCACGGGGGGCAGCTGGGGGAGGCGTACCTCCACGGGATGAACGGGATCGCGGAGGCGGTACGGCAGGTGCGCGGCACGGCCGTGAACCAGGTGCCGGGGGCCGCTGCGGTCCTGGTCACGGCGGGGACCGGGGTGCCGACGTCGGGTCTGGTCCTCACCGATGACGGCTGACGGCCAGCGGCTGCGTCGGGTCTGGTCCTCACCGGCGACCGCTGACGGCCCCGGGACGCGGACGCGCCCCCGGGCGGGATGACCCCTGTAGGGGCGCGCCCCCGGGTGGGATGCGGGCGCGCCCCCCAGGGGTCATCCCGCAGTACACCCCACCTCTTTGTCCACCTTCAGGAGGTGGGGTCGGCCCCACCCCTACAACCTGAGGCGGAGTCCGCTTCGGGACCTGCGGCCGATCCGCCGCGAGAGGCCCGCTCCTAGCGTGGAGTCATGACCACACCCGTCTGCACCAGCGCTTCGAACGCGGCGTACGCCTACGCGTCGTTCGCGTCGTACGTCCGGGCCCGCCAGCCGGTGCTGCTGCGTACCGCCCGGTCGCTGACCGCCAATCCGAACGACGCGGAAGACCTGCTCCAGACCGCGCTCGCCAAGACCTACGTGGCGTGGGAGCGGATCGAGGACCACCGGGCGCTGGACGGCTACGTGCGCCGGGCGCTGCTCAACACCCGTACCTCGCAGTGGCGCAAGCGCAAGGTCGACGAGTTCGTCTGTGACGAGCTGCCCGAGCCGGAGCCCGACACGGCCGCCGGTGACCTCGCGGAGCGGCAGGCGCTGCACGACGCGATGTGGCGGGCGATCCTCAAACTCCCCTCCCGGCAGCGGGCGATGGTGGTGCTGCGGTACTACGAGGACCTGAGCGAGGCGCAGACGGCCGAGGTGCTCGGGGTCTCGATAGGGACGGTGAAGTCCGCGGTCTCCCGCGCCCTCGGCAAACTGCGCGAGGACCCCGAACTGGGCCTGGCCCGGCAGGCCCCGGCGGCCTGAACCCGGCCCTCCCCCAGTCCGGCCCGAAGAGCCCGGTCCGAGAAGCCCAGGGCTTCCGCCGCCTGATCGATCATCGTCGTACCGCCTCCCCTAGTGACATACCGCGTGGTATGTGCGCAGAATCAGCGCGAACACTCACCGCCACGCAGGCAATGTCGCCTTGGGAGGACGCCGTGCTGCAGAGCACCATGCAGGACGTACCGCTGCTGATCTCGAGGATCCTGACCCACGGGTCGCGGATCCACGGCACCTCACAGGTGATCACCTGGACCGGGGAGGGCGAGCCCCACCGCCGTTCCTTCGCCGAGATCGGCGCGCGCGCGGCCCAGCTGGCGCACGCCCTGCGCGACGACCTCGGGGTGACCGGCGACGAGCGGGTGGCCACCCTCGCCTGGAACAACGCCGAGCACGTCGAGGCGTACTTCGCGATCCCCTCCATGGGGGCGGTCCTGCACACCCTCAACCTGCGCCTGCCGGCCGAGCAGCTCGCGTTCATCGTCAACCACGCCGCCGACCGCGTGATCATCGCCAACGGCTCGCTGCTGCCGCTCCTCGCGCCGCTGCTGCCGCACCTGAAGACGGTCGAGCACGTCGTCGTCACCGGCCCCGGCGACCGCTCCCTGCTCGACGGCGCCACCGCGCGCGTGCACGAGTACGAGGACCTCCTCGCGGGCAAGCCCACCGCCTACGACTGGCCCGCGCTGGACGAGCTCCAGGCCGCCGCCATGTGCTACACCTCCGGCACCACCGGCGACCCCAAGGGCGTGGTCTACAGCCACCGTTCGATCTACCTGCACTCGATGCAGGTCAACATGACCGAGTCGATGGGGCTGACCGACCAGGACACCTCCCTGGTCGTCGTGCCGCAGTTCCACGTCAACGCCTGGGGCCTGCCGCACGCCACCTTCATGACCGGCGTCAACATGCTGATGCCGGACCGCTTCCTGCAGCCCGCCCCGCTCGCCGAGATGATCGAGAGCGAGAAGCCGACCCACGCGGCCGCCGTCCCCACCATCTGGCAGGGCCTGCTCGCCGAACTCACCGCCCGGCCGCGCGACGTCTCCTCGCTGACCCAGGTCACCATCGGCGGCTCGGCCTGCCCGCCCGCCCTCATGGCCGCCTTCGACGAGCTCGGCATGCGGGTCTGCCACGCCTGGGGCATGACGGAGACCTCCCCGCTCGGCACGGTCGCCCGCCCGCCGGCCCACGCGGTCGGCACCGACGAGGAGTTCGCCTACCGCCTCACCCAGGGCCGCTTCCCGGCCGGCGTCGAGGCCCGCCTGGTCGGCCCCGGCGGCGAACACCTGCCCTGGGACGGCGCGTCCGCGGGCGAGCTGGAGGTGCGCGGCCCCTGGATCGCGGGCGCCTACTACAACGGCCCGGACGCCGACCCCCTGCGCCCCGCCGACAAGTTCAGCGAGGACGGCTGGCTGAAGACCGGCGACGTCGGCACCATCAGCGCCGACGGTTTCCTCACCCTCACCGACCGCGCCAAGGACGTCATCAAGTCCGGCGGCGAGTGGATCTCCTCGGTCGAGCTGGAGAACGCCCTGATGGCCCACCCGGACGTCGCGGAGGCCGCGGTGGTCGCCGTACCGGACGAGAAGTGGGGCGAGCGGCCGCTCGCCACCGTGGTCCTCAAGGAGGGCTCCACCGCCGACTTCCAGACGCTGCGGGCCTTCCTCGCCACCGAGGGCAAGATCGCCAAGTGGCAGCTGCCGGAGCGCTGGACGGTCGTCGCGGCCGTGCCGAAGACCAGCGTCGGCAAGTTCGACAAGAAGGTGCTGCGCCGCCAGTACGCCGACGGTGACCTGGACGTCACCCGCCTCGGCTGAGTACGGCGCGAGCCCCGGGCGCCAGAAGGTGCCCGGGGCTCGACTGCGTCCTGTCGAAGGTCAGTTGGTGCCGATGCGGGCCAGCAGGTCCACGATCCGGGTCTGGACCTCGTCGCTGGTCGAGCGCTCGGCGAGGAACAGCACCTTCTCGCCCGAGGCCAGCCGGGGCAGGTCCGCCTGGTCCACCGCGGCCGTGTAGACGACCAGCGGGGTCCGGTTGAGCTGCCCGTTCGCGCGCAGCCAGTCCACGATCCCGGCCTGCCGGCGGTGCACCTGCATCAGGTCCATCACCACCAGGTTGGGCCGCAGCTGCCCGGCGAGCGCCACCGCGTCGGCGTCGCTCGCGGCCCGCGCCACCTGCATCCCGCGCCGCTCCAGCGTCGCGGTCAGGGCCAGCGCGATCTCCGCGTGCTCCTCGATCAGCAGCACCCGCGGCGGGTGCTGCTCGCTGTCCCGCGGCGCGAGCGCCTTCAGCAGTACGGCGGGGTCGGCGCCGTACGCCGCCTCACGGGTCGCCTGCCCGAGACCGGCTGTCACCATCACCGGCACCTCGGCCGCCACCGCGGCCTGGCGCAGCGACTGGAGCGCGGTGCGGGTGATCGGGCCGGTCAGCGGGTCCACGAACAGCGCGGCGGGGAAGGCCGCGATCTGCGCGTCGACCTCCTCGCGCGAGTGCACGATGACCGGCCGGTAGCCGCGGTCGCTCAGCGCCTGCTGGGTCATCGCGTCGGGCGCGGGCCACACCAGCAGCCGCCGCGGGTTGTCCAGCGGCTCCGGCGGCAGCTCGTCGTCCATGGGCTGCAGCCGCGGGCTGTCCGCGATCTCCACGGCACCGCCCGGACCGTCCAGCGGCTCGGGCCCCTCGGCGGCGTTCTCGTCCGGTGCTCCTATGGCGTACGACCGTCCGGCCTGCTCGACGGGCTGGCCCGGCAGCGCCTGACCGGCAGGCGACGGCTGGGCCGGCGGGGCGGCCTGCTGCGCCACGGCCGGGGCCGGCTGCGCGGGCGCGGGCGCCTGAGGGGCGGGCTGCTCGGCCGGCGGATGCGGGCGGCCGGTCTGGTCCGTACGGCCCGCGGCCGGGTCGGGCGGGGTGCCCAGCTTGCGGCGGCGGCCCGCACTGGACGTGCCGTGCGGCGGCGTCGCCGAGGCCGGCACCGGGGCCTGCACCTGCGCCGCCTGCCTGCTGAACGGCACACCCTGGCCCAGCGTGCGGACGCTTATGGCCCGCCCCTGCGTGGAGTGCGGGTCGACCGGGGCGGCGGCCTCGGCCGGCAGCGGCTGCGCGGGGCGCGGCCGGACGGCGGAGAGGTGCTCGGGGGGCAGCGGGGTGCCCGCGCCGGGCGTGACACCGGGGGCGGCGGCCGCGGGAGCGGTGCCGGGAGCGCCGGTGCCGGGGGCCGCGGGCAGCGCGCCGGGCTGCGGTGCCTGGGGCGCCTGCGCCTGCTCGCTCGCGACGGGGCCGCCCTGGGCCGGCACCGCCTCGGGCGGCAGCGGCAGCGGCTGGGGCTGCGGCTGTCCGGCGGGGCCCTGGCCGACGGGTGCGGCGGGACCGCCGGGGACGGCCGGGTTCACGGGGGCCTGCGCGGGGGCGCCGTACATGGGCACGGGCTGACCGGGCACGCCCTGGGCCGGGACCGGCTGACCGGGCACGCCCTGCGCCGGGACCGGCTGAGCGGCGAACGCCTGCGCGGGGAGGGGCACGGCCTGCCCGGGGGCGACCTGGACCGGCGCACCCGGCGCCATCTGCACGGCCTGCCCCGGAGCGGGGTGCCCCGGCGCGACCGGCACGTTCTGCGCCACCGGCACGGCCTGCGGCGCCTCGGCACCCGCCGGGAGCGCCACGGCCTGCTGGGGAAGGCTCTGCTGCGGAAGTCCCTGCTGTGGAAGACCCTGCGCCGGTACAGCCTGCTCCGGCACCTGCACGACGCCCTGCTGCTCCGCCGCCTGGGCGGCGGCCCGGCGACGGCGGCCCGTGGGGGCGGCCGTGGGGTGCGGCTGCGGCGGGGTGTGGTCGTCGGCCTGGTCGTGCGGGGCGGCGTCGTGCCGCCCGGAGTCGCCGGCCGCGCCACCCGGCACGCCCGGGGCCACCGGCTGACCGGGCACCGGCACGGCGACGGCCGCCTGGGCGCCCGCGTCGTCGGGGGTGCGGTCCGCCTCGGCGGGCGGCAGCGCGAAGACCGGTCGGGGGCCCTCCTGAGCCGCCGCGGCCCGCTCGTTGGCCGCCGCCAGGGCACGCCGGCGCCGCCCGGTCGGCTGTCCGCCGCCGTCGGAGTCGTCCGGCTGTTCGCCGCCCGCGGGCAGCGCGGCCGGCAGGGCCTGCGGGCCGTCGCCGTCCTGGGCGCCGTTCGGCGCGGGCACGCCGCCCGGCGGCACGGTGCCGCCGAGACCGGTGCCGACGGCCGCGGTGCCCGCGGCGTGCTCGGCGGCCGTCATGACGGCGCCCTCGCTCACCGCGTCGACGCCGCCGCCGTCCGCGGAGCCGTCGGCCGCACGTCCGCGCCGGCGCCCGGTGCCGTTCGAGGCCTCGGTGCTCTCGGCGGCGGGAAGGGCGGCCATCGCGGCCTGCTCGGCCGCGCGGCGCCGCCGTCGGCCGGTCGGCGCGGGGGCCTCCGTGCTCTCGGTCTCGGCGGGCGTCTCGCTCTCCAGGAAGGCGTCCACGGAGGAGCGCCGGGCCCGGCGCCGTCCGCCGGTGACCCGGCCGGGCTCCCCGGTGGCGGCCGGCGGTTCCACGGCGAGCGGCTGCGGAGCCTGCACGGCTCCCGCGCCACCGCCGAGGGGCACCTCCAGGACGTAGGCGCTGCCGCTCATGCCCGGCACCTCGTGCGTCTGGAGCACGCCGCCGTGCGCCCGCACGATCCCGCGCACGATCGGCTCGTGCACCGCGTCCCCGCCGGCGTACGGCCCGCGCACCTCGATGCGGACGACCTCGCCGCGCTGGGCGGCCGCCACGACGACCGTGTTGTCCATGTAACCGCCCGCGGAGACGGGCGCGTTGCCGGTGGCGTCGACGCCGGCGACGTCCGCGACGAGATGCGCGAGCGCGGTCGCGAGCCGCTGCGGGTCGACCTCGGCCTCGATGGGCGGCGCGTGCACGGCGAACTGCACCCGGCCGGGCCCGATCAGGTCGACGGCGCCCTCCACACCGGCCGCGACGACGGCGTCGAGCATCACGTTCGTACGGCTGATCTCCTCGCCGCCCGCGTCCAGGCGCTGGAAGGCGAGGACGTTGTCGATGAGGGTGGTGATCCGCGCGTAGCCGGCCGACAGGTGGTGCAGCACCTGGTTGGCCTCCGGCCACAGCTGCCCGGCGTCGTCCGCGGCGAGCGCGGCCAGTTCGCGGCGCAGCTCGTCGAGGGGGCCGCGCAGCGAGCCGCCGAGCAGGGTGAGCAGCTGGTCGTGGCGGCCGGCCAGCGCGTCGAAGCGGTCCTTCTCGCGCTCGCCGAGCGCGGCGTAGCGCTCCTCGCCCGCGGCCAGCTCCTCGGCGTGCCGCTCCTCGAGGTCCTCGATCTCGGTGACGTGCTTCTGGCGCAGCGCGGTGAGGTCGGAGGCGTGCTCCTCGGAGAGCCGCTCCAGCTCCTCCTCGTACTTCTTCTCGTCGTCGACCTTCTCCTGCGCGAGCTGGTCGTAGGGCCGCCGGTCGGTGAAGGTCATGACGGCGCCGACGAGCTGGTCCCCGTCGCGCACCGGCGCGGTGGTCAGGTCGACGGAGACCTTGTCGCCGTTCTTGGCGTACAGCACCTGTCCGCGCACCCGGTGCTTGCGGCCGGAGCGCAGGGTGTCGGCGAGCGGGGACTCGTCGTACGGGAACGGCGAGCCGTCGGCCCGCGAGTGCAGGACGAGGGTGTGCAGCTCCTTGCCGCCGAGGTCGCTGGCCCGGTAGCCGAGGATCTGGGCGGCGGCCGGGTTGACGAGCACGACCCGTCCGTCGGTGTCGGTGCCGACGACGCCCTCGGCCGCGGCCCGCAGGATCATCTCGGTCTGGCGCTGGGAACGCGCCAGCTCCGCCTCGGTGTCGACGGTCCCGGACAGGTCGCGTACGACGAGCATCAGCAGCTCGTCGCCCGTGTAGCCGTAGCCGTCGTACGCCTGCTGTCCGTTCTCCAGGTTGGCGCTGGTGACCTCGACCGGGAACTCGCTGCCGTCGGTGCGTCGGGCGACCATGCGGGTCGGCTTGGTGCGGCCCTGCGGGTCCATGTGGTCGGGTCGCCGCATGGAGCCCGGGATCAGCCGTGAGTCGAACTCCGGCAACAGGTCCAAAAGGCCCCGCCCGACCAGGGCGGTGCCCGGCGCCTCGAACGCCTCGAGGGCGATCGTGTTGGCGTTGACGACTGTTCCGTTGGCGTTGACCAGCACCAACGCGTCCGGAAGCGCGTCGAGTATGGCTGCGAGGCGAGCAGCGCCTCGGGATGGCCTGCTGCTCACGAGCGCTTCCTCCCTGTTACCGCGTGTTGCCGACCGCGGAGGCCATCTTGCCAATCGGCCCGCGGCGTGTCACGCGAGGGAGTCTAAGGGCTGTGGTTGCGCTCGCGACGCCGGATGAGAGGGAGGTCGCACGCCGACGTGACGACGGCGTGACGGCGGCGGCCCGCCGGAACCGGTCACGAGCGGCGCCCTCCGGCGGGTCCGGCCCTCGGTGACCGCGCCCTTCACGTCCCGGACGGCGAGGCCCGCGTCCCCGGGCGCGCGCCGGCCCGGGAGCGCGCTCTTCACACCCTCCGCGCAACGGTCCCGGAGTCTCTATGACTCCGTCATGACTCCCCTGTGGGCGCCCCCGCGGCCAGTGCCCCGGCTACGCCCCGCGCGCCACACCCGGCCCACCCGTCCCGAAGTCCTTTGCCCTCCGGCCGCCCCTCCTAGTACCGTGGGGGGCGATTGGTGACAGCACGCTCGACTGTGTCATCATCTGCACGCACCACTCGCGTAGTCGCGCGGGAGGTTGTGCTGGAGGCGTCGCCTAGTCCGGTCTATGGCGCCGCACTGCTAATGCGGTTTGGGGTTTACGCTCCATCGAGGGTTCAAATCCCTCCGCCTCCGCACCTGATCGCCGAAGCCCCGGTCCTGAGGACCGGGGCTTCGGCGTTCACGCACTGCGCCTCCGAGACCACCCGTACGGCGTTTTCGCAGGTCACAAGGGGTGGACGGAATGGATTTCACATGACGGCGGCAGTCATGTAATGTTCTTCCTGTCGCCGCGAGCGGCCGAAAAGGCCGGAAGCGAAGACAACAACAGAACAAGCACTCGTAGCTTAACGGATAGAGCATCTGACTACGGATCAGAAGGTTGCAGGTTCGAATCCTGCCGAGTGCACATCGGTTCAGAGGCCCCGGAGAGATCCGGGGCCTCTGGCGTTTCCGAGGTGCGGTGGTGTGGCAGGTGCGGCCGCGCACCTCGCGGTGGGCGGCCGCACCTGACGGTGGGACAGGTCCTAGCCGCGTTCGGTCACCAGCCCGTACTGGAGGGCGCTCGTCGGTGCCGGGAGGCCGAGGCTTCGGGGGGTCAGGGACCGGGAGCCCGTGCCCGTGAGGCCCGTGGCCGTGCCGGGCAGGAACCAGGCGCCGCCGGAGGAGGAGTTCTCGCCGGGGGCGCCCGTCACGAGGTCCGCGTGGCCGTCGGCGTCGTAGTCCCGCAGGACGACCGACGCGCCGAAGCGGTCGCCGATCTCCGCGGTGCCCGGGACCGAGGCGCTGTTCTGCGTGAAACCGGTGCCGACGGCCGTGCCGGCGGCGGTCAGCAGGCCGGTGGCGGTGCCGTGCACGAGGACCACGGAGCCCGCGTTCTGCAGGGTGCCGACCGCCTCGTACGGGTCGCCCACGGCGAGGTCGGCGTAGCCGTCGCCGTCGACGTCGCCCGCGGAGAGCGACGCGCCGAAGCGGTCCTCGGACTCGGCGGCGCCCGCGATGCCGGGGGTGTCCTGCTGGATCTCCGCGGTGCGCGCGCCGAAAGCGCCCGACTTGGAGCCGTACGCCACCTTCACCAGGCCGCCCTTGAACATCTCGGGCGTGCCCGTGGAGCGGTCCGCGCAGTCCGGGGTGTCGGCTTCGTAGTCGGGCGAGCAGGAGCCGAGGGCCAGGTCGTCCGTGCCGTCACCGTCGAAGTCGCCGGCGGCGAGGGAGGCGGCGGCCGGGGTGCTCCACAGCCGCTCCGGGGCACCGGCCCGCCAGCGGTAGACCTGGACCGTCCTGCTCTCCGAACCCTGGAGGGAGACCGCGAGGTCGTCGGCGCCGTCGCCGTCGAAGTCGCCGGTGGCCAGGGCGATCACACCGGCGCCCTCGTCGGCCCCGGCGATCTCCCCGCTCAGGGTGTCCGGGGAGTCGGCGGTGAGCGGACCCGGACGCAGCACCGCGCCGCCGTGCTCCGACGCGTTGAGGCTGAGCACGAGGTCGGCCCGGCCGTCGCCGGTCACGTCCGCGGCGGCGATCTTCGCGCCGACCTTGGAGTACGGGTTCGTGCCCCGGGCGACCGTGTAGCCGCCGCGTGTGAGACCGGAGGCGGCGCCGCGCAGCACGGTGACCGTGCCCTGCTCGGCGTTCTTGTCCGAGGTGAGCGACTCGCTGGAGGCGCCCACGACCAGGTCGGCGTAGCGGTCGCCGTCGACGTCCGTGACGGCGACCGCGGAGCCGAAGGAGTCACCCGCCTCGGGGGTGCCCGGCACTCCGCTCGTCGCCTGGCTGATCCGTACGGAGCCGTACTTCCCGGGTCCGTCCGGGCCGCCCCACACGACGTTCACATAGCCGGCCCCGGCCTTGCCGTCGACCGCGGCGGCGGGCACGCCCACCGCCAGGTCCGGGTAGCCGTCGCCGTTGAAGTCCCCCTGCGGCGGGGCGGCGGGCGCGGCGTGGGCCGCCGCGGGCACGGCGAGACCCAGCAGGGTCGCCGCGCAGACCACTGCCGCGGAGAGGATCTTGTTGCTCATCGTCGTCGTGTCTCCAGTGCGTGTGTGTATGTGTGTACGCGGCGCGAGGCGTCAGCGGGCGAGGACGTCCGCGAAGCCGCTGCCGGCGACGACCGGGTAGTGGAAGGCCGGGGCGCTGAAGGCCGTCGCGTACGACGCCGTCAGGCCCGTGGCCGTGCCGCGCAGCACCCACGCCGCCCCGTCGTCCCGGCCGCCGCCCGCCACGTCCTCGCCGGACGCGCCGATCGCCAGGTCGGCCCTGCCGTTGCGGTTGATGTCGCGCAGCCGCACGGCGGAGCCGAAGCGGTCGCCGTCCTCGGCCGCGCCCGGTACGCCCGGCGTCGCCTGGTGGAAGGCCTGGGCCCCGGTCGTGGTCACCCCGGAGCGGCCGCCCTTGAGGAGCACGATGTCGCCGACGTCCTGGTGGCCGTCCACGTCCTCCTGCGGGGCGCCGACCGCGATGTCCGCGTAGCCGTCGCCGGTGGCGTCGCCCACCGCGACCGACGCGCCGAAGTCGTCGCCGGTCTCGTCGGCCCCGGGCACGCCGGGGCTGTCCTGGGTGTAGGTCGTTGCCTTGGTGGCCAGACCGGCCGCCCTGCCGTACCGCACGGTGACCGCGCCGCCCCTGCCCGCCCGCGTGTCGCCGGTGACGAGGTCGTCGTAGCCGTCGCCGTTGAGGTCGCCGGTGGCGACGGACGGGTCGCCGGTGCCGGCCTCGCCGCCGCCGTCGGCCAGTACGGAGTAGGAATAGCCGATGTCGCCGGAGCCGCCGCCCAGCAGGCCCAGATAGGTGCCGCCGCCGTCCGTCCGGGTGCCGTAGAGGACGTAGTCGTGGACGCCGCTGTCGGAGAAGAGACCGGCGGCGACGCCGGTCAGGCGCACCCCCGCGGGCAGGAAGTCCACGTCCGGCGGCAGCGCCCGGCCGCCGAGACCGGGCTTCCCCTCGCCGTAGTAGAAGAAGGAGTGGTCGCCGACGACGGCCAGCTGGCCCATGCCGTCGCCGTCGAGGTCGGCGAAGGCGACGCCGGTGCCGAAGGCGGTCGCGTCGGCAGTGGGGGCGTCGAGCACGGTGGCGCCGGAGGTGAAGGGGTGCGCTCCGCCCCAGACGACGGTCACCGATCCGTCGGGCTTGCCCGCGACCCGCTCGCCGGGCGCGCCGACGATCAGGTCGGCGTAGCCGTCGCCGTCGACGTCGCCGCTGGTGACGTTCGCGCCGAACCGGTCCTCGGGCTCGGCGGTGCCGGGGACGCCCGCGGTGTTCTGCGTGATGTTCACCGAGCGGGAGGGAGCGACGCCGGAGGCCGAGCCGAACAGGACGGTGACCGTGCCGCCGCCCTCCCCGGGCGTGCCGATGGCCAGGTCGCGATAGCCGTCGCCGTTGAAGTCGTCCCACAGCCGGGACGGCGCCGCGGAGGCGCTCGGGGCGGCCGCCCCGGCGAGGGCGAGCGCGGCCACCAGCACGGCGGCGCAGGTACGAGTCCGCAAAGTCATGCTCCTGTCAGCGAGGTGCTTCAGCGGGATATGACCTGCGTGGTGAACAAAGGGTTGTGCCGGATGGGGCGCCAGGTGAACGCGTTCGAGGCGCCGGTCGCTGTCGGTCCCACCGCCTACCCTCGACGGTGATGGGACAGGCATGGACGTGCACGGGGCTGCGCTGGCCGGGGAGCGGGCCCGAGCTGGTGTGGGGCGGGGGGCGGACGAGCCCGCTGCCGCGGGGGAAGCGGGTGGCCTTCGGGGTCGCCGCGGGGGCCGTGCGCGGCTGCGTGGGGGCGCGGGGCAACCCGTGTCCCGTGCGGGCGGCCGTGTCCGGGCGGAGCAGGGGTGCCCGGTGCGAGGAGTGCGCGCGGCTGGACCGGGCGCACTCGGTGGCCGCCGACACCCTGGCCGACGACCCGCGGCCCTACCGCGTCTATCTCGCCTGGTTCGGGCCGGGCATGGTCAAGGTCGGGATCACCGCCCTGGAGCGGGGGCCCGCGCGGCTGCTGGAGCAGGGCGCGGTCTGCTTCAGCTGGCTGGGCGCCGGGCCGCTGATGGCCGCGCGGCGGGCCGAGGAACTGCTGCGCGCCGCGCTCGGGGTGCCGGACCGCATCCCCTACGGCGCCAAGCGGGCGGTGCGGTCCCGGTTGCCGGGGTCCCCGGCGGAGCGGGCCGCCGAGGTCGAGGCCTTGCACGCGCGGGCCGTGGCGCTCGGCGGCTGGCCCGAGTCGCTGACCCGCTCGCCCTGCGAAGTCGTCGACCACGTGGGGGTGTTCGGGCTCGCCGGGCTGCCCGCCGCGGCCGCCGAGGTGACCGAGCTGACCGGCGGCGGCACGGTCGGCGGGGAACTGGTGGCCGCCGCCGGGCCCGATCTGCACCTGGCGACCGGACGCGGGGTGGTCGTGCTCGACACCCGGCTGATGACCGGGTGGCAGCTCGTTCCGGCCCAGGCGCGCTCGTCGGCGCCGGGCGCAGCCGGGCCCGCGTCGCCGCGGGAGGGCGAACTCACCGTGCCTGTAAGAGAGTTCAAGGAGGCGCCCGGGGTGCAGGACGGACTGTTCTGAGAAGGTCTCCGCAATCCCGTCCGGCAAGGTCCCTGGACTCCGGGCCGTCCCGCGGCACAAGGTGGCCGTATGAGTGATCAGCCCCTCGAAGAGGCCGCCGGTGTACGCCACTTCTGGCAGAGCCTCGGCCTGCCCGGCCTCGTCGACGTGCACACCCACTTCATGCCCGAGCGCGTACTCGCCAAGGTCTGGGGCTACTTCGACTCCCTGGGGCCGCTCACCGGCGGCGTCGCATGGCCCATCCGCTACCGCAAGGAAGAGGACGAACGGGCCGCCCTGCTGCGGAGTTTCGGCGTGCGGGCCTTCACCGCGATGCTCTACCCGCACAAGCCCCAGATGGCCCGCTGGCTCAACGCCTGGGCCGTGGACTTCGCCCGCCGCACCCCCGACTGCCTGCACACCGCGACCCTGTTCCCCGAACCGGACGTACGGGACTACGTCCGGGAGGCCGTCGACGCCGGGGCGCGGGTCTTCAAGGCGCATGTGCAGGTGGGGGCGTACGACCCGGGCGATCCGCTGCTCGACGAGGCCTGGGGGCTGCTCGCCGACGCCGGGATCCCCGTGGTGATCCACTGCGGTTCCGGACCGGCGCCCGGCCGGTGGACCGGGCCGGAGCCGGTCGGCCGGGTGCTGGCCCGGCACCCCCGGCTGCGGCTGGTCGTCGCGCACCTCGGGATGCCCGAGTACGAGGACTTCCTCGGCCTCGCCGAGCGGTACGCCGAGGTGCGCCTGGACACCACCATGGCGTTCACGGACTTCGCCGAACGGCTCGCCCCGTTCCCGAAGGACGCCCTGCCCCGGCTGGCCGGCCTGGGCGAGCGGATCCTGCTGGGCTCGGACTTCCCGAACATCCCGTACCCCTACGTCCACCAGCTGGACGCGCTGGCCCGGCTCGGTCTCGGGGACGCCTGGCTGCGGGCGGTCTGCCACGACAACGGGGCGCGGCTGTTCGGTCTGTGACCGCCCCCCTCCAGGCTGTGTGGAACCTGTCGATCCGCCCTGCGGACCGGGTGCTTCCGATGTGACGCGGGTCGCCGGCCCATGGCCCCGGCGTGCGGGATCGGTGCCCGCCAGGTCCAGGCCAAGGGGATGCAAGGGGTTCCCTTTGAGGCGCCTGTGGGTTTCTCAGGGAAATCACAGATTCGTGAAAGCGTGTTCTCAGAGCGCCCCGACAAGGTGTCCACCATGACCACGACCTCGCCCCAGGGGCGCACCGAACTGCTGAGGCCGGACGGGAGCCCCGTCCGCGTGCTGGTGGTGGACGACGAGCTGTCGATCACCGAACTCCTGTCCATGGCTCTCCGCTACGAGGGCTGGCAGATCAGGAGCGCGGGCGACGGCCAGGGCGCGATCCAGACGGCCCGGGAGTTCCGGCCGGACGCCGTGGTGCTCGACATGATGCTGCCCGACATGGACGGGCTCACCGTGCTGGGCCGGCTGCGGCGCGAGCTGCCGGACGTGCCGGTGCTCTTCCTGACCGCCAAGGACGCGGTCGAGGACCGTATCGCCGGGCTCACGGCCGGTGGCGACGACTACGTCACCAAGCCGTTCAGCCTGGAGGAGGTCGTCGCCCGGCTGCGCGGGCTGATCCGCCGCTCCGGCGCCGCGGACCGCCGTTCCGACTCCGTGCTGGTCGTCGGGGACCTGACCCTCGACGAGGACAGCCACGAGGTGTCCCGCGGCGGCGACTCGATCCACCTGACCGCCACCGAGTTCGAGCTGCTGCGCTTCCTGATGCGCAACCCGCGCCGGGTGCTGAGCAAGGCTCAGATACTGGACCGGGTGTGGTCCTACGACTTCGGCGGCCAGGCCAACGTGGTCGAGCTGTACATCTCCTACCTGCGGCGGAAGATCGACGCCGGGCGCGAGCCGATGATCCACACCCGGCGCGGCGCCGGGTACCTGATCAAGCCCGCGGCGTCATGAGCGGGCGGCGACGGCCTCGTCCGCAGAAGCGAGTTGCGGGTACGCCGCGCACCCTGCGGACCCGGCTCGTCGTCGCATCCGTGACGCTGATCGCCGTGGTCTGCGCGGTGATCAGCACGGTCACCACGCTCGCGCTGCGGTCCCACCTCTACGACCAGCTCAACGGGCAGCTGACCGAGGTCGCGGCCCGCGCGGCGGGCGGCTTCGGTCCGCCCGGCGGCGGGCTCAAGGGCGTCGGCAACGGCAACGCAAACGCCGCCGGCGGTGGCGCCGCGCCGCAGGTGCAGAGCAAGGCCACCAAGCCCAGCGACTTCGTCGTGCACGGCCCCCAGCCGACGGGCACGATAGCGGCCACGGTCGAGAACGGCACGGTCACCGACGCCAAGGTCAGCAAGAAGACCAACGACGACAACAACGTGCCGCAGATGGAGCCCAAGACCCTCTCCGCGGCGCAGATCGCGGCGCTCGCGACCGTCCCCAAGGACGGCAAGCAGCACACGGTCGACATCCCCGGCCTCGGCGGATACCGCGTCCAGTACGCGGACGGCAACAACGGCACCTACTACGTCGGCGTCAGCACCAAGGACGTCCAGAACACCATCAGCACCCTGATCCTCGTCGAGGTCAGCGTCAGCGCGGCCGGCCTGATCGCCGCGTCGCTGGCCGGCTGGGTCATCGTCGGGGTCGCCACCCGTCCGCTGCGCAAGGTGGCCGCCACGGCCACCCGCGTCTCCGAACTGACCCTGCACACCGGCGAGGTCAACCTCAGCGAGCGGGTCCCCGAGTCCGAGACCGACCCGCACACCGAGGTCGGCCGGGTCGGCGCCGCGCTCAACCGGATGCTCGACCACGTCCACGGCGCCCTGCACGCCCGCCAGCAGAGCGAGATGCGGGTACGCCAGTTCGTCGCCGACGCCAGCCACGAGCTGCGCACCCCGCTCGCGTCGATCCGCGGCTACGCGGAGCTGACCCGGCGCGGCCGCGAACAGGTCGGCCCCGACACCCGGCACGCGCTCGGCCGCATCGAGTCCGAGGCGGGCCGGATGACCCTGCTCGTGGAGGACCTGCTGCTGCTCGCGCGGCTGGACGCCGGGCGTCCGCTCCAGTTCGAGCAGACCGACCTGATCCCGCTGGTCGTCGACACCATCAGCGACGCCCGCGCGGCCGGCATGGACCACAACTGGCGCCTCGACCTGCCCGACGAGCCGGCGCTGGTCTCCGCGGACGCGGCGCGCCTGCAGCAGGTGCTGGTCAACCTGCTCGGCAACGCCCGCAACCACACCCCGCCCGGGACCACGGTCACGGCGCGGCTCCAGCGGCGCGGGCCGTGGATGTGTATCGACGTCGAGGACAACGGCCAGGGCATCCCGCCCGATCTGCTGCCGCACGTCTTCGAGCGGTTCGCGCGCGGCGACAGCGCCCGCTCGCGCTCCACCGGTTCCACGGGACTCGGCCTCGCCATCGTGCAGGCCGTGGCCACCGCCCACGGCGGCGCGGTGACCGTGGACAGCGTCCCCGGCCGCACGGTGTTCACCGTGCATCTGCCGGCCCTCTCGACGGCCCCCCGACCGGCCCCCGAAACAAACTGGCAATCGCACTCACAGGTACAGCACAGGACCACCACATGGGTGCGACAGCGCGCCTGACGAAAGTCCCTTTTATGCGAACCGACTCCGCACCCCCCACTCTGCCGGCGCGGGAGCACCTCCCGGCCGGTGACGCCGGAACGCCTGTACTCGACGTGGTCATCCCCGTCTACAACGAGGAGAAGGACCTCCAGCCGTGCGTGCGCAGACTGCACGAGCACCTCAGCCGCACGTTCCCGTACGCGTTCCGGATCACCGTCGCCGACAACGCGTCCACGGACACCACCCCGCTGGTGGCGGCCCGGCTGGAGGCGGAGATCCCCGAGGTCTCCAACTTCCGTCTCGAACAGAAGGGCCGGGGCCGCGCCCTGCGGACGGTGTGGTCCGCCTCGGAGGCGCCGATCCTCGCCTACATGGACGTCGACCTGTCGACCGACCTGAACGCGCTGCTGCCCCTGGTGGCGCCGCTGATCTCCGGCCACTCCGACCTGGCGATCGGCTCCCGGCTGGCCCGCAGCTCCCGCGTGGTGCGCGGGCCCAAGCGCGAGTTCATCAGCCGGGCCTACAACCTGATCCTGCGCGGCTCGCTCCAGGCCCGCTTCTCGGACGCCCAGTGCGGCTTCAAGGCGATCCGCCGTGACGTCGCGCAGGCGCTGCTGCCGCTGGTGGAGGACACCGGCTGGTTCTTCGACACCGAGATGCTGGTGCTCGCCGAGCGGGCCGGGCTGCGCATCCACGAGGTGCCCGTGGACTGGGTCGACGACCCCGACTCCACGGTGCACATCGTCAAGACGGCCACCGACGACCTGAAGGGGGTGTGGCGGGTGGGCAAGGCCCTCGCGACCGGGTCCCTGCCGCTGGACCGGCTCGCCCGGCCGTTCGGCGACGACCCCCGCGACCGCGACATCCAGGACGTGCCCAAGGGGCTGGCCCGCCAGCTCGTCGGGTTCTGCGTGATCGGCGGTCTGTCGACCCTGTTCTATCTGCTGCTCTACAGCGGCTTCCGTACGTTCTCCGGGGCGCAGGTCGCCAACGCGCTGGCCCTGCTGGTCTCGGCCGTCGCCAACACGGCCGCCAACCGGCGCCTGACGTTCGGGGTGCGCGGCCGCGGCGGCGCCGTACGGCACCAGGCGCAGGGCCTGGTCGTGTTCGGCATCGGACTCGTCCTGACCAGCGGCTCGCTGGCCGCCCTGAACGCGGCCACCGGCAACCCGGCGCACTCCACCGAACTGGCGGTGCTGATCGCGGCCAACCTGGCGGCGACCGTGCTGCGGTTCCTGCTCTTCCGCGCGTGGGTGTTCTCCGACGACGGCGACGAGGGCGAACGACGGCCCTCGACCGTGGTCGCCGGGCACCAGCCGGGCGCCCCCGCCGCCCGCTCGTACGACACCGATCAGGTCCGCGCCGGTGCAGCCGCGGACGGCACCTGGAGGGACGCCACGATGCATCTGCAGCCCGTGCGCCCGCACGACACCGACCCGAGGGACACCCGATGAGCACGGACTACGACCGGACGAGCCCCGCGGGGGGTGACAGCCCCTCCGTCTGGGGACCGCCCGAGACCGCCCCGCCGACCGGCCCGAAGGCGATCGAGGGGGCCGCGACCCCGCTCGCCCTGGACCCCTCGCCGACGCCCCCGGCGTCCGGCGCGGAGCCCGCGCAGGCTCTCCCCGCGCCCGAGTCCCCCGCGCCCGAGCCCGCCGCTGGTGAGCCGAAGCAGCCGCTGCACCGGCGGCTGTGGCGGGGCCGGCCGGAGGACCCGCGCTGGGTGCGCCCGGCCTTCCTCGGCCTGCTGGTCGCCACGTTCGTGCTGTACATGTACAACCTGGGCGTCAACGGGTACTCCAACTCCTTCTACTCGGCGGCCGTCCAGGCGGGCAGCAAGTCGTGGAAGGCGTTCTTCTTCGGCTCGCTGGACGCGGGCAACGCCATCACCGTGGACAAGCCGTCGGCCTTCCTGTGGCCGATGGAGCTGTCGGTGCGGATCTTCGGCCTGAACACCTGGGCGATCCTCACCCCCGAGGTGCTCATGGGCGTCGGTGCGGTCGCGGTGGTGTACGCCTCCGTGCGCCGCCGGTTCAGCCCCGCCGCCGGTCTGATCGCGGGCGCCGTGCTCGCGCTGACTCCGGTCGCGGCGCTGATGTTCCGGTTCAACAACCCGGACGCGATGCTCGCCCTCCTGATGGCGCTGTCCTGCTACTTCGTGCTGCGCGCGGTCGAGGACGGCCGTACCAGGTGGCTGGTGTACGCGGGCGTGGCGATCGGGTTCGCCTTCCTCGCCAAGACCCTCCAGGCCTTCGTGGTCCTGCCGCCGCTGGCGATCGTCTACGCGGTGGTCGCGCCGGTGAGCGTGAAGCAGCGCTGCAAGCAACTGGCCCTGGCCACGGCGGCGCTGGTGGCGGCGGGCGGCTGGTGGGTCGCGATCGTCGAGCTGTGGCCGGCCTCGTCGCGCCCGTACATCGGCGGCTCGCAGAACAACAGCTTCCTGGAGCTGACCTTCGGCTACAACGGCCTCGGCCGCATCAGCGGCGACGAGACCGGCAGCGTCGGCGGCGGTGGCGGCATGGGCGGCGGGCGCTGGGGCTCGACCGGCTGGGACCGGATGTTCGGCTCCGAGGTCGGCAGCCAGGTCTCGTGGCTGATCCCGGCCGCGCTGGTCCTGCTCGTGGCCGGCCTGGTCGCGACGCGCAGGATGCGGCGGACGTCGGTGACCCGGGCGTCGTTCCTGGTCTGGGGCGGCGCGCTGCTGATGACCATGATCGTCTTCAGCTACATGGCGGGCATCTTCCACCAGTACTACACGGTCGCCCTCGCGCCGTACATCGCGGCCGTGGTCGGCATGGGCGCGGGCCTGCTGTGGGAGCGGCGCCGGGAGTACTGGGCGTCGATCACCCTCGCCGGTGCCGTCGTGGCGGCGTCCGTGTGGGGCTACGTCCTGCTCAACCGGACCCCCGACTACCTGCCCTGGCTGCGGTTCCTGGTCCTCATCGGCGGTCTGGCCGGCGCCCTCGGCCTGATCTTCGCGGGCCGCGTGACCCGGCAGCTGGCGCTGGGCGCCGCGGCCGTGGGCATCGTCGCGGCGCTGGCCGGTCCGACGGCGTACACGCTGAGCACGGTGAACTCCGCGCACACCGGTTCCATCCCGACGGCCGGTCCGGCGGGCGCGAGCTCGATGGGCTTCGGCGGCGGCATGGGCGGCGGGCGGGGCGGCTTCGGCGGCAACCGCGGCGGGTTCGGCGGGAACATGCCGGGCCAGAACCAGCAGAACGGCGGCGGGAACACGCAGAACGGCAACGGCTTCCCGGGCGGCGGCGGCTTCGGCGGCAACGGGAACGGGAACGGCAACGGCAACGGCGGCTTCCCCGGTGGGAACATGCCGGGCCAGAACCAGCAGAACGGCGGCGGCAGCACCCAGAACGGGGGCGGCCTCCCCGGCGGCGGCTTCGGCGAGGGCGGCGGCATGGGTGGCGGCATGGGCGGCGGCGGTGGCGCCGGCGGCCTGCTGAACGGCGCGAACGTCTCCTCCGAGGCGAAGACCCTGCTGGAGAAGGACGCCGGTTCGTACACCTGGGTCGCCGCGTCCATCGGCTCCCAGAACGCCGCGAGCTACCAGCTCGCCACCGGTGACCCGGTCATGGCGATCGGCGGCTTCAACGGCACCGACCCGTCCCCGACGCTGGCGCAGTTCAAGAAGTACGTGGCCGACGGAAAGATCCACTACTTCATCTCCGGCGGCGGCATGGGCGGTGGCATGGGCGGCAGCAGCAACGGCACCGCCTCGCAGATCTCCTCGTGGGTCGAGAGCAACTTCAAGAAGGTGACGGTCGGTTCGGCCACCTTCTACGACCTCACGCAGCAGACGAGCAGCGGCAGCTGACGGCCGGCCGCAGGAAGCGGTGAGCGGAGCGAAGGGCGGTGACCACGGTCACCGCCCTTCTCGCGTCCGCGCCGCCGGACGGGCAGACTCGAAGGCGGCGGCCGGGTGTTCGCCCCGGCGACGCGAGTACCGAGGAAGCGACTGCCGAGGAAGGTGAGCCATGGCGAAGGCGGCCGAGCGGCCCGCGCGGACCAGCGTCTGGCTCACGGACCGGCCGCGGCGCGGCGGCCGCGGCGGCGGGCAGCCCTCCGGGCTCGACCGGGAACGGATCACCGAGGCCACTGTACGGCTGCTGGACGCCGAGGGCCTCGCCCGGTTCTCCATGCGCCGCCTCGCCGCCGAGCTGAACGTGACGGCGATGTCCGTCTACTGGTACGTCGACACCAAGGACGACCTCCTCGAACTGGCCCTGGACGCCGTCCACGGCGAACTGGACCTGCCGACCGCACCGCAGGACGGAGAGGGAGGCAAGGACGGAGCGGGTGGCGAGGACGGAGCGGGTGGCGAGGACAGAGAGGGCGGCGAGGACGGGGAGGGCGGTGTGGGTGGCGGGGACCGGGAAGACCGGGGCGGGGACCGGGGGGCCGAGGACTGGCGGGACCAACTGCGCGCGCTCGCCGCGCAGTACCGCGCGCTGCTGGTCCGCCATCCCTGGCTCTCCCCGCTCGTCGGCCGCTACCCCGACATCGGCCCGCGCTCCACGGCCTTCTCCCGGGCCGTGCGCCAGGTCGTCGGCCGCACCGGCCTGCCCGCCCACGGCATCACCGGCGCCATCTCGGCCGTCTTCGGATTCGTCTACGGCCACGGGACGGTCGAGGGCCGGGTCGCCGCCCGGGACGAGCGGGCGGCCGCCGACTCGCTCGCGGAGCCCCTGGACCGGGACTTCGCCGTCGCCCTGGACCTGCTGGTCGCGGGCATCGAGGCGACGGTCGCCCGCGAGGGCCGGCCTACGCCTCCTCGTCCACCAGCCGTGCCGGGAAGCCGCCGGTGGCCACCGGCCCCCAGCGCTCCGGGGTGATCCGGATGATCGACTTGCCCTGCTTGAGCATCGCTGCCCGGTACTCGTCCCAGTCCGGGTGCTCACCGGCGATGTTGCGGTAGTACTCCACGAGCGGCTCGACGGAGTCGGGCGCGTCGATCACCTCCGCCGTGCCGTCGATCTGCACCCACGGGCCGTTCCACTCGTCGCTCAGCACGATGAGCCCGACGCGCTCGTCGCGCTTGGCGTTGCGGGTCTTGGCCCGCTCCGGATACGTCGACACCACGATCCGCCCCGAGTCGTCGACCCCGCAGGTCAGCGGGGAGCCCTGAGGACCGCCGTCGGCACGGCGGGTGAGCAGGAGCGCGCGGTGCCGGGGGCGCACGAAGTCCAGCAGTTCGGCCAGCGATACACGGGTGTTCGTCGCGATAGTGGGTGCCATGGGGCCGAGCCTAGACGGCATGTCCGGGATCGAGTCGGAACAGATAAAGTGCAGGTGTCGTGTGCTCGCAGTCGGGAATGTGCTGCGGAGCTCTCCCTGAGCATGGCCGAGGGCCATGCCATTCGAGAGGTTCGTGGTGGCTTCGTCTGAATTTTCCGATATGACGCGCCTGTCGGCCGGTCTTGAGCTGGCCGAGGCACTCACCGATGCTGCTCGGCAACTGCACGGGACGACCACTCCGCAGGACACGCTGCGCACGGCCGTCCGGCTGACGGTGGACCTGCTGCCCGGCGCGGACCACGCCGGTGTGTCGGAGATCGACCGCGGTGAGGGCCTGCGGACTCTCGCCTGGAGCGACGACCTGGTGCGAGACGCCGCGAGCCCCGAACTCCCGCACCGGGAGCGGCTGTGGGCCTCGCCGGTGGTGCGCGTGGCGGCCGGTGACAACGGTCTCGGCGAGGGACCGCTGGCCGGCGTCGGGGTGCGCTCGGTGCTCTCGCTCAGGCTGCGCGCGGACAAGCGCAGGCTCACCGTCCTGACCGCGTACTCCCGGGACCCGTACGCCTTCGACGAGTCCGCCACCCGGGTCGGGCGGCTGCTCACGGCGCATGTCGGCCTCGCGCTGAACTCCGTCACCGTGCGGGAGCAGCTCACCGAGGCCATGCACACCCGCGATCTGATCGGGCAGGCCACCGGCATCCTCATGGAGCGGCTGGACATCGACGCGGTCGCCGCGTTCGAGAGCCTGGTGCGCGCCTCGCAGCGGGAGAACGTCAAGCTCCGCGACCTGGCCCGGCGGATCGTCGCGTCGACGGACAACTGACGTCCTGATGAAGGACGTACGACCGCCGGGGCCAGGTCGCCGCGGTCGTCAGACGGCCGGCAGGGACTCGCCCTGGACCGCCTGGACGTCCAGCTCGATCCGCAGCGTGGTGCCGATGGCGGCGATGCCCGCCTGGAGGACCTGGTTGTAGTTCATCGCGAAGTCCTCGCGGCGCAGCTCGGCCGTGGCGCGGAACGCCGCCCGGGTGCCGCCCCAGGGGTCGGCGCCGGTGCCGAGGTAGGCGAGGTCGAGGTCGACGGGCCGTACGACACCGCGCATCGAGAGGTCGCCGTGGACCGTCCAGCGGTCCGGGCCCGCCGCGGTCAGGCCGGTGCTCCGGTAGGTGATCTCCGGGTGGTTCGCCACGTCGAGGAAGTCGGCGGAGCGCAGGTGCTCGTCCCGGGTGTGGTTGCCGGTGTCGATGGACGCGGCCTCGATCACCGCCTCCACGCGGGACTTGGCGACGTCGTCCGGGGCGATCTCGATCGCGCCCGTGAACGCGGTGAACCGGCCCCGCACGCTGGAGATCCCCAGGTGCTGGGCGACGGCGGCGACCGCGGAGTGCGCCGGGTCGATCGTCCACGGGCCGGGCGGGGGCAGTTCGGTGCCGCCCTGCCGGGTCAGCGTCACCGTGCCGACCTCGGCCCGGCCGCTCGCGGTGACCAGCGCGGTCGCGGCGGCGGGGGCGTAGCCGACGGCCGTGACGATCACCGTGTACGGGCCCGGCGCGAGAGCGGTGGCATCGCGCACCGCCCCCTCGGGGTCCGCCTCGGCGCGCAGCACCTGCGCGCCCGTCATGTCGGTCACCGTGACGACCGCGTGCGACACGGCCCAGCCGTCCCGCGTACGGATCTTCGCGGTCAGTCCCATCCCGTCAACTCCTGGAGAAAGCGCTGCGATTGCCGGCGAATGCCGGTACGTGCCTGTAAGGGAACCGGCCCGTGGCGCGGGGCGCGCCACGGGCCGGGGCCGGACTACTCGTCCGGGTGGGCCAGTTCGATGTCGTGTCCGTCGACACCCTGGCCGGTGACCGTCAGCGCGGTCGCGGCCGGCGGGTAGCCCGTCGCGATGACGGTGTACTCGCCGCCGTCCAGATCGCCGAAGGCGTACGCGCCGTCCGCGCCGGTGGTGGCGGTGGCGACCACGTTGCCCGCCGCGTCGACCAGGGTGACCCGGGCGTCGGCCAGCGGGCCGTGCGGGGCCCGTACGACACCCAGGAGCCGGGCGCCGGAGTCGAGGTCGACCTCGATCCGGGTGACGCCGGTGCCGCCCACCTCGACCGGCAGCGCCCGGGGCCGGAAGCCGGCCGCGTTCACCGCGAGGGTCACGGTGCCGGGCACCAGCTCGGCGAAGGCGAACTCGCCCTGTTCGCCGGTGGTGCCGGTGGCCAGCAGATCGCCGCGCACGTCGGTGACGATCACCATCGCGTCCTTGACCGGCTGCCCGCTCTCGGTGGCGCGCACCGTGCCGCCGAGGCCGCTGGTGCCGCTGAGCAGGATGTCGTAGTCGACGGGTTCGCCGTTCACCACGATCGTGGAGGCCTGCGGCTGGTAGCCGTCGGCGGAGGCGATCAGGACGTAGCTGCCCGCGCCCGGCGCGCTCACCGCGTAGGAGCCGTCGGCCCGCGCGACCGAGCGGCCGAGCTGGCTGCCGGTCAGCGAGATCAGGGTGACCGCGGCCTGCGCGACGGGCGCGCTCTCGGCGCCGCGGACCTGGCCGCGGACCGGGACGCCCGCGCCGTGGGCGGTGACGGTCGCCGAGGCGGCGGCCGGTGCGGCGACGGCGGCGAGCCGGGCCGTGCCCTCGGTGGCCGGGGCGTGGGCGGCCGGTGCCCCGGCGAACGCCGCGGCGGGGACCGGGTCGGGGACCGGGGCGGCCGACCCGGTCGGGGCGCCCTCCACATCGGCGTCGGAGACCGGCTCCACCGGGACCGGGGCCCCGGCGACGGCCGCGGCGTCCGCGACGGCGAGGCCCTCCTGCTCGGCGGCCTGCGCGAGGGCGCCGGTGGTCCGCAGCGGGACCTCCTTGATGAAGATCACGACCAGGAAGGCGATGAACGCGGCCGGCGCGCTGAAGAGGAAGACGTCTCCGATGCCGTGGCCGTAGGCGCCCTCCAGCCAGGTGCGGATCGGGCCGGGCAGGGCGTCCATGTCGGGCAGCGCGCTGCCGCCGACCGCCTTGGCCGCGGCCGCCTGGCTCTGCGGGTCCAGGGCGGTGATGGTGTCCTTGGCGTAGTGGGTGATCCGGGTGGACATCACCGAGCCGAGCACGCCGACGCCGACCGCGCCGCCCAGGGAGCGGAAGAAGCTGACGACGGAGGAGGCCACGCCGAGGTCGCGCGGGGCGACCTGGTTCTGCGTGGAGAGCACCAGGTTCTGCATCATCATGCCGACGCCGATGCCCAGCAGCGCCATGTAGATCGACAGCTCCCAGTACGGGGTGTCGTAGCGCATCCCGCCGAGCAGGGCGAGGCCCGCGGTGAGCGAGGCGCCGCCGGCGACCAGCCAGGCCTTCCAGCGGCCGGTGCGGGTGATGACCTGGCCGGAGACCATCGACGACAGGAACAGGCCGCCGATCATCGGGATGGTCATGACGCCGGACATCGTCGGGGACTTGTCGCGGGCCAGCTGGAAGTACTGCGAGAAGAACACGGTGCCCGCGTACATGCCGACGCCGACGAACATCGAGGCGAGCGACGCGAGCGAGATGGTGCGGTTGCGGAACAGGCGCAGCGGGATGATCGGCTCGCTGGCCTTCGTCTCCGTGAGCAGGAACAGCAGCGTCAGCACGATCGTGCCGCCGACCATCACGCCGGACTGCCAGGAGACCCAGTCGTACTTGTCGTCGGCGAAGGTCACCCAGAGCAGCAGCAGGCAGGCCGCGGCGGTGATGAAGAAGGCGCCCAGCCAGTCGACCTTGACCTGGCGCTTGACGACGGGCAGGTGCAGCGTCTTCTGCAGCAGCACGAGCGCTATCAGCGCGAAGGGGATGCCGACGAACAGGCAGTAGCGCCAGCCGAGCCACGAGGTGTCGGTGATCACGCCGCCGAGCAGCGGGCCGCCCACGGTCGCGACCGCGAACGTGGCGCCGGTGTAGCCGGAGTACCGGCCGCGCTCCCGGGGGGAGATCATCGCGGCCAGGATGACCTGCACCAGGGCGGACAGACCGCCGGCGCCGAGGCCCTGGATGACACGGGCGCTGATCAGCATCGCCGGGTTCTGCGAGAGACCGGCGACGATCGAGCCGACGATGTAGATCCCGAGGGACGTCTGGACCAGGGTCTTCTTGCTGACCAGGTCCGCCATCTTGCCCCACAGCGGGACCGAGGCGGTCATCGCCAGCAGGGCGGCCGCGACGACCCAGGTGTAGGCGGACTGGCCGCCGCCGAGGTCGCCGATGATGGTCGGCAGGGCGTTGGTGACGATCGTCGACGAGAGGATCGCGGCGAACAGGCCGAGCAGCAGACCGGAGAGCGCCTCCATGATCTGCCGATGGGACATCGGGGCCTGGCCTGCGCCTCCCCCGTGCTTCGCGTGGGCCCGCACACCTGCTGGTGTGGTCGTTGCCATGGGTTTCCTTTTCTACGTGGTCGCGGGTGTACGGGTGGTCGGGGTGAGTGCGGGGGTGAGGGCGGGCGCCCGGGAGTGCGGGGAGCGGCAGTCGCCGAAGCTCTCCCGCAGCCGGGTCATCAGACCGGTCAGCTGCCCGATCTCGTCGTCGGTCCAGTCGCTCAGCCGGTGGGCCAGCAGCTCGGTCATCCGCTCGTAGAGCTCGCCGAGCATGGTCCGGCCCGCGGGGGTGAGCCGCAGGATCCGGGAGCGTCCGTCCGCGGGGTCGGGGGACCGTTCGAGCCAGCCGCGGTCGGCGAGGTGCGCGACATGCCGGCTGGTCACGGACATGTCGACGGCGAGCAGCTCGGTGAGCCGGCTCATGCGCATGTCCCCGTGACGGCCGAGCACGGTCAGCACGGCCGCGGAGCCGGCCGGACAGTCGGGCGGCAGGATCCGGCCCATGTCCCGCTTCACGGCTCCGACGGCGCTGAGCTGACGGGCCAGCTCCTCGAACTGCGCCTGCTCCGCCATCACACCTCCCGCTACTCGTTGCTTTGGGCAACCATATGACCGGTTGGTTGTTACAGGCAAATAATTGGGGGGCTTCAGGGCTAAAAACTTGGCAAAGGCAAGTATGGCAACCGTAAATCCGCGTACGGCTACGGCCGGTTTTGCGCACGGTCCCCCACTTGGGCCGCTGCCGCCGATTCGCTAGTGTCTCGGGCCATGGCTAACACCCAGGGCCCCCAGGGCAACTACGACCCCGCCGGCAGCACCCAGATGTTCCGCGCCTTCGTCGACGAGGCCCCGCAGGGCCAACAGCAGCAGCAGGCGGCGCCCGCGGGCCCGCGCATCGGCCTGATCGTCGGCGTGGTCGCCGCGGTCGTGATCGTCGCGGCGGTGGCCTGGCTGGCGCTGATGTGACGAAGTGCCCTGCGGGGCACGCCCGTTCCACTTCACGGCCGGGGTTCGCACGGACCCGTGGCTACGTCCACCGGACGGACGCGTCGCGGGTCTCGACGTGCATCCCCAGCGGAACCCGCCAGGCGTCGACGCACACCGTCCAGGTCGCCGACGTGCGCGCCCCGGCGCCGATCGGCGCCGGGAGGTCCTCGGTGGACGTGACGGTCGCCCAGTCGATGCCGAGCGCCCCGATGATGTGCGTCCCGAACGTCACCGTGCCCGAACGCACCGGTGTGCCGCCGGAGTTGCGGAACTCCACGGTCACCTCGTCGCACCAGCGCCGGTCTCCGGCCTGCCATGCGGGACCGCTCCAGGCGAGCGCCGCGGGCGCGGCCGTACGGGACGACGTGGGCGTGGGTGACGTGTGGGAGCCGTGTGCTCCGGAGGGGGCCGTGGCGCCGGCGTCCGTTCCCGGACCCGCTGCCGCGGCGGCGGGCGAGCCGCCCGCGCCGCTCTCGCGGTCCTCGGCGCCCTCGCCGCGGCTGCCGCTCCTGTCGCTCGTGTCGCTGCTGTCGCCCGAACCGCCTCCGGGCCGTGGGGAGTCGGAGGCGCCGTCCAGCGGGACGAGCCGTACCGCTCCCGTCGGACCCGTCGTCGGAGTCCCCGAGGGGCCGTCCGCGGGCCCCACCGCCGCGTAGCCGCCGCCCGCGCCCCCGCCGCAGGCCGCGAGCGCCACGCCCAGCACGGCGACGGCCGCCGACGCGCCGATCGCGGCGCCCCGACGGCCATGCGTCACTGTCGCTCGAAGCATCGCGCCATGGTGGCTGACGCTCCGTCAAATAGGAACCCTCGCGGCGGATCCGCGAGACCCGGCCCGACCGGGACCCGGCGGGGGTCAGTCCGAGATGAGACCCTCGCGCAGCTGGGCCAGGGTCCGGGTGAGCAGCCGGGAGACGTGCATCTGGGAGATGCCGACCTCCTCGCCGATCTGCGACTGGGTCATGTTGGCGAAGAACCGCAGCATGATGATCCGCCGCTCGCGGGGCGGCAGCTTGGCCAGCAGCGGCTTCAGCGACTCGCGGTACTCGACGCCCTCCAGGGCCGTGTCCTCGTAGCCGAGGCGGTCGGCCAGGGAGCCCTCGCCGCCGTCGTCCTCCGGGGCGGGGGAGTCCAGCGAGGAGGCGGTGTAGGCGTTGCCGACCGCCAGGCCGTCGACCACGTCCTCCTCGGACACCCCGAGCACGGCGGCCAGTTCGGTCACCGTCGGGGAGCGGTCGAGCTTCTGGGACAGCTCGTCGCTGGCCTTCGTCAGGGCCAGGCGCAGCTCCTGGAGCCGCCGCGGCACCCGCACCGACCACGACGTGTCGCGGAAGAACCGCTTGATCTCGCCGACCACGGTCGGCATGGCGAACGTCGGGAACTCGACGCCGCGCTCGCAGTCGAACCGGTCGATCGCCTTGATCAGGCCGATGGTGCCGACCTGGACGATGTCCTCCATCGGCTCGTTGCGGGAGCGGAAGCGGGCGGCCGCGTAGCGGACCAGGGGGAGGTTGAGCTCGATGAGGGTGTCCCGGACGTAGGCGCGTTCGGGGCTGTGCTCGTCGAGTGCGGCGAGCCGCAGGAACAGGGAGCGGGACAGGGTGCGGGTGTCGATGGCTTCCGAGACGGGAGGAGCCGGAGCCGGCTCGGTCTCGGGAGCCACGACCTCATCGATGGGGCCGCCGAGTGTGTCGAGCGCCTCGGTCGTGGTGTCGCTCTTCTGGAGCGTGAGCACCTTCGAGCTGCCCTGTTCTGCGGACATGCCACCCCCTTTGGGTCGCGGGACGGTCGCGGCGTCGTTCCGTGGAGGAACGATGCCTTCACCTGAATACCGGAGCCGGAGCCGCGGCAAACGCGCTTCCCGCAGAATGTCACATGTCGGCAACACCCTGAAGTGATAAGTCGACATGTTGAGCGCGAATCGGCCCTGGAAAGAGGGGGTCTGACGGTCTATCGGCGCACAACTGTCGGGAACCGCCCTGGTGAGCGATTCGCTCGTGCCGGTTACACCTCGATCCTGTTTGCGGATCGGAGGCGCTGGAAGCTACGCGCGAGTAGCCGGGAAACGTGCATCTGCGAGACGCCGAGTTCCGCACTGATCTGCGACTGGGTGAGATTGCTGTAGTACCGCAGCAGCAGGATTCTCTGTTCCCGCTCGGGAAGCTGGACCAGCAGATGCCGTACCAGATCGCGGTGTTCCACGCCGTCCAGGGCGGGGTCCTCGTAGCCGATCCGGTCGAGCAGTCCGGGCAGCCCGTCGCCCTCCTGCGCGGCCTCCAGGGAGGTCGCGTGGTACGACCGCCCGGCCTCGATGCAGGAGAGCACCTCGTCCTCGCCGATGCGCAGCCGTTCGGCGATCTCGGCGGTCGAGGGGGAGCGCCCGAAGGCCGTGGTGAGGTCCTCGGTGGCGCTGTTGACCTGGACCCACAACTCGTGGAGCCGGCGCGGCACATGGACGGTGCGGACGTTGTCCCGGAAGTACCGCTTGATCTCGCCGACCACGGTCGGCATGGCGAACGTCGGGAACTGCACGCCGCGCTCGGGGTCGAAGCGGTCGATGGCGTTGATCAACCCGATGGTGCCGACCTGGACCACGTCCTCCATCGGCTCGTTGCGGGAGCGGAAGCGGGCGGCCGCGTAGCGCACGAGCGGGAGGTTGGCCTCGATGAGCGCCCCGCGCACGCGGTCGTGCTCCGGCGTGCCCGGCCGGAGGTCTTTCAACTGTGCGAACAGCACCTGGGTGAGCGCCCGGGTGTCCGCGCCGCGGCGCTTCTCCGCGGGGGGTGCGGGTGCGGGCGGCTGGGCCGGCCCGGGAGTCTGCGCGGTCTCGGTGACCGGTCCGCTCCCCGGCGGCTGCGCGTTCCCGGCGGCCGGTCCGCTCCCCGGAGGCTCGTCGGGCGCGGGGCGCTCGTCGGGCGCGGGAGGCTGGGCGGGCACCTCGTCCTGGGGCGGCGCAGTACTGGCCGACACGGTCAACGCCACCTCTTCTTCGATCAATCAACCGTCAAAAGCGGTCATAGCATCACAAGACATGTGCACTGTGTGCAAGCACCCCCTTACGTCGTGTTGAGGGCACGTCGAGGTACGCAACGTGGCACAGCCCCCCGCGTTCCGGCGGGGGGCTGCACAGGGTCGGGATCGCGCCGCGCGAACGGGCGCGCGCCCCGGTCCGAGGAAGGCTCGGCGGGCGCTCAGTAGGCGTAGTCGGCGATCACCCAGGTGGCGAACTCGCGCCAGAGGGCGACGCCCGCCTGGTGCTCGGGGTGCTCCACGTAGGCGCGCAGCGACTCGGCGTCGTCGAAGCCGGAGTTGATGGCGAAGTCGTAGGCGATGGGCCGGTCGCTGACGTTCCAGCCCAGCTCCCAGAACCGGATCTCGGGGATCTTCCCGTCCAGTGCCCGGAACGCCTCGACGCCCGCCACGACCCGGGGGTCGTCGCGCTCGACACCTTCGTTGAGCTTGAAGAGGACCAGATGGCGCATCATGCGGGTTCCCGGGGCCTTTCTGTCGGCGGGGCCTGGGCCGTTCCGTCGGCAGGCCCTAGTTCTGGGCGCCGTCGGCCAGCCAGGTCATGAAGGTGCCGATGGCCTTGGCGGCGTCCGATATGCCCTCGAACCCTATCTGCACGTAGTCCGCGGCCTTGGCCGGATCCGTGATGATCACGTACAGCACGAAGACCACGAGCGCATAGACGGCGATCTTCTTCGCGTTCACCGCCATCGCGGCCTCCCCTGTGATGCCCTGGCCAATGCCTCTGCCTGCCGGCGCGAGTTTAACCGGCACAACGCCTTTAGGGGTGGCCGCAGATGGGCGATGACCGGGGCCGAAGGGCCCGCACGGACACGACGTCCACGCCCGCGGACGCACGAAGGGCCCCGTCTCGCGACGGGGCCCTTCTTCGGCGGTAGCGGAGGGATTTGAACCCTCGGTGACTTGCGCCACACTCGCTTTCGAGGCGAGCTCCTTCGGCCGCTCGGACACGCTACCGAGGGAGACCCTACAGCACAGTGTCGCCCTCGCTGAAATCGGTATTCAGCGGTCCCGGAAGAAATCCGTGAGCAGCCGCGCGCACTCGTCCGCGAGGACGCCCTCGATCACCTCGGGGCGGTGGTTGAGGCGGCGGTCGCGGACCACGTCCCACAGGGAGCCGGCCGCGCCCGCCTTGTCGTCGCGGGCACCGTAGACGACCCGGTCCACCCTGGACTGCACCAGCGCCCCGGCGCACATCGTGCACGGCTCCAGGGTGACGACCAGCGTGCAGCCCGCCAGCCGCCACTCGCCGAGCCGCGCCGCGGCGCGCCGGATCGCGAGGACCTCGGCGTGCGCGGTGGGGTCCCCGGTGGCCTCCCGCTCGTTGTGGCCGCTCGCCAGCACCGTCGTACCGTCCGCGGACAGCACGACGGCGCCGACGGGGACGTCCCCGCCCCGGACGGCCAGCCCGGCCTCGTCCAGGGCGAGCCGCATGGCCGCCCGCCAGCGGTCGCGGACCGGGTCCGGCGCCGGACCCGGTCCGCGACCGGGGGGCGGTCCGGGCCGGGGGCCGGAATGCGGTCCGGGCCCGTGGCCGGAGTGCGCCGGCGGATCCGCGGGCGCGGCCGGTCCGGTGTGCGGTGCGGTCAGCGGACGGTCTCCAGCACCTCCGAGGCCCCGAGGGCCTCGGCGATCGTGTTCAGCGCGTCCTCCGCGTCCAGGGCGCGCAGCTCCTTCTCGCTGACGCCCAGGTCGTCGAGGATCTCGCTGTCGCCGACGGGGCTGTGCGGCACCGAATCGGCGCCGGAGCCCTCCTCGTCGTCATCGTCGTCGGGCTCACCGTCCTCGGTGCCGTCGAGGTCCAGCGAGTCCAGATCGGCCGCGTCGTCGCCGGGCTCCCGCCCGAGCAGTTCGTCGGTGAGCAGGATCTCGCCGTACGAGCTGCGGGCAGCGGCGGCGGCGTCCGAGACGTAGATACGCGGGTCGTCCTCACCGTCGATGCGGACGACGCCGAACCACGCGTCCTCCTGCTCGATGAGCACCAGGACCGTGTCGTCCTCGGGCGAGGCTTCACGGGCCAGGTCGGCCAGGTCCGACAGGGTCTCCACATCGTCGAGCTCTGTGTCGCTCGCTTCCCACCCGTCTTCGGTGCGCGCGAGCAGTGCGGCGAAGTACACCGTGACTCTCCCACTGGTCATAGGCGTGCCGGTTGGGGGTCCCCCCGGCGGAGGTTCTGGGCGGGAAGAGCTGTGCTCCGAGCCCCACCCACTCGGAATCGTGGCAGAAACAAAGCGTTCAGGGGACGTCTTCGGCACCCTGTGTCCGGTGGTTTTGATCGCACATCCGAAAACGACTCACCAGCGCGCTCGTTGCCGCCACCTGCGGATCGTACGCGGGTTTGGCCGCGGCCTCGGCACGGCCGCCCGCCCCGCCCCGATACCGGCCGTGATCTTCTTTACCAGCGGAACGTCCGCATCCGCATGGCATGTCGCAGCCGGGCGGCCTTGGCGCGGCGCGGCTGCACCCGGTCGCGCAACTCCCGCGCCTCGGCGAGATCGCGCAGGAACTGGGCGCGCCGTCGGCGGCGCTCGGCGTCCGTCTCGCGCGGCTGCTGCTGTCCTTCGGCGTTCCGCTCGGGCAGGTCAGGCATCGGTGCATCACCCCAGGTCCGTCCCTCCCACTTTCCCTCGGACGGGCGGTTTGATGCGGGCGCGTGGGGACATCGAGCACGGTTAATGTGGTGCTTATGCGTCTCCACGTCGTCGACCACCCGCTGGTCGCCCACAAGCTCACCACGCTGCGCGACGAGCGCACCGACTCCGCGACCTTCCGCCGGCTCGCCGACGAACTGGTCACCCTGCTCGCCTACGAGGCCACGCGGGACGTGCGCACCGAGGTCGTCGACATCCGGACGCCGGTCGCCGCCACCACCGGCGTCAAGCTCTCCTACCCGCGCCCCCTGGTGGTCCCGATCCTGCGGGCCGGCCTCGGGATGCTGGACGGCATGGTGCGGCTGCTGCCGACCGCCGAGGTGGGCTTCCTCGGCATGGTCCGCAACGAGGAGACGCTCCAGGCGTCGACGTACGCCTCCCGGATGCCGGAGGACCTCTCGGGGCGCCAGGTGTACGTCCTGGACCCGATGCTCGCCACGGGCGGCACGCTGGTCGCGGCGATCCAGGAGCTGATCCGGCGCGGCGCGGACGATGTCACCGCCGTGGTGCTGCTGGCCGCCCCCGAGGGCGTCGAGCTGATGGAGCGCGAGCTCGCGGGCACGCCGGTGACGGTCGTGACGGCGGCCGTCGACGAGCGCCTCAACGAGCACGGCTACATCGTCCCTGGCCTGGGGGACGCGGGGGATCGCCTGTACGGCGCGGCGGAGTAGCGGTCCGGCGGTTCGCCCCCCAGGGGCGCGGGGAACCGCGCGACCGGCCATGACGTGCCCGCGGGTCGTCCTGCGCCTGCGACCCGGTGGGGCTCTTTCGCGCAGTTCCCCGCGCCCCTGGGAGTACGGCTGGGCGGCTCCCCCAGGGGCGCGGGGAACTGCGCGATCAGCCACGACGTGCCTGCGGGTCGTAGCGCACCTGC